>JAGHZQ010000055.1 GCA_017746715.1 Cyanobacteria bacterium SBLK
ACTCCAAGATAAAGAAAAAGCCGCCCAACTCTTGAGGGAGTCCCTCGATGCTGCTAGGAACATTGACGACTCATCTTCCCAATCCGATGTCCTGATAGCGATCGCCTCGGCTTTTGGACAACTCCAAGATGAAGAAAAAGCTGCCCAACTCTTGAGGGAATCTCTCGATGTTACCAGGAACATTGACGACCCATCTTCCCAATCCGATGTCCTGATAGCGATCGCCTCGGCTTTTGGACAACTCCAAGATGAAAAAGAAGCGGTTAATCTTTTGCAAGAGTCTCTCAAAGCGGCAAAGAACATTTATGACCCATCCTCCCAATCCTCTGTCCTGAGAGAGATTGCCTCGGCTTCTGGAGATTTGACCAACTGGGAAGCAACACAAACAATCTTACGCGATGCGCTATCGGCTGCGGAGGCTGCTAATGCTGCTGAAGCCTTACAGGCAATCGCATTTCAATACGCCCTGCATGAGGATTGGGGAAAGGCATTACGCGCACTCCGCAATTGTCCGGAATCTGCAAAAATTGAGGCTTTAGCACAAATACTAACTCTGTGGGCGGAAAAGAAAAATCCCCAGTTGATTGATGGGGCTGTGGTACTTAACCTTGATGTCGAGGGAACACCTAACAATTACACCTTTAACGTCTCCCTCTACAGTCGCGATTCCGGCTGCGATAATTATGCCGATTGGTGGGAAGTCCTCGGGGAGGATGGGGAACTCTTAGATCGCCACGTTTTCGACAAAAGCCATCCCGACGCGCAACCCTTTACCAGTTTCAGTGAATCCATCAAGATTCCCGAAGATAAAACGGTTATCGTTCGCACTCACATGAATAACACGGGCTATGAAGCAAGACAAGCATGGAAAGGGAGTGTTAAAAAAGGCTTTAAGTTCGTACGCCTCTCCGAGAACTTCGCCGCCAGTGTCGCTAAAGAAGACCCACAGCCCCCGGAGTGTAAGGAATAATGGGCAACCCATCAGCAAGAGGTTATATCTTTTTAGGTGAGAAACCCATCTTGTCACTAATATCACATAAACTCTTATAGTTTTTTGGATGTCTTAAACTCTTATCGTCTTCGTCTCCAAGTAAGCGTTTTTCCACAATAAAGCGAACTTCACTGACTGCTTTTGCGAAATTTTGGAGACTAAAAGTTTGATTTTGATCGTTGCGAATAACATGAAGTTTACGTCGTTCAGAAGATGAGATATTGACCGTATAGGTTTGACCTTTTTGAATGTAGCGATCGTATAATCCCTCTAATTCTTGTACAGAATTATGTCGTTCGCATTCTAGATAATCATACAGAAACCTCGCTCCTTCCTCTACATATGCGCCTTGTGCTATTTTGAGTAAAATTTCATAGGCAGGGGGATATTGTAATATAAATTCAAAGTTACTTTTGACATATTCTATTCGCTCTCCACTATCGTCTGTCTTCTTTTTAGTAAACAAGCCACATTGAATCATCTTTGTATCGGCTGTTTTTCGCTGCACCTCGCCTCCATTCTGCTGCACCACATGAGTTAATTCATGAGCGAGTAATTCTTGCCCTCTCGTGCTATTGGGACTATATTCTCCCTTCTTGAAAAAGACATGATTACCTGTCGTAAATGCTCTCGCTTGTAGGGACTGATTTAAACGATCCGAATGGCTATCGGTATGGACTTTCACATGGCTAAAATCCGTTCCCATTGCCCGCCCCATTTTCCCTTGCAGATCGGGGGCTAAAGATTGTCCCCCACTCTTCGCGCGATCGATCTGGGTTTCGAGTTCTGTCGGGACTTCTCCCCCTTGCAGTTCCTCCCTCCTTTGCAATTTGTAGGGCGATATGGGTCTCTGTTGTACTGGCGGTGCATCCTTATCCTTCTGAAGCGGTTGGCGCAGGTGTTGCACCGTTTCCTTGGCGACGCGATCGGCTTCTCGTTCGTATCTATCTCCGACTTCCCCGATCGCCAGTTTGGTTTGAATGGGTTGAGGTTGGATAACTTCGGTCGAACCGTCACCCGTAAGCACTTCGGTTGCGCTAAAAGTGCGTCCGGTTCGCGAGATTGACTGCCTTTGTAGGGGTGATTTCTGCTGGCGAACAATAGCAGGCGATGGCTTGGAAGCCAAGAAATGCTCTCGAGAGGTTTTTTTTGTGTTATGGGCGCGTTTCTGGTGAGAAAACATCGGAAAACTCCTTATCTATTTTGATTTTGGTGGTGGCGATTTTAACCAAACAATGTGTCGGAAATATGGCACTTGATACCAAATCCAGTTACCGCAGACTATAATCACGCGATTGCCTATAACCCCGTAGCGGCCTTGCATGCAATGCCGCTACAGAAGAACGGGAATACCTTCTCAGTAATGCGGATTGGGTAGACTTGGTATCCTATGGAAAAATCAGCTTTAATTCCCGAACCAGAAGTCTCTGTATGCAAGCAATGCCTCTTTTAGTTCGTTATTCTCTTTTTCCCACCTTCTGAATCTCATCCAACTATCTGTCATGTTAATAAAAGCTCCCTTACGCGCATTCATTAAAGCCGAAATCAGTTGTACTTTTTTCTGGTTCTTTAAATCTCGATCTCCTTGAGTGTAGGCATCATCGGCTTCGGTATAGGCCGTTTTTAAGTTTTTATTGTATTCATAGGCAAGGTTGATATCTTCTGGTACACCGCCAAACTTATAGTTAGACAGAGCCAGATGTCCACTATATTTAGAATCTTTAATTTCTATGCAGAGTGTTTCTGCCGCCGCCATCAGTTGCCTAGTCGATGTCTCTTTTGTTTTATTCAAGAGGAGGATGGCATTAGGATTTTCTGTTGCAAACTGGTCTTCACAGAAATAGATAAACAAATCAAAAATATATCGATCTTTTATTTCGCTTTTTAATGTCCCATTCGTTGTACCCAATACATCTCCTAGATTGATATTGTTAAGATTGCCTTGTTTATTTTGTAATACAGAGGATTTAAACAATTGAGTGATTACTTTTTGTTTTGTTTTTATTTTTCGTTCCTTTTCTTGCTTCTCTTGTTCTTCTGGACTCTTATCGCTTCCCCAAAACCTTTGGACAATTCCTCCATCTTCTATTTTTCGTTGCACTGCGCCTCCATTCTGCTGCACCACATGGGTTAATTCATGTGCCAGTAATTCTTGTCCTCTCGTGCTATTGGGACTATATTCTCCCTTCTTGAAAAAGACATGATTGCCTGTCGTAAATGCTCTCGCTTGTAGGGACTGATTTAAACGATCCGAATGGCTATCGGTATGCACTTTTACATGGCTAAAATCCGTTCCCATCGCCCGCCCCATTTTCCCTTGCAGATCGGGGGCTAAAGATTGTCCCCCACTCTTCGCGCGATCGATCTGGGTTTCGAGTTCTGTCGGGACTTCTCCCCCTTGCAGTTCCTCCCTCCTTTGCAATTTATAGGGCGATATGGGTCTCTGTTGTACTGGCGGTGCATCCTTATCCTTCTGAAGCGGTTGGCGCAGTTGTTGCACCGTTTCCTTAGCGACGCGATCGGCTTCCCGTTCGTATTTATCTCCGACTTCCCCGATCGCCAGTTTGGTTTGAATGGGTTGAGATTGGATAACTTCAGTCGAACCGTCACCCGAGAGGACTTCGGTTGCACTAAAGGTGCGTCCGGTTCGCGAGGTTAACTGCCTTTGTACGGGCGATTTCTGCGTTTGAGTGACTTTAGGCGAGGGTTTGGAGGCAAAGAAATCCTCTCGTTCGGTTTTTTCGAGGTTGCGATCGCGATCGCTTTTCAGGTTAGAAAACATGGGTCAACTCCTTATTTATTTTAATTCTGAATAGTGACGATTCCTATTTTTTGAGGTACAATAGAAGGCAACAGACTCTCCCCCATTCTCTTCAACGATCGGGTGTCTAAATCTTTAATATGGCTCTAATGTACTGTATCGATCGAGTTCTAGGCTTTAGAAACCATTTCAAAACCGCGCCTCTTCAAAATTTTGAAAGGCAATAAATTGGGAGATAGTTCGATTTTAAATTTCGATTTTAGACGGTTTTATCGATCGCTTCTTGGGTGCAAAAATTCTTGCAAACCTTTGGGAGCAAAATTAAAGAAGCATGAAGTTTGCAGTTTAAATACTAAAAGAAGAATGTGTCAGAAATATGGCAAAAGCAGTTTGAATTGTAAAGTTTTGTCAAGAATGGAGAACAGTCAAAGTTTAAGCGACTTTCAGGCACGGCGATCGCCCAAAAACTGCTCTAATTCTTCCTTGCCGAGATCGCACTCTTGCACCAAATCCTTGAGGAGAGTGTAAAGTTGCAAGCGATCGCGACAATCGCTGACTTTCTCGACTTTTTTAGCAACTTTTGCCAGTGCCACCAACCCCATATTTGCCGCTCCACTACTCAAACGGTGGGCGTGACGAGCACATTTTTGATATTCTTCCGTCGCATAAGCCAGCAAGCATTCATCAAGAGCGGGTAAAGATTTTGCGAGAAAGGTCTCCCAAAGTTGCCTGATTATCTCTTCTCCGAGGAGGTCTATTTCTTGATTTAAAAAATTTCGATCCAAACCGGGAACCGAGAGAGGAGATTGCCCCTCTTCGGAACTAACAACGCGATGGAGGATGCGTTGCAGTTCTTGAAAGCGAATGGGTTTCGTTAAAATCAGATCGATGGGAGAATGCAAAGACTCTTGCAGGGAAGCCAGCAAAATATTTGCGGTTAACAACACTGTATAGGGAGCTTTTCCCATCCGTGCGTGCAAATCCCGTACGATTTCAATTCCGGTCATATCGGGAAGCTGCATATCGATAATCGCTAAGGCAAATATTTCTTTGCTGCTTTTGGTCAGGGCTTCGATGCCATTGGTCGTTGCCTCAACCTCACAATTGAGAATTTGCAACATTTCTACAACGGTCGCCAAATTTACCGCATCATCTTCCACCAGCAAAACTCGTATTTTGTCTTTGGGTGGGGAAGGGGAAACAAAATCCACGCGCGATCGCTCCGGTGCAAAGATCTCCGTTTCGTGGGTTTTGCGAAAACTCAAAGCGAGAAAGAGGGTTGTTCCTTGTCCTTCCACCGACTCGAGCCGGAGCGTTCCCCCCATTTTAGCAACCATGCGCTGACAGTTCCCCAAACCCAAGCCATATCCTTCTTTTTCCCCATCCAACCGAGAGAAACGATAAGATTCGTCTAAAATCCTCGGAATCTGTTCTGAGGGGATTCCTCGCCCGGTATCTTGCAAGGAAAAAAGCAAATCGACGGTTTCTTCTTGTTGTTTTTGTAAGGTGACGGCAATTTCTACCCCGCCGCGATCGGTATATTTGAGGCTATTGCCTAAAAGATTAAAAAGAATTTGGCGTAAGAGTTTGGGAGAGCCAGAGAGTTCGTCGGGAATGTCTGCGGCAATGCGATCGTTTAAGGTCAATCCTTTCTCGGTAAAAAGGGGCTGCATCAAACGAGAGATATCTGCAATGGCTTGTCGTAGGTGAAAGGGTTCGGCAACTTCGGCGACGGTATTGGTATTGCTGCGATAGAGAGCAAGGAGATCGTTAACGGTTTGCAAGAGTTGATGCGTCGAGGTTTCAATATTGTCGATGAGAGAGAGGCGGCGATCGCGCTCGAGATCGAAGCGCAAGAGTTCGGCAGTTTGAGCGATCGCGCTCATAGGAGTTCGCAGATCGTGACTGATGCTCATTAATAGGGTATCTTTGGCACGGTTGGCAATCTCTGCATTCTCTTTTTCTTGTTGGAGTTTTTGTTGCAAGGCTTTCGTTTTCTCGAGTTCTCGGCGCAACCGTTTTTGCAGTTGTCCGGCTTGACCGAGGGTATAAGCAAATAACATTCCCCCCACTTGTCCCGTCCAAAAAGGAGTAGAGATTAAATGTAAATGTTCCGTTCCTCCAACCCAATACACTGCCAGTACGTCGATAGGCATTAAAATCAAGGCAACAAATGCCCCTGTAATGCCGCCAAATTCCCAAGCCACATAAAGTTTCAAGGGAAGATGGGCCACAATTGAGGCGCGATGGAGGAAGGAAAACAGGAAGGGAAAACCGATCGAATAGATTGATACGAGGATGGCAATTCGCGTGTAGAAAATTTGCCACCATCGGCGATCGCGATATTCGGGTTGGGGTTTTGTCCCGACTCCCAGCACGAATAACAAGCGATGGACGGATTTTGAGAGGAAACCATTCGGCGAGAACGATCGTTTAAGAAACAATCTGCGACTCAAGCGGGCGATCGACGATGCGAACCTCTGCATTGAAGCGATATCCTCCCCCATAGACCGATTGTAAAATTTTAGGCGATCGCGGGTTGACTTCGATTTTCTTCCGCAGGCGGGCAATGCGAGAATCAATGGCGCGATCGCTGCAATTGTCCTCTTCGGAGGATAATAACGCTAGCAGGCGATCGCGAGAAAAAAGTTGTCTCGGAGAACGGACGAAAATCAGTAAAAGTTCCTGTTCTTTCGTTGTTAAAGCGACAGTCTTTCTATATTCGCGGCACAATTCGCCGCGATCGGGGGCAAAAATCCAGCCCTCAAATTGAAAAGATTGGGATAAACCGGCTTTGGGTTGAATGCGACTCGCTAAATTGGCGATTTTTAAGAGTAGTTCTTCAGTATCGACGGGCTTGTTCAAATAATCGTCGGCTCCTGCTCGCAGTCCGGCCAAACGATGATCGCGATCGCCGAGAGAACTGATAATCATTAAACCGCAGTTGCGCTGTTCTCCGATGCGGGTGGCGAGTTGGAAATCTGAAGAATCCGGTAGGAGAACGTCTAAAAGAACGATTTGCGGGCGATCGCGGTGGAGGAGATCGAGGGCTTCTTGTTTGGTCGCAACGGCTTCCGTTGTGTAACCTTGGCGATCGCAATGGGCCTGAAGCCGTTTTCGGGTTACGGCCTCGTCTTCAACAATTAAGATGCTAATAGGATTGCAGCCACTCATGGCATAACATTAATTTTTTGTCAATCGTAGCATTTCGCAATCTAGAAGCAAATTCTCCAAAAGTATAAAAAAAATTTGTGCTTGATGAGGGGCAATCTGAAGAATTGTTCGCCTTTCAATGTTGGAGATGATTATTGAAGCCATCTTCGAAAATCTCAAAGTGCTATTTTTGCAGAGATTACCCAAAGGCTGCAAAATTCAATTGAGTTATCGACTAGCAAAAATAGCGTTTGATATAAAAGTTAATAACATCCCAATACTCTTGATAGCGATCGCTTTCTCGTTGTAGATATTTGTGATATTTTTTAGCGAGGGTTTGCTTTTCTTTTATAGTTCTCGGTCTTTTAAAGGTCTCCTTGAGCCATTCAAATACTTCGGCTCTTCCTTCTCGAATTTCGGGATGATTGAGATTTAAAGTTTCAATGGTTTCATTGACTTCTTGTTCTCGTTCTGGTTTTGTTTTGAGAGGACGAATTCGACCATCTCTTAAAAACTCGAAAGATTCTTCACAACGATCTTGTAGGGGAGTAATGGGAATTTTGCGATCGCCTTTTTGGTTGCCGCAATATTCGGGGAAGCGTTGCTGAGAACCGCAAGATGCTAACATATTGTGATAATCTAAGTCCAGTTCGGGATTATCGGTTTGGGATTTTAAATGTTCGATATGGCTATTGTCTAGTCTAATGCGCCCGCAACAGTAACAACAGATGTAGCCTTGTTCTTGGAGTAGAGATTCATGAACTTCTCTTTTTTCAGGATTTTGGAAGTTATCGTAACTATAATTGGTTTGTTTGGCTTTGTTCTTGAGTTTCCATTCAGTAAAGCTGTTAGGTGCTTTTTGTTTGCGAATCCGTTTCATCTTCCTCTTGCATAATTTCTAAGTCAGTAATTGCCCAATCTGCTCTTGCCAGTTCGGGAATTCTCGTTCCTACTTTGTCTTCGATTTTTACTTTTAATGCTTTTGCCTCCGCAATCTTTTCATCTCCAATTAATTCAAAAAGGCGATCGAGATCGTCTTGAATATCTTGCGATCGCCTCACGGTTCCCATGAGGGTTTCTAGTATCATATTACTATCTTTACCATAAGTTCGGATCGGATCGCAAATGATTTTACCGTCATCGGTTTCATGTAAGAGGTGAACTTGTCGCACTTCGCTAATGACTTGAGGGGAATGAGTGGTGACGATAAATTGACAATTGGGAAAGGTTTTCGTGAGATTTTTAATAATGCTGCGCTGCCATTGGGGATGCAGGTGTAATTCGATTTCGTCAATCAAAACGATGCCTTCTCCTTCGAGGGGGTTATCTCGTCCCGGATTTGCGATCGCCAGTCTCCTCGCTAAGTCTCCTACCATTGCTAATAAGCACTTTTCGCCTTCTGAAAGTTGATCGAGACTTAACATTTTTCCTTTTTTCTCAATAATCATTTGAGGAATATTTTTTGTGTTTATACGTCGAACTTGAAAACTAGAAAAGCCATTCAAAAATGTATAAACTGCATCTTGTATTCCTTTGAGATAAGGGTCTTGATACTCTCGATCTTTTTTTAATCCCTCATATTCTAACTCTTCTAAAGATTTATAGTCGTTAAAAAAAGAAATAAAATTATTTTTGTTATTGTCTAACATATGTTTGTAAGCGCTGAATTGATTGAACAAACTTTTATAGTCGCTTTTACCTTCGTCTAAATAGCTTTCTGAGAAAGTTCGATGAATTGGATAGTAAATCGCAAGTGGAATATTATTTTTTTTGTTCTCTTTTACTTGATTATTTATTTTTTCTTTTAAGATTGTTATGCTTTCTTTTTGCGAAAAATCCCATGTTACTTTAGAATCTTCATGATGTTTTGCCATTAAACCCCATTTCAATGATTCAGAATACATATTAACCTCGATCTCAATCTCCACATTTTCTTTACCATTTTGTATTTCATTTTTTATGTTGCTAACATGACTTTTCTCCCTCTCTTTATTTCGATTTAGCCTTACAATACTTATAGGCTTAGTATTTTCTTGAAGATAAATAATATTTTTGTTTAAAACCAGTACAAACAAGAGAAAAACTAAACCATCTAAAATACTAGATTTACCCGATCCATTTATCCCCACAAAAATAGTCGGTTCATTGGGTTCAAAATCTATTGTTATATCGTCAAAACCGCGAAAATTTTTCATTTTTAGCTGTTTGACTTTCATTTTGGGATTCCTCTCCAAGCAACCATAAAATGACCTTTATCTGTGTTTAGCGCGATCGCAATGTACCCCAGATATCGTAGGTTGGGTTAGCGATAGCGTAACCCAACACAAGCATTTATGCTGTTGGGTTTCGTACCTCAACCCAACCTACTAGCGCATCCATTTTAATTTGTTGGGTAAAGCGATCGCCGTCCACCTTGCAAAATATGGTTTACAGAATTTGAACTACTCAGCATTTTAGCCTAGATGCGCTATTACAGCGCCTGATGTTTTTTTTATAAGTATTCAAGCAGATTTGATATCAGTTTTGCAAAAATACTTAAGGCCAGACAGAATATTTTTTCTATCCTACCGTGGAACGGGCATCCCTGCCCATGGATAACGTTTAATCAGATCGTTGGAATGGTTAAGCGATCGCAACGGTCCGAGAAGATTGCAACAATAAACCATATTCAATCCCTTCAACCACAGCTTGATAAGACGCATCGATAATATTGGTCGAAACCCCGACCGTAGACCAGCGTTGCTCTCCATTACTCGACTCTATCAAGACGCGAGTTTTGGCAGCAGTTCCCGAATTACTATCGAGAATTCGTACTTTATAATCCGTGAGATGAAAGTTCGCAATTGCGGGATAAAATTTCACCAATGCTTTCCGTAAAGCCGCATCAAGGGCCGAAACCGGACCGTTTCCTTCGGCAACTTCTAGCAAATCTTCTCCATTCACCTCCACCTTAATCGTTGCAAGGGCATTACTGCTAATACTCTGTACTCCCTGTAAAATATCGCAAGTGACTTGAAAGCCTTTTAATTCAAACATTTGCTCTCGTTTCCCCAAAACCGATCGCATGAGCAATTCAAAACTCGCTTCGGCCGCTTCAAATTGATAGCCTTCGTGTTCTAACTCTTTTAACTTCTCTAAAATTCCCCGAGCGGTGGGATCTTTGGGGTCTAATTCAATGCCAAAATTGCGAGCTTTAGAAACAATATTGCTCATTCCCGCTTGGTCGGAAATCACAATACGCCGTTCGTTACCGACGGATTCCGGGTTGATATGTTCGTAAGTTAAAGGATTTTTCCGTACCGCAGAAACATGAATCCCGCCTTTATGAGCGAAAGCAGAGAGACCGACAAAAGGTGCGTGTTCGTCTGGGGCGAGATTGGCAATTTCACTAATGAGGCGACTGGTTTGAGATAACTGCGCGAGTTGTTCTTCTTCAATGCACCGATAGCCGAGTTTGAGTTGCAAATTAGGGATTAAGCTGCAAAGATTGGCATTGCCGCACCGTTCTCCATAACCATTCATTGTTCCCTGTACCATGCGCGCGCCTTCCATTATGGCAGCCAGAGCATTGGCCACGGCAGTACCGGAATCATTGTGAGTGTGTATTCCCAGTTTGGGGGCATCGCTTTCGGATTTTAGTTCCGGGAAAGCAGCAAATACTTCCTCTACGATCCGAGTAATTTGATGGGGTAGGGTGCCTCCATTGGTATCGCAGAAAACCAGCCATTCCGCTCCGGCATCCCATGCTGCTTTTAGGGTTTTCAGGGCGTATTCGGGATTCTTTTGATAGCCGTCGAACCAATGTTCGGCATCGTAAATAACCCGACGGCCGCGAGAGCGGAGATACTCGATTGTATCTCGAATCATAGCTAAATTTTCATCTAAGCTGGTTTTTAGCCCTTCTGTGACGTGCAAATCCCAAGATTTCCCAAAGATTGTCACCCACCGGGTTTCGGCGGCCAGAATGGCTTGTAACATCTTATCTTCTGCTGCTAATCCATTCGGACGACGGGTCGAACAAAATGCGACAATTTCCGCTTGTTTGAGGGGTTGTTCTTGCAAGCGCCAGAAAAATTGTACGTCTTTGGGATTGGCTCCGGGCCATCCTCCCTCAATAAAGGGAATGCCCATATCGTCCAATTTATGGGCGATTTTTAGTTTATCTTCAATGGAGAGCGCCAGCCCTTCGCGTTGCGCTCCATCTCTGAGGGTTGTATCGTAGAGCCAAATCCGATTTTCCATGATTGAAAGGGAAGGGGGAACAATAGGGGAATGCGCGATCGCCTTAACTTTGATAATATCAATAAAAACCTTGACAAATTTAAAATAATATGCAAACTTCCCAAGAAAAATTAAAAGTCAGCGTTTGCGGCCAAATTATTGAGTGCGATCGCGGCGAAAACCTCCGCAAACTTCTATTAAAACACGGAATTCCCCTCTATAACGGAAATTCCCAATTTATTAATTGTCGGGGTTTGGGCAGTTGCGGCACTTGTGCGGTGGCGATCGAAGGAGAAGTTTCCGAACCCAACTGGAAAGATCGAGGACGGCGATCGCTCCCTCCCCACTCTCCCGATAAAAATCTCCGTCTTGCCTGTCAAACCAAAGTCTTAGGAGATATAAAAGTCACAAAATACCAAGGTTTTTGGGGTCACAAAGACCAAATTCAATGGTAATTGATAGTTGATAGTTGATAGTTGATAGTTGAAACTATGCTGCTGTTGAGGTTTTGGCATCTTCTTCGTGTTCGACTCGGAACACCGTGGCGTAAAGATTGGCGATAATTTGTTTGCCGGATTGGGTTAAATTCAAGTATCTTAATGCCGTATGAAGATAGGGATAAACGGCTTTCCAATAAAAGCTGGGGTAGTTGGCACGCAACTCGCCGGGGTTCTTGTAACCGAGAAATTTATTGGTTCCGATTTCTTCAAATTCATAGAAGAGGGCGGGAATCTTTTGTAAATAGCGAGGATCGCTTAATTGACCGATTAAATCTGCCCCGCGTACCAAACCGGGATAATTTTCCGTATCTTTATGATCTTCGTCGGCAGGAACGGGAAAGCGGGTTAATTCAATATTTTCTTTTAAGACTTCTGCATCGATGAGTTTATGACCGCCAAAACGTTCTTGCACGAATAATTTACCGCGATCGACATGATAGGGCGCCAAACTCGCATCGCTGGCACCAGCGGGGAGTTGAATCATTTGATTGCCAATTCCCGTGGCATAGCGACTGTTCGCCGGATCGTCGGGGCGGCAAACTCCTTTAACATAGCCAATATCATGACACAACAGGGAAATCTGAAAGTGCAGCCAATCTTCTGGCGTTGCACCACCATCTTTAATATGCTTCCCTCGGAGAATTTCTTGACCGACGAGGGTGACAAAAATTGTATGCTCGACATTGTGGTAAAGTGCATCGCTATTGGCAATATTCTCGAGGGCCATTCCCGCAGCCCAAGCGATAATTTCTGCATATTCGGATTTCCAGCCCCCATAGGTTCGATGATAGCCAGAGGTTAATTGTTTGACGAGATTATCGATGAGTAAATTTGTTGCAAGAAACATGGGCTAGGGCGATGATAAACAATAGAGAAAGTAGATTTCGCTAGGGTTATTTTCTTAGCGATCGCGAACTTTGCAGAATGCTGAAAAATTTGACTGAAAAATTTGACGAGGGAATTAGAGCAATTTTGACTTATCGGTATTGTAGCGGATTGAGCTTGTGTTTTCCAAGAGGGTGAAAATTCCTATAAGTTGGCAAGGAGAACTAAAAACTGAGGGTAGAGAAAGAACATCATTTTTTGGTGCTTCAAGA
The DNA here is from genome assembly GCA_017746715.1 of Cyanobacteria bacterium SBLK. GTDB lineage: Bacteria > Cyanobacteriota > Cyanobacteriia > Cyanobacteriales > Spirulinaceae > CCY15215. The sequence continues at coordinate 12,724 of JAGHZQ010000055.1, forward strand.
AAAAAGAGTGTTTGGTTTTGACTTCTCTTCTTTGAAACCTTAAACATCTCAAATTGTCAACAGCGATAAGGCTATAATCGAATCATTCTTCTCAATGCTCTCGAACTCGCACAATTTTATTGACATTCTTATGTTGGCTCGATTTCGCAATCGCTTGCAAAATATTGCTCCTACGCGTCGCTTGACCATTCTCTATATTTCCGCTTTAAGCGCGATCGCCTTGCTCTCAATCTTAGCGCAATTCATCATCCAACGCTCTCTCGACCGACAATCCAATGATTCTCGCATTATCAATATTGCCGGCCGTCAGCGCATGCTGAGCCAAAAGTTAAGTAAAACCGCATTGGCTTTGCAAAATACTCGCGATCTCGACGAATATCAAAAACGCTTAAAAGAACTCGAAGAGGTTATCGAACTTTGGGAAACGTCTCATACGGGTTTGCAACAAGGCGATCGCGAGTTGGAACTTCCGGGAGACAATAGCCAAACAATTCGAGAAATGTTCGCTGCGATCGAACCGCATTACCAAGCCATGCTCGGGGCGGCCAAACAAATTTTAGCCACTGTCCAACAGGATAACTTACCCTCGGAATCTTCAGAGATTTTGCCTTTTACAGAGATAATTCTGGCCAATGAAGGAGACTTTTTACCCGGAATGAATGCCATTGTCTTTCAGTACGATCGCGAGGCAAAATCCCGCGTTGAAGAAATGAGGAAATTAGAAAAAGTTATTTTAATTATTGTTTTGATTGTTTTGCTATTAGAAGCCTTATTTGTTTTTCATCCTGCTATCCGTCAAATTCGCAAATATATCGAACGGGTGGAGAAGGCAAAAGTAAAAATGCAAAACATAACCAGCGAGTTGGAAAACAAAAACCAAGTTCTCGATCTTGCTCTACAAGAAGCGCATTCGGCAACGCAGATGAAATCGGAATTTCTGGCAAATATGAGCCATGAGATTCGCACGCCAATGAATGGAGTCATTGGCATGACAAGTTTACTCTTGGATACTAAGCTAACAAAGCAACAGCGAGAGTTTACAGAAATTATTCGCACGAGTGGAGATAGCTTACTCACAATTATTAACGAAATTTTGGATTTTTCTAAGATTGAAGCAGGAAAATTAGAATTAGAAGAATATCCATTTAATTTGCGAGTTTGTATTGAAGAAACATTAGATTTAGTCGCGATGAAAGCAGGTGAGAAAAATTTAGAGCTTGCTTATTTTATGCACCCGGATACTCCGACTCAAATTATTGGCGATTTAACGAGATTGCGTCAAGTTTTGGTGAACTTGTTAAACAATGCGATTAAATTTACCGATCGCGGCGAAGTGACTTTAACGATTAAGAGCGATCGCATTAACCAACAACACTTCGACTACGCTCAGTGCAAGCCAATAACCAACAACACTTCGACTACGCTCAGTACAAGCCAACAACCAACAACAAAATTTTATTTTGCCGTCAAAGATACGGGAATTGGGATCCCTCCAGATAAACGCGATCGTCTTTTTCAATCCTTTACACAAGTTGATGCGTCTACTTCTCGAAAATATGGCGGAACGGGTTTGGGATTAACCATTTCCAAGCGTCTTTGCGAATTAATGGGAGGTACGATTGAGGTAGAAAGCGAAGTTGGAGTAGGTTCGATATTTTCTTTCAGTATTGTTGCTGCTTTGACACCTGAAAGCATCGCCTTGGATAGACATGAAACGAGTTCCGAGTTGGTTGCCAAACGAGTTCTGATCGTTGATGATAATGCAACAAATCGTAAAATCTTGAGCTTGCAATGTACGAACTGGAAAATGCTTCCCATTCCTGTAAATTCTGGTATAGAAGCATTAGCTTTTTTACAAGAAAAGCCAGATTTCGATCTCATGATTTTAGATATGCAAATGCCGGAAATGGATGGTTTGACCTTGGCTCGGGAAATTCGTCAAATTACCCGTTATCAAAACACTTTTCTGATTTTATTGACTTCAATGGGACAAATTGAAGAAAAATCTTTACAGGAAGAAGTTGGATTGTCTGCTTGTTTGACAAAACCCATCAAACAATCTCAACTTTTTAACACGTTGAATTGGATTTTGCAAGATAATTATCAAGAATTAAAATTCACAAAAATCAACGAAAAGACTCAATCTCAAAACGCATCATTTGATTCATCTTTAGCTAATCAATTACCGTTAAAAATATTAGTGGCTGAAGATAATACGGTCAATCAAAAGTTAATCGTTCATTTGTTAAAACGTTTGGGATATCGTGCCGATGTTGTAGGTAATGGTTTGGAAGCGATCGCTTCTTTAGAACGCCAACCTTATGATATTATTTTAATGGACGTACAAATGCCGGAAATGGATGGTTTTGAAGCCACTCGGGAAATTTGCCAGCGTTGGGAGCGAGAAAAACGCCCTCATATTATTGCCTTAACGGCGAATGCAATGGAAGGCGATCGCGAAAGTTGTTTGGCAATGGGTATGGATAATTATATTAGCAAACCGATTAAAATTGATGCGTTAGTTAAGGTTTTACAGAACTCGAAATCTTGATTGTTTGCCTGCTGAAATGGCGATCGCATCGTTTCCAACCAACCAGAGGGATATATTTTTGCTATAATTCACAGCATTGATTCTAGAAAAATGATGTCTGTTTCTCTAACCAGCAAAGCGGCGAAACTCTCTCTCAATGAATTTTTGATCTTGCCAGAAGTCAAGCCGGCAAGGGAATATATCGATGGGGAAATCTATCAAAAGCCAATGCCTAAAGGAAAACACAGTCGGCTGCAAAAACGCCTGATTGATGCAATTAGTGAAGCTGGAGAAAAAGATAAGATTGCCTGTGCATTTCTCGAATTACGTTGCTCGTTTGGAGTTCGTTCTATTGTTCCCGATATTGTTGTTTTTGAATGGAAAAATATTCCTCTCGACGATCGCGGTGAAATTAAGGATGAGATTGCGATCGCTCCAGATTGGACAATTGAGATATTGTCTCCCGACCAAAGCACGACTCGGGTAATTGATAATATTTTATATTGCTTTCAATATCAGACTCAGTTGGGTTGGTTAATCGATCCAAAAGAACGTTCTGTTTTAATTTTTCGCCCTCAACAAGAACCAAAATTGTTAGAAAGGAAAGAAATTTTACCCGTTCTGGATATTTTTAAAAGTTGGCAATTATCGGCAAACGAACTATTTAGCTGGTTGAGTTTTACTTAGAGAATTAACGAGAGAACGCTTTTTCCAAAGTGGTTCATTTCCGAGTTGGTTTAGATCGAGAACGACAATATCCGGAACATAGCCAGACAAATTAGAATCAATCTCTTTAACAATACACTGACGAGGAATTAAATACGGGAATTCTAAGCGATCGATCTGTACTGCAAATTTAAGGGCTAAAAAACCGCTCACTTGTTCGTGAGTTCCAGTTGGCTGCATTTCAACAACAACCCCATTATGCAATTCAAAGCGGCCGCGATCGTCGGGATACCAATCTAGAAATTCATCTAGGGTTATAAGTTGGGGTTGAGGAATGGTTTGCATCATGACAACCTCGATCGCATTTCTCAAATGAGCGTATTTCTATTAAAGTAGATATTTGGCGATTGGCTTGCCTCTTTACAAAAGATTAATCTATAATATCCCTATGGCAGCACAAGACATATTTCACAAGACAGTTTGCACGGCTTTAGAAAAAGAAGGTTGGACAATCACGCACGATCCCACAAGAGGAAAGATTCTTAAAGTCGATTGCGTTTTTGAAGGAGAAACGGAATTTCCGAATTACCATAAGGAGCATTAAGAATGGGTAAGTACATTATTTTTTAAACTGATTCTGCTTCTGCACGAGGATGGGAAGAGCGATCGCTTTCTCATACTGAAGCACTGACCGATATCCTTATTCTCCGGTAACAACGCCTTTAGAACCTTTACCAGAAATTCAAGATTCTGAAGTTTTTCAGAGCCTAGGATTCAAATCCTAGGCTGAAAGCGAAAACCCGTTAAAACGGGTTGGAAAATCGCGGAAATTATAGCCTGCTTTAGCTGGCTTGAGCTTTGAGCCAAGAATTTGAATTCTTGGCTACTTAGCAAAATTGAGATGTAACTAATGAAAGCAACAGAGTCTTTCATCTGTTGCTTTTATGATTGCAAAAAATTGCAGAAATGATGTGAATTTAGAACGAGAAAGTCGTTCTCAAAGTTCCGATGAGATCGTAGTTGCGGACTTCACCTTGGTTGGGGTTCACGACCCAAATTACACCCGGTGTAATCGAGATATTATCGGTGACTTGGTACTTATAGAAACCTTCAACGTGCCAAACATAGCGATCGAGGTCAATCGCGTTGTTATCCCAGTTCCCGCGAAGACCGCGAATTGTAGGTTGAACGCCACCATAAACCCCCAAAACGTTTCCTTCTTTACCTAAGTCGGGGAAAGCAACACCTAAAGCATAGGACCAGATATCTGCATTACCCGTTCTTAATAAGGTTGCATTAGTGTAGGTTACACCACCGTTGATGACCACGGTTTCGCTGGGTCGAACGGAAAATTCAACCCCGTAGGAATTGGTAACGGTAGGAATAGATGCCGAGTTTCCCGATGTTAAATTTACGCCATCAAAAAGGAATACCGATGAAGGATTATTAGCTTGGAAACTGCCCACTAATCCGTTAGCACCACCGCCATTTTCGGCCAAACCTTCAGCATAAATCGGACTGCCACTAGAGTGATAACCGTGAACGAAGGTTAATCCCAAACCAAAGGTATCGCTAACATTGGCATTAATATGACCCATGACGGCATAATCGCCATTAAACAGACCCGAACCTGCCCCAGCAGTAGCAGCACCAGTACCGGCAAAATAACCCAAAGTTACCGTGCTCGGACCTAGAATACTTTCAATAGGTGTAAAACCAAAACTCAAAGCAGCACCAGCACCCCCTCCAATGCGGAAGATGGAGTTACGCTGACCAAACGTAGAGAGAGAACCATCACCTCCATCAAAGTCTTCAAAGTAGGGGTTCAAAGTAGGTGCGATATCGCTCCATTTCCCACCTGCTGCCGCAACATAGGCTTGAGAATTCAGATATTGGAAGTAATAAGCCAACCAATCTAAATAAACATCATTTCCCCCTTGGGTACTGGGAACGGTAAATGTTTGAGAGCCAGAGAAAGAACCGCCAGCACTAACATTATTCAACGAACCCGCAACCTGAGTTGCCGTACTTGCAGTGGTGAGGTTGCCCGCACGCAAGCGGGTTGCCAAACGGTCAGTTCCAAAGAAACTGGTATTGAATTCCAAACGCACGCGATTCCCAAAAGCAGCTTCGCTGATGCTGGAGGCAACGCCGTCAATATTAGTATCGCCACCAAAGTTAGTGGTTAAACCAAAGATTGCTTCTCCAGATAATTTTGTAGTGGTGGAGAATTGGTGATCTTCGAGGAAAGCAACGCGACCTTCAAGGTTATCGACGCGGGTGCCGAGAGTGGCAAGTTCTGCTTCAAATTCTTGGATGAGGCGTTGTAATGCTTCTAAATCCTGACGGGTGACAAAATCCGCCGTCGAAGCGGCAATCAAACGCTCGATTTGTTGCAAGCAAGCATTTAAACCGGCTGCAAATTCGTAACGAGTCAGGGCGCGATTGCCGCGATAAGTCCCGTTGGGATATCCTTTCAAACAGTCGTATCTCCGCACCAAGTCATCCAAGGCTTGATAGGCCCAATCGCTGGGGGATACGTCGCTGAAGCGAGCTGCACCGGGAACCCCTTGACCCATCGAGCCATTGGTTTCTTCGTTGCTGTACTGATTGACGCGATCGAGAACTTCGCTGTTAGCACGAGGGCTATTAGCGCGATCGCCATAAACTTGAGCGATTTGAGTGGGTGCGGGGGAGAAACCCAAAAGTTCTTCGATGTTAACGTTGTCTTCGCTTCGCGCTAATTCTTCTAATTCTTCAGATTCGACAGTTACTTCTGAAACAACTTCAGCAGCCGCATTTTCCGTCACTGCGGACACAGAAAGATTGTCGTCGTTGTTATCGAGATTGTCGTTTGAGAACTCAACAATGGGGATATTGACTTGCTCGCCAATTTCTTGTACTGCAATTTCCCGAACTTCAACTTCTCGAACTTCAACTTCTTGTACTGCAATTTCTTCTGCCGATGGGGTTGAGAAAGAAATGGCTTTCTTGCCGAGAGTTTTAATTCGGCGGGTTTCGGGAGCGATCGCGACTTCTTCGGTGTCGGCGAATTCGGTTTGAAGTTCGAGGGAACTCTCCGTCATGCTGCTTTCTAAAGCAGCTTCCGGTTCGATCGCGATCGCCGTTGAAGTAGATACTAGAGTCAAAGCCGCCATTCCCAGAATAGACGGACTCTTTAATAGCTGTAATTTCCAGAACTGTTTGTCCATGTTTTCCTCGTCCTCACACCTTACGCTTAGGGTGACAATTCGATGTTTAAGCCTAGCATAGTATTGAAGAGGATAGACTGGGGAGACTATCTGCTCTTCTCTGGACAATCTTACCGCAAAAGTTTCTCGCCCAGTTGAGAAATTGTCACAGCCATATCAAAATCTTTTTGGGTCAATCCGCCGGCATCGTGGCTGGTCATTTCCACGGTGACTTTGTTGTAGGAAATTTCCAAATCGGGATGATGTCCGGCGGCTTCGGCGGGTTCGACCAACTGATTGACAAAGGCGATCGCTTCAATAAAATTTTTAAATTTAAAAGTTTGTTGGATGACTTTCCCATTTTGTTTCCACCCGGTTAGGCGTTGCAAGCGTTCTTGAATTTCAGTTTGGCTTAATAATTGTGCCATTGGTCTTAAACTCCCATAAACAAAACTATCCGCGCTTACGATTTGCATTTTCCTCTCAGAATGACTTCCTAATGGAAAAGCGGAACTGTAAGCGCGGTCTAGTAAGGGTCTTTTCAGTTAAAGCCTGACTGCCGGAAGGAACTCCAGCAATTGAATGGGTTGAATTCAGTCACTGCAAGCAGCTAACTCAATCAATCTTTTCAATGTTAGAGAACGGCTCCGGCGCACAGCCGACTATTGTTAACGAAAAGACCCATAATTTTACTACTACTATCAATCATGGGCATCACCTCCTTGTTCCCTAAACGGTTTAATTTCAAAAGAGATAAAGATTAGGTCGCTGACCTGTTCCCCAAGATAGCACTATTTTTCTAAAAAGGGGAACTTTTTTCTGAAAAATCTCAATCGGGTTAATACTTAAAACAATGATACTATCCGCCCATCTCCTCATCCAATCCATCTATAAAGCCATCAATGACCGAAACGTTGCCCGAGCAATGGAGGCGATCGATCCCGATTGCCTCTATCAAGACCTTAACTTTGCCCGACCCTTTCAAGGAAAAGCTGAAGTCGAGGAACTCCTCATGGAATCTTGCCAAAAGATGCCAGTCGATTTGCGATTTGTCATTGATGATATTACCACTGGCGATTCTCGAGCGGTCGGTATTCTCTGGCATGTGGAATTGGGAGATATTCCTTTGCCTAACGGTCGAGGGGTGAGTTTTTGTCGGATATCCGAGACAACTGGCAAATTGATTTTTGCTCGAGATTTGGTAGAGCCTACCATCAAACCCGGAAAAGGTGCATTTTTGATTCTGCGTTTGATTGCGCCTCTGGCTCGCTTTCTGAAACAGAAAACCGCACCAGCCCCCTAAATCCCCCAATCCCCTTCTACCACGCTTGTACGAATGCCTAAAAACCTGTAGAGACGTTGCATGCAACGTCTCTACAGATCGGATGTGAAAAGACCCCCGGCATTGCCGGGGATCTCTTGCTAGAAAAATCTCAACAGAGATTGAAAATTGCGACCCATTTTTCCTTAGAGTGCATTACCGCGAGGTAAGACTTCTTCAGGGAATTTAAAGTTTTGATGGGGTTGGTCTTGGGGGGCCAACCAGGCTCGCAGACCTTCATTTAACAGGATGTTCTTGGTGTAGAACGTCTCGAATTCGGGGTCTTCTGCCGCCCGAATCTCCTGAGAGACAAAATCGTAGGCTCGTAAGTTTAACGCTAACCCAACAATGCCCACC
>JAGHZQ010000056.1 GCA_017746715.1 Cyanobacteria bacterium SBLK
AGGGTTTGAAGTGATGCACGAGCGCAACGCTCACAACTTCCCCTTAGACTTAGCTGCTGGGGAATCTGCTCCTGTTGCTCTGCAAGCTCCCGTTATCAACGGCTAGGTTGCACAGTTAACTTAACTTTTTGTCTCCGCTAAGGCAAATAATCAAAAGCCTCCCACTGGGGGGCTTTTTTACTGCGCGATCGCTTTCTAAACCGGCCGTATATTTAACTCGGTTTGCCATTGTAAAAGCGATCGCTCCCAATTCTCCTCCCATTTTTGAGCAAACAGGGATTTTGCTTGGCGACCCATTTCCCAACCCCGAGCGATCGCCTCGAGCCAAGGAGATAAACTCTCTGGTTCAAAAAGCGTTAGACTGACTAAGCTATTGGCAACCAGCATTGTTGCAAGGGGATAGGGAAACTGTCCTAGATGAAAGGCCTGCAAGGCAATTTCCCCCATGGAAGAGGCATCGAATCCCGTAATCGCGTGCCAAATATCGTGAGTCTGGTTTAAGCGAACCGCAACATAACTGGCATCGGAGTCCATCGCCATGCCATAATGCAAGTTAGGATTAAAACCTTGTGCGGTGACATTCTTGGCATAGATATAACCGAGAGAATCTTTCGGATAAGCCAAAAGAGCTTGCAAATCGTGAGCCGATGGCAAATATCGCTCCTCAATTAAAGCCGCAGAGTCGGGATCTTGCCGAAGAAATTTGGCTGCTAAGTCAAAAGATGGGGTTTGCAATAACGCATCTTCCATCTCTCCGACCGTTGCAAGGCTCTCGTCTCCCCATAACATTGCCAAGAAAGATTTTCCGACCCGCATCATTTGCCAATCATTGTTTAAGTTTTGCATGAGTTCCTGAAGAATATAAGTTTGTGTGATGGATTCAGTGTCGGGATAGTGCGTCCAAGTCATGAGTTTACCCTCCATTTTTTTATATCAAACGCTCGTTATATATTCGGGCAAAAAATTTTTAAGCGATCGCCTCTGCTTCGAGACACGCGATCGCCCGTTTCTCGAAATAAGCAGTTAACATCGCCATCAAGAAATTTACCTGTTCGACAAACAGTTCCGAGTTGCGCGTTGGCAACTGTTCGCAGAGAATTCCCTCGATCGCCGTGTGAATAAAATGGGCAACTTTGAGATCGTCAATGCCGAGTAAATTGGCGATCGCTTTTTGGTATTGTCCCGCAACCCGTTGGAGAATGAGAGCGTTTTGAGTTTCCTCAACATTGCAATGTTGGTAGAAATCCAACCAAATCGCCTCTGCTGCAATTAAATACTCTGCATTTTCCACAAGGATTTGCCCGAAAGCAGCGATCCGTTCTGATAAAGTTTTATCGCGATCGATCTGCTGTTGTAATGCCCAGACATCTTTACGAGCAATCTCTTCCACCAGTTGCGCGAACAAGTCTTTTTTGTTGGCGAAGTAGTGGTAAAGCGTTCCTGTAGACACTCCCAAGGCTTCAGCAATTTGACGAGTGGTGACATTAGCATAGCCCCGTTCGGCAAAAAGGTCAAAGCAATGGTTGAGGAGGACGCGGCGATATTGTTCGGCATCAACGATTTTCGGCATTGGATTAATATCGAGCGCTTGTTATATAAAGTCTAACGCAGTGAAAATCGATCGGTCAAGGGGGTGAATGAGGAGTATCCCCAGAAAAGCGATCGCGACTATAATACGGATAGACTGAATACCGTTCAATGAGGAGTTAAGATGACCGCTTTGACTCTCGACCTCGGAACTGTCAATTTGACTGACGAACAATATTATCAGTTGTGTATCAGAAACGAGAATCTTCGCTTTGAACGCAACGCCAATGGAGATTTAGTCATTATGCCACCAACGGGAGGAGAAACAGGAAATCGGAATGCTGGGATTACTGCGATCTTGTGGTTGTGGAATGAGGAAAAAAAATTAGGCAAAGTTTTTGATTCTTCTACAGGTTTTAAATTACCCAATGGTGCAGATCGATCGCCAGATACAGCTTGGATTCCCATCGATCGATGGGATGCAATCCCTTCCGAAAAACGCAAAAAAATATTGCCGCTTTGTCCGGACTTTGTTGTAGAACTGATGTCCCCCAGCGACACGAGAAAAGATGCTCGAGAGAAAATGGAAGAATATTTGGAGAATGGAACAAAGTTGGGATGGTTAATGAACTCGAAAACCAAAAAGATTGAAATTTATCGACAAAATAAAGAGGTGGAGATATTGGAAAATCCGTCCGTATTATCTGGAGAAGATGTCTTACTCGAGTTTGTGTTGCGTCTAGCCAGAATTTGGTGAAAGTCGAGCGATCGCTTCAATAAAGACGCTACAATAAGAGGGTTTTCGCAAAAAAACGTCAAGAACCATGACCGCATCCCGCAAATATCACATTACCACCTTTGGCTGTCAGATGAACAAAGCCGACTCCGAGCGCATGGCTGGGGTTTTGGAGGATATGGGACTGCAATGGAGCGAAGATCCCAACGGTGCGGATGTCATTCTCTACAATACCTGCACGATTCGCGATAACGCAGAACAAAAAGTTTATTCCTATTTAGGCAAACAAGCAAAACGCAAGCACCAACAACCGGATCTAACCTTGATTGTTGCCGGATGCGTGGCACAACAGGAAGGAGAACAACTCCTGCGACGGGTGCCGGAGTTAGATTTGGTCATGGGTCCCCAACATGCAAACCGCTTGGGAGACTTATTAGAACAAGTTTTTGAGGGCAATCAAGTGGTTGCCACCGAAGCGATCCATATTGTCGAAGATATCACCAAACCTCGCAGAGATAGCAAAGTTACCGCATGGGTCAATGTTATCTATGGTTGCAATGAACGTTGCACCTATTGCGTCGTTCCCAGCGTGCGGGGAGTGGAGCAGTCTCGCACCCCCGAGGCGATCCGTGCAGAGATGGAAGTGTTGGGACGACAGGGGTATAAAGAAGTGACGCTTTTGGGACAGAATATCGACGCTTACGGACGCGATTTACCCGGAAGCACCCCCGAAGGACGCAACAAGCACACCCTCACGGATTTACTCTATTTCGTCCATGACGTACCGGGGATCGATCTCATTCGTTTCGCGACCTCTCACCCCCGCTATTTTACCGAACGCTTGATTCGTGCCTGTCACGAGTTGCCGAAAGTGTGCGAGCATTTTCACATCCCCTTTCAATCGGGGGATAATGAGGTATTGAAAGCGATGGCACGGGGATACACTCAAGAAAAATATCGCCGCATCATTGCCAAAATTCGCGAATATATGCCGGATGCTTCCATTAGTGCCGATGCCATTGTCGGATTTCCGGGGGAGACGGAAGCACAGTTTGAGAATACCCTGAAGTTGGTGGAGGATATCGGGTTCGACCAGTTGAATACCGCAGCTTATTCCCCCCGTCCCGGCACTCCTGCGGCATTGTGGGAAAATCAAGTCTCGGAGGAAGCAAAACGCGATCGCCTGCAACGGTTGAATCGGTTGGTGGAGGTGAAAGCGGCAGAAAGAACCCAACGCTATGCAAACCGGATCGAGGAGGTATTGGTGGAGGATCGCAATCCCAAGAATCCCTCTCAAGTGATGGGACGGACGCGAGGCAATCGCTTGACCTTCTTTGAAGGAAATATCGAAGAATTGAAGGGAGCAATCGTTAAAGTAAAAGTATCAGAAGTGAGGGCTTTTAGTTTGACAGGAGAGCTTTTGGATGTTCCCGCGTTAGTTTGAGTACTGCGATCGCGACCTCAAGCATCTTGTCGCAGGATATGGAGCGCGATCGCAAAACGAACCAGTAGGGTGCTGTTAGCGACAGCGTAACGCACCGCAAGTCTAAAAATCGGTGCGTTACGCTCCATTCCATTACGCTAACACACCTTACTCCTTTCATTTAATATTTGCTTTACGAACAATCTCTAAGAGCGAGTTGATGAACGAGATCGGGAAGTTAATCGGAGAAGGGACGATTAGCTTCAAGTGAGAATTCCTGAAGCAGCGCGATCGCTTTCCAAGAAACAGTAGTTTTCAAATCGCAGCCAACGATCGCGGCCATTATCCCATTGTCCCGTTAGAAGTAAAATTGGGACTTTGGCAAGGAAACTATCAAAATCAAAATCAACTCTGGCTGCGGTGGTGGGATCGAGATGGTAATCTGTTATTAACGGGTTGGGAACAGACGGAGTTAGAACGATTGCGCGTGGAACAGGAACGCGATCTCGCTAATCGTGCCGAGTCGGAGTTAGAAACTGCCGAATCCGAGTTAGAAAAAGAACGACAAAAAAACGCACGATTAGCAGAACGCTTGAGAGCAGCCGGACTCGATCCAAATGTTTAAAGGGTGAAGCGATTTCTGGGTCTCTATGCCATGTCTGTTAGGAAGATCGAGCGTCAGTGATTTATCTAAATATCGTTATTGTTTTCAGGAAGCTAAGCTATTGTATCAAAACAGTTGACAAAATAATATCAAATGCCTAGAGTGACAGGAGGAGGACAAGTTGATTACTTACAAAGTAATTAACTAATGATAGGAGGAGTCAAAGAAACTGTCGCTGAACTTGTTGTAAAAGTTGGCGATCTTTATAAAGAATTAGTTACCAATACCGTACAATTTGCAGAACTGCGAACGCATACAAAAGAAACCTTAGATGAATTTAAACGCTTGCTGGAAAGACTACAAGATAAACTCGAGGAAGCAGAAAAAGATAGGATACGCAGAGAAACCGAATTAACTTCTAAAATCAATGCTTTAGAAGCAAGATTAGATGCTTTAAGCGAAAAAGCATTACACGCAGCAATCAGAGAAGAAGCGAGAGGAGAAGCAAGAGACTTTTTTGAAAGGATGACCTCGAGCAACAATGAGGATTCCACTCAAAATCCAGAACCATCCAAACAACTACCAGAAAAATCTCAAGAAACGGACTAATTTTAGTATTCTAGCACAATCCAGATATCAATTCACAAATTTCAAGACAAACTATTAGGAAAAAAAACCAGCTTACCCAATACCGTTAAAATTCCCGTTACCAGAATTCCCACGATCCCCAAAAATCCAATGGTAATACTATTCAGACGAGCATTAGTATCATCGATCCGCTTTTCCAAAGAAGATTTTGTATCATCCAGACGCTTTTCAACTTGATTGACTCTCTCATCGAGTTGTTTGAGATCTCCTTTGACTTCAGTAAAACCGACATCAACTTTGCTGGCTAAAACATCTATTTTTTTGTCCAACGTATTGCCAATGGCATCTATTTTTTTGTCCAACGTATTGCCAACAGAATCTATTTTCTGATTTAGAGTATTTCCCAAAGAATCTATTTTTTTGTCCAGTTTGATATCTAGAGTTAGAATCAACTGTCGCAATTCTTCGAGATCCGTTTCAGTTCGACGTGCCATATTTTTCAATTCTCAATAGAGTCTAATTATACACTGAAATATTTGGCGACGGGATGATAAGCAATAATTGCCGTCGTCGATTGTTCTGGATATAATTGTTCGCTTTCATCCATGTATAAATTAATGCGATCGCATCCCAATAATTCCAATTGCGTGTATTGATCCTGCATATTGGGACAAGCAGGATAACCAAAACTGTAGCGAGAACCTTGATAGCGTTGTTGTAAAATATCCCGCAGATTATCCGGTTCTTTATCGCCAAATCCTAATTCTTTACGAATGCGAACGTGAGACCATTCTGCTAGTGCTTCGGCTGTTTGTACCGCCATCCCGTGATAGTAAAGATAGTTAGTATAGTCATCAGACTCAAACAGTTTTTTCGCATATTCTGTGGCAATTTCTCCCATTGTCACCGCTTGCATGGGAAATACATCAATAGTTCCCGATCCTTTCGGTGCAAAAAAGTCAGCAATGCACAATCGTCGCTTATCTTTTTGTCGGGGAAATTCAAACTTGGCAACCTCTCGTTTTTCTTCGGGATTCGACCAATCGTAGATATAAAGGGTGTTTCCTTCAGATTGACAGGGAAAATAGCCGTAAATTAACGTGGGATGCAGGGATTCTTCTTCTAAAATACGCTGTTTCCATTCTGCTAAAATTGGATGAACTTTCGCCTGTAAAAACGCATCGTATTCTTCTTTCGATTGGTCTTTTGTTTTGCGGAATTGCCACTGTCCCACAAACAATGCTTGTAAATCCAGATACTCCAAAATCTCTTCTAAAGGAAGAGTATCCGATTTTAATATCTTCGTTCCCCAAAAGGGAGGAATAGGACGGGAAATATTGATATCGACCGCTTCAGAACGTCGCATGTCAATGACTTCCGGTTTTTGTTTTTTCTCTTCTTTTTCAACGGTTGCAGATCCATCAAGGGACGCTTGAGAACCATTTTTAGTTACTCCGTTTTCCTCAGCAGATTCTCCTAAAAATCCCTTGATATCATCCCAACTTTGTGTATGCTTGGCAGGCATCAACTTATCCATAAAATGCAGATCGGCAAACGCATCTTTCCCGTAAATCACTCGACCTTTGTAAGTATTTTGACAATCTTGATGGACGAATTTTGGGGTTAATGCCGCACCTCCTAAAATCACGGGGACGGTAATACCGCGATCGTTAAAGGTTTCGAGATTATCTTTCATAAATGCCGTTGATTTAACCAATAAACCGCTCATGGCGATACAATCAGCATTGCTTTCCTCATAAGCCTTAATAATGTTATCAACGGGTTGTTTAATTCCTAAATTAATCACCTCATAGCCGTTATTGGAGAGAATAATATCAACGAGATTTTTACCAATATCGTGTACGTCCCCTTTTACCGTTGCAATGACTACCGTTCCTTTCGCATTCCCCGCACTCTCTTCTTTATCCATAAACGGCTCTAAATACGCAACAGCTGCTTTCATGGTTTGAGCGGATTGCAAGACGAAAGGAAGCTGCATTTTACCGGAACCGAATAATTCTCCCACCACTTTCATGCCATCTAACAGAAAAGTATTGATAACTTCTAACGGCGGATATTGCTTTAATGCCTCTTCTAAAGCCTTATCCAAACCAATGCGCTCTCCATCGATAATATGCTGTGTCAAGCGTTCTTCAACGGGCAGATTGAGATCGATCGCTTCGCCTTTCTTCGCTTTCTTCCCTGCAAAGATATCGGTTAATTGAGTTAAGGGGTCGTAGGTGCAAACATCACCATTAAATTCTCGGCGATCGTAAATCAGATCCAAACAGACTTTTTGATGTTTTTCGTCAATTTTAGCAAGGGGTAAAATCTTGCTGGCACTGACGATCGCTGCATCCATTCCCACTTGCATGGCTTCGTGTAAAAAGACGGAATTTAGCACCTGACGCGCCGCTGCATTCAAACCAAACGAAACATTAGAAACCCCTAAAATAATATGACAATCGGGAAGTTCTTTGCGAATGCGAGCGATTGACTCAATCGTTGCTTTTCCATTTTCTCGGTCTTCTTCAATGCCGGTAGAGATGGGTAAGGCAAGAGAATCAAAGAATAGTTCGCGTCCCGGAATTCCATACTCAACAGCTGCATCATAGGCGCGTTTTGCGATTTCAAACTTCTTATCAGCAGTTCGTGCCATACCATCTTCATCGATCGTCCCGATGACCACTGCCGCACCGTATTTTTTAGCCAACTCTAACACTTTATAAAAACGAGGTTCGCCATCTTCGTAGTTTGTCGAATTAAGAATATATTTACCACCCGCAACCTTTAAACCCGATTCCATTTTTTCCCATTCTGTCGAATCCAACATTAAAGGTAAGGTGATATTTACGAGACGGGAGGCAAGTTCGTGCATATCCTTAACACCATCTCGTCCCACGTAATCCACATTCACATCAAGAACGTGTGCCCCTTCTTTCACCTGAGATTTAGCTAAAGCAATCAATCCATCCCAGTCTTCTTTATTTAATAGCGTACGACATTTTTTTGAACCACTTGCATTCAATCGTTCGCCAACAATCAGGAAAGAATTATCTTGGATATAGGGTTGAGGACTATAGATAGAAGCGGCTGAAGGTTCGTAATGCGGTTTTCGTTCTTTGGGTGTCAGGGTTTTGGCAATTTCTGCCAGTTGTTCGATATGTGCGGGACGGGTGCCGCAACATCCCCCAATAATTTGGACGCCGAGGTCTTCTACAAAGTGCATTAACGCCATTCTCAGTTCCATCGGCGTTAATTTGTAATGCGCTTGTCCGCCGATATTTTCTGGCAAACCTGCATTGGGAATACAAGAAATAATAAAAGGAGAATGTTCCGATAAATATTTAATATGTTCTTTCATTAAATCGGGACCGGTGGCGCAATTCAGTCCTAAAATATCGATGGGATAGGGTTCTAAAATAGCAAGTGCTGCACCGATTTCCGTTCCCACTAACATTGCCCCTTGTTGTTCTACGGTCACGGAAACCATGAGAGGCAGACGTTGTTTTTTGTTGGCAAAAACTTCTTCGATCGCATTTAATGCCGCTTTAATTTGCAAGACATCCTGACAGGTTTCTACGAGGAGCAAATCGGCTCCCCCATCCATCAATCCCTCTATTTGGACGAGATAAGATTCTCTAAGGGTATCAAAATCAATATGTCCCAAGGTGGGGAGTTTTGTCCCGGGTCCCATAGATCCGGCAACAAATCGGGGTTTTTCTGGGGTTGAATATTCGGCGGCGACTTTTTTCGCGAGTTCTGCGGCGGTTTTGTTGAGATAATAGGCCCGGTCGGAAATATTATACTCTGCGAGGACGAAGGGCGTGCCGCCAAAGGTGTCTGTTTCGATAACATCCGCACCTGCTTCTAAAAAGCCGCGATGCACTGCGGCCACGGCTTCGGGTTTAGAATGAACGAGATATTCGTTACATCCTTCCTCGACTTCGCCAAAGTCTGCGGCGGTTAAATTCTGTGCTTGCAGATTGGTTCCCATGGCGCCATCAAAGATGATAACGGGACGCTCGGGACTATTGAGGCGGTCGAGGAAAGGGCTGTTCATGGCGATCGCGTCGGATGAAAGGAGAAGTATCAATCATAACTCTAGATTGTCCTTCATTATTGCGTACCTGCGAACAAATCGGACGAAACCGATCGCTCTCTTTTTGGAATCTTCACCGGAGTTTTTGAATTCTTTAATTTTGACGAACAAAATGCGCGATCGCCCGAAAAATTCTATATCGAGCGATCGCAAGTTGAAAAATAACCCGTCGAACCGAACTTAAAAAAGCAAATCGCGCTAAGATTTGGGCAGATCGAGCATCGGCTGTGATGGAACGAGGAGGAAACCGTCGCGATCGCCCTGATTTTTGCCGCAGCAACGCGAGAGCGTAACCTCTGATACAATATTGCCTTCCCACCAACCGAGAAAATAAGCAAGAGTTCCGATATTCGAGTCGATGCGAATTCTTCTTGTTGAAGACGACCTGCAACTTTCAGAATCTTTAGCCGAAGCCCTAACCAGTCAAGGCGATCGCGTGGATATGGCAACGGATGGCGAAATCGCTTGGCAGTTTTTAAAAACTTTGACCTACGATCTGTTACTACTCGATGTTACCTTACCCAAACTCGACGGGATTGGTCTCTGTCGAAGAGTGCGATCGCGGGGTTATCTTCTCCCCATTCTCATGTTAACGGCACGAGATACGACCCATGATAAAATTGTCGGACTCGATGCTGGGGCAGATGTTTATATGGTCAAACCCTTCAATTTAGGGGAATTACTCGCCCAAATTCGCGCCTTGATGCGTCGGGGACAAGTTGCACCAACTCCCGTCCTGTCTTGGGAAAACTTAAGTTTAAATCCCAGTACCTACGAAGTGACCTATGGCGATCGACCCTTGCGTTTAACCCCTAAAGAGTTTGCCATTTTAGAATTATTATTGCGTCACGGCAAACAAGTCTTAAATCGCTGTTTTATTATCGAGTCGCTTTGGTCGCTGGAAAATTCTCCCGGTGAAGAGACGGTGAAAGTTCATATTAAGAGTTTGCGAAAAAAATTACGCCATGCGGGTGCACCTAAAGATTGGATTCAAACCGTACATGGTTTGGGGTATCGCCTTAAATCAAGCCAGAAAAACTAATCCTAACCCAGAAGGTGCTGTATAGTCTCTGGCATGGCTGCGCTTTTTCAGACTTGCGGCGTGTTACTGTTCTCGCAATCAATTTATTTTGCTTTCTTCTGCGTCGAGGCGAAATAATAGTAAACGCACGGCACGATCTGCGGGATTTTTTTGTTGTAAGTCTAGGAGGATTTCTCTTGCTTCCATATTTTGACCGCGATCGCATAAACGAACGGCTTTTTCGAATAAGGGTTTGGTTTCGGTTTTAAAATCTTTCAATTCTGAGGCATCGGCTTCGTAAACTTCATAAATTTTGATAGCTTCTTTTTTACCTTTGACGATAATTTGACCGAGAAAGCGATGAGCATAGCGATCGGCATTCGGTAATCGCTTTAAAGTTTCTTCACTCATTAAAATACTCGCACCGCATTGCTTGGTTGCTGTCTCCAAACGAGAGGCTAAATTAACGGCATCGGCAATGACTGTGGTGTCCATCCGTTGCTTTTCTCCTACAGTTCCTAGCATTAAATTGCCGCAATGCAAACCGATTCCGATTTGAATGGTCGGATAGCCCGTTTCGTGACAGTCTTTGTTAAACAATTTGACTTGATTTTGCATGGCGATCGCGGCGTTTACAGCATTTGCCGGACTGTGATAAAATAGCGCCATAATTGCATCGCCAATATATTTATCAATAAAACCGTGATGTTCGCGAATGATAGGACTCACTTGCAACAGATAGGCATTGAGAAAGTTAAAATTTTGTTCGGGGGACATTCTTTCTGAAATGCTGGTAAAGGACCGAATATCAGAGAATAATACCGTCATTTCTTGATGAATGCGATCGCCCAGTTGAATGTCAATAATGCTATCTTTTCCTAAGAAATTAACAAATTCATGGGGGATGAAGCGACTCGATGCTAAATTATATGCCTTGAGATAGTTCTGTGCTTCCGTAAAGCGACGTTCTAGGATAAAAGCCAAACAAAGTAAAAATACCAGCATCCCCCAATAATAAAGCTGAATTCTCCAGAGATGAAAGGGAGAAAGGTAAACAAAAATATCGTGCACTGAAGTTAACAAAAAGAGAGAGAAGCCAAAAGTAAAAATCTTAGCTTCGGGTTTTCCTCGCAAGGATGTTTTGATAGCGATCGCAATTAAAGTTATTGCGGTCAGAATTCCTAAAATTTGCGTGGGTAGCGCAGCAGTACCCCATGTTAAAATCCGATTTCCAGCCAAAATCAAAGCCAAAACGGCATAAAAAAGATGAATTTGCCATAACCGGCGAGGAATTGCCAACCGTCCGACTCCAAAAAGATGCTCGAAAAAGAGGCAAATACTGACAGGAATTAAATGAAAAGCTGTATGGTGAATATAAGTCCAAGTTACTTTGTAGTCAAAGAGAAGGCGCACGCTTTCGGTGGGCGTAATTGTATAAATGCCAATGAGAAAGGAAACCAAACCAAAAGAGAGATAAATATTCCATTGCTTTTTGAGGATCGCGATCGCGATCGGTAACATTCCGCAAAATATAAATAATAAACCGAGAGCGATCTTGATGCTATCTCCCAAAATTAATTTTTTAATGAGATCGGGTTTATTGCCAATGGTTAAAATTCCATTCATTCCTAAAGGAATGGGTAAATTATTTTTATGATAAACTTTGATAAAAAGATGGCTATTTTGCCCATTAGATTGAAGTGGAACGATGGGAAATTCTCCTTCTTTAGCTTTGAGATTGCCCTGATTGTCCAACTCGTCAAAAATATAGATTAATTCACCCTGAAAATATGCCTCTAAAAGATTGGGAATTCCTCGAAAATAAAGACTGGGAAATGGCCAATTTCCTTCGGGTAAGGGGACGCTTAACCAATATATCTTTTCTCGAGATCGTGGGGGTAGTTTGGCAGGTAGGGTTAAAGCGATCCATTCGGGACTTTTTGGCGTTTCGAGAACCCATAAAGGAAAACCGTATTCATTTTGAGGAGAATCCCCCCAATGAACTTGCCATCCTTGTTTGATTTCGATTGGAGGGGAATTGGTATGGTAAAATTTTGCACTAACGGGAGTGGAGAAAAGTAAAAAGAGGATTCCCCAACATAATAACAGTCGGACACCGTTCAAAAATTTCAACCTCATTGAGAAGTCCTCCCCATGCAAAATATGCCCGTTCGCGAAGTGTGGCTTTAGCCGTATCGCTAACTCATTTTACGATGTCCCCTTCACTGTTTCGATCGCAATCGAGGATGATAATCCTAATATACCCCCACGATAGAAAAAAGTAGAGGCGATCGCAAAGAGACTGTAAAATCGTTGACTATTGCGATACTATCTTAATAATACTCAAACGATATGCCCCCATTTTTAAGGTTGAAGAGCGATCGCAATTTATTTATGTTCAAAAATACCCTGAAATTGCAATAAATCTAAAGCAACGAAGACGGGTAAACATTCAAAGCACTGTTGCGTTAATTCTAAGCGTTCTTCTCTGGCTAACATCGCCATCAGTTTTTTTCTAGCATTAATTAGATAACGCACGTCGTTAGCCGCATAACGCAGTTGTTCTTCGGTTAAATTCTTGGGATTGCCCCAATCAGAACTTTGAGAGGATTTATCGAGTTCTATTCCTTCTAATTCTTGAATGAGGGCTTTTAAACCGTGAGAAGTGGTGTAAGTGCGAGCGAGTTTACTGGCAATTTTAGTACAGAAAACGGGATTGGTGTCAATCGAAAATGTATGTTTGAATTGGGCTAAATCAAAGCGGGCATAATGAAAAATTTTGACAACATTGGCATCCTCCATCAAGATTTTAAGATTAGGAGCTTCAGTTTGACTGCGTTCGATGCGAATAACGGTGACAAAATCGCGATCGTCGCATAACTGTACCAAACAAAGGCGATCGCGATGAGGAATCAATCCCATCGTTTCCGTATCTGCCGCGATCGCTTCAGCTTGACGATATCGTGCTAAAGTTTCCTCATCGAGATCGCGATCGCATATCTGAAAGTCCATATTTCCCCTAACTGGTGAGTGGTGAGTGGTGAGTGTTCCTAACTCTTTTCCAAAAACTTCGCTACGGTTTGCACGTCCTTATCGCCGCGTCCGGAACAATTAATGACAATGCGAGGACTACCTTCGAGTTGAGGACAGAGAGTTTCGAGATAAGCGATCGCGTGGGAGGTTTCCAAAGCGGGAATAATCCCTTCTAAACGAGATAAGCGTTGAAAGGCGGCAACGGCATCGGCATCGGTCACATTATAATACTCCGCCCGTCTTGTATCTTTTAAATAACTATGTTCTGGACCCACTCCGGGGTAATCCAGTCCGGCACTGATAGAATGGGCCTCAATAATTTGTCCTTCTCCATCTTGAAGGACGTAACTCATAGCACCGTGTAATACTCCGGGTTGACCTTTTGTCAGGGTTGCCGCGTGTTTTTCCGTTTCCGCTCCTTCTCCTGCGGCTTCTACTCCGATCAGGCGTACCGAAGAATCTTTGACAAACTCGTAAAATAATCCCATCGCATTAGATCCGCCTCCAATACACGCTAACAAAATATCCGGAAGTCCGCCCCATTTTTCTCGGCACTGCTGGCGCGTTTCTCGGCCGATAATCGCGTGAAAGTCCCGTACCATCATGGGATAGGGATGAGGACCCGCGACAGAACCTAAAATATAATGAGTAGTTTCTACATTCGTTACCCAATCGCGAATGGCTTCTGAGGTGGCATCCTTAAGAGTCCCCGTCCCGGCTTCGACGGGTTGCACCGTCGCCCCTAACAAGCGC
The DNA here is from genome assembly GCA_017746715.1 of Cyanobacteria bacterium SBLK. GTDB lineage: Bacteria > Cyanobacteriota > Cyanobacteriia > Cyanobacteriales > Spirulinaceae > CCY15215. The sequence continues at coordinate 13,788 of JAGHZQ010000056.1, forward strand.
ATCCGAAAGACATTCAAGGATTGGCGTTCCATATCGCAAACGCCCATATAAATGACGCATTCCAAGCCAAAACGGGCGCAAACCGTAGCCGTTGCAACACCATGCTGTCCCGCCCCGGTTTCGGCGATGATACGACCCTTACCCATGCGTTTCGCTAGTAGGACTTGAGCGAGGGCATTATTGATTTTATGCGCTCCTGTATGGTTTAAATCCTCTCTTTTCAGATAAATTTGTGCTCCCGTACCATCGGGCTTGGCGTAATGTTGAGTGAGGCGTTCGGCGAAATAGAGGGGGGAGGGTCGTCCCACGTAGTCTTTCAATAAGCCATCGAGTTCGTCCTGAAAATCCGAATCGTCCTTGTAGCGAGCGATCGCCCTTTCTAATTCACTCAACGCGGGCATGAGAGTTTCGGGAACGTATTTGCCGCCAAAGGTGCCGAAACGGCCAAGGCGATCGGGGAGTTGGGTGCGAACGGTAGAGGGGCGTAGGGGAGTTGCAGTCATTTCAATTATTAATTATCAATTATCAATTATCAATTATCAACGATTAATGATCAATGGCCGCCGGCTCGAGCAGAATACGAAGTTTTCAATATTTTAAGCGATCGCGAAACGGTCGAAGAAGTTCGCTAAGATTGAGGGGTCAAGAAAATCGGGTCTCTCAAACCCTTTCATTTCATTGCTCTCAAGGGCATCATAATGCTGAGTTCCACCTTCCTTTGGCTCGTTGCTGGCGTAATTCTCTGTTTGATGGAGTTGCTCTTTCCTACGGCTTTTACTGAGTTTATGATGGGGATCTCTGCCCTTTTTGTGGCGCTCATTTCCCTCGTGCTGCCCCACTCCGGCTTGCAAATTGCCCTCTGGATGGTTTGTTCGACCTTACTGGTGCTCCTCTCCCGCCGCATTTTCACCCCCCAGCGCAAAAGCACGACCCTTGAAGATAAAACCGAAGGCGAAACCCTGACGGAAATTCCTGCCGGAAGAACGGGACGAATTTTATACGAGGGGAATTCTTGGCCAGGGAAATGCAGTCATGAAAGCCTTACGATCGCCTCGGGGCAAAAAGTTTATATTGTCGGACGAGAAGGCAATACGTTAATCGTCCTGCCGCAATCTTTACTCGAAGGAGAATAACAATGGGACAGTTTTTCCTCTTAATTGTTTTAGCATTTGGCGGTTCTGCACTTTTAGGTTCTGTGAGAATCGTCAATGAAAAAAATGAAGCATTGGTGGAAAGTTTGGGGAGTTATAAGAAAAAACTCACCCCTGGTTTAAATTTTGTCGTTCCGTTTATTGACAAGATTGTTTATCAAGAAACCATTAGGGAAAAAGTTCTCGATATTCCGCCCCAACAGTGCATTACAAAAGATAATGTTGCTATCAGTGCCGATGCTGTTGTCTATTGGAAAATCATGGATATGGAACGCGCTTATTATCGCGTTGAAAGTCTCAAAACGGCAATGGAAAATTTGGTTTTGACGCAAATTCGTTCGGAAATGGGAAAGCTCGAACTCGATCAAACTTTTACGGCCAGAACGGAAGTGAACGAAACCCTTTTGCGAGAGTTGGATATTGCTACAGATCCTTGGGGCGTGAAAGTAACAAGGGTAGAGCTACGCAATATTACCCCCTCTAAAGCCGTACAAGATTCCATGGAATTACAAATGTCGGCAGAACGGAAAAAACGAGCGGCGATTTTGACTTCTGAGGGGGAAAGAGATGCGGCAATTAATGAATCGAAAGGAAAGGCAGAAGCGCGAGTTTTAGAAGCAGAAGCGGCTAAAACTGCTTCTATTTTACGGGCAGAAGCACAACAGCAAGCAACGATTTTAAAAGCGAAAGCCGATGCGGAACAAGAAGTGCTCAAAGCACAGGCAACCGCTCGCGCGATCGACATCATTGCTGCAAAAATGAAGGACGATCCCCAAGCCAAAGAAACGTTACAATTTCTCTTAGCACAACATTATTTAGATATGGGAGCAGCCATTGGCAGCAGCGAAAGTAGCAAAGTCATGTTTATGGATCCTCGCAATATGGTGTCTACCTTAGAGGGGGTTCGTTCTGTTATTAGCAATAATGCTGGAAATACTGGTAGTTTGGATTTAGAATTAGAAAAATTCGATCGCCATTCGGCCGGCTAAAATATAGGTAGGGACATCGTAAGGGACATAGTATACAATATCTTATACCGCGTCCCTACTGGTTTTGTTCTTTTTGACAGCGATCGCACAGGCCGAAAAACTCCAGCGTATGGTAGTAAACTTTAAACTGATAAGATTGCTGTAATTCTTGTTCGAGTTGGCTCACGGGACATTTTGCAAGGGGAATGGAGCAACCGCAATTGAGACAGGTGAGATAGTGGCGATCGCGTTGCACGAGATTGTAGAGGGATTCCCCATTGCCAAGGGTTCGCACCCGCACGACTCCCTCCAATTTTAAGGCTTCCAAACCGCGATAAACTGTCGCCAGTCCGATATTGTGCTTCTGATTTCGCAGTTCGACATACAAATCCTGTGCCGAAATCGGACGATTTAAAACTTTCAGAAGGCTGAGTATTTTTTCTTGGGAACGAGTGCGAATTTTCATGGATTACCCTAGCGATCGCGATGCTAACAAGATATTTTGCCAGTTTGCAAGGTGACAGATTTTTGCTTTGACCGACCCTCTCATACTATACTATACTTCTGGAGTCTTAGATTAAATAGTAACCTACCTCTTAACCTCTTTCAAGAAACCCACCCCCAACCCCTCCCAAGAGGGGGATAAATGCCCACACATCGGACTGACTGGGGGTCAACCCATAACCAATAACGAATAACCCACAATCAATATGCAATTTCAAGCAAAAATTTATGTTACGTTGCGTCCTTCGGTTCTCGATCCCGCTGGAGTTGCCATACAATCGGGATTAAAACAATTAGGATACGAAATGGTAGATGGGGTGAGAATTGGTAAATATATTGAATTGAATTTGAGGGCTGAAAATGAAACCAGTGCCAAGGAACAACTCGATCGAATGTGCGATCGCTTCTTAGCCAATCCCGTCATTGAAAATTATCGTTTTGAACTCCAAGAATTAGCGATCGCTTAAACTTTATCACGCGAAAAGAAGCATTGTTTAGGATTGAGTTTAGGGTTTGACTTTGTTACGCTGTCGCAATAAATTTGCTAGAGAATTAGCTTCTTTTCGTGCTTCCTGCGGGACTGTGAAATGTTGCTTGTTTTTCAATCGGACGCGATGAGACGATAAAACTAAAACTCCTTTTTCCGTTTGGTGAAGATGGGGCACTTTAACGTCTTCATAGCTGCAAATGCGTTCGGGAAACCAGTGATGTCCTAAGTTTTTGCGAAAATGAATACTGCCGCGATCCACGCGATCGCCGATTTCTTGAAATTCAGCGATCGCTGTTGCTAATTCCGTTGATAATTGATGAATTTTTATTGCTTTTTCTTCCAATTGTTGCAGATTTGTGGTAAATTCTTCTGGATTTGCTCCCTCTATATTGGCGATCGCATTTTTGGGAGGCTTGGGGATGGGAAAAGTAGCAGGTTTGCGAGTTGGGTAATTTCCACCGGGAAGACAGGTTAAATGTTTATTTTGCGGGGTTTGTGGCGATCGAGTCATAATGGCAATCAAACGGGAATAGGGTTGTGAAATAGTAAGAAAATACTTTAGTATACTTGTCTATTTTCGTCAAGGTTTATTTTTCGCGTAATAATTTTGCGCTCGAGGCGATCGCTCAAAATCTGTAGGAAATTGACCTTTCTCGATTGACCGAAGCGGAGTAGATCGGTATTTACGAATTGCCCTGAAGGCATGCTTATGATGAAAGTCGAAGCGACTTTCAAGATCGTGCCAGTTTCTAATTTGGCGTGACAGAATGGATAGAAGGGTGCTTCGGGATAAACTTCTATACCGATCGCAACAATGGATTACCGCAAAAGACTCAAATTTCTACTCATTCATCAAGCCATTATTTCCACCATCGTTGCTGGAATTGGCTTTAGCATTCTCTATCGCACGGCGATCGTCGAACAAAAGCAACGCCTCATCGTTACTGCCAAAAGTCAAGCACGGTTAATCGAATCCATCATCGACACTGCCGATAGCGAGAAAGAGGCCTTTCAAATCGTGCGGCGTTCTTATGACAAATTGCATGGTTTGCCAAACACGGGAGAATTCGTTCTCGTCAAACGCAAAGGAGATGAAATCGTTTTTCTCCTCCAGAAGAAGCACGATCGCCATCAAAACACGGAGAGAATTCCTTGGGAGTCAAACGTTGCCGAACCCATGCGGAAAGCATTATCCGGAAAATCTGGCGTGATAACGGGATTGGATCATCGCGGGACTCCCGTTCTTGCCGCTTACGAACCTATCAATAATGCTAATTGGGCCGTTGTCCCTAAAATTGACCTCAAAGAGATTCGCAAACCTTTTGTAAAAGCCGCAATTATTACCATACTTGCTGCAATTTTAGTGGAAATGTTAGCTACGGCTATTTTCCTGAAAATGGGGAGACCTTTAATCGAACGCATCGAAGAAAGTGAAGCCAAAAACCGCACGGTTCTAGAAACCGCTGCCGACGGGATTATTATTATTGATGAAAGTGGAAGAATCCAATCTTTAAATGCCGCCGCCGAGAAACTGTTTGGCTATTCCGCCGAAGAAACTATCGGACAAAAAAATATTTGCTTGCTCATTCCTGTTTTTGAAAGTCATAACGATTTAATGTTTCTCGTCAGTCGCGGTTATGCCGACTGCCTACATTGTCCAACCGATAATCCCAAGGAAAAAGCGATCGCTCAGACCCAAGAATTAATGGGTCAGCATAAAAAGGGAAGAACGTTTCCTGTAGAAATTGCCGTTTCTACGTTTACCCAAGGTCAGAAAAAATTCTTTACCGCGATCGTTCGAGACATTACCGATCGCAAAAAAGCACAAGCCGAGTTAGAAAATGCCGCTCGCGAAATTTCCTCTCTCAACGAACGTTTAAAAGCAGAAAACGAACACCTGATCGAAGTTGATAAACTCAAAACCGATTTTATTTCGACCGTATCCCACGAACTGAGAACCCCTTTAACATCTGTCTTGGGATTTGCCAAGCTGATTGATAAAAGATTAAAAGATACAGTTTTTCCTTCAGTCAATCTCGAAGAGAAAAAAGTGAAACGAGCCGTCAGACAAGTTGGCGAAAATATTCACATTATTGTTGCCGAAGGAGAGCGATTAACCGCTTTAATTAATGATGTTTTGGATATTGCCAAAATGGAAGCGGGGAAAGTGGAATGGAAAATGGAATCCCTCGACGTTCGGGAGTTGTGCGATCGCGCGATCGCGGCAACTTCTTCCCTCTTTTGTTCCAAAGACCTGCAACTGATTGAAGATATCGAACCCAACTTACCGCCAATTTTAGGCGATCGCGATCGGCTCATCCAAGTCATTATCAATCTTTTGTCTAATGCCGTTAAATTTACCGAAAAAGGTTCGGTGACTTGCCAAGCTACGCGAACGGATGATACCGTCACTTTTAGCATTATCGATACCGGAATCGGCATCGCCACTGAAAACTTACCGAAAGTATTTGAAAGGTTCAAGCAGATCGGCGATACTTTAACCGATAAACCGAAAGGAACGGGGTTAGGATTGCCGATTTGCAAGCAAATTATCGAGCATCATGGCGGTACGGTAGGAGTTGAGAGCGAATTGGGTCAAGGAAGTCGCTTTTTCTTTACCTTACCTGTAAAAATTGTTCAACCCATTGCCGAAACGCCGTTAAATGTCGATACGCTTTTGCACCAACTTCAACGGAGTGCTAAAGCAAAAGCAAAAATAGGAGAAGAAGCCAATAAAACCATCCTGATTGTCGATGATGACGCCAATATCCGCCGCCTGTTGCGACAAGAACTAGAAGTCCGCCATTATGATATTGTGGAGGCAACCAATGGGTTAGAAGCGATTCAACTTGCTAAATCAATTAAACCCAATTTGATTGTTATGGACGTAATGATGCCGCAACTCAATGGCGTTGATGCTGCAGCTGCGATTAAAAACGATCCCAATACTTTAGATATTCCCATTGTCATGCTTTCTATTTTAGAAAATAAAGAACGAGGTTATCGAGTTGGAGTCGATCGCTTTCTCAGCAAACCGGTTCAAAGTGAGATTTTACTGTCAGAAATTGATTTGCTTTTAACCCAAGATCGCCAATCTAAAGAAGTTTTAATTTTGGACAAAGATCGCTCGACCGTACAAGTTTTATCGGAGGTATTAGAAGGAAAAGGCTATCATGTTGCCGAAGCATTAAACGGGGAAGAATTTCGCGAAAAAGCCACTCGGGTCAAACCCGATCTCGTTATTGCCAATGCTAACCTTTGGCAACAATCGGAAGTCGTGCAAACCCTGCGCTTTGAAAAAGGAATGGAAAACGTATTTTTTATCCTCTTAGCTGACGAGGAAGCTCATGTCAAAACTTTGCCTGAAACGGTTACTCGCTAAAAAAGAAACCCAACAACTCATCGAGAAAACTATCGCCGCGATCGCTTCTCCTCTCGCAATCATCGACTGTGAAGGGAATCTTTTAATGGGGGACGATTCTCCCAAGTTGATTCTCCAGGAAAAGTATCCCGTGCAAACTCGAGATATTACTTTAGGTTGGGTAAAAGGTAATGAAAAAGCAGAAGCGATCGCCAACTTACTCGGATATTTAAGCGAACGAGAGCAAGAAAGAAGAGAGCTCGCACGAGAAACATTAGATCGCTATAAGGAAATCAATTTACTTTATAGTATTTCTGATAAACTAACCTCACAATTAAAATTGGAGGAAGTGGCTCAATTGGTTCTCGATGAAGCCAAACGTTTAATTTCTGCAACATCGGGTTGGGTGATGTTGTTAGAAGAAGAAGAAGGATTGCGAAAAATTGCGGCTTTTGGGGAAGAGGGAGAAGATTGCAATTTAGAACGAGAAGTCACAAATTTACTTTTAGATACGGGAAAAGGGGAGATTTTTAACGGGATCGATCGCGATATTCACCATTTAATCAATCGCGATCGCCTCAACTCTTTAATTGGCGTACCTTTGAAAGGAAGGGAGAAAATATTGGGAGCAATTGTCATCGGCAGCGATCGCGATAAGTACTATACTGCCGCCGAATTAAAGTTATTAAATGCGTTGGCTTCCCAAACTGCAACTGCTATTGAAAATGCAATATTATATCTCAAACATCTCCAAGAAGAACGGATTAAAAGTAATTTAGAGCGTTATATTTCTGCACCTGTTGTCGAGACAATTTTAGCCAACCAAAATTTAGCGGCATTGCAACCCAAACGCCGCAATGTAACGGTTTTGTTTTCCGATATTCGCAACTTTACCACCAAATGCGAGGAACTTCCCCCGGAAAAAATTGTTAACTATCTCAACGAATATTTTACTCACATGGTTGATGTTATTTTTAACCATCAAGGCACTGTTAATAAATTTGTCGGCGATATGATTGTTGCTTTATTTGGTGCTCCTTCAGCGATCGCCGATGCGGAAAAACGAGCGATCGCTACAGCAATTAATATGCAAAGACGACTCGATCTCATTCCCAGTCGCTGGATCGGGGAAAATTTCCTTACGGGGATCGGTTTGAGTTCTGGTAGCGTTGTGGTCGGAAATGTAGGGTCTCCCACCCATACGGATTATACGGCGATCGGGGATGAAGTCAATATTGCCTCGAGATTGCAATCGTTAGCAAAAGGCGGACAAATTTTAGTCAGTCGCAGCGTTTATGAAAAAACCTATCTCGATTTCCGCTTTCGGGAATTCGGGACAATTCATGTTAAAGGAAAGCGAAGATCGGTAGAAGTTTTTGAGGTTTTATACTAAACTTTAAGTCTAGCGTTTCCCAAGAGCAAAATGAGCGGAAAAATCCTAATTGTTGATGACGAACCGCATATTAGAATGCTTCTCGAACAAACTTTGGAAGAGTTGGAGGATGAGGGGGTTGAGTTGCTGATTGCAACCAATGGAGAGGATGCTCTCGAACGAATCAAAGTAGAACAACCAAACTTGGTTTTTCTCGATGTGATGATGCCGAAAATGAACGGGTTTGATGTTTGTCAAAATGTGAGAAAAGAGTTCGCCTCGGAAAAAGTATTCATTATCATGTTAACGGCAAAAGGTCAAGAGTTCGACAAGCAAAAAGGGGAGGAAGTCGGTGCGGATCTCTATATGACTAAACCTTTCGATCCCGATGAAGTTTTGGAAAAAGCGATCGCAATTTTAAAGTTGGAGAATTGACACTCTAAGTAACAATTGTTAATAAGGTTGCCCTCTCTGGTATTATAGTTGATGTCGTTCTTTAACAAAAAGGGTTGGAATTCAAGCGTTATGGATATTTTGACATTGGGTTGGGTGGGTTTGCTCGCTCTCTTTACTTGGTCGATCGCAATGGTAATTTGGGGTCGTAACGGCTTCTAAGATTCTTGATTTTGGAGTCTAAAGATCGTGGAAATTTCGACTCATATGCCCTTAGTTAGCATTCTGTTTTTGGTTGCTATTGGTCTTCTTGGTGCGATCAGTCTCGGAATTTTGTATCTTTCTGCTTTGGAATGGCGCGATCGCCGTCGTGCCTCTCGCGATAAAAAGATGCAATAATTTTATCAATAGGGAATTGGTAATCGAGCGTGAAATATATTAACATAGCGATCGATGACCCGTTCCCTTTTTCGCTTTTGGATACTGATGATGATAATCGCACAATCGAGTTATATCAAAGTCTGTTTGCATTCTTCAAACCATCCTAACTCCAAAATTGAATGGGTTAAAAATAATGTTGGCAATTGAGCGCATTTAATTACTATTGATAAGATTGATATGGGTGAAGAAGTTGTTTTATTTTACACCGATATTGAAGAGGACGATCGATATCTTGAGTTTGACGACTAAAATAGCCAGTTATTAACTTAACTTATTAGCCATTTGCGGTTGCTGCCATGACTATTCGCTTTTTAGCTGCTCCATCCATGAGTGGAACCACTGCATTTCTTCGTGCTTTTGAGAATAATCCTCATGTGAAAGCAGTATATTATCAACCTCTCAAATCTTCTTTGCGGGAAACGGGTAAAGTTAGCTATGATTTTCTCAATTTAGATAAAGAATATCCGGAAGACATTTACATTGTTAAAGATACTATTGGTAAAGCCTACCCAACCTCTTCGATCGCTGAAATGACCTATAAATTATATCGGAATGCATCCGATCTCGAACAAGCAAGATATATCTTCTTATTTAGAAATCCCTTCAATCATTATAAATCCAACCAAAAATGGGATTTAAATATGAATGACTTTAAAGGTTCTTATTTTAGCGTTTACGAACAGGCAATCAAAGCTAAAAAATTGAGCGATCGCGTTTCCATTCTAACGTTAGAATGTTTGGCAAATCATCCCGAACGAGTTTTTCAACTAATTTGCAAAAAATGGGGTATTCCCTATCATGACAATATGATGGATTGGAAATTACCTTTTGGGACAAAGTTATTAGCTTCTGATAATGAAATGCAACTCATTTCAGATTTTCAAGGCCATTTTGACAAAATAATGACCAGTAAAACGTTTGCCTATCGCCATAAATCAATTGAAGCGTTGAACTTGTCATCAGATGAAGAAAAGGAAATAGCAAATAATGTATTACCAGTATATCAAGAAATACAAAAATTGACAGCAATCGATTTTCCTCTCTAACCTTTAAGAAGATTCTTTGATTCCACCTTTTCCTGAAAGAGAGAAGTAAATGCCAATGAGAATAATAAAGAATCCCAGATAGTTAGTCAGATTTACGGTTTCTCCAAATAGGAACTCTGCTTCAATATGACTCAAAATAGGGACGAGTAACATAGAGACTGCAACCAAACCAGCAGAGAGTTTTTTGAGGCTGAAAACAGTTAATCCTTGAGCAATCACTTGACCTAAAAAAGCAATCCCAATGACTAACACCCATTCTTGCCAAGAATTGGGTAAACAATTTCCGGGTGAAAGAAAAACAATCGGCATTAAAAATATTGTACCCAATCCGCAACGCCATAATAATATTATCGTCGTATTGAGTTCCTCTCGAACTTTCTCGACTAATAACCAATAGAGAGCATAAAAAACGGCAGACAATAAAGCTGCAATATCTCCATATAATTTTCCCGATGATTGATGAACATCATTCAGTCCAATCGTTAACGCACCTGCAATTGTTAAAAGTGCACCAATTAGAAAGCGAAAATCAAAGAATTGACCGAAGAAAAGCCATCCCCCCAAAATCGTAAATAAAGGCAAAGCTGCAGAAATGATGGTACTATTGGTTACGCTGGTCAAATTCAACGCCCAAACCCAAAAAAGCATATAAATTGTTGCGGTAATTCCTATCCCGAATAAAAACCCGAAAGTTCGGCGAGTATATTGTATCGTGTTGGAATTAGAAGGAGAACGATCTCTAAAACGATCGCGCAGGAAGAAAATCGTTTCAATCAGACCAAACCCAACAAATGCGATCGCTTCGCGCCAAAAAAGCGTGAGATTTGGACCGAGAGAATCATCACTAAGTTTAATTAAAATGGGGGTAATCGAAAGAAAAATTCTCGATACAAATAAGGCAATCAGAGCAACGATCGTTTCTCGACCGAGAAAGATTCTAATTTGTTGTTCAAAGAACTTGTTTGAAAAATTCTGCATGACCTACCCGTCTAATTTTTACAGTTATCGCAATGACCGCAACGAAAGGCGATCGCATCTTTCTCAAACCCAAACGCATTTAATAAAAATTGCCAGCGACAGCCACGAGTATTTAAATATTGGCTCATTTGTTTTTGAATTTGTTTTTGTTCTGCACTTAAATTTTGTAAAGATTTTTGTAAAAATACTGAACTTACCGTTCCTAGAAAACGATAATTAAAAGGGTTTGACCATTCTAAAAGTCCTGCACTGTGAAGTAAAGATAAAGCAATTTGACTGCCACGAAACTGCTTCGTAATTTTCTCAATATTACCGCGATCGGGTAAATTTATTGCGAGTTTTTTGGCTTTTTCATATTGTTTTTGTTGTTGCTGGGTAAAAAATTGATTGCGTTGTTTGTCTTCTGGATTTAATAATCCCGTCGGTTCGCTCATTAATGTTAAGGCTTCAGCAATTTTACCATCTCGCCCCCCGCGTCCTACTTCTTGGATATATTCCGAGAGTAATTGCGGAGCTTGAAAATGGACGATCCAGCGCACGTCGGGTTTATTTATCCCCATTCCAAACGCACTGGTACAGACGACAAATTGCGTTTTTCCTCGCAACCAATTCTCCTCAATTTCTCGTCTTTCTTCTGCACTCAATCCCCCATGATATGCTGCAACTTTATACTTTAAACTCGCAAACCATCGTGCTAACTCCTCACTGTCTCGACGCGATCGCACGTAAATCAAACCCGATTTTTTGCCCTTGCTTTGAATAAACTTTAGCATCTTTTGTTTGCGCCCTCGAGGAGTCCAAACAATTTGCACGTTGAGATGAAGATTTTTACGATAGGGATTGAGGAGAAAAGATTGAGGATTTTCTAATTGCAAACATCGCGCAATCATCTCTCTGGCTTTCGGATCGGCTGTTGCGGTAAAAGCCGCGATCGCCATTCTCGTCCCCGCAGGTTTAGACTGAAGTAAAGCCGGACGAATTGCCCCCAAACGTCGATAAGCAGGCCGAAAAGTTGCCCCCCATTGTACCAAGCAATGCGCCTCGTCGAGAATTAAGCCGTTAATTTGCAATTTTGGCTGTATTAATCGTTCCCAAACTGGAGGACTTAATAACGTCTCTGGGGATAAATATAGCAAGCGTAAAGATTGTTTGTCCAGCAATCTTAAAGTTTGCTTGCGCTGAAAAGAAGGCAATTGACTGTGAAGAGAAGCAGCCGGAAGATTGCGATCGCGCAACTCTTGTACTTGATTTTCCATTAATGCCACTAAAGGAGAAACCACTAAAGTCAATCCGGTTTGCAACAAAGCCGGTAATTGAAAACAAATCGATTTGCCTCCTCCTGTTGGTAAGACGATTAACGCATCCCGTCCCGATAGCAAACTCTGCACGATTTCCCCTTGAGGCGATCGAAAGTCTTCATAACCCCAAATACGCTGGAAAGTGGTTCGTACGGTTTGCCAATCCATTTTTGACCCTCATCTAGTTCTTGCCGATCAAACAAATCTCATGCTAAGATCCAGCCAGTGCGATCGCGTAATCGGGGCGCTGCTGGAGATATAATCAACCCCAGTTTTCGCAACTTCGCGAATGGTTTTTAAGGTAATATTGCCTGACGCTTCGATGAGAATTTCAGAATTACGATCGCGAATCATTTCTACGGCTTCTTTCATCATTTCTATCTTCATATTATCGAGCATGATAATATTAATGGGATGTTCGATCGCTTCTTTTACTTCTATTAAGTTACTGGTTTCGACTTCAATCGTTAAAGGATACGGTAAAGTCGTGCGAACTCGAGCGATCGCTTTGCCAACTCCTCCGGCTGCTTGAATGTGATTATCTTTAATCATCGCCGCATCGTCGAGTCCCATGCGATGATTGCTGGCCCCTCCGATTCTCGTCGCATATTTTTCTAAGAGTCTTAAACCGGGCGTTGTTTTACGAGTATCGGCAAAACGTGCGGGTAAGTCGGCGATCGCGTCAACGTATTGGCGTGCGACCGAAGCAATACCGCTCAATCGCATAACTAAATTGAGAGCGACTCTTTCTCCCATTAACAAAGCATCTAGAGCACCTTCTAAACGAGCGATTGTCATTCCCGACTCGCAAAATTCACCCTCTTTAACGAGAGAAGTAAAAACAACTTCTGAATTCAGGAGGTGAAAAACGCGATCGGCAACGGGTAATCCCGCAATAATCCCCGCTTCTTTAATAATCCACTCGGCTTTTCCTTGATGGGTTTCTGCGGTCAGCAATCCTTGAGTTGCGCGATCGCCGCGTCCGATATCTTCTAACAGCCAGCTTTTTAAGCTAGGATCGAGGACGATCCAAGGAGGTAAGGTCATTTCAACGATCGACGAACAATATCTCTAGCTTAATACGGAGGCCGACAACAAGGAAGCGCACCTTTCATTGCAATCGAGCTCAAATCCCTTCTTGTTTTTGGACTCGCTCTTTGGTTTGCTGAATAATATTATCTTTATATCGGTTAAATGTTCTCTGACATTCTTGGAAAATTTTTGTTTTTTCATCTAGGGAAAAATGGTGCAAGAACAAGAAGGAGTCAGTTGCGGGTTCTGAGCAATCGTTCATCATTCAATAATACCTCAAAATTTGCAAAAGTTAATGGGTTTAAGGTGGGCATTGCCCACCTGATGGGATTATTTCCAGCCAGCACGATCCATCACTTTGACAGCATCGGCGTTCTTTTCACCATAACTTTCTACATCTAATTCTGACTCTTTGAAGTTGCCCAATGCTTTAACGATTTCATTTTCAGCAACGCCAGCGACAGCAGGATATTCGTTATTCCCGTCAGCAAAAATTTCTTGAGCTTCGGGAGTGGTCAGATACTCGATGAAAGCGATCGCATTCTCTTTATTAGGGGCATTGGCCGTAACTCCCGCGCCGCTAATATTAACGTGAGCACCACCAGATTCTTGGTTGGGGAAAAATGCACCAACATTGGCAACAATCTCTTTCTTTTTCGCATCGTCAGAACGCTGCAAGCGAGCGACGTAATAGCTATTGACAACAGCAACGTCGCACTCTCCAGAAGCAACGGCTTCAATTTGTGCCGTGTCGTTTCCTTCCGGTTCGCGGGCAAAGTTAGCAACGACACCTTTTGCCCATTCTTCTGTTTTCTCTTCTCCCAATTCAGCAATTTTTGAAGCCACAAGGGATTGATTGTAAATATTGCTGGAACTGCGAATGCAAATCCGTCCTTTCCATTTTGGATCGGCCAAATCTTCGTAAGTTGATAATTCCTCTGCTTTGACTTTATCTTTGTTATAAACAATCAGTCTTGCTCGTTTGGTTAAGCCAAACCAATGCCCGTCATCTTCTCGTAAATTAGCTGGGATATTTTCTTCTAAAATATCCGAAGAGGCAGATTGTAAAATCCCTTCTTCTTGCGCTCGCCATAAATTCCCCACGTCAACGGTCATGAGGATATCAGCAGGACTATTTTCCCCTTCGCTTTTGATCCTTTCGATTAATTCATTGGCCTTTCCTTCAATGAGATTAACCTCAATTCCCGTCTGTTCTGTAAAATTTTCGTAGAGATCGTCATCTGTATCGTAGTGGCGGGAAGAGTAAAGATTAATTTCTCCACCTTGACCAGATTCGCCTTCTGTGCTGGATGTATCCGAGTCAGAAGATTGACCGCTACAGCCGATCGCGACGAGCAAGCTCAGCCCGGCGACAAGGGATAATAAAGTACGAGACTTAGGGATCATTAACGTTTTCTCCAAGGTCATTCGGTATTGCGATTTCCTATTGTACGTTTAATGAAACTAATTCTCAATTGAAAAACAAAATTTTTTCTAAATTTTCTCGGCAAGGAGTGGAAGTCATTGGAGAAAGAACGCGCTTATTGGGTGGCTTGGTCGCAAATATCCGGGCTCGGGCCGGTTTCCCTCAAACGCATCAGGGCGCATTTCGGCAGTATGGAAGCAGCTTGGAATGCTCCCGTACAAGCCTTTTGGGAGATTGACAACTTGGGGGAGAAATCCACTCGCGGGATTGCAGAAGAGCGATCGCGCCTCCAACCGGAAGTATTATTGGATAAATATCTCGCCAAAGGTTTTTCTTTTTGGACTCCCGCCGATCCGGATTATCCGGCTTTATTGCTAGAAATTCCAAGTCCACCTCCCGTGTTATACTATCGCGGGCAAACGGAAATTTTGACGAGAGAGCAACCCGCGATCGCTATGGTGGGGACGCGCAATGCCAGCGAATACGGGAAGCGGTGGACGCGAAAAATGAGCAGCACTTTAACGAAACACGGATTTGCAATCGCCTCGGGGATGGCTGCTGGGATCGATACTGAAGCACATCAAAGCTGTTTGGCTGAAGGAGGGAAAACTATTGCAGTTTTAGGGACGGGTATCGACGTTATTTATCCTAAACGCAACGCCAAACTCTATGAGAAAATTTGCGAACAGGGCCTAATTCTCAGCGACTATCCCCCCGGTACCCAACCCAACGGGAAAAATTTTCCCCCTCGCAACCGCATTATTGCCGGAATCAGTCGGGCAATTTTAGTCATGGAAGCGGCTAAGCGATCGGGTGCTCTCATCACTTCTCGCTATGCCAACGAATTCGGGCGGGATGTTTATACTTTACCCGGTTCCCTTGACAGTCCTCAATCTTCGGGATGTTTGCATTTAGCCAATCAAGGGGCGCATTTAATTTTAGGGGAAAAAGAATTATTGGAGATGCTGGGGACGATTCCCCAATTGGATCGAAGCGATCGCCAACCCCCTCCGGATATCAGTCCCGAATTAAAACGAATTTGGGAGCATATCGCCGTACAACCTACCCCTTTCGATGCGATCGTGCAACGTTGCGGATTGCCCCCCGGAGAGGTTTCCAGTGCTTTATTAACCTTAGAATTGCAGGGGGTGGTAACGCAATTACCCGGAATGCAATATCAGAGGATTTGATGAAGGTTAATTGCTAATCAGAGTAGGCTTGACGATCGGAAACTGACATCTTGCCAGTTCCACAAATTCCTTATCGCTAAAGTTGCGCTTCGCGATCGCTTTGTGGATTATGTCGAGGTCATCGAGCAACGCGATCGCGAGCGAGCAAGAGAAAGAACGAGAAAAAGCAAGAGCTAACCTTGAAAAAGAAAGAGCCGATCGCGCTGAATCCGAGTTACAAACATTTTTAATAAAAAAGGAAAGACAACTGAAACCATCGCGATCGCCGATGTTGAATCCTTTGCACGACGATTGTTTGACCTCTTTACCTCTAAAATGCAGGCAGTTGTCTTTTGGCAATAAATTGACTAAAGTGAACAATAGTGCCTCTCGAAAGCGGAGTTGTTGAACGATGACCCAATCCCGTCCCCCCGCCCCTCCTCGCCGTCCTCCCGCCCCTCCAGGACGGCCTCCCGGTGCAAAAGCCGCCCCCAACGATGCCACGCAACAAATGAGGAGACCCCCCGCTTCTCCCCCTCGTCCGGGAGCGGCGCAAAAAGCGAAACCCAAAGGCCCGCAACGGACTCCGGGGCATCCCAGCATGGAAGATGTCATCAATCGATCCAATGAAGAAGGCTATTCCGATATTCACTTGGGAGTCGGGGAAAAACCTCGGGTGCGCGATCGCGGCGAAATGATCGTCTTAGAAGATTATCCCATCACCGACGAGCCCACCTTCTGGAGTTGGATGCAGGAGATCTGTAAAGAGCAAGAAATTCAGCAGTTTAAAGATACAAAAGAACTCGACACGGCAACGCAATACGACTTTGCACGGGTACGAATCAACGTTTTCGATACCCTAACCGGTCCCTCAATTGTCATGCGGTTGATCCCTTTGAAAATCCTCTCCCTCGAGCAAATTCGCGCTCCCGAAGTCTTTCGCGATATTTCCGATGCTCACAAAGGTTTGGTTTTGGTCACCGGACCCACGGGCTCGGGAAAATCGACGACGATGGCAGCCATGATCGATTACATCAATAAGGAACACGCCAAACATATTATTACAATCGA
The DNA here is from genome assembly GCA_017746715.1 of Cyanobacteria bacterium SBLK. Classification (GTDB taxonomy): domain Bacteria; phylum Cyanobacteriota; class Cyanobacteriia; order Cyanobacteriales; family Spirulinaceae; genus CCY15215. The sequence continues at coordinate 30,488 of JAGHZQ010000056.1, forward strand.
AGACCCGATTGAATTCATTCATAGAAGTCGCCGATCGCTAGTCAAACACCGAGAAGTCGGCACCCATACCCTGCTCTTCGATAATGCCCTCAAAGCTGCCCTGCGCGAAGATCCCGATTTGATTCTGGTGGGGGAAATGCGCGATCGCGGCACGGTGAACACGGCACTCAAAGCCGCCCAAACCGGTCACTTGGTCATGGGAACATTACACACCAATAGCGCCGTCAAAACCATCGAGCGGATTCTCAATCTTTATAGCGCCGAAGAACAACACTCCATGCGTATTGCTTTAGCAGAATCCCTCGTAGCCATTATCGCTCAAGGGCTATGTCGAACAACGGATGGCAAGCGGGCTGCGTTTCACGATATTCTCATCAATACCGAAACGATGAAAGAATATATCGGCAAGGGACAGTATGAAGAAATGCACGAACTGATGATGCAAAGTAAATACGATGGCATGACCACTATGAATACATCCCTTTACAATCTTTATGAGGAAGGTCGCATTACCGAAGAAACCGCCCTGGAAAAATCTCCAACTCCTAACGAAATGGCGCAAATGTTGCGAGGACGAATTTAAATCAGTTATCAATGAGGAATAACCAACAACCAACAACCAACCAACCAGCAGTGCAATCCCGGCAAATCGAATTCGCCAAGGGAACGCGCACCAAGACACCAATAACCAACAACCAACAACCAACCAGCGGTGCGAATCCGGAAAATTTAATTTCTCCGACTGAGACGTTAGTTCCAAACGAGCGGCTAACTCCTTCGGAGACGCTTCGCGAACGCCAAGGGAACGCGCACCAAGACACCAATAACCAATTATTTAAAGGCATTGCTTTATTTACTCCTGCTGGAGATTTGATCTATGCGATCGATCCCTCCAAGCAGGGAAAATGGCACGCGAATCTTTGCATTGGTTTGCAAGAACTTTTGGGATTGCCCGAACCGCCTCATTTTTTGGTACCGACTTATACCGCGACAGTCGATCGCTGGCTCGATCCCAACACCCGAGAAGTGCAAACAATTGCAGAGGCTTATCCGGCGGTAATGCGCTATCAAACTTTACTTGATGCCGTTTTTGCAACCTACGGGACCCCTTGGCAAAAGGCAGAATGGCGAGAGGAAGTTTGCGAACCGATGATTGTGGAAAGTTATCGCGATCGCTTCCCCCAACTCTGGGAAGAACAAGATCTAGTCGTGGCTTACGATCGCTGGCAACAGGATCGCAAAAATGGTAATGGCACCGAAGGTCAGGCGATCGGGTTAGACGATCGGGGAGTGAATTACGTTTTGCGCTTATTTGTTTCGGGAAATACTTTGGCAACAGAACAAACGTTAAAAATGCTCCATCAACTTTTAGAAAATCATCTTCATTCTCCCTATACCCTTAAGATTATCGATATTTTTAAACACCCCGAACAAGCAGAAATCAATCACGTTTCTGCGACCCCTACATTAGTGCGCGCTTGGCCGCATCCAGTCCGCCGTATTGTTGGAGAATTAGAAGATTTGGATCGCGTGTTGCAAATTATTCGGATGAGTTAAATTTCAATTCAAAAAGTTAGATAAGCAATGCAATAACACAATTTCCACAACACAAAAAATTAGTTAAATCGATCCCACAAAAATTTTAAATTGAGAGAAAATCCCGGAAGAACATCCTCTCCCAAAAGCCACTCGGGAGTATTGAGAAGTATCATCGATTTTCCTCGCTGATAAATTTCTATTTCTTGGTTGGGGAGATCGATTAACCATCCCAATCGCAATTGATTGGCATTGATCTCGGGTGAGTTTGAAACCGTCAGGTAAGTATAGTGGAGCTAAATTCATGAGTAGAAACCTATAACGCTTTAGTTTCTATTATGCTGTGTTTTTATACAAATAGTATCATCTCGGTCAAGAAATCAGGTTATCTTGCTCACTTCAATGAGTTTTTTGAAACTTTTTGTATCACCTTTTACATTGATTTGCAATAAAAAATGGGAACTTAATTTTATTGAATATGAGAAATCAAAAAATAACGTTTTGTAGGGGATTGTAAAATCGATAAAAAATGCAGTCAATATTTTGAAAATATTGGCTGCAACGATCGCTCGCGATTCCTGGTTTTTATGAGTTAGGCAGGGCGAACCAGAGTAGACGTTTCTTCGAGCAAGCGAATGGCTGCTTGATATTGAAGATCGAGATCGCTCCCGATTTCAGTGACAGAAATTGGCTCTTGGGTCACGATTTTGTCGGGGGTAATCCCCAATTTATTAATATCGTGATGGTTGGGCGTTTCATACTTCGCCACCGTCACTGCCAAACCCGAATCATCGGGAAGTTCAAATAACGATTGGATCAACCCTTTCCCAAAAGTTTGTTCGCCCAATAATTGAGCGCGGTGGTTATCCTGCAACGCCCCCGCCAAAATTTCGCTGGCACTGGCAGACCCTCTGTTGACTAAAACGACAAGCGGTGCGTCGGCGATCGCCGAACCGTTGGCCTCAAAACTGCCCAACATCCCCCGACGATTGACAGTATAGACAATGGGAGCGTCATCAAGCCAAAGTCGAGCTACGCCAATCCCCGCTTGCAAGAGTCCTCCCGGATTGTTCCGCAAATCGAGAATATAGGCCGAGGCCCCTTGCGCTTCGAGATCCGCGATCGCCTCGGTCAATTCAGCCGTGGCATTGGCATTAAATTGAGATAGGCGCAAATAACCGATGGGAACGGCTCCCGACGTATCGAGATTGGCACTCACGGGGTTGAGGGCAATGCGATCGCGAAAGATTTCGACAATCTCTTCGGCAGGTTCGCTATCCCGTTGCAGGGTCAGTTGCACCCGCGTCCCCACTTCGCCCCGCATTTTCATCGCTGCTTCATCCAAAGAGAGAGACTGGGTGGAAACGCCATCAATTTCGAGAATGCGATCGCCGGCCCGAACCCCCGCACGCTCTGCCGGAGACCCTGCTATCGGGCTAATGACCTGCAATTGCAGAGTTTTGGGTTCGAGATTGATTTGCACGCCAATCCCCGTTAATTCCCCCGAGGTACTAACCTGCAAGCTGCGATATTCTTCCGGACGCAACAAGCGGGTATAGGGGTCTCCCAAAGTTGCCAGCATTTCCTCAATGGCTTCGTAGGCATCATCGCGATCGCGGAAAGGGCGGCGCAAATAGCGTTGGCGCATAAACCACCAATTTTGCCCGTTAAAACTATCATCGACATAAGCCTGATTGACAATTCGCCATGCTTGCAAAAAGACCTTCTGATCCTGCGTAAAGGCCAGTGCTGGAGGAGTCCATGCCAACCCGGACGCAAAGACTGCAATTGCTACCAACCATCCCAACCAAAATCTTTGTTTCCCCATGAGTCATCGTTTAACTAATTTTTTATATTTTAGTCCGGAGAGGGGGAAGCAAGAGAAATAGCAGAAAGGCGATGGGTAACAACCATCCTTAAAGCTAGGCTAATTATTGGCTAAAACTGGCTGAGGACTATATTTTTGAAAGAATACATCCATTGCCGCAACAGCGCGATCGACATCTTTGTCGATATCGTAAAGAGAGACGTGACTCGCACCCGAGATCTCGACCAACTCTTTTGGTTCGCTTGCAGCCTCGTAGAAATTTACCGTCAACGGGCCGGTATCCTGCAATGATTTCTCACCATAGATACCGATATAGGGTGTATAGAGATAGGGGGCATAGGACTGAGCATCGGCAAGCATGGGTGCTTCGAAGAGGAAAGTCGGCGACTTGTGGGAATAATTCGGATGGGTTTGGGCTCCAGCCCGCTCGGTCATATAGAATTGATAACCTTCATATTGGGCTGAGTCTGGGTCTAGGGTATCGAGATCTAAACTTTCCAGACCAAGGCCATCCATGTATTCCACCTCACCAGTCTCATAAAATTTCTGTCGTCCTGCATTTGCTGCCGTAATGACCCCGATCGCGGTTTCGCGGTTCATGGTTTTAAAATAACTGGCCTGATTGTTCATCATGCCAGAGACCGTAGCGATCGCCTTGAGCCGTTTATCCGTCGTTGCCACCAAGGCCATATAGCCACCGCTGGCGCACATCCCGAGGCCGAAAAGGCGATCGCGATCGACAAAGGGCAAAGTGCCGAGAAAACTCACTCCATCGCGAATACTCTCCATCTTGATAAAAGATTGTTCGTAGTTGCGAATTTCTCCTTCACTGTCACCATAGCCAATATGGTCGAAGGCTAGTGCGATATAGCCCCTCTCGGCTAACTTATGGCAATAGATAGCACCGCTCTGTTCTTTCACTTGGTTGAAGGGTGGGGAATAGATGACAGTCGGATAGCTGCCAGAGGGAGTGAAGCTATTGGGGGTGTAGAGATTAGCTGCCAGTTTGTAACCTTGGCTTTCGAAGGTGATAGCGTTCTTACCAGCTTTAATATCGGTCATGATTTTAATCCTCTAGGTTGTAGGTTTCTTGAAAAAGCGATCGCGATCGACAAAGCTCGAGCTGCGAAGAAATTAGAAACGAGTCCCGAGTAACTCGTTTGAGATCGTCCAGAGTCGCTTTGCACCATCGGTATCGTAGGCGTGCGACGCATAGCCTCCACTCATCATGTCACTACCCTTGCCCGCTTCAGCAATATGGCAATCTTCGAGATAAAGACCGCCTTTGCCATTTAGCTCCGGACTTACAGCAGCCCAACAGCTCGTTGCCGCCCCTTGTGGGACTGTTTTCAGTGAAACGCCAGCTTCTTCGATCGAGACCAGCTTCTTCATCTATTTGCAGGCTAATCTTTTGAAAGCCGAGACAACAGCCCTATTCCTCTCATTTTTTTGCCTATTTATCTCAGCCGAGTCAAAAGATAAATGAAATGAGTTACCTTAGCTAACATGAACAAGCACGAAATTGTCCGGCTCGTCGATCGACACGCAATTGTCGAGGGGGCTACCGATACTCCCCTACAAGGATTGCAGTTATTTCGCGCGAGCAGCCCTGTAGAGCGATTGTTAGGAGTGTACGAACCCGGTATTTGTGCCATTGTCCAAGGCAGCAAACGGGCATATTTGAATGGCACGACACGCCTCTACAATGAGAGTCAATATCTATGCTGTACGCTCCCTCTTCCTGTAGAGGCGGAAGTGGTCGAGGCTTCATCGGAAAAACCCCTACTCGGATTCTGGTTAAGCCTTGAAACTCACACAATGCTGGAAACAGTCATGGAAATAGCAGCGCTCGACAGTTTCCATGACTCGAATCCTGAAGTCATGCCCGGATTGACCGTGGCTGAATGGGACAATGGATTTACCGAGGCATTGGAGCGAATGCTAGCGCTACTCGACGATCCCGTTGCCCTCGGCGTGCTTGGCAATGGCCGGATTAAAGAACTCATGTTTGCTGTTCTTCGAGGTAAGGGGGGTTCTTCAATTTGCCAAACCTTTAGGGGCATCCAGAAAATATCGCGAGCATTGACCTTCTTGAGGTCTCATCTGTACGAACCTCTCTCCATTGACGATCTGGCTAAACAAGCAGAGATGAGCCGTGCGGTGTTTCACCGCAGATTCAAAGAAATCACAACCTACTCCCCCATGCAATTCATCAAACTCCATCGTCTCAATGATGCGTCCAGACTCATTGCGAGAGGAACCGCAGTGGGGGAGGCAGCGTACCGGGTGGGATATTCCAGCCAGTCTCAGTTCAGTCGGGATTTCAGTCGGCATTTTGGACGATCGCCTCGCCAGTGGGGCCGTACCATCGGTTCGATCGGCGGAGATATGCTAACTCTTGAGACCTTATCAACCCGATGATTGCACGCATTGGGAAGCGAAGAGAGCTGAGGGAGAAAATCTGACAGGCGATCGCTGGTAACTAATCCATTGATAACTGAATCAGATAACTGAATAAATCGTGTTACATTTTTTAATAGGGAAATTTCTCTGAGAGTTTCTCTGCCTTGTTATTTATATTTTCCCCATTTTCTCTCAACTTCATCGAGCGACACGAGTCGGTCAATGTAGATAACACCAGTCACGCAGACTGGAAGGGCGCTCGAAACCTTATCATTCGAGCTTTGCTGGCAGTAGCCATGACTAGAAATGGTGATGCTATACAGATTCAAGGCAATCTCTTTGAATCGGTTAAATACTGCACGGACAACATTTTTCCTTAAGGAATTCGGATTTCATGTTTATCAAGCAAGCAAGAGAATCAAAAGCCTATCAGTGGTTTAACGAACGCTTGGAGATTCAGGCGATCGAAGATGATATTGCCAGTAAATACGTTCCCCCTCACGTCAATATTTTTTACTGTTTGGGTGGCGTGACGCTGGTATGCTTCGTCATTCAGTTTGCCACGGGTTTCGCCATGACCTTCTACTACAAGCCCACGGTAACGGAAGCCTTTAACTCCATTCAGTACATCATGACTGAAGTGAATTTCGGCTGGCTCATTCGTTCGGTTCATCGTTGGTCTGCCAGTATGATGGTGCTGATGATGATTCTCCACGTTTTCCGGGTTTATTTGACCGGTGGATTCAAAAAACCTCGAGAATTAACTTGGGTCACGGGAGTCGTGCTCGCCGTGATTACCGTCACGTTTGGCGTAACGGGATACTCTCTCCCTTGGGATCAAGTGGGATTCTGGGCGGTTAATATCGTTTCTGGGGTTCCCGCAGCTATTCCCGTGGTCGGCGATCAATTGGTCGAACTCATGCGCGGTAGCGTATCCGTCGGACAGGCAACTCTGACTCGTTTCTACAGCTTGCACACTTTTGTTTTGCCCTGGTCCATCGCGGTCTTCATGTTGGCTCACTTCTTGATGATCCGCAAGCAAGGCATTTCCGGTCCCCTCTAAACCCGGAAAAACTGGCGATCGGGTGAGAATTTTCCTACAATTGGTTTAATTTCATGGCTTTTCTCATCCGAAGTCGCCCTCATTAGGAATTAGTTGCGACGAAGCGATCGCAATATTTCGTGAATTTAGGAGACACCGATTCATCATGTCAACCCTCAAAAAACCGGATCTCAGCGATCCCAAACTCCGGGCCAAACTGGCTCAAGGCATGGGCCACAACTACTACGGCGAACCCGCCTGGCCTAACGATCTGCTTTACGTGTTCCCCATTGTGATCATGGGAACCATTGCTTTAAATATCGGTTTGGCCGTGCTCGATCCCGCTACCGTTGGCGAACCCGCCAATCCTTTCGCGACCCCGTTGGAAATTTTACCGGAATGGTATCTCTATCCCACCTTCCAAATTTTGCGGATTTTACCAAACAAACTCTTAGGAATTGCTTGTATGGCAGCTATTCCTTTGGGTTTAATGTTGATTCCTTTCATTGAAAGCGTCAACAAGTTCCAAAATCCCTTCCGTCGTCCTCTTGCAACGACGATTTTCTTATTTGGAACGGCTGTTACCCTCTGGTTGGGTGCGGGAGCGATTTTCCCCTTAGATAAGTCTTTAACTTTGGGCTTATTCTAAGCTGAAAGTTCCAAAATCACTCAAAAAAGAGCTATCTTTTAAAGATAGCTCTTTTTTTTGGGATCGAGTTAAGTAAAGTTAAAACCTCAGTCAGTTCTAACTATTATCTTGTATGAGTAAAGCCCATGTTTTATGGCCGGCAGAAGAGGCCTCTCCAAGAACGCACCACCAGCGAACGTAATCGTAGTTAGTAGACCCATAAAATTCACATTCTTCCAAAGTTTCAAACGGGCCGAGTACAGCAGCAAGTGGTGCGGCTTGGGCAGGAAAAGAGAATGCAAAGGACAACACGAGAGCAAGAACGAGTCCAAAGGTAGCTAGGATTTTTTTCATGGTTATATCCTCAAGTCATTGGTTTTATTAACCCCAGCCTTTATAGCACTACGTTTCAAGATTAGGACATCTCTAAAGGCTGAAACCCAGTCAAAACTTGACTGTTGCCCATTCGCTGTTCCCTGTTTTCTAGCGCGTAGTGCTATATCATTGGCGGGCAATCTATGATTAAGTTTGGCGATCGAGAATTTAAAGCTCAAAACTTAATTAACTCAGAGTATAGCTGCATCCATACTCACTCAAAAAAAAAATTGAAAATTTAAGATTTTCAAATAAATAAGACTGTTGCATTAATGAGGAGAGATTATCGATCGCAATTCCTCAAACTCTCAGATTTGGGAGGAAATTGAGCAAGGGTTCCCTCAAACATTCCTTAGAATTTGGGATTTTGCGTGGCAGTACCGAGATGGGTCAGACCTCTCCTTGTAGGCTAGACTAGGAAGCGAACAAACTGGGAAAAAGGCAAAATTTGCTACTGACGGGTGTTTCTCGCACTACGAGATACCGTCTCGCGGTTTGGGATGACAAAATTTAGCGCGTAACATCATGGCTAATTCTGGGGTTATTCTTCACTGTTCTCAATCGGATTGTCAAGCCGCCAATCCCGAAAGCCATCAATTTTGCTCTGCGTGCAATACGCCCCTGATTCGCCACTATTTACGGACGATCGGTGGGGAAATCGATCGCAAGCCAGGAGAACTCATCAGCGATCGCTACCTTCTCATTCGACCCTGCATCGTTCTCGACACCAAACCCGCACTTCCCCCAAACTTCCCCGAAGAACCCCCAGAAGAACTTTTACCCTATCTCCGGCTTTTTTCCCAAAGATTGCACGTCCCGCAAATTTACGGACGGCTTTTCCCAGAAGAGACGACCCCGAAAGCAACGTGGTTGTTGGAATACGGAACGCCCCTCAATGCCAGACAATGCAAAAATGGGCAAATTTTTCCGCTTTTGCGAGACCTCTGGCGACAATCGACGGCGCTGCGCCAGTTAAATTGGTTGTGGCAGATGGCGAAATTATGGCAACCCTTGCAAGAAGAGAAAGTGGCTTCGAGTCTGCTTTATCCTTCTCTGTTAGGCGTTCGGGGTTCTCTCCTCAAACTGTTAGAATTGCAACGGGATACCGAACCCGTCTCCCTAACTCGCCTAGGGGAACTTTGGCTATCTTGGGTATCCGACGCATCGCCCTTGATTCGTAAGTTTTTACGAGAATTATGCGATCGCGTCATCGCGGGAGAAATTGGCGAATCCGTCCGCATCGTAGCGCTTCTCGACTACGCCATCGCTCAATGCAGCAAGTCCCGTCGCTGTCGCCATCAAATTTTTGCTCGCACGGATACGGGGAAATTGCGATCGCATAATGAGGATGCTTGCTATCCCCCCGACGGTCAGGGGTTGGACTCTGCGAAAGGAGAATGGCCCCTTGCGATTGTTTGCGATGGCATTGGCGGTCACGATGGAGGCGAAGTCGCCTCTCACTTAGCCATTAGCGGCATTCGCAAAGAGCTTCCCTCCCTGTTCGATCCGCAAAACAAGCCCGTCGGTCCCAATGCCATCGCCCAATTCCTCGAAAATACCATCCTCAATGTTAACGATACCATCGGCGATCGCAACGATAAAGAACGCCGTCGGGATAAACGCCGTATGGGTACCACGATGGTTATGGCCGTGGCTCGCAATCAACACATGTTTTTTACCCATGTCGGCGATTCCCGCATTTATTGGATTACCCGCGATTCCTGCCATCAAATCACGGTGGATGACGATATTGCCTCTCGAGAGGTTCGCTTGGGCTATGCCTTATATCGCGATGCCCTGACCTTTCCCAGTGGCGGTGCTTTGATACAAGCCTTGGGAATGAGTGCTTCTACTCGCTTGTATCCCGCTCTCGATCGCCTCGTTCTCGATGAGGATTGTTTGTTTCTCCTTTGTTCTGATGGGTTGAGCGATCGCGATCGCGTAGAACAGTATTGGCACGGAGAAATCGCCCCCATTTTGACGGGAGAAAAGAAAGTTAAAGACGTTTGCGATCGCTTGATCGATTTAGCCAATGAAAAAAATGGTCACGATAATGTGACGGTTGCTCTCATTCATTGCCAGATCGTCCCCAGTACTGCAAGCGGAAGCAATATTATCAATTATCCCCAAGGACGGGAGAATAGCAAACCTCAGCCTTCTCCTGTAAATACTGAGGTTGCTCCCGCTCAAATGGAAAAGCGAGACAAAAGTTCGCGATCGCTGTTCGTTGGCTCTTTTTTCATTCTTCTTTTCCTCTTAGGGGGCGCGAGCGTTTTATCTTATTTTTTATTTCCCGAAGTACGCCAGCAAACCAACCGACTTTTAGGCAATACTCCCGTTGCCAGCAACTCGACATCGGTGGAGATTCCCACGCCTTCTCCTGGGGCAAATTCCCTCGATTGGGAGACTTTAAAGATTGGCGATGGTATCTGGGTAAAGGAGGCGATTGCTTTACCGGTTTCTGCGATCGAGCCAGAAGAAACGGCTCTAGAATTCGTGCAAATCTCCCCTCAAACCGTTTTAAAAGTGATTGGTAAAAAAGAGAGTGCTGATGGAGCAATGTGGTTAAAGGTGCAAGTCTGTCCATCCAATCCAAGAAAAACAGAGGAGAACGATGGCGAAATTCAACTGCCCGCTCCTCCCGAAGAATTAGAAAATTCCCAAAACGATCGAGAACGAACGCAAACGCAAGAAGCATGGTTTCGAGTTGATATCGATCCTGGATTTGAAGTACAACCCATTGACCCCTCTTGTCACTAAAAGGAGGGTTAGGAGCATCGAAACTCTAATTATTTGATCTTGTCTTGGTGTAAATCCTCTAAATTTTGCGTTCTATTAATTCGCACGGAGGATTGAGATGTTTTACCGCGCTCTAATGCTTCCGTCCACTGCTTCGCTAAAGAAATTAAATCAGAAGGCATCATGACTAAAGTTGTTGTGTTATTTTCCGCACCAATTTCTGTCAGCATTTGTAACCGTCGTAACTCCAAAGCTGCCGGATTTTCTACAATTTTTTTCGAGGCTTCTGCGAGTTTAATTGAAGCCTCTTGTTCGGCAGCAGCTTTAATCAAACGCGCTCTTTTTTCGCGCACGGCTTCCGCTTCTTTCGCCATTGCTCGTTGCATAGCGACAGGAATTTCTACATCTTTAATTTCTACTCGTTCAATTTCAACTCCCCAAGGTGCAGTGATTTCATCGACAATTTCTTGAACTTTATAATTGATCTTATCGCGATTCTGTAAAACATCATCAAGGATATTTTGTCCAACCACATTTCGCAATGTTGTCATGGCTGTTTGATAAACTGCATCTTGATATTTTTCTACCTTATTAATGGCTTTATTGGGGTCGAGAATACGATAATAAAGAACGGCATTGACTTTAATCGTTACACTGTCAGCCGTGACCGCTTCTTGTGGGGCAATATCGACAGTTTTTGTGCGAATATCTACTCTAGTTTTTTGGTCGATCGCAGGGATAATCCAATACAGTCCAGGACCTTTAATGGTGTTGTAACGCCCCAAACGAAAAATCACTCCTCGCTGATACTCGCGATCGATTTTAATCCCACTGAGGGCATAAAAAAGAGCGATACCTCCAAGAATTACTAGAGCTTCCATTACAATCCTCCCAAAATTCATTCTCGCAGTTTCTACTTCTAGGTTGACTCGAGAAACAGGAGTTTGAGTCAAATATTCAACAGTTTTTTACAATTACTTTGCAAAACTTTAGGGAATGAGGCGAAATCTTGCCATGAGCGGGAGGTGATCCGAGGCTTGTCGGGCTTCGCGAACAACTCGCCATTCGAGGAGTTCCAAGCGATCGCGGCTGTAAAAAATATAGTCGATTTTGGCGATGGGATCGTCAGCAGGAAAGGTTTTGGCTTCCTGGGAAAGTAGGCGATCGCTCTGGACGACAGGAACGAGATCCCTTAGATCGAGCAGTAGGGAAATGGTTGGTTGGGGATGCTCGGGAGAAGGCGGCGGACTATTAAAATCTCCCATGAGTAGAATAGGATATTCCTGATATTTTGCGAGTAATTGTTGAAGAAATTGCGTTTGCTTTCGGCGAGTCGGTTTATCAAAGGCTTCGAGGTGAACGTTAATTAAAATAACCGTTTCATCTCGAACTTTAAGGCGCACAATTTGAGCAAGGCGATCGAGATAAAAGGCATTATAATAAAAAGGATTATCGACAACTTTTTCTAAGACAATGCGATCGTGTTCTTGGATGGGATAACAGCTGAGAATGGCTTGTCCGGAAAGGAGGCGACCAAAATGAGCGGAGAAGGGGAAATAGGGAAAGGGAACGTAGTTTTTATCCCAATTGACGGCGATCGCGTGATTTTTCATGCCCAAGCCTCGGGCTAATTTATCAACTTGATTGATGTTAAAAGAACGCTGAGAATTAAGGTCGATTTCTTGCAGGGCGATCGCATCGATTTTTAGGGGTTTTAACGCTTGAATTACCGCGTTTAAATTCTTCTCAAAAAATTCTAAAGTTCGCGGTTTCGCGGTATTATTAGTTAATCCCGACAAATAGCCAAGATTGTAAGAAACAACCGCGAACGTATCGTCTTTCTCGTTATTTTGTTCGCGATCGCTTTCCTCGGAAATAATTTCTGCATATTTGTCTTGCGGATAACTTCCCGAAGAAGCCCAAAAATAGAAAAGAACGAGAGCAAGAAAGGGAATGCTTAAAACAATCCCAATGATTTTTAAGATCGGTATCAAAACTGAAATTTTAATCGTTTTATCCTCATACAAAAACCCAACCCCAACCCCTCCCAAGAGAAGAGACAGCGATAATTTAATCCATTAACAATCCCTTTGATTTAGCCATTTTTAACCAATTAGGATATTCAGTCATTAATTTATCGTAGAGTTTATCGTCGCTAAATGCGAGAGGGTTAGAAACGCTGAAAAAATCAGCATTGTCGATATAGCGATTTTTGAGATTGTCCAAACCTTCTAAAAAGGCAAAATTCCCCGAACCGATCGCCATAAATTGCCAAAAGATGGGTTCGTAAGACGCTCTCGTTAGTTGTTCTTCCGTAACTTGGCGATCCATTGACGCACCATCGGTGACAAACATGACATAAACGGGTTGGGAAGATGCTATCGGCTCTTTTTGTGGTTGGTTTCCACCCCTGCCAAATAAGCCGCCAAACATGCCGGTTGTTGGTTCGCTTACCGTCCCCGGAAAATAATAATTGCGAATGGTTTTAATCACCTTTCCATAATACGTTCCTCCTTCTAGGGGATAGCGTTGCTGAAGATTGCCAATAAAGTTTTGGAAGTTTCTTAAGTTCATATCTCCCGCATCATGGGAGTTTGCACCAAAGAGAAAGATATTAATCGCACCATCATCATCAAATTGACACCCCAAAGCCAAAATTCTTTCGGCGAATTGTTGTATTTTCCCAGAGGAATAGAGGCTCGACATCGAACCGGAAATATCCAAACATAAAGCAACCTTAGCGCGATGTTGCTTTAAATTGGCCTTCTTCAGAGAAACGTCGGCCTTTTTTGCCAGATCGATTAATTGAGGAGCTTCTTTTTCGATCTTTTCTAAAGAGATACCCATTGTTCTAACTTTCTGTGAATTGATATTTTAAAGAATGCGATCGCGAGAATCTCGACAACTCCTCGCAGCGATTAAGGCGGACACTGTTGGTGACAACTTAACGCTCTTACCTCTTTCCTTCCTAGGGTGCAAACCCTAGACTTAATGACAATGCCCGCCCTGTTATCATTGAGGCGGTTGATAATATTTTTCGACAAACGCATCCAAGCCTGCATTATAACCCTGTCCTACAGCTTGAAAACGCCAAGCTCCATCCTTGCGATACAATCGTCCGAATTCGATCGCGGCTTCCGTAGAAAAATCTTCATCGAGTTCGTAACGGGTAATTTCTTTTTCGGTTTTCGCATCGGCAATGCGAATAAAACCATTTCTGATTTGACCGAAATTTTGTCGTCTTGCTTGTGCTTCGTGAATGGTAACGACAAAAATCAATTCTTCCACTACTGGATCGATTTTATTGAGGTTAACTTCAATGGTTTCGTCGTCCCCTTCTCCCACTCCAGTTCGATTGTCGCCGAGGTGTTCTACCCCGCCATCGAGAGAAGTTAAGTTATTGTAGTAAACAAAGTATTTATCGGCGGGAATTTTTCCATTTGCACCCAACATAAATACAGATGTATCTAGATCGAAAGCAGACCCCGTATCCGTGGTGTTAATATCCCATCCCAAGCCAACCCACGCATTGGTTAATCCGGGGGCTTCTTTGGAAAGATCGATTCGTTCGCCCTTGGTTAAATTAATAGTCATTGGAACTCCCTAGGATTGCAATTTCGATCGCATTTGAGCATTAACCCGATCTTATCTCGATCTCTACAAAGCCGTCGTTAAAATTGCGGATTTTTTACAATTTCTTAGCGATAGGACTTGAGAATTTCTTCGAGTCCATTGACATTAATTCCTTCCCCGATCGCTTGCAGATCCCAACTATTATTATCTCGGTAGATTTCAGCTAAAACCATTCCCGTCGCGCCGCTATAAGTTGTGCCAGACAAATTGTAACGGGCAACTTCTCGATTATCTGCCATATTCACCAAACGCACGAAAGCATTCTTCACTTGTCCGAAATCCTGTTTGCGCTGATGGCACTTATAAATATTGACGACAAAAACGAGTTTTTCTATTTCTGAAGGAATTTGTGGCAGTTCGACGATAATTTGTTCGTCATCGCCAATTCCTTCTCCCGTTAAATTATCTCCCAGATGAGCGATCGCGCCGGAATTGTGGCGCAGATTGCCAAAATAAATAACATCACTTTTATCTCTCAATTTTTCTTGGTAATTTAAACAAATGACCGACGCATCGAGATCGTAATCGTAGGTACTGCCAAACAGCCCTAAAAAACCCCCGGAACTCGGAGCGACATCCCACCCCAAACCGCAAAGCACTCGGGTTAAGCCTGGAGATTCTTTAACAAGAGAAATTCGCTGTCCTTTTTTTAGATTAATCGTCATTGTTCGCTATTGAGCCAGCAGGGCTTAATTTTAGCATTTGGCCCGTTCTTATTTTAAGGGGAAAAAGACAAATATCTCACGCCAAATTTATCATTTTGACGTGAGGTTTGGCGAGAGTGAAGGAGAGAATTTATTGGGTTGCTACTTCGACAACTTTTGCAAAGGCTTCGGGATCGGCAACGGCGAGTTGCGCCAGCATTTTGCGATTGATTTGGATATTGGCTTTTTTTAACTTGCCCGTCAGTTGGCTGTAACTGATTCCGTGCTGTCTGGCAGCAGCATTAATGCGGACGATCCACAAACGACGAAAATCCCGCTTGCGACGGCGGCGATCGCGATAAGCCGATCGCAGGGCTTTCATCACCTGCTGATTGGCAGTGCGGAAGAGTTTGGAATGAGAACCTCTAAATCCTTTCGCCAGTTTGAGAATTTTTTTACGACGCTTGCGGGCGACATTGCCCCGTTTTACTCTAGTCATGGTTTTGCTTTACCTACTTTCAATAAGGTGAAAAAATTGTCACCCAACCCAAACGCGAACTTAGCCAAAGCGATCGATCGCTTGAAAAACGTCACGATAACCTACATATAAGGCATCATCAAATGTACGTTTTTCTCATCGCTCTCGTTGACCAATGATAAATTAGAAAGGCGACGGCGCTTGCGTTCGGCAGATTTATGCTCGAGTATATGGTTTTTATAAGCCTTGCGGCGGCGAATTTTACCGCTTCCGGTGGGTCGAAAACGCTTGGCGGCGGCTTTGCGGGTTTTCAATTTGGGCATGGATTTGTCTAAATTCGACACAATTTATCATCTTACCATACTTTCAATTGACGATCGCTGAAATGACAATTTGGCAGGCCGATTTTTATCGCTCTTCTTCTTCGAGTCCAGAAGAAGGAATCATCGGGACATTGGTGCTGTGCGATCGCCAAGGTCGTCTCATCTATGAAGCAACTTGCCCTCGAGGGGGAGTTGTCAAGGATTGGTCGATCGGCCAATTTCGAAAAATTCCCGAACCCCATCCCGAGCGCTTGCAAATCTTTCGCCCGCAATGCGCGAGCTTATTGAAAAGTATCGAGGAAGAATTGGGCATTCCCATCGAAACGACGCGGCATACCTCTGCCCTCAAACAGCTGCTCAAACAGCGAGGAAATTCAATTGAGTTGGAAAAGCCCCCCCCTCAACCCCTGCCCGATCGCCTTTGGGGAGAGCGATGGCGTTTTGCCAGTTTGCCTGCCGGAGAAGTCGTGAGAGAATTCTGCGATCGCCCGATTCCCATTCTCGATATTCCCGAGGAGTTTGAACCGAGACAACGCGGATTATCTTCTTCTTTGCTCGTTCCCGGTATTATCATTGAAGGAGGGCGACAAGCCATGTCACTAGCCCGATGGGTGCAAGAAGTCCAACCTTACGCTCTCGATTATATTCCCGCAGAACTCGGGAGATCGGGGGGAATCATCTTGGAAGCGGGATTGAGCGATCGCTGGGTTTTCCAAACTTTTGACGATCCTGAAGTCGCCCGTGCTGCCCGAGAATATCAGCAAAGGCTCTACCGAAGTCAAGGCTTGCATTTTCTTCTCATTCAACCCGATGGCGGGAACGCTAATTTTACAGGATATTGGTTATTACTGAATGAAGAGTGATAATATCGTTCTTCTAATTGCCCATGCAGCTTCGACAAAAAACCCTGCTTGCCATTGGCGGCCTTCTGACGGGCTTAATTGCCGTTCTTTCCGTCAGCTTATCGAGTACTCTCTCGAGGAGCTTTCGGCAAGTTGAAAAGAAGAATACCCTCGAGAACGTGCAAAGAGCAATTAGCGTTCTCCAAGAAGAACTCGATCGCTTAGAGATCATCACGTCAGATTGGGGGCATTGGGATGATATGTATGAGTTTGTCGAAGATAGCAATCAAGAATTTATTGAGACGAATCTGACGAGTTCCGCGATCGAGAATCTACAGTTAAACTTTCTGGCGATTCTCAATAATCAAGGAAAAACAACCTATGAGTTGGGATTGGATCTCGAGAGCTTAGAGGAAATGACATTACCTCCTTCTCTCAAACTGCATTTCTCTCTCGATCGCCCCATCCTCCAATATGAAACCATTGACAGCGGCTTGAAGGGACTCCTGCTGCTACCGGAAAATATCGTTTTGATTGCCTCGCAACCGATTCTCAACTCTAAGGAAGAGGGTTCTCCACGAGGCGCTTTTGCGGTCGGACGCTATCTCACTCGCACCAAAATTGCTGAAATCGAACAACGCGCCCAACTTTCTCTCAACTTCTATCGCTTGGACGATCGCGAACTTTCTCCAGATATACGAGAAATTTACATTCGACTTGATGAAAAGTTTGTTTTAGAACCCGAAGAAGTCGCGATCGTGACCCAGCCTCTCGATGAAGAAAAAATCGCGGGCTATACCGTTGTCCGAGATATTTACGATAATCCTGCTTTACTTTTGCAAGTTACCATCCCTCGAGAAATTTATCAGCAAGGTCGCACTAGTTTGCGCTATTTAATTTTATTACTATGGGGAGTTGGTATCGTTTTTAGTATTGGAACGCTGATTTTTGTCGAAAGAATCGTGCTGTTGCGTCTGAGTCATCTCAGCACGGAAGTAAAAAAAATCGGCCTTGCTCACGATTCTTCCCAGCGCATTCAGCTATCTGGCAATGATGAATTAACCGGCCTTGCTCAAACGATTAATTGGATGTTGGAATCTCTAGAAAGCAGCGAAAAAGAAGTCCAGCAAGAGCGAGAAAAAGCGGAAGCCTTACTCCTAAACATTTTTCCCGAATCAATTGCCCGCACCCTAAAATCCAAGCGCAGCGCGATCGCGCAACATTTTGAAAGCGTCACGATTTTATTTGCCGATCTCGTCGGTTTTACGGAATTATCCGCTCGTTTGTCCCCCATTGAATTAGTCGAGTTGCTCAATGAGATTTTCTCCCAATTCGATCGATTGGTCGGGGATTTTGGCTTAGAAAAAATTAAAACGATTGGCGATGCTTACATGATTGCTTCGGGATTGCCCATTCCCCGGGAAGATCATGCAGAAGCAATGGCAGAAATGGCACTTGCCATGCACAAGACCATGCAAAGTTTTCAACGGCACAATGGAGAAAGTTTTCAGATGCGAATTGGGATTAATACGGGGGCAGCCGTTGCCGGCGCGATCGGCCAAAAGAAATTTATTTACGATCTCTGGGGAGATGCCGTGAATGTAGCGTCGCGCATGGAATCTTTAGGAAAACCCGCAGCGATTCAAGTCAGTACGACGACTTACAAACTTTTAAAGGATAAATATTCTTTTGAAAGGAGAGGGCAAATATGGGTTAAGGGAAAAGGCATTATGACAACCTATTGGTTAATTGATAAAAAATAAATGATTGAAATCCCAATAAAAAAGTGTCAAAACAATTCAAAATTCAAAATTATAGCCTCGAAGCTAAAGCTAAGATTTTTGAATTTTGAATTAAAAAATAGTCATATCTTACAAAATACAATGAAGATCGCGATTTTCTTTTTACGTTCGGGATGAAAATGATATGATAAAAATAAACCATCGTTCTTATGTCTCTTCGTCAAAAAACTTTAATTGTTATCAGCAGTCTTTTGTTAGGATTAATTGGTGCTCTTTCTGGAAGTTTGTCCCTCGTCTTTTTAAATGGTGTTGCGCGACTCGAACGGGAAGATACTCGTCAGAATGTACGAAGGGCGATCGCGGTCATTCAACGGGAAATTTCTCTTTTAGATATTTTAGTTAAAGATTGGTCGTATTGGGATGGTATGTATGAGTTTGTTCGAAACCGCGATTCGGCGTTTCTCAGCAAAAATTTAACGCGAGTAGGGCTGGAAAACTTGAAGCTAAATTTTGTTTCTCTTCTCGATCTGCAAGGAAATAGAGTATTCTCCATGAAGTTAGATGGTGAGAGCGATCGCGATATTACCGTTCCATCAATTTTAAAACAGCAATTATCTCCCAATCGCAATCGCTTGAATCAAGACAGTTTTGATAGCAGTTTACAAGGATTTATCTTATGGGAAGAAAAGATTTTGGCGATTGCTTCAAAACCTATTTTAAACAGTGAAGCAAGAGGGCCTATTCGCGGGACTTTAGCATTTGGACGATATATCAATCGCCAAAAAATTCAGGAATTTTCCGAGGCAACCCAGCTGGCTTTAAACATTTATCGTTTGCAGGATAGCCAACTGTCGGAAAACTTGCAAGAAATTCGCGATCGTTTAGAGATACGATCGCAGAAAAATCCAGATGAAACGCAAATTGTTACCCAAACTCTCAATCGCGAAGAAATTTCTGGATATACAATATTTCGAGATATTGAAAATCGTCCTGCATTTCTACTAGAAGTTACGATTCCTCGCACCATTTATCAACAAAGCCAAAAGAGTTTATATTTTTTGATATTTTCTTTATTAGCAGTCGGTATTCTCTTTAGTATTGGAATGTTAATTCTGTTAGAAAAAATGATTTTGTTGCGTTTGAGTTGCATCAGTCAAACCGTTCGCCAAATTGGCATTACTCACGATCTATCCCGACGTATTTTTATTAAAGGGAAAGATGAACTAAATAATCTTGCCAATACAATCAATTGGATGCTTTCATCTTTAGAAACGAGCGAGCAAGAAATTGAAAAAAAACAACAAAGACTGGAAGAAGAACAAGAAAAAGCCGAGCGTCTCTTACTTAATATTTTACCCAAACCCATCGCACAAACCTTAAAAAGCAACCAAAATGCGATCGCGGAAAATTTTGATGAAGTGACAATTTTGTTTGCAGATATTGTCGGTTTTACGGCACTCTCTTCTCGCTTATCCGCAATCGAGTTAGTCAAATTACTCAATGAAATCTTTTCACAGTTTGACAGATTAGTCGATGAATTCGGATTGGAAAAGATCAAAACCATTGGCGATGCCTATATGATCGCCTCGGGTTTGCCCATCCCGAGGGACGATCATGCTGAAGCCATGGCAAATATGGCATTGGCCATGCAGAATGCCGTCGGTGAATTTCAAAAAAAATACGAGCAATCTTTGCAAATTCGCATTGGCATTAATACAGGAGTTGTTGTTGCGGGGGTGATTGGTAAAAAGAAATTTATTTACGATTTGTGGGGAGATGCTGTTAATGTAGCATCGCGAATGGAATCGTCGGGGAAACCCAATGCAATTCAAGTAACAGAGGCAACTTACGTTCGTTTACAAGATAAGTATGATTTAGAAAAACGAGGAGTGATTCAAGTTAAAGGAAAAGGAGAAATGCTAACCTATTGGTTGAAGGGAAAGAAAAGGGAATGAAAAGAAGAGACAAAACAGAATTTCTATTTCCCTGTTCCCTATTCCCTTAAAAACGACACAGAGGAATCGATCTCGATTCGAGCCAAGTTCCATTCGATTCGCTACAAGCCGATCGCAACACTTCCCCACTCATGGCTGTTTCCCCCGGGATGCACTCAACCATTTTGCTATATTGCAATTCGGTCTCTTCTTCAGAAACGCGTTCGCCCTCATAGTAAGTGGAAATTGTTCCGCCTTGTCCCTCGCAAGCCCTCATAAAGGGATTATTGAGGGTTGCGGCGACAGGAGGGCGAGAAGAGGTCGGCGGTTGAGAAGAAGGGGAAGAAGGTAGGGGAGAGGTTGCATTTATTCCTTCTCTGCATTGTCTTCTCAGGCTTTCTAATTCGCGATTTAAACTGGCAATTTCTTGTCCCGAGGAGCGAGGTAAACTAGCACGGAGGGTTTGTACTTCCGAGGCGACTTCCATCAGCATTCCCATCACCTCCGTGGGTTCGAGATCTCCAGAAGTTCGACTGATAATCGAAAAAACGCGATCGCCGACGGTTTCGATCAACTCGGTCATGCTATTGTCGTTATTGCCTTCGGGAATATCGGCTCCTGTAACGGCGATAACTTGTTCGAGAATGCCAAAAACTTTTTCAATATCTCGTCCGCCACCTGGAGCAACGCGAGAGAGCAAACCGAGGGTATCTTTAAGGTTGGAGAGTCCGAAACCGTTTTGAGATCGCTCTCTTTGAGCTTGGTCGATAGCGCTCATTAAAATGATTTCTTGGCGAGCGGCTTCGGGGCTATAGTTTTCGCAGGCTAAAGATTGGGCGAGGAGAAAAGGATCTGAGGATGTTTGCGATCGCCCGGCTAAGGTCATGAGGGGCGAGAATAGCAATAAACCGGACAAAAGAAGGGGTGAAAGAGATTGGGGTCGCATGGTTGGGGGAAGGGGGAGTGTGGGCATTTAATTTAATAATGAAGGCGATCGGGCTGTAAATGTTCCCAATGGGGCGCGATCGCTGATAATTCCTCTTGAGAAATATCAATCCTTAGTTTTGAGAGTGCGTAACTTAGAAACTGTTTGAGCAACTGTTTCTAAGTAGTTATTTACAGTCATTTGATGTGCTTCTGCTAATTTTTGCAGTGATGATAATTTTTGCGATTTTCCTTGCTCGATTCGGCGAACTTGTTTTTCGGAAAGTCCTTGAATATCAATTTGTCTCAGCTTATATTGTTTTCTGACAGTAGCAACAGCCCGACCGAATAAGCGATCGCGTAACAGTTTTTCTTGTTCTAATTTGTCTTTCAATTTTGGATCGACTGTTGCTCTTAATGTTTCCATATCAATATGAAGATCGACACAAGACCAGTAAAGATAACTTCCATCTTCGTCTATTTCAAATTCAGTTCTACATTTAGAAGGAATTTTAGCCAAAGCGGGTAAATCTAGAAAAGGGATGTTCCACTGGTTCAGAGCACAATCATAAACCTGTAAAACATCGTTCATTACTATAGCTGTAGCGATTAGTTGTTCTTGAGCGTTTGCTTGCCATGACATAGCAATTCTTTTTGTGATATCTATATCAGAATGAATGATTGGTGAAAATTTATAATCTTTGCGTGCAAATATTTGGCTCGGAATGGGTGTAGGGTCATCAGAACGAATTAACCAACCACGGAGATTTCCATGCTCAGTTGCTCGATCCATGATTGAATCAATTTTAGAAAACGCTGTAAATAATGCAGTTGCAGAGGTGAAAATAAATAAATTTTTCGTGTTAAGAATTTTTTCACCTAAAAAGCGTCGTAATATTTTTACGTTTTCATTATTTCTAAAATTTTCAAATGGAAATTCAGGATCGTTGACAAAGATTGTCATTTCTGTAGTCATTCCATATTCTCCTTAACATCTACTTTCTTTTCCCAGTCCTCCAATAATTTGTCTTTATGCTTAGATACAAGTTCAGCTAATTTTTTCTTTTCCGAACTTGTAGGTTTTTTCTTACCAAATGAGAATTTTACATTAAAATCCAAATCTTTTTCGTTGGTTGTTTTTATAAAAACTCGGATTTCCCATGCACCTTTTTTCTTGGCATGAAAATGAGGAGGATGATGGTCGGAAGAGTTAAACCATAATTGTAACCCGGATATGGTAAAAGATTCAACTTTGCCCAAGAATAACGATTAAGAAATTTATCCCCTCCATAGTAACAGGCAATTAACGCTTGTATCTTTTTTTTGAGATATTACTGCTGAAGTTTTAAAACAGCCATAAACGCCTCTTGCGGAACATCTACAGTGCCGATCGCTTTCATCCGTTTTTTCCCTTTGGCTTGTTTCTGCAAGAGTTTCTTCTTCCGCGAAATATCTCCCCCGTAACACTTCGCCAAAACATCTTTTCGCAATGCGGGAATGTGTTCGCTGGCAATGATTTTTGAACCGATCGCCGCCTGCAAGGGAATCTTAAATTGATGGCGGGGAATGAGTTCTTTTAACTTTTCTGTTAAAGCGCGTCCCATGGGATAAGCCTTATCTTTATGAACGATAGTGGCTAAAGAATCCACCTTATCGCCATTGACCAAAATATCCAACCGCACCAGCTTATTTTCTCGATAACCCGTGAGATGGTATTCCATGCTGGCATAACCGCGAGAGCGAGATTTGAGGCGATCGAAAAAGTCCGTTACGACTTCAGCCAAGGGCATATCATAAATTAATGTCGTGCGCTTGCTGGCAAAGTAGCGCATATCTTTAAAAATCCCCCGACTGGTTTGACACAAATCCATCAAGGTTCCGACATAATCTTCGGGAGTAATAATCTCAATATGAATGTAAGGTTCCTCAATTTTATCTCGTTTTTCGGGGGGAATCAGTTGACTGGGATTGTCGATTTCGTAAACTTCGCCCATGGTTGTCGTCACCCGATAAACCACAGAAGGTGCCGTCGTAATTAAATCTAAATTGTATTCCCTTTCTAGGCGTTCTTGGACGATTTCCATGTGCAATAACCCCAAGAAACCGCAGCGAAAACCAAACCCCATCGCGCTCGAAGTTTCCGGTTCGTATTGCAGTGCGGCATCGCTGAGTTGGAGTTTTTGCAAGGCATCTCGCAACTCTTCATATTGAGCGGAATCTGTGGGAAATAAGCCGCAAAATACCATTGATTTTGCTTCTTCGTAACCCGGTAACGGGTCTTCCGCGGGGGCTTTTGCTAAAGTAATCGTATCGCCAACGCGGGCATCAGCAACGGCTTTAATCGCTGCTCCAATATAACCCACTTCTCCCGCGTGTAACTCTTCTACCGGGATTTGATTGGGAGAAAGAATCCCCAACTCGTCAATTTCATATTCTTTTTCTGAAGCCATCAAGCGAATGCGATCGCCTTTTTTGACTTTCCCATCCATAACGCGAAAATAAACAATAACTCCTCGATAAGGATCGTAATAGCTATCAAATATCAGGGCGCGTAAGGGTTCTTCTAAGGTATCTTGGGGTGGTGGTACTAAATGGACGATGGATTCTAAAATTTCATCAACACCGATGCCTTCTTTTGCCGATGCGAGAATTGCCCCACTGCAATCAAGACCGATAATCTCTTCAATTTCGGCAATAACCCGCTCGGGTTCTGCCCCCGGCAAGTCTATTTTATTTAAAACGGGGATAATTTCCAGATCGTTTTCTAAGGCCAAATAAACATTGGCAAGAGTTTGTGCTTCTACCCCTTGAGACGCATCAACTACCAATAACGCCCCCTCGCAAGCAATGAGCGATCGCGACACTTCATAAGAAAAATCGACGTGGCCTGGCGTATCGATTAAATTGAGAACGTACTCGTCGCCATCCTCGGCTTTGTAGTTCATCCGTGCGGCTTGCAGCTTGATGGTAATGCCTCGTTCCCGTTCCAAATCCATGTTATCGAGGAACTGTTCTTTCATTTGCCGTGCTTGTACCGTCCCCGTCACCTGCAAAAGGCGATCGGCAAGAGTCGATTTCCCATGATCGATATGGGCGATAATGCAGAAGTTGCGGATGCGAGAGGTGGAAACGTCGGTCATAGGTCGCGGGCGGGCTTGCCTCGATAATTGCTTAATCTATTGTAATATTATCTTGCCCTTTTGGTGGGAAAAGGATAATAAAAAGCGTTTATTTGTTATAAAAACGATAAGCTATCAATCGATTGCAGGAGAAAATTAATGCCTTTTGAAATTCTCGATCGCGAATTTCTCAATAACCGCATTCTTGATTATTTAATCTCTTTAACAATTCTTCTTATTGGTTTTATTGCCATTCATCCCGTTCAAAATATTCTTTTTAAATCTCTCAAACGCTTGGCTCAGCGAACCAAGACGACGATTGACGATACCTTACTTCAACTTTCAGAAAAAGCAGCAATTCCTTTGCTTTATCTCGCTACGCTCTACCTTGCATTTGATAATCTTAATTTGCATCCCATTCTGCGGCAGAATTTTGATGTCATTTTGATGATTATCGCCACGATTATTACGATTAAATTAATTTCTAAGATTTCTGAATATCTTCTGCGACTTTACTTAAGCAGCCAAACCAATCCGACATTGACGCAAAGTTTTAAGTCAATTATGCCAGCGATTCGCGTTGTGTTATGGGTTGTAGGCGGTATATTTTTATTGGATAACTTAGGATTTGATATTTCTGCCCTTGTTGCCAGTTTGGGAATTGGTGGGGTTGCGATCGCCTTAGCATCTCAAGGATTATTACGAGATTTATTTAGCTATTTTTCAATTTTGCTGGATCGCCCTTTTGAGTTAGGTGATTTTATTATTGTTGACAATTATATGGGAACGGTCGAACATATCGGCATTAAAACAACTCGCATTAAAAGTTTGGATGGAGAAGAATTGGTTATCTCTAATGCAGATTTAACCGAGTCTCGCCTTCGCAATTTTAAACGCATGGAACAACGACGAATTGCTTTTAAAATTGGCGTTGTTTATCAGACTATTCCAGAACAATTACAAGCAATTCCCAGTATCATTCGAGAAATTATTGAATCCGTAGAAGGCGTGACTTTCGATCGCGTCCATTTCTCCGACTATGGCGACTTTAGTTTGAACTACGAAATCGTTTATTTAGTCGATAGTAATGATTATAATTTTTATATGGACGTGCAGCAGCAAATTAATTTAGCTGTATTTCAAGCCTTTAGCGATCGCGGGATTGAATTTGCGTATCCCACCCAAGTCAGTTATATTCAATCTTCATCCTAGGTGCAATCGCAAACAAAGGATCGTTCGGCGAACAAGAGAAAACTTTTCGATTGGCTCAAATCATCTTATTCTTTCATCAGCCATTTCACAATTGGAACGAGAAGAAAATGACTCAAACCCAAGGAAAAGGCGATCGCGATTCCCATCGCCACAAAAAATCCCATGGTTAAAAAGAAAGAAGAAAAAGACAAAATCTCTGGAACCCTAGAGAAGGAAACATTCCCATATTTTAGCAGTCCCCAAAAAATTGTACCCGTTCCCAAAATACTCGCGAGTAAATGTAAGAGCGAATAACGAGAAAAACCCAAACCCAATGTTAACAGTGCGGTACTAATTCCTAAAAATCCCCAAAATTTCACCCGAGGAGAATCGGGAAAACCCAGCCAAAACAACCAAGCGATCGCGTAAGCCAAAAAACCCGCGATCCCGGCAAAAAATGGATGGCTGCGCTGTCGGTAACTTTGGGGTTCGGCTAATCCCCAAGCCGTCCCCAATCCCGCGATCGCGACAATTAATAAGGTGTGTTGGACTTTAAGATCGAAATTGAGGTTGAGTCGAGCGATCGACTCGTTAGTCCAATGGGCAAATTTATCTCCCCAGATCGTATATGCAGCCAGACTTTCACCCACTACCATTCCAACAACTGCCCCCATTCCTCCCCAAGTCATTTCTCGCAGAATTTCCAGACTCGCAAAACTGGTGCCTTGATAAGTGAGAAAAATAATTCGCCTGCATTGCTTAACAGTTATGCCAATTTTCGAGCGGACTCGAGAAAACAACTGTTGGATGGGCTGCAAAATAGGGGGTACGAAACTGAAACCCTTGCGAGCGAAAAAACCGCGCCGCGATCGCATGGTTGGCAACCGCGCCAGTTCTCGTTTCACCGCTCGGGCGGTTTGCGGGCGGCGATCGGCATTCGGATGAATGAGAGTGTCGAGTAAGGCCGCAAAACCCGGATTGACTTTGGTATATTTGCACCATTGCAGGTGTCCTGTCTCCACATCCTCCATTTCTGTCGGATGTCGTCCCGTGAGGAGATGCACCATCGTGCGCCCCAAGGCGTAAATATCCGCCGTGGGTTTCGCACCTTTTCCAGACATCTGTTCTGGCGGACTGTAGCCCGAGGAAAATAAGCGAGTAGAACTGGGATTGGGATCGATGGGTTTGGCGCCGCCAAAATCGATTAAAACCAGTTGCGTTTCCCCAAAAGTGCGGCGATCGTTCCGCAACATTAAATTAGAGGGTTTGATATCGCGATGGACGATTTTGCGCTTGTGCAAGACCCCAATAATGTTGGCGACCTGCAACAGCCACTGGTGGGCTAAGGTCTCCGGACAGCCTTGCGGATAGCGTTCTCTGAGAATTTCTTCGAGGTTTTTGCCATTAATTTTCTCCATCACCAAACAATCGATTTCGCGATCGCGAGTCTTAATGGAAAATGCGCTCTCCCGTTCCTCGACTTTGGGAATCCCCGGATGACGCAAACTTTTTAAGACCTCTGCTTCTTGCTGGAATAGTTCGCGGGCTTTTTCGCTGGTGGTGACGAGAACCTTGAGAACCTTTTCCTGACGCGCTTGCAAGTCCCAAACGGTATAAATTGCAGCAAAACCGCCAGCTCCCAATTTGTGCAGGGGGATATAGCGTTGCTGCAAGCGGAGAGACGTTCCGCAATGCTGGCAAAACTTATTATGTCCCGGTTGCGGATAGGGTGCGGGACAATCGGGGTTAATACAATGAGTTGCAGCCGATGGCGACATGGAAATTAGCGATCGCGATACAGTTCAATTATGGGCGATCGCGGTGAAAAAATTTGCGATCGCGTCTCTTTTGCTAAAGCGTCACCACCTCTTCTCATTTGGAGCGCGTAAACACTTGCCAAGTCACGAACAAAGCAAAAGCAATATAACCCGTTACCGTTAGCAATTCTAAATTAATTCCGTTTTCTGTCACGGTTTTGTTCCGATAGTAAACCCGAAAATCTTAACATCTTGAGAGGGAATTGAGAACGGAGCGATCGCCTCATCAAAGCGATCGTATTTTCGATCTGCCAGTCGGCGATCGACGATCTCAAATTTACGAACGAGCAAGACTGAGCAAGCAGTATAAAACTGCTCTCGTTTTTTGCTGAGACAATTGTATCTATTTTAACCTAAAAACTAGGGGGCAAGCGATCGCCGAAGCGTGCGTTCTAATTCTTGTTTTTGTTTGGCAAAAAAGACTTTATCCGGCTTAAACAAGCAATAATGTAAAATTATTCCGTCAATGGCACTGACCAGCGTTCGAGCAAAAGCTCTCGCCTCAATTTCTGAGGAAATTTCTCGCGATCGCTGTCCTTTTTCAATTAACTTGGTATATGCCGCACTCAACCGTTCAAACCATTGTCCCATTTTCTCCCTCAGTCCCAAACTTTCGTACAGTTGCCGAGAACTCCACAATTCAAAATAAACGAGAATCAATTCCGAACAATCGTCTAAATCTTCAAACGCACTGGCAACGCTACTGATGATCTCTTCAAAAGCAGAGCGATCGCTTTGAGCGCGAGTATAGAGCAATTGTTCGTAATCGAGAAAAAGTTCCTCAAAAACCCCTAAAATAATTTCATCTTTGCTGTTGAAATATTCGTAAACCGTTCCTTTACCAATGCCTGCTTCTTTGGCAATATCAATAATTCGCGTTCCTTGATAGCCTTTGCATTTAAACACTTGCACCGATGCTTCTACAATATCCTGTCGTTTTTTTTCTTTATTTACAATTTTAGGCATAGATGGAAATGAGAAACTCTAACTCCTACTATGATACTTTAAACCGACCCACGGGTCAAATAAGTTCAAAATTCAAAATTATCAATTCAAAATAATGATTTAATTAAGTTAGGGCTAAAATTTTTGAACCTTGAACTTTGAATTTTGAATTGAAATCACCCATTCCAAATTAAACGCAACCAAAATGGCATTAAAAAAGTCGTCAGAATAACCATTAAAACAATTGCCGTTTCTAAAGATTCTGGTAATACGCCAACTGCCGAACCCACCCCAACAAAAACCAATCCGACTTCCCCTCGAGGCATCATGCTAATACCGATCGCCAAACGATTGAGTTGGGATTCTTGCCAAACAGTAAAACCGGCAATAATTTTACCGAGAACCGCAACAACAATTAAAAATACTGCCATGAGCAAGCGGCGATCGGTATCGGGATAATTGGGCAATAAAACCAAAAAATTCGCTTTTGCACCAATAGTGACGAAAAAAACAGGAATGAGTAGATCGGCAATCGGGGCAATTTGTTTTTGTAATGTTTGTCCTTGACTGGTTTCTTTAAATACCAATCCTGCCGTAAATGCGCCGAGAATGGGTTCTAATTCTAAGACTTGGGCGATATAAGCCAAAATGAGCGCAAAGGTTAACGTGGGAATAACCAATTGACCGCGAGTACTGAGGCGATCGGCAAGAGTAACTAATAGATCGTTAAATAAACGACCGAGTAAAATTGCCCCCACTAAAAATGTTAATGCCTCGATAATCAGATAGATTAAATGTCCGATTTCGAGATAGCCAGTTTTTGCCAAACTGGTAATCACTGCTAAGAGAATAATGGCTAAAATATCGTCTAATACTGCCGCGCCTAAAATAATTTGTCCCTCTGGAGAGTTGAGGGCGTTTTCGCTGCGATCGCGAGAATTGGTTGGCATGGTATCGCGCAGTTTTAATTCCGATAGAACCCGAGACGTAATGCCAATACTCGTTGCAGTCAGAGCAGCACCAGCAAATAAAGCGGGAATGACTGGAACTTGAAATAAATAAATTAATCCTAATGCTCCTGCTGTAAAGGGTAAAATTACGCCTACAAAAGCGACGGTTAGCGATTTGAAACCGACTTTAATCAGGTCATTTAAATTGGATTGCAAACCAATTTCAAAGAGCAGAATAATTGCGCCAAAGTTTGCTAGAATAGAAATAACCTGACTCTGTCCTTGGAAAACGGTTTCGGCAATACTCGAACTCATGGGAGTTGTTGCTGCTAAAAACGTCATAATTTCTGAAAAAGAATGATCGACTCCAATCTCTGGAAAAACCAGCAAATGAAGTCCGCTCCCTCCAATGAGAACACCTCCTATTAATTCCCCCAATACAGAAGGAAAACCCAACCATTTTGAGAATTCTCCGCCGATTTTAGCAATCAAATAAATAACGATTAAACTGAGTAAAATTCCTGCCAAGATTAAAGGGTTGCCTCGTTGGGGGATGGTGGCTAGGGGAATCGAGCGAGCGGGAATATCGGCGAGGGTAGACCATGTTAAGATTAAAGTCGCGCCCAAAGCCAGAAAAATTGCTGAAATGAGTCCCCAAGTTGCTGCTTTTAAGGCTTTGGTGCGTTTTTCTCGCATCAATCCAGTTTCGAGGCGATCGAGTTGTCGATCGATCCATTTTTGGTTAAAGGTTTCTTGATAAAGGGAATTGGCAATTGTAAAGCGATCTCCCTCTCTCAACACCAACCCCAATTCAATTAAGGGGGTTACTTCCTCGGGTTCTACAACCATCGAATGCTCTAAAATCTGCCGATATAATTGCAAGTTTTGGATCGCGCTTTCGGAATCGGATAGCCAGCGATCGCGCAACGTTCTTAAAGGTTGACCCATCTCTGCATTGTCATTTTCCCACGTCTCGAGAAATTGCGATCGCACAATTTCGTTAATTTGTCCGACAACATCGCCCCGTGCTAATAAATTGGGGTGAAGTAGGACGAATTTGCAGAGATTTTGCGTTAAATTAGGCTGTCCGTTCGTCCACGATAAAATTGCTTTGAGAACGATGAGCGGATTATCAATTTTCCCCACCAAACTGCGAGCAATTGCGATAGATTCTTGTTTCGAGACTTCGAGGGCATTTTGCACCTCTTGACGCTCTAAAATTTGACTTGCCGTTAAAAATTGGTAATCGCGATCGCTCAAACTGCGATCGCCGGCCCAAGCCAGAGCGTCTTGCAATTTTTTTCCTCGTAGAAGATGAGAATTTTCTTGACAATGAGAATTTAACCAGGCTTCTAATTGTTCTGCATAAGGACAGAGTTGTGCTAAAGTTTCCGCAACCCAATCCAGATTAAAAATAGCTGCATAAATCAGGTTATAAACTTGTAACTTTCCCTCTCGTTCTACAATTAAACCCGATAAGCGCAAATCCAATTTCTCTGTAGCGCGATCGCTCTTAATTTCTTCTCCTTGTAAAATTTGCCAATAGAGAGAAATTAAGGTGCGGCTGTGCTTGGGATTGCCGAGCAAACGGCGGCGAATTGTATTAAAGTGTTCTTGTTCGTCGCGAGTATCCCAACGCTCGATCAGATGAATTTGAATGGTGCGATCGATCCATTCTAATTGCTGTTCTTCGCTAAATTCCCAACAAGAGCTTCCCGCATGAGTTTGCAGTAATTTGCATAATTTTTGCGTTAGAAAAGGCTGTCCGCCCGTCCAATTTAGAATCGTTTTAAGGGCAAGATGAGGGTAGCGAACAAGACCGACTAAACCGCCACTTAAAGATTTTACTTCCTCCCAAGTAAATCCTCGCAATTCAATACTATAACCGATATTAAAAGGCGTTCGATATCGATCTTGAATGAGATCGGTTGGTTTGGCAACGCCGAGCAAGCAAAATGTTAAACGATTGTATTCGTGATTATCTGCTCTTTTATTGTAACAGGCACGAATAAAGGCAAAGAAATCATCTTTAAAATCTAACCCTAAAACATTATCGATCTCATCAATAAAAATAACAATTTTCCCATGAGTTTGTGGCAGTAAAATTGTTTCGATAAATTTATCCAAGCGCTGTATGGGAGGAATAATATCTCGTGCGTGCCACCACTCTCCCCCATCAATTTCTAATTCGAACCACCCGATCAGACAGCTTAAAATTCCTCCATACCATTCTTCTGAAGTGACTTGTTGCGTGCCAATTAATGTCAGGTCGATATCCGCACAAAAGATACTTTCTTCTTGCAAGCGTTGCATGGTGCGGACGCGCAGACTGGATTTTCCCATCTGCCTAGAGTTTAAAATATAACAAAATTCTCCCGCTTTGAGTCGGTTGTAAAGTTGACTATCGGCTTGACGCAAAATATAAGTCGGTGCATTTCCGGGTAGAGTTCCCCCGACTTGATATTCATAGTCAGAATTCGCGATTGCATTCATTGATAATTGATAATGGGTAATTATTGGGATTTTAGGTTAAGATAGCTAATGTAAATATTATTTTCCGTGTCGATACAGTCGGTTTTGAGTTAGTTTTCAACTTCTCTCGAGCGCTTTTTGGATGTTGGCGAAATCGAGATAACTTTTGCCTTCGCAAATCCACGATCGTTGAGGCGCGCATCCCAAAATTTTGAGTTCGGCACTTTGAGAGCGGTGCGACCAAGATTGTTCTCTTTCATCAAGATTCTTAATTTTTAGCGGTTAAATTATTATAGCGTTTTCTCATAGGATAAAAACCAGATATCGCTATCGAATTTATCCGACTCGATAATCAAAGCGATCGCGAGTTTTAAAAATGAAGGAATAACATTTTCGTTTCATATCTGACCGATCGAGAATTAGTCCTCAGCCGATCGGTCCTTGGCTGGTCGATCCTTGGCTTGCTCTGACGAAGAATTCGCATCTAAAAACTTTAAAATCCCTTGTTCGAGTTGGGGAGAAAGTTGAATGGGAAGATGGGGCGATCGCAAATTCAAATCCCGTTGTGGGAAAGGAATTTCAATCCCTTCTTCTGTTAATAACTCCTCAATGCGAAAATACAGATCGCTTTTGAGAACAACCTGACGACTGGGATTCGCACTCCAAACCAACAATTCAAAATCCAAAGAATTATCGCCAAACCCTATAAAAATTACGCTGGAAGCAGGAGATTCAAGTACCTCTGAATGCTCGTTTGCTGCTTGTAATAAAAGTTCTTTGACTCGATTGAGATTGCTTCCATAAGCAACGCCAAAGGGAATATGCAGGCGAGAAATCGGATTGGCATGCGTCCAATTAATCACCTCATCTTCCAAGAGGCGAGAGTTAGGAATAATAATGGAAATTTTATCCAAAGTTTGTAAAATAATACTGCGAGCGCCTACCTCTTCAACCGTTCCCATTTGCGTTTCTATTTCGATAAAATCTCCCACTTGAATCGAACCCTCAAATAATAAAACTAAACCGCTTGCGAAGTTCTTGGCAATATCTTGAAAACCCAAGCCAACCCCAACACCGATCGCGCTCCCAAAGAGTGCCAGAGAACTCAAATTAATGCCCCAAATTTGTAAAACGATAATAGTTCCCACAAGGAGCAAACTATAGCGTAAAAGCACGGAAATGACTTCTTGTACGCTGCGTTCGATGCGGGTGAGTTGCAGTAGTCGGGTTCGCACTAATCTCATGGCAATGCCGACGGCAATAAATGTTCCCCAAAGCATCAATAACAACAGCGCTAGATCGATAATGGAATAGGAGCGATCGCCTAAAGTCACAAATGCAGAAGTAAAACTGGTTCGCAAAATTTCGCGAATTTCATAACTCCATTGTCGGGAAAGAGGAAATAAATCGGCAATGGAAAAAATAACGCTTCCCCACAACCAAACTCGGATCGAAAACAGGGTTAATTTAAAAAATAAAGTCGAATTGGAAGGCCCGTCCCGATCGCCTCGCCTGGTGGCAATTTTATTGCGAAAATAGTCCCACAATCGTCCGATCGCCCAATGCAAAGCGATCGCCACCAAGACAATTGCCACCCCCAAAATAATGAGATTTCGCAAATATTCTGGCGTTTTTTCTCGCCGGTCTTCCTGTAAAATTTGCTGGAGCCGTCGCGCCCAAAATTGTGCTTGTTCTCGAGGCGTTCTCCCTTCCCGCAAATCTCGCTCCGTAACCGTTAAAAGATAGCGATCGCCCACTCGAATGACGACGGATTCCTGCCGACTTTCAATCACAACTTCCGCAGAGTCTTGGGAATCGGCAGCTTCTTTTAAACGATCGCCAATCGATTGAGCGCGATCGCTTGCAGTAAACTCCTCAAACGGGCCGACTTCAAAGACCACGCGACCGTTGAAAACGACAGGAACTTTTGTGGTACTATTGGCCAAAACCGGCAAAAAGGAGAGGCAAAAGACTAGGGCCATTGCCACTCCCATTCGTTTTAAGAAAATTGAGATCGCCTTACTTTTTAACAGTCCAAACATGACTTAGATCTTTTTGCCAACTTTACCAAAACGTCGTTCTCGTTGCTGATAATTAATGAGGGCTTGATGAAATGCTTCGCGATCGAAATCCGGCCAGGGGGTCTCGGTCACGTAAATTTCCGAATAGGCCATTTGCCAGAGGAGAAAATTACTAATTCGCATTTCCCCACTGGTGCGAATCAATAGATCTGGATGAGACACATCGTGAGTATAAAGGTGTTCTTCGAACATGGTTTCATCGATCGCCTCGGGTTCGACTTCCCCGGTTTTGATTTTCTCGGCGATCGCCCGACAGGCTTGGAGGATTTCCTGCCGGCCTCCATAATTGGTAGCAACGTTAAATTCTACATCCCGATTATTCTTTGTATCTTCCATCGAACGGGCAATTTCTTCTTGTAGGGAGGGCGGGAGGGCTGCTAAATTCCCCACAAAACGAATGCGGACGTTTTCCGCCATCATTTCTGCCAATTCTCGCCGCAAAACCTTCTCGAAGAGGGTCATGAGGAAGTCCACCTCTTCCACGGGACGACCCCAGTTTTCTGTCGAAAAAGCATAAACCGTCAAAGCGGGAATGCCCCAATCTTTGCAACAGCGCAATAAATCCTTCAAGGCATAAACACCTCGCTGGTGTCCCATAATGCGGGGCATCCCTTGGCGCTTGGCCCAGCGACCGTTACCATCCATAATTGCAGCGACATGCTTGGGCAAGCGATCGCGATCGAGATCGGGAGGCAATACTTCTAAGGA
This sequence comes from Cyanobacteria bacterium SBLK, assembly GCA_017746715.1. Lineage (GTDB taxonomy): Bacteria > Cyanobacteriota > Cyanobacteriia > Cyanobacteriales > Spirulinaceae > CCY15215. The sequence continues at coordinate 64,842 of JAGHZQ010000056.1, forward strand.
TGTTTTCTGTTTGACAATCATTGAATTTTCCCGGTGAGGATCCAGCCATAGACTACTTTTATCGAATGAACCCCAGTAGAAGAGGCCATTTTTCGGGGGTTTGTTTGTTTTTGCAACAAATCTTCACAATTATACAGAAAGATTTTAGTTTATCGGATATATGGCCAAAGCCGCGCAAAAAATGGCGGAAGGACTCGATCGAAAGCGGCGCGATCGCGACACTTTTACCCCCAACATCCCGAGAAGCGATCGCGGCAATAAAACGGTACGTTACATTTCATTAACGTATTCTCCTGAATTTTTGAGTTTATTCCCTACCCTCGGTCAATTCTATCCGAAGGTACGTAAAGATTTGTACTTTCTGGGTTTCATCTCTCAATCCGGTCGCTCGAGTAACGCGATCGCATTACAAAAATTCAAAAATTTTCAAGTGAATTTAATAAATGTTCTTAGATAAAGTCAACAAAAAGTCACAAATTATTCAGAAAAGAGTTTCTCTAGTTTGACAAGTCGTCGTAAGGTCTGCTAGGGTAATGGCGTTTCGATAAGTAAATTTTTCTACAATCTGTGGTGGTCATAACTTATGTACGATCGCCACCTTAAAATACTGGCGTAACGCACCCTCAATAATACATTGATAGATTGACGATCCTGATTTTGTAAGGTTTGAACCCAAAATCTCGATCCGATTAGTCATGTCACGCCACTATGTTGTTTTCCTTTGAGGAGCTGTAATCCCATGACTGACGATCGCATTCTTCACAAAAGGGTTGACTCGACCCAGCAATCCGATTCGGCGCAACTTGAGACAACGGAATCCCAGACTCTTGATATTACAGCCGAAGTTTCGACTTCGGAAGCCATTTCGGGGGGCATTAATCGTCGCCAAATTTTAACTGCGGGTGCAAGTATAGTTGCGGCCTTTGCTCTACCTCGCTTTGCCCGAGCCGATGCAGAGTCACTATTACCAGAGCCTGTCGCAACGCTTGCCCAAGTCCCCCTCCCACTCCCTCCGACCATTACCATCCCCTTTGGTCAGGTTTTCAACGATCCGGCGAACTTTAACCCTCCCACAGTTACACCGGGAACCAGCCATCTGACTTTGAATATGGAGCCAGTCCAAGTAAATCTTGTTAGCCAAGCTGGTGGAACACCAACACCCTATGGTAACTTCCGAGCTTATAGTCATGATAGTACCCCTGTTGCAATTCCAGGGCCAACCTTCATGGTTCAGGATGGGCAAACTTTGGACATTACTCTGAATAATAACTTGCCTGCTAACCCTAATAATGGCACCATACCGCCTCAACCTAATAACGATCCGTTCTGTGGTGTTTCTGGCCTCCCCAATCGTCCCAAGTGTTTTAATACAGGCAATATCCATTTCCACGGATTCCACGTGTCGCCTTCTAGTCAACCGGATGGAACTGCCTCAGATGATGTCTTTGTGAACCTTCAACCCGGACAGAGCCAAGAGTATGAAGTTGCACTTCCTACCAACCACGCTCCCGGTACTCATTGGTACCATCCCCACCATCACGGCTCAACGGGGGCTGAAGTATCCAATTCCCTAGCTGGAGCTATCATTATCCAAGAAAAATCGGGTCAAACGGTCTATCCAGGACAACTCGATCCAGAGACTTATCCGGATGCTGGAACGGCAACTGACTGGATTTGGGTTATGCAGGAATTGACTGGCAACGCGAATACCGGTACAGAGGATATTTCGCTGTATACAACACCCGGTGGCACTGCGGGAACATTCATTGTTAATGGTCAAAATCAACCTCAGTTAAATCTGAAAACGGGTACAGTTCATCGATTCCGGTTTATCAATGCGACATCTACTCCTCGTGGATTCATGACTTTGAAGTTGCAACAAACTGCAGATAGTGCTGGCAATCCCATTTCACCAGTAGAACGATCTATGTACCAAGTGGCGATCGACGGTATCACTTTCTATAACGCAAAACCCGATAAAGTCAAATCGACTAGTCCCGTTCCATTTGTTTTAGCACCGGGCAACCGCACTGACTTTATTGTCAGATTATCTATTCCAGGGACTTATCAAGTTGTCAAACAGGCTGCTGGAGGACCTGGTGGATCGCAAACGTTGGCGACAATTGTAGTAGGTAGCACGGGGGCCGGAGGAAATGCCGTTCCCGCTCTAACTTTTAAGGCTTGGACTCAGCAAACCATTTCTCCTGTGGGAATGCCCCGATACCTGTGTCCGATTCAACCGAGTGAGATTGTATCTGTTCAACCCCCTATTGCCTTCAATACAATTAAAAATTCTGGTGGAGGTCCTGTTAACCTTGGGAATGGTAACAGCAACGCCTTATTTGAAATGGATGGAGGGCGTTATTTGGAACGTGCTAATCCTCAGCCACCGGTAACAGGACCCAATATACAGAATCAACCTCCTCAACCAATAGTCAATACGACACAACTATGGATACTCCAAAACACGCAAAATGGTGGTGGTGGCGGAATTGCCCATCCATTCCATATTCACGTGAACCCTTTCCAAGTTGCTGGAGTAACGGATAGTGCTAACAACCCAGCACCAAATCGTTGGTTTGATGTCTATCCCGTTCCTGTCGGCGGTAATCTGCCAATTCTGCATCGTTTTGATGATTATATTGGTAAATATGTGATGCATTGCCATATCCTGATCCATGAAGATATGGGAATGATGCAGGATGTAATTGTTGTTGATAGCACCCCCTCGAGTGGGGTGGGTCCGGGTGAACCACTTACATTACCGCTAGGCTGTCCGCGTCCCAGCACCAGTGGTTTCTCTGGCAGTAAAAACGGGAAGAAGAAAAACAAGAACAAATCCCGCAAACGGCGGCGACAGCAGCGCGATTAGGGCTTGCTGAAAAAATCTACAAGTCTCGAATTTCGAGACTTGTAGTAAACTCGATCTGAATCCTAACTCCGAGGTGATGGGGGCGTGCACGCTCCTTGAGATGATTGAATAGAGATTTAAGCCATAAGAATGGCTCAAACTTTATTACCATTCTGGTGGGAAATCTCAAAGCAATGAGTTCTGTTATTCAATGGTATCCCGGTCATATTGCCAAGGCCGAACGACAATTAAAAGAAAATCTCAAGCGCGTGGATGTGGTTTTGGAAGTCCTTGATGCGAGGATTCCCCTTGCTACGCAACACCCGCAAGTATCGGGGTGGATTCAGTCTAAACCCTGCCTCCGCATTCTCAACCGCATGGATATGATTCCCACCTCCTTACATCGCCCTTGGCGCAAGTGGTTTGAAGAACGGGAAGAAACTTTATACTTAACCAATGCCAAACAGGGAACGGGAGTTAAGGCGATCGCCAAAGCCGCGCAAAAGATGGGGGAAGGAGTCAACCAACGGCGGCGCGATCGCGGCATGAAACCCCGTCCCGTCAGAGCCGTAGTCATTGGGTTTCCCAATGTGGGCAAATCCGCCCTGATCAACCGCTTGGTGGGGCGTAAAGCCGTGAAAAGCGCGAGGCGTGCAGGGGTAACGCGACAGTTGCAATGGGTGCGAATTTCCGAGGAAATCGAGCTTTTAGATGCCCCAGGAATTATTCCCTGGCGGTTGGACGATCAAGACAATGCCGTAAAATTGGCAATTTGCGAGGATATTGGGGAAGCCTCCTACGAAAATCAGTTGGTGGCGGCGACTTTGATCGATCTTTTAAAAGCAGAAGGCTATCACAAATTATTGACAGATCGCTATAAACTCGATCCGGGCAAGAGGACGGGAGAAGAATATATTTATGACATTGCTGGCGATCGCTATCGCGGTGATGTGGAGAGAGTGGCAGTTCTACTTTTAAACGATTTCCGCAAAGGCATTATGGGACAAATTCCCTTAGAACTTCCCCCTCTCTCTTCCTGAATTCACTTTCTCTTAACCTAGCTCGGTACAAAAAATAAAGATCGAGAATGGGCAAAAATTGTTAGAAATTATACGAATTCAAAAAAAATATATATATTTTTATTACATTTTGTTCGTGTTGAGAAGGGATTGTTGAGAAAAAATTAAGATTTTCTCACAGGATAAATATCTCTGTTATTAAAGTCGTTATTCCTAACTACGGGATGGCTTTTCCATTGACTTAATTTGAGAGCATTTTTATGTATTCGGCGATAGCTTCTAATTTTTCCAGTAACTATTTCAATCAACTCGCACAATTACATCGAGACATTCAAGTTAGCGATCGCGAAGGCGGCATTCTGTCAATGGCAGAAGGAGTCGATTGGGTTGCGCGAAAACTCAATAAACTCAAACAACGCCACAGAAAAGCAATTTTTATCGGCAATGGTGGCAGTGCTTCAGTTGCCAGCCACCAAGCAGTTGATTATTGGCGTAATGGCGATATTCCCGCGATCGCTTTTAATGATGATGCGTTATTAACTTGCGTCAGCAATGATTTTGGTTACGAACAAGTCTTTAGCAAACCCATCGCGACTTTTGCCAGAGAAGACGATATTTTATTTGCCATTAGCAGTTCCGGACAATCGCAAAATATTCTTGCTGGGGCGCGTCAGGCTGCGAAAATGGGGTGTGAAGTCATCACTCTTTCGGCTTTCCAAACTCATAATCCCTTGCGACAGCTAGGGGATATTAACTTTTACGTTCCTACCATGTCTTATGGATTTGCAGAAATCTCGCATCTCTGTATTTGTCATTGTATTGTTGATGGTTTAATTCAAGGCAATTTACCCAATATGGAGGAAAAAGAGCGCGGGGTGGAAATTCTCAATCTCGATCGCCATATCAGTTTTAACCAACCTAAAATAGAAGCCTCGTAAGGGAATGCAAAAGAAATAATGGAAGCAACCTTTTCCCAAAAAAAGCATCTTGATTTTGAGACTTGTGCTGAAGTTTTATCGGTTCATCGCCAACAAGAACAAAAAATCGTATTGTGTAACGGAGTCTTCGATTTGCTACACCCCGGACACATTGCACATTTACAAGCAGCGAAAGCAATGGGTGATATTTTAGTCATTTCGGTGACTGCTTCAACTTGTGTAAATCGCGGTCCGGGACGGCCTATTTTTTCTGATGAACTGCGTCAAAATTCTCTGGCTGCTTTAGGGTGTGTCGATTATGTTGTGATTACCCCAAAAGTTACAGCGTTGGAAATTATTGAAAAAATTCGCCCGCATATTTATTGTAAAGGAGACGAATATGCCGATCCCGAGAAAGATGTTACGGGGAATATCAAAAAAGAGACCGATCTGGTGGAAAAACATGGCGGAGAAGTGCGTTATACCAGCGAAATTACTTTCAGTTCCACCCGCTTGATTAACAATCATCTCAATGTTTTACCCGAGGATTTAAAACAATATGTTCAAGACTTCGGCGATCGCCATTCTTTAGAAGAGGTTATTGCAGCAGTTGAGGACATGCGATCGCTCAAAGTGTTGGTCTTGGGAGAAATTATTATCGATGAGTTCGTTCATTGTCGCGTTCAAGGTTTAACGACCAAAGGAAGAGCACCTTCCACTCGTTTTCTTAAAGCAGAACGGCATTTAGGCGGCGTTTTTGCCGTTGCGCGTCATTTAGCCAATTTTGCAGGTTCGGTGACGTTGGCCAGTGCGATCGGCAATGAGAAAAATGTTAAAGAACTCATCGAACCCCACAGGAATTCTTTATATCTCAATTTACAACATATTGAAGGGTATGCCACCATTAACAAATGCCGCTATATCGAATCGAAAGAAAATGGCGAACAAAGTCAATTATTTGCCATTAATAGAATCGATCCGGCAGAAATTTTAACAACTGCCCGCCAAAATTTACGAGACTTTCTCAGCCAAAATCTGGAGAAATACGATTTAGTTGTATTGATCGATTACGGTCATGGCTGGATTGATGAAACATTGAGAGCATTTATTTGTCAAAATGCTCCTTTTTTGGCGCTTAATTGTCAAACGAACAGTGCGAATTACGGCTATAATCTCATTACCCAATATCCTCGTGCCGATACCTTTTGTCTGGACGAGCGAGAACTTCGTCTTACCTACAGCGATCCTTCCGGAGATTGTCAGATATTATTAAAACGATTGCACGAACATTTGGGAGGAAAACAAGGTTGGTTAACTTTGGGTGCTTCGGGATCTTGGGGAATTCAATTTCATCATAAAATCCTTGACAAAACCCCTGCCATGACTCAAAAAGTGAAAGATACAACCGGAGCGGGAGATGCCTTTTTTGCTCTTGCTAGTATGAGTGCTAAATTAGGTTTTCCCTTAGAATTTGGCTCGTTTTTTGGCAATATTGCCGCCGCTTTGGCCGCCAATGTGTTGGGTAATGAAAAACCTGTTGCCAAAGCCAGATTATTAAAATACGCGACCACCCTGTTAAAGTTTTAAAAATGATGAATTCAATTCAAGAAGTCTTGGTTACTGGAGGAGCGGGATACGTGGGTTCTGCTTTAGTTCCCAAACTCCTCGCCGCAGGATATCGCGTTAAAGTTCTCGATCTTTATATTTACGGTCGAGATGTTTTGGCTGAGGTAAAAAATCATCCCAACTTACAAGAAATCCAAGGCGATATCCGCGATCGCACCTTATTAGAAGAAATTATGCCGGGATGCGATGCAGTCATTCATCTTGCTTGTATTTCTAACGATCCGAGTTTTGAATTGGATGCCGACCTCGGGCGATCGATTAATTATGAGGCCTTTTTCGATCTAGTAACCGTGGCAAAAGAATCGGGGGTTCGTCGCTTTATCTATGCTTCCTCTTCTAGCGTTTATGGCATTAAAGAAACGGAAAACGTCACAGAAGATTTACCTTTGCAGCCTCTTACAGATTATTCTAAATATAAAGCCTTATGCGAAGAAGTTTTGTTAAATAAAAGATCTCCCGGTTTTGTTACTTTAGTCTTGCGTCCTGCGACAGTATGCGGTTATTCGACCCGTTTGCGCCTCGATGTCGTGGTCAATTTATTAACCTGTCATGCTCTGAATAAAGGGAAAATTACCGTTTTTGGCGGCGCACAAAAACGCCCTAATATTCATATTGAAGATATGACAGATTTGTATGTTAAATCATTGCAATGGCCGGATGAAGCGATCGACGGGAAAATCTTTAATGCCGGGTATGAAAACTATCGGGTGCGAGAAATTGCCGAGATGATTCGCGATACTGCCAAAAAAGTCACGCAACGAGATATTGAAATTGCAGCAGTCCCGACGAACGATCCGCGTTCTTATCACATTTCTTCGGCTAAAATCAAGCAAGAATTGGGTTTTGTCCCTTCTCATACTTTAGAGGAAGCGATCGCGGATTTAATTGCCGCTTTTCAAAGCAATAAACTGATAAACCCTCTCGATAATATTCACTACTACAATGTTAAAATGATGAAACATATCGAGTTAAAATAATGAAACATATTGAGTTAAAATAACAAAATAGCATTCTCGATCGGCTAAACTTCGGTTAGCAATGAAACAAGGCGATCGCGGGGTTCTTTTAAGGTAAGATAGAGGGAAGGAGGCAAAGACCAAATATTTCTCGGTTTATCGGGATCGAGATAGAAGTTTCCCAAACCTTCGACAAACATAGCAATTTTTTTCAGATCGTAGTCAGAAGATTGCAACCAAGGAACAATTTTACTTTGCACGAAATGTAAAAATTCCTCTCGAGAAGTGGTTAAGCGCAAAGAATTAAAAAGCGTGACAGCCATTTCTAATGCCTCTAATACCCCTATTTCTGAACCTTGATAATCCCACTCAATATCAAAGTCAATCAAACGAACATTACCGCAATCGTCGATGAGTTCGTTATCTCCCCAGCGATCGCCATAAATAATCCCATGTCGGTGCGCCAAATTCATTTCTTTCAGAACGGCAAATACAGTTTCAATGTCTCCTCTTTTTACAGATTCATGTAATGTTTTTCCTTGAATGAATTCCATGACAATCCAATCATTATCCGAGCAAATAATCTGAGGAACGGGTAAAGAAAAAGCCAAGGCATTTTCCATAAATTGAATTTCTTCAGCGATCGTTCTTAACTTAAAAATTCCACCCACTCCAAATAAGCCCATGACTTCATACATGTATCGCATATATTCTTCAATTTCTTCAGCCGAACTTTCTCGCCGGGTTCTAAAAACATAGCGATCGCTTTCTATCTCGATAAATAAAGTATGATTTAATGCTCCTTCAAATGTTGTTTTTCGGACGTTAGCCAATTCTCTATTAGGAAGTTGAGACAAGGCATAATTTAACTTATTAACAATTGATTCGGGTAGGTCTAACATCGGATAATTTCGAGTAATTTTGTCGGTCGTATTGGCGTTAAACGATTAATTTAACTCGATGAATTTTCGAGATAAGTAAAAAACTCCATTAAAATTTCACCGTAATGAGAAGCAAAGTCGAGATCCTTCAGTTCCGTGCGAGAGAAATAGGCCAACCTTTGCCCTTCCTTGAGATGGATTTTGGTTAAATCCAAGTCAATCTTATACCAAAAAATATACTCATCGCACTGCTCCCAAGAATACTCTTTAAAAAATTGGACTTTCTCAAGATCGAGATCGATTTCCTCTTGTAATTCTCGGCGAATAGCTTCTGCTGGCAACTCATTTTCCTCAATGTATCCCCCTAATAAAGCCCAAGTATTGGGACAGGGAATTGAGGGTTTATCATCGCGAAGAACGAGCAATACTTTTTCTTCGTGATTCAAAAGAATAATATCAGCTCCTGGTGGTTCTCTCATGAATATTTACGCTCGAAATATGACTTTAATGTAGTATAGAATATGCAAATCTAACTAGATATATTTTTTTATTATTTTTCAATAATTTTCCCTTGCATTTGGATGCAATTGGGTTAAGATTGAAAGCAAGAGAATAAATCTTCAATCTAAGTTTATCAATTATAGGATTTCGATCGCTTATGCTTGCAAATTCTTCACACTCGGTAATTCTAGCAACGGATTTAGATGGAACGTTTCTCGGGGGATTGGAACGTCAAAAGGCTGAATTTTATCAATATATTCAAGCCAATCGCGATCGCATCCTTCTCGTTTTCGTAACGGGACGCGAACTCGATATTACTTTTGCCCTCTATGACGACCCTAATTTTCCCATTCCTGACTATATTATCGGGGATATTGGGACAACAATTGTTGAAGGAAAAACAGGCAAACCGATCCCGAGTTTACAAGATTGGGTTGCTCGAGAATGGAATAATTCTAATGAAAAGGTTAAAGCATTACTAGCTAACGAACCGGGGATTAAATTACAATCTGTAATTACAGAATACCGAGTTTCTTATTATTATCAACCCGATCGCTTGCAGGCCAGTACATTAACTAAAATTGTTGAAGCAGGATATGATTATCTTCTTTCTAGCGATCGCTATTTGGATATTCTGCCCAAAGGGATCTCTAAAGGACCGACATTACTGAAGTTTATCGAAGAGATGAATCTCGAAGCTGAAAATGTTATTGTTTGTGGCGATACGTTAAACGATCTTTCTCTGTTTGCGACAGGATTAAAAGCGGTTGCAATGGGAAATTCAGAACCCAAATTAATTGAAAAAATTCGCCATCTCGATAATGTTTATATCAGTTCTCATCCCGGTGTAATGGCAATTTGGGATGGTTTAAAATTTTATGAGAAAGAGTAACGTTAATGGCGATCGCACGGCTTGAACAAACAAGAAAATTGCTGAAACTTTTTCCACAAGAGTCCAAGCTCGCTGAAAGTCAGGCAAGAGTTTCCAGTCAGATTCAGGGTTATATGCCGATATTAGAAGGATATCGCGGTCTAGCTTGTTTGCTTGTTTTTTTGATGCACTTTTATTCCGATCGCTTCAACCAAAATCAAAGTATTCTCGGCTCGATTTACGATCGAATTTTGACGATTGGTTGGTGTGGAGTCGATGCTTTTTTTGTCCTTTCTGGTTTTCTCATTACCGGAATTCTTCTCGATAATAAAGATCGTGTTAATTATTTTAAAAATTTCTATTTCAGGAGAATTTTGAGGATTTTCCCTCTTTACTATTTTGTTCTTATTATCATCTTTTTTGCATTAAATTCTCTTTTTATTCAAGATGAAAGCTATCGCCATCTTGAAACGTTACAAAGCTGGTATTGGTTATATTTACAAAATTGGGAAGTAACAATTCACAGTTATGCAAGTTTTCATATCTTATCCCATTTTTGGAGTTTAGCCATTGAAGAGCAATTTTATCTCTTTTGGCCGTTTATTATTTATTTTCTTCCCAAGCGTTTTTTAGGTCTGGTAATTGCTATTTTTCTGATTATACCCCTTCTACTTCGTAATATCCTGTTGTTCCAAAATCTCCCCCCAGATTCTCTCAATATTCTCTATATGAACACATTTTGCCGAATGGACTCTCTCGCAATAGGAGCGGCGATCGCTTTTGGGTTGCGATCGGAGTATTGGCAACCCATAATACTGCGATACTCTCGTCTATTATTGTTCTTGAGTTCTGCCAGTTTAAGTGTTATTTTTATAGTCCGAGGAGGTTTGAATCCTGTAGATTTTTATATTCAATCATTGGGTTATTCTTTATTAGCAATTCTTTTCGCTTCCTTGCTCGTTTTCTCACTGAGTATTGAGGAAGGTGGCACTTTTCCTCGACTGTTATCTTGGTTTCCTTTACGCTATCTTGGACGTATTAGCTATGGCTTTTATGTCTATCATTATTTAGCTTTATTCTTATTCCGCGATTCCTTAACTCAATATACACTGAATTTAACCCATTCATACTGGCTCAGTGAAATCTTAGTATTTCTGTGTTTTGCCATTGCGATCGCCGCGATCGCTTCCCTCAGTTGGGTCGTTTTAGAAAAGCCTATTTTAAAACTCAAAAAATACTTTCCCACTCGTCAAAGTTTAACTGCATTAAAAACCGATCCTTCCTAAGTTTAAAATGAAAGCGATTGCTAACATTATCATAATCTTATTGAGAGAATCAATGAAATTTCTGAACAATCTCTGTATAGAGTCCGATATCAGTACGAAAAAAGATAAAGTTTCCCAACAGATTCGAGGATATATACCTATACTAGAAGGCTATCGCGGTATAGCTTGTCTGCTCGTTTTTTTTGTTCATATTTACTTCTCTCAATCCGAGCAAAATTTAAGTTTTTTTGCGGTTATTTATAATAAAATTCTTTCTATTGGTTGGTGTGGTGTTGATGCTTTTTTTGTCTTATCGGGTTTTCTCATTACGGGAATTCTTCTTGACAATAAAGAAGAATCTCATTACTTTAAACATTTTTATATTCGCAGAGTTTTGAGAATTTTTCCACTTTATTATGTAACTCTTTCGATCTTTTTATTTCTTTTACGACCTGCATTAAATCAAGATGAAGGCTATCTTTATTTTGTTAGCATACAAAATTGGTATTGGTTGTATTTACAAAATTGGGAGATCGCTCTGCATGGTCGCGAGATTTTGCATTTTCTCTCCCATTTTTGGAGTTTGGCAGTTGAAGAACAATTTTATCTGTTTTGGCCATTTATTGTTTACTTTATTCCTCGACATTTTTTCGGAGGAACAATCGCATTTTTAATTACTTTTTCGATTCTTATCCGCAATATTCTTTTATTATCACACCTACCCAACCAATCTTTGATTATTCTCTATAGCAATACATTGTGTAGAATGGATTCTCTTGCAGTCGGTGCGGCGATCGCATTTCTGGTGCGATCGCCATATGGGTTGCCTTTACTCATTCGTTATTCTCGATTATTATTTCTTTTGAGTTCTTGTAGTTTAACTGCAATTTTTATAATTCGAGGTAAGTTCGATCGTCTCGATCCTCTCATCCAATCTTTTGGTTATTCTTTGTTAGCAATTTTCTTTGGTTCGTTACTCATCTTTTCTCTATATCTTTCTGAAGATTGTTTGTTTGTACGAGTTTTATCTTGGTCGCCTTTTCGTCAACTGGGTCGCATTAGTTATAGTTTTTATATTTATCACGTTCCTATTTTAGCCTTATTTCGGAACTCTCTGACCCGATATGCAATGGATCTAACTCGTTCTTATTGGGTTGGTGAATTCTTAGTTGTATTATTCTTTGGGATAGTAACTTTTGCCGTTGCATCTCTAAGCTGGCATATTTTAGAAAAGCCAATTTTAAAGCTCAAAAAATACTTTCCCACTCGTCAAAATCCAACACCACTCAATCTGAATCTTCCTTAATTTTATCATGAATGCAACCCTAAAATTGATGACCTTTAATCTCCGTTACGATCGCCCCGATCCCGGCGTACAAAATTGGCAGATGAGAAAAGAAGCGATCGTGGAACTCATTCATCACTACCAACCCGATTTAATGGGGACGCAAGAATTAAAACCCCATCAATTATCGGAACTCAAAGCACTTCTTCCTCATTATAAAACAATAGGCGGCGATCGCCGAGGAGATGGAACGGATGAATATTGTACTATTTTTTATCATCCATCGAGAATAAACTGTCTGGAAACAGAAGATTTTTATCTCAGTGAAACACCAGAAATTGCCGGCAGTATTACACCGCATTGGGATAATTACGCACCTCGCATGGTGACTTGGGGACTTTTTAAAATGGACAATCCACAGCGATCGCTCATTCTATTAAATACCCATTTTGCCCATCTCAGTCATAAAGCACGAGAATTCAGTGCCGAGTTAATTATTCGTTATTGCGATCGCTTTCCGTTAGAAGAGTCTTACTTATTTTTAACCGGTGATTTTAATGCAGTTCCCAATAGTAAAGAACGAAAAATTTTAAAACATCCCATAAGCGATCGTATTCATTTTCAAGATGCTCTAGAAAGTTTGACAACGAAAGAGCAAAAAACTTTTCATGGGTTTACGGGTCAAGCAACAACGGCGATCGATACAATTTACTACGATCGCCGTGTAAAGCTCCAAGATATAGCGGTCGAGCGGCAACAATGGCGAGGTGTTTTCCCGTCGGATCATTTTCCTATTATTGCCTATCTTATTTTACCCTAAAAATGGCTTTCAACTGAGTAATTCCCGAATTTTTTTCTCGATATCTTTTTCGTCAAGACCTTGATGAGTAAATTGTTCTGCTAAACCCCCACAGCCTTTCTTTGTACTGCCTAAATAGGCATATTTGGGTGTAAAGCCCCGCTCTAATAACCAAGAACCAAAATTGCTCCCCAGTCCCGTACGGCGATTGAGGGCTTCAACCACTACAATAAAGGGAGATGAACCGATTTTAGCCATCATGTCTTCATCGATCGCATTCAAAGTCGGTTTATTAATTAATCCGACTTGAATTCCTTCCTGTTTAAAAGTTTCTATAACATTTAAAGCACGATAAAGTAATTCACCAAAGGTAACGATATAACCCGCAGTTCCTTCACGAATCATCTCATCTTTTCCGGGGATAAACGTATAATTTTCTCCATATATTTTTCGTCCATCTTCAGTCAGCATTGTAGGGACAGGAGAACGACTGGAAAAGAGAAAACGCAACCCCGATTGATGAAAAATTGTCTCGACACAAGCCTTCATTTGTCCGGCATCTGCGGGATAATAAATTCGGGTATTATCTCCTGATTCTAAGCCATTATTGGCAAACATAATATTTAAACCAAAATGACAAGTATTATCGGCTAGATCGTCAATTCCTGAATGAGAAAAATTGCCTAAAACATTCGCTTGATTTAAACGTGCCATCGTAATTTCTGAGATGCACATTTCTAAAAAAGCACTATAGGTACTAAAAATTCCCTGTTTCCCCGTTTCCATGCCAAATCCCGCCGCAGCTGAGAAATTTCCCCGTTCCATAATGCCGCCGTTGTAGAATATTTCGGGATGATTTTGACTGATTTTATTGAGGCCGCAAGACTCGCCTAAATCGCTATCAATACACATGACTTTTTCTCGCCGATCGCGATCGCTCATCTGACTTAAAATTTCCGCGACTGTCGCATCAAAAATATGTCGGGGTTTGCTTCCAGACCCTTGAAACGTATAAATTCGCTTCTCGGCTCGAGCCTCTTTTAACATTTCTACAGCACGAAGATGACCTCGTTTTTCTAGGTAAGCGATCGCTAACTCACGAGACAGTGCATCGTGACCCAAAGGAGTCCCTTCAACACCTTCAATACCGGGACACATAGGACGATTATTTACGACAGCAACGGGGCCGGAAATGGCGATCGCTTGGCAAAGGCGAGCGTACAAATTATCTATATCTTCCCCATCCCCCGCAAGGACGGTCAAACCGTGACCGGCTAGAGTTTTCTCTAGATCGAACTTTAAATACTCTGAAGGGTGTCCGGCAATTGTAGAATTATTATTGTCAACAATAATCTTGATGTTTAAATTGTGAGCTACAGATAAGCGAGCCGCTTCTGCGTCGTTTCCTTCCTGTTGCGAACCATCGGAACCCAAACAAAAAACAGCGCGATCGCGATTGGCCATTGCTACCCCATTAACATACGGCCACAAATGCCCCAACCGTCCCCCGCTAAATTGAATTCCCGGTGTCTCTCCTCGCTCTGGATGTCCGAAAAGCCCCCCGTGAGCCTCCCGGTAATGCAGCAGGCGATCGGCGTTCAAATCGCCTCGCAGGACGGCCATGAGGTATTGCGTCGCTACTCGGTGTCCGGCTTCATCGAAGAAAATGGGGACAAAGCGATCGGGCTGTCCGCGAAAGAAACTATCTAAAACAATCGCTTCGGGAATAGTATCATATGCTCCTCCTGTATGTCCTCCCAATCCTTTCGCTTCGCTAAAAGCAGTAAAAAAAACGATGGCATCTCGACAAAGTTGAATATTTGCTTTTAGGGAATCTCTCTGCTCGTGGGTCAAGGTAGAATCAACAGGGTTTAATTTCAGAGGTGTGTAAGTCTCTAAATCGATAGGAAATTCAGTCATTGCAATTCACAAAAATTCAACTGTTATTGAGATTTGGCTTGACCAACATTAGCATTACAAGAGAAAATTATTATCTATCTAATCTAAAAAAAAGATTAAGTTCACACAAGTATTTTGTAAGATAGAGATATTGTCATAATATAATCCCGATCGATTCCAATTTTAAAACTAATGTTTTCTTCAATATTAGAATTTCAAGCCAAAGCTCAATTAGAATTGAAAATTTTACAATTCAGAATTAAAAATCTTAGAAAACAAAATTTTAAATGTCCGATTTGCGGCTATCACGGACCTTTTTTTGATATGTCTTTGTCCATAGGAGTGGATGTCGAACACGAGCGTTGTATTCGATGTCGTTCTTGGACGCGGCATCGCTTACAACAATTAGTTATCGATGAAATATTTAAAAACTACGACCCTACCCATAAAAGAATTTTACATTTTGCCCCAGAACATTTCTTTCAGAAACAATTTAAAAACAAATTTAAAGATTACACGAGTGCAGATATTGCCATGGAAGGAGTAGATGTTCAGTGTGACATGATAGATTTGCCTTTTAAAGATGCAGAGTTTGACTTTGTTTGTGCTTGTCACGTACTCGAACATATTCGGGATGATATCAAGGCTATTTCTGAAATTAGAAGAGTTTTAAAACCTAATGGAATTGCTATATTAGCCGTGCCTATTATTGGCAAACAAACAATAGAGTATCCAGAAGCTAATCCTCATGAATGGGATCATGTAAGAGCTCCTGGGGAAGACTATTTTGAGAGATATGCCCAGTTTTTTTCAGAGGTTAAGCAGTACCGCTCTACAGATTTTCCTGACATCTATCAACTCTTTATTAATGAGGATAGAAGTCTATTTCCGAACGATCGATGTCCTTTACGTCCAACAATTCAAGGGAATAAACATATTGATTATATTCCAGTTTGTTATGTCTAGAGTGAAGGGAATTAGCAAAAGAACTAAAAAATTACATTAAACTGACACCACCGTTAACGCATAAATATTGTCCCGTCACAAAAGAAGATTCTTCGCTGGCAAAATAGAGGACGGTATCGGCAATATCTTGAGGAATACCAACGCGCTTTACGGGAACTCTGGTATTTTCATAACTCTCCTTTTTCTGTTGAAAATTGGGTTCGCTAAAATGTCGTTCTACAGGTATCCATCCCGGTGCAACGGTATTTACAGTAATACCAAAAGGAGCGAGTTCCGTTGCCATGCTGCGCGTAAAACCGACTTGTCCTTGTTTGGCAGTAACATAGGCACTAAAATTGTTCACCGTGCGAAAACAAACATCGCTACTAATGTTAATAAGACGTCCCCATTTTTGCTGTTTCATTACAGGCAAACAAGCACGAGTTAGGAGATAAGGACTCTTAATGAAAAAATCGATCGCTGTTTGAAAGATTTCCCAAGTCTGCTCCTCAAAAGGAATTTGCGGGATATCTACTCCTGCATTTAAAACTAAGATATCAACCGGGCCGAGTTGTTGAGCGATCGCCTCATACATCTCTCTAACATCTTTTTCTTGGGTCGCATCGCCTTGCACTAAAATTGCTTGGCATCCCTGTTTTTGGATCGCGGTTAAAGTTTGTTCGGCGCGATCGCGATCGCGATGATAGTTTAAGGCAATTTTAGCACCGCACTGTCCCAATTTTAGCGCGATCGCTTTCCCTAAACCCGCACTACTTCCAGTCACTAATGCAATATGACCTTCTAAAGAAAATAAGCTCATAGTTTGGCGATAAACTCATCATTGTTTACACTTTTTCTAGCATGGCTTGCAGATTTTGCAAACTGACTGTCGTGCCGCGTTTAATATCTTCAGGATTTTCATATTCCACGGCCCAATAACCCTGATAGCCGGAATTACGGAGTTCTTGAATAATCGGCAGCCAGTTAATTTCTCCTTCGCCAAAAGCGCAAAATTGCGGCGCATTATTAACCCAGCGAACATCTTTCCAATGACTGTAATTCACCCAAGGTAAAATGTAGCGCAGTGCCATTAAAGGATCGGTTCCTTGGTTTAAAAAATTCGCCGGATCGTAATTGAGTCCAACCGCCGAACTTTGTACGCCTTCCATAATTCTTGCGATTCTTTGCCCTGTTGCTGTCGGTCCGCCATGATTTTCAATGGTAATTTTAATACCTCGTTCTTCTGCATAATTTCCCACTGTTGTAAACGCACGTTGTAGCTGAGGAAATACTTCAGCAGGAGGGCTATCATTGCGATGTTCTCCGGACAGAAGCCGCACGAATTTTGCCCCTAAAATTTTAGCCGCATCGATAAAACCGCGAACTTTTTGCAGTTGTTCTTCGAGTACTGATTCATCGGGAGTTGCAAAGTTATTTCGTCCCGCTACGCAAATAATATTAACCCCCGCTTCTTTAGACCAAGCGGCAATGTTTCTGGTGGCTTCTTCGCCACCGCGATCGAGTAAATGTTTGGGAGCATTGGGATGAGCATTCACTTCAACGGCTTGAATATCAAGACCTTTTATCCATTGAAAATAATCTAAGATTTCAACTTCTCTCCATCCCCATGCAGCACAAGCAAATTGAGAGGATTTAACGGGAAGATTCCCTGAATTTGACATGAGAAAAACTCCTTTTATTTTGCAATGTTGGAAACAAAATTTTGATTAATGGTTTCCCCTCGCGTTGCGATTAATCTTGCGATTGTTTCTGCAAAGAGAGAATCGGGAATTGATAAGCCTTTATATTCTTTATTTCTAAAGGAAAAACATAAGTTAGCGGCATATACTGGGGATTCTAGCGATCGCTCATAGAGATTTAATATCTCTGGCTCATTATTAACGATTCCGTGCATGAGAATCGGACTAAATAAACCAATCTGATGAAATAAGGGAAGTTCGATAAGTTCGTGCAATTTAGTCAAAAATTTAGTGCTGACGCAAAGTTTAGATAAATACCCCGTATTCTTTTTTACAATAGACTGACAGGCATCAATATAAAAGTCTAAAAAATTATTATTTTTGGCAAACATGACGAGAGAATTGGTTACTTTTTGAGTACAAAAAATTTCTCCTGTTCCCAAATCGATTCCATCTGCTGTATCCAACCAGACTTCGCGACAGACTAAATAATTTTCTGCGGTCTCAACTTTTAAGCGATCGCGATCGAAAACGACAATATCGGCATCCATCCAGATGGCGCGATCGTATCCTTCTGTCAGAAACTTTTTGGCAAGTTGCAAGCGAGCTAGATCGGCAATAACATTGATTTTTCCTTGCACTTTCTCAATATACCAATCGGGGACATAATCAAAAAAATTATCTTCCCTTTGATAATCAAATCCCTGAAACATTGCCCAATCTCGAACGGTTTCTAAACAGCGATCGATCCACCTAGGCGTTTCATCAGCTTGGAAAGATTGATAAACAATAGTTTTCACAGTTATCCCAAAATATAATGATAGAATCTAGATAATTCAGTGGTTTTATTAGAACATAAAAAGAGGAGGGTGCAACATTATTTTGCGTTTTTTTAATATTTAAGTTTTCTCGAGTCTTAGAGAGCGAATAGCGGGGATAATTAAAGCAATAGTTTTAGTGGTCAGGAATAGAGAAATAGCCAACCAGAGAAGATGATTACTCTGGAAATACCAACCCACGATCGCCATCGGAGTAAAACCGATCGCCAGAGAAATTAAAACGGCGTTGCGGAGGATATCTCCCCGTGCTAAACCGAGAAAATACCCTTCAAATAAAGTCGCAATTCCGGGGAGACCGAGCAAGCAAAATAGCCAAGGAGTGTAAATATTAATATGTTCCGTAAGTTCGATGCGATCGGTTAAAAAACCAAAAATAGTTTGTGGAAAAAGCTCGCAGATTGTCGCAAAACTCAAGCAAATTGGTAAACTCGTTCCCAGTGCGACTTGCATCAACGGCCAAAATTTTTCTCTTTCTCCTTGACCGAGAAAATTCCCCGTTAACGTTTCTATAGCATAAGCCATCCCATCAATAAAATAAACAGTAACTAATCCCATTTGTAAAATTAAAGTATTATCAACAAAAATAATTGTTCCCAGCGTCGCACTCAGATCGTTAAATATAGTAAAGGTGACAATAGAGATAAATGTTCTTAAAAAGAGATTCATATTAAAAGCAAAAATCTCTTTGAGTGCCGCGAGATCGAAAATCTTGGGAAATACCTTAACAATTTCTTGCCATTGCACTTGCTGACTGGCAAAAAACAGGGCGATCGCTAACATTAAATATTGGCTAATGGCTTGAGATAATCCCGCTCCCGCACTATTCCAATGTAAATAAATAATAAAAAGATAGTCGAAAATAATGTTGGCAGCATTACCAAAAATCGATAAGATTAAAACTTTAGTATTTTTCTCTCGTCCTAATAACCAACCCAAGAGAACAAAATTGACTAAAACGGCGGGCGCACCCCAAATCCGAGTATTATAATATTCGACTCCCGACAGTTTAATTTCTGGTGTTGCGCTTAATAAAGCGAAACCAATCTCTCGTAATGGCTGTTGAAAAATGACGATTAAAACCCCGATCGCGAAAGCAATCAAACCATTTCGCAAACCGATGAGCAGCATTTCCTCGCGATCGTCTCGTCCTACTGCTTGTGCGGTAACGCCAGTTGTTGCCATGCGTAAAAAGAGCAAGGTAAAGTAAACAGAATTAAACAAAATCGAAGCGAGGGCAACTCCCGCTAAGGAACGAATCTCTTGCAGGTGTCCTAGAAATGCCGTGCTAATTAATCCCGCTAAAGGAATAATCAAATTAGAAAGAATATTAATAGCAGCAAGGCGATAAAAGCGAGGGAGAAAATTGTACTTTTCAGATAAAATCATATTTTTTAGAAAACTTTAAGAACCTTGGCTGATTCATTAAAAAAATCTGTAATTCTTACGAGATTTCTATTTCTCACCTAGAATTCAAATCTTGAAACAGTAAACAGTATGATAGCATTTATGGAAAATCTTCAACAAAATTTAATAGATCGATCGCAACTGATGGAACTCGCTCGCGATCGCGAGAAACTCTATCCCTTACCCTATCGCGAAACCATCGATCTTTCTCCTCCCATTTGTTCGCAAGAAGTTCGTAAACCTCTCAAAGAAAAAGAAGGATACTTTGAATTCAGCCAATCTTTTGCGGCTGAAATAGAAAATGTTTATCTTGTCGGTCCTGACGCGATCGGCTTTACAGAAGACGGGAAAATTATTTTAGAAACGGCCTTAAATCGCGAAGATGTTCTTAAAAAAAGTCTGAAAAAGACCCAAGAAGCGGGATTCAATTTGACAGAGATTGTTAAAAATTTTACCAATCGTCCAGATATTGAAGAAATTGATTTTGCTTGTTCGCTAGTGGATTATTGGAGCGATCTTTACGCTCATTGGGTATTTGAAGTTTTCACTCGATTAGAAGCCTTAGAATACTACACTAGAGAAACTGGAAAAGCTCCACCTTTAATAATTCATGAAAATCCCTATAGTTGGAAAGTTCGGTCTTTAGAATTAATAGGCTATCCAATCAAAAATTGCCGGCAATGGCGAGGCAATATTGTCAAAGTTAAGCGCTTGGTCATTTGCTCGAAACGGCGGGAAATTGGACGTACTTCCCCCAAATCCTGTCATTGGGTTAGGGAGAAAGTTTTTAGCAGTCTTGATAAGCAAGCTACAGTCAATATTCCTCTTGCTCCCAATATTTTTATTTCCCGTAGAAACGCACGATCGCGGCGAATTGTCAATGAAGATGAAGTCATTGAAACATTAGCAAAATGGGATTTTGTTCCTTATTTGCTCGAAGATTTTGATTGGCAGGATCAGGTTACACTTTTCCGGCAAGCAAAAACAATTGTTGCGCCTCACGGTGCGGGATTAGTCAATATGGTATTCTCGCACAAAGATACCCAAATCCTCGAACTATTCGGCAGAAAAATAAGTCATGGTTTTTATGCTTTAGCCACAGGATTAGAACTAAAATATGGTTGTATTTTTTGCGAACCTCAGGAAGAAAAAATCTTAGTGGATTGTCAACAATTGAGCCAATTCCTCGAACAACATTATTGCTAAATTATTTTTATCATGCTCGATCCGATCGCTCGATCTACTTCGCGAAAACGCTGTTTAGTCACCGGAGCCGCCGGTTTTATCGGCAGTCATTTATGCGATCGCCTTTTGGCATCCGGTCATACTGTCACGGGTTTGGATAATCTCATTGTCGGACGCAAGACTAATTTAAAACTGGCACTGGAAAAGGAAAATTTTCAATTTATCGAGAGAGATGTTGTCGATATTTCTGCCGATATTTTAACAGATATCGACTGGGTTTTTCATCTAGCCGGATTAGCAGATCTCGTTCCTTCTATCCAAAACCCCGAACAATATTATCATGCCAATTTACACGGTACTTTTAAACTCTTAGAAGCCTGCCGATCTAACAATATTCAACGTTTCATTTATACTGCTTCTTCGACTTGTTACGGCATTCCCGATCGCTATCCCACCCCCGAAACTTATCCCTGTCATCCCCAACATCCCTATGGTTTGACGAAATATTTAGGGGAGCAATTAGTTTTACATTGGGCACAAGTTTATCAACTTCCAGCCCTATCTTTACGCCTCTTTAACGTATACGGACCGCGATCGCGAACCACAGGAGCATACGGCGCCGTTTTTGGAGTCTTTTTAGCTCAAAAATTAGCCGGAAAACCCTTCACTGTCGTCGGTGACGGCAGTCAAACCCGAGATTTTACTTTCGTTAGCGATGTTGTTTCTGCATTTATTAAAGCCGCCGAATCGAATGTTATCAGCGAAGCGATTAATATTGGCTCGGGCAACCCCCAAAGCGTTCTTAAATTGGTGGAATTATTAGGTGGAGAAATTACCCATATTCCCAAACGACCGGGAGAACCCGACTGCACTTGGGGGGATATTACCAAAGCGAAAACTCTCCTCGAATGGCAACCGCAAGTCTCCTTTGCAGAAGGCGTTACAGAAATGTTAAACAATATCCAACTTTGGCAAGATGCCCCGGTTTGGACACCCGATGCGATCGCCAAAGAAACAAAATCTTGGTTTGAACATTTAGGCCGACAATCTTAAAATAAAAATGCAATTTTACCAAAAAACTTTACGACTAGAAACCCAAGGCAATAAATCTTTATTTGCCATTACTGCAAGAGTCCGAGAAATTGTCACCGAATCGCAAATTCAAGCCGGACTGTGCAACATCTTTCTTCGCCATACCTCCGCCAGTCTTCTGATTCAAGAACAGGATGCCGTCCCCGATGTAGAGCGTTTTTTCAACCAACTCGTTCCCGAAACCGACACTTATTTATTAGCAGGAGAAGGAGCCGACGATATGCCCTCCCACATCCGTTCTGCCCTCACTCATACTTCCGAACAAATTCCCATTGCCGAAGGAAAATTAGCCATGGGGCGCTTGCAAGATCTCTATATTTGGGAACACCGACAAGCAGGACAGACTCGCGAAGTGATTGTTAGTATTCTCGGTCTTTAAAATACAATTAAAAATGAACGAAATTCCTTACATTGACCTCAAAACCCAACACGCCGAACTCAAGCCAAAACTCCTCGATGCGATCGCCAACGTCCTCGACCATTCTCACTTTATCTTAGGTCGAGAAGTCGTTGAATTTGAAGAAGAATTTGCCCGCTTGTGCGGAACTCGCCATGCAGTTGGAGTGAATTCCGGTACCGATGCCTTAATTTTATCCTTGAAGGCGTTAGGCATTGGTTATGGCGATGAAGTGATTACCGTTCCTAACTCCTTTGTGGCTTCGACGACTTGTATTCGGCTGATCGGCGCTCGCCCTATTTTTGTCGATGTTGGAGACGATTATAACATCGATCCAGAGCAAATTGAAGCAGCAATTACACCTAAAACCAAAGCCATTCTTCCCGTTCATTTAACCGGTCGTCCTTGTAAAATGGACGCAATTTTAGCGATCGCTAAATCCCGCAATCTCCATGTTATTGAAGATGCCGCCCAAGCCATTCTTGCCGAATACAAAGGCAAGCGAGTAGGATCTTTTGGTAGATTGGGATGTTTTAGCCTGCACCCCCTGAAAAACTTAAATGCCTGCGGAGATGGTGGCATCATCGCTACAGATGACCCCGATCTTTACAAACAATTAAAAATTCGGAGAAACCTCGGTTTACAATCTCGAGATAACTGCATTCATTGGTCTCATAATTCTCGTTTAGATACCTTACAAGCAGCAATTTTATTAACTAAATTACCCTATTTGCCACAGTGGACGCAACAGCGCCGCGAAAATGCCCGCTACTATCAAACACATCTAGCAGATATCCCGCAATTGCAGATCCCAAATGAGGGAGAAGGAGAAAAATCGGTTTATCATACCTTTGTCATTCAAGCGGAAAAACGCGACGAACTGCGGGAATTTTTGCACGATCGCGGCATTGGTTCGGCCATTCACTATCCCGTCCCCATCCACCTTGCTCCTGTCGCTCGAGAGCTAGGTTATCAAAAAGGCAGCTTTCCCGTTGCCGAAGAACAAGCCAAACGAATTCTCAGCTTGCCCATTTATCACAATCTAACCAACCAACAACTGGAACGAATTTGTCAAAACCTTCGCTCTTTTTATGGTTCGGCCAACCCATCGAGTTCATCATGATTTTTTTGACAGGGTGAGGGGGATCGTAGATTATCTTAAATAATGGGAATATTACAAAAGGGGCAACCTCCCTCATTCACTCTCTCAATCGATTCTGATTCGTATTACCCATCATTAACGTTTATGAAAACCGTTCTCATTGTCGAAGACGATCCCTTCAATCTTCGCGTTTTTTCGAAGATCCTGAAGAAACGCGGCGGTATGGAAGTGCAGGCAACGGAAGATGTTGAGGAAGTGATGAAGATCGCTCGCTCCGGGGAAGTGGATATTATTCTCATGGATGTTTCTCTTTCCCATAGCATTTATCAAGGAGACCCCGTAGATGGCCTGCAAATTACGCAAATGTTAAAGGCAGACTCGCAAACGGCAGAGTTACCCATTATTTTAGTGACCGCTCACGCCATGGAGGGCGATCGCGAAAACTTTCTCAAACAAAGCGGAGCCGACGGCTATATCTCTAAACCCATCGTGGATCAGCAAGGATTTGTCGATTTGATTAACGAATTTTTACCCGATGTTGAGTAGTTGAAACGAGAGATAAGGTCAAATTTTGCACCGAGGAGGGGATTTTGCTGGCAATTCGCTGTGGAGACAAAGTTTTTCCCAATATCGAAGCCATTATCTTTGATAAAGACGGAACCTTAGAAGACTCGCGCAACTTTTTGCGAGAATTGGCACAAAAACGATCGCGTCTTATCGATGCCAAAATTCCCGGCATTGGCGAACCCTTGCTCATGGCCTTTGGAGTCGATGAAAATCGCCTCGATGCTGAGGGTTTAACGGCAGTCGGCAGCCGTCGCGACAACCAAATTGCAGCGGCAGCTTACATTGCCGAAACCGGACGCAGTTGGCACGAGTCCCTCGAAATCGCTCGTTTTGCCTTTGAAGAAGCCAGTCGATACATTCAGCGCACCTCGCAAAATTCTCCCCTTTTTCCGGGAAGTTTGGCGGTGCTGCAAGCCCTCTCGGCAGCCGGGTTAAAATTAGGCATTCTCTCGGCAGATTCGACGCAGGGGGTGGAGAATTTTATCGATCGCGTCGATATTGCCCGGTATATTCAACTCGCGCAAGGAGTCGCCCCCGAGGGGCCCAACAAACCCGAGCCCATTCTCTTTCTCGATGCCTGTCAGGGTTTGGGCAGTCAACCGGAAAGGACGTTAATGGTGGGAGATTCGGCGCTGGATTTTGCCATGGCACGGAATGCAGGAGCGGCAGGGGTGGTGGGAATTTGTTGGGGCAATGCCGGCGCTCCCGTCCTCGATCGAGCCGATGTCGGTATCGCTCATTTGAATGAGTTGGTTATGATTGATGGAGCGTAAAAAATGGGAGCGAGGCATGGGGCGCGACGCAAAAACGAGCTATCAAATGGGAGTACGATTATTACTGGGATCTGGGGCGATCGCCGTGGCGGGGATCGGCGGTTATCTTGCCTATTGGCTCTGGTTTAACCCCAATGCCAAAGCCATTTCCGTTCCCGCGATCGCCATCGAACCCACGGAAGTCATCAAATCCGTTCCCGCAGGGGGAATCGTGCGACTGGGAAACCAACAATCTCTCAAAGTTCCGACCTCTGCCGATCGCTCGGCCATTGTCGAACGCATTAACGTTCGCGTTAACAGTCCCATTCAAGAAGGTCAAATTCTCGTTCGCCTCAAAGATCCCGAAGGACAAAGCCAAGTCAACGAACAACGCTTGCTCATTCAGAAACAACAACTGGATCTCGAGGCCAAAGAACGCGCCATCATGCAAGCCAAAACAGAACTCGAACGCGCCCTCAGCGAGTTAAAAATTCAGCAACAAAATCAGAGTGCCCTTCGCAAAGCCGAGCTCGAACGCGATCGCGCTCGAGAGCGAATCCAAGAACAAAAAATTGAATTAGAAACATTACAAATCGAACTCGAATCCATTCGCGATCTCGTCGATCGCGGTTATTTAGCCAGCAACGAACAAAGACGCCAAGAACAAGCCGTGCGACAGGCAGAAGCAGCTTTTCGAGATACCCAAAAGAGCCTGCAAGAAGCAGAGTTCGAGTTAGAGAATCAACAACTGACGATCGGAGAAACCCTACAGAAATTAACAGAAACCGTTCGCATCAAAGAAATTGCTTTAGATAATGCCCGTTCTAACGTACAAACCGCCAGAAGAGACCTCGAAAGCGCCCAACTCAATCTTATCAAAAGCGAACAAAACTTTGAAAAAAATAGTTTAATTCGCGCGACGACAGCAGGACGGGTTTTAGATATTAACGTCAAACCGGGAGAAGTGCTCCAACAAGATAGAACGTTGCTCGTCATTGGCGATCCCCGCCGAGAAGAAGTAGAAATTCGCCTGACGACTTTACAAGCGGCCTTGGTTCAACTCGAGCAATCAGCAATTGTTTCCGCGATCGGTATCATTTCCGGTTCTTTTGACGGACGAGTGAAGGAACTGGGACGAGTGGCCTTAGACGATAGCAATTCTTCGCAATCTCGCGGCGGACAAAGTACGGTCAAAGCCATTATTGTTTTAGATCGACCCAGCCAAAAACTCATTCCAGGCAGTCAAGTTAGCGTCGAAATTATTGTCGATCGCCAAGATAACGCGATTGCGCTTCCCTCACAATTCATCCAAGATCGCGATCGCAAAGGTCCCTATGTTTGGGTTCTGCCCGAGTCTGGAGAAGCCGAACGTCGTTCCGTTAAATTAGGTTTGGTCGGCGATACCTTAACGGAAATCAAAACGGGTTTAGAGTCTGGCGAAACTGTCGTCAGTCCGCCCAGCGATCGCCCTCTTGAAGAAGGAATGAAACTTTTGCCTCTTATTAATTCAGAATTAAGAGTAAACAACAAATGAAAATTTTCGATCTATTCCAAATGAGTTTGGACTCCCTCGGGAGAAATAAAATGCGAACGATACTAACAACATTAGGGATATTTATGGGGGCTTTGGCAGTCAATGCCACTTTGCAGATTAAAACAACGAGCAATACAAAAATTCTTCAACGCTTGTCAGCACGAGAAGCACCGCATTTACGGGTTTGGACATCTTATAGTACCTTAGAAGACATCGAGTATCTCAAACAAGAATTAGACAAAATTCAGGCAATTAGCGCGATAATGACCCATGGGAATGCAGAGCGAGCAATCTATCGCGATCGCCAAACCAATATTCGCTTGTCAGCTATTTCTGAAGAATATTTTTTAGCAACGGGAAGGCAAATTCTTTCGAATTTAGGGCGACCCTTCCTTGCCGATGATTTTCAAAACTATCGCAACTCTCTCATTATCGATACTATTGGTCGAGATCGTCTCTTTGGTTCGGAAAATCCTATTAATCAAGTGGTTTACATCAATGGAATGCCCTATCGAATTGTAGGAGTGATGGAAAGCAAACAAGAGCAATTTGAAGCAGAAGAACCAGTTTCTGAGTTTATCGTGCCTATTTCTACTCATATGGCATTAACCAATCAGCGCGAAATTGAGGAATTTATGATTCGTCCGTATAATATAGAGCGCATGGAGCAACTCAAACCGCAAATCAAAACCCTCCTAAAACAAAAACATCCCGAACTCAAAGAATTAGTTTTTGGCGATTATCCTTACGTTTATAGCAATATCGAAGATATTCTCGCCGATCGAGAAATCGTTCGCTTGGCGACCCATAGTTTATTAGCAGCAGGAATTATTTCTTTAATTGTTGCTGGAGTTGGCATTGCCAATATTACGATCGCCTCAGTTTTGGAAAGAACTCCCGAATTGGGTTTGCGACGAGCAATTGGAGCAAGAAAACAACAAATTTTACTGCAAATTCTCCTCGAAGCAATTCTTGTGAGTTCCTTGGGCGGTTTCAGTGCAATTGTCTCAGTCGGCGGTGTCACTTTCCTCTTGACGCAACAGGAAAACCTCGACTTGCCAACCTACGCCTTTAATATCGAAAATATTCTTGTTTCTTTAACAGCCGCGATCGCTACCGGAGTCGGCTCGAGCCTCATTCCCGCCATCCGCGCCAGTCAAGTCGAACCCGTCAAAGCATTACAAAATTAATGGAGATAAAACGACAGGTATCGGGGTAAAATAGAAAGTAATAAACATTAGAATATTACGGGTAAGACCTTAAAACAAGAGGTTTTAAGCCTCCCCCTTCAGGGGAATAAAATGATAATGCTCCAGATGTGCGAGTTTGTCGCGTAAGCTGGAGAAATCGTTCGCCATTCATGGAAATGACCGCACTAGGACATCATCTACTGCCAATTATCCCCACAGAACGAGGACTGACGATAGCGGGAACGCGCATCTCCCTCTATGATATTCTGGATTTGCTCGCAGCGAATTATACCCCCTTATTAATCCGCGAGCGTTTAAACTTAAGCGATGGGCAAATTCATGCCGCTTTATTCTATATCGAAAAGAATCGCGATCTCCTCAATGTAGAGTATCAAAAAGTCTTGCAAACCCGTCAAGAAATTCGTCGGTATTGGCAAGAAAGAAACCACGATCATTTTTCTTTGATTGCAGAGATTCCCCAAAAATCCGGTCAGGAAGCATTATGGGGAAAACTTGAAGAAGAAAAAGCGCAACGTGCCTTAAAAATCTCCCCTCTCAAGCCCTAAGACTCGCCAATGCAATTTCTCATCGATTCAACCCTAGATGGCTATGCCCCCATCCTCCTCGGTAGCTTGGCTAAAAGGGGCTGGTTGGAACTACTGTCCATTCGGTTTACGACATTTCAAGAAGTTGGCTTGGCAAAAGATAGCAGCGATCGCGCAGTGTGGAACTATGCACGCAAACATAAAACTATTGTTTTTACCAGTCAGCAAAATATGCAAGGTCAAGACTCTCTCGAACAAGAAATGCGGAACGATAAGACTCAAAATTCTTTGCCAATTATTACGATTGAAAATCTCAGCCGCCTCGAAGAGTATAATTATCGCGAACGTTGCCTCGATCGCCTCATCGAAATTATCTTAGAAATTGAAAAATATATGGGGGTCGGTCAAGTTTTTATTCCTTAAACGGTCGGGACGCAGCCGGCTGCGTCCCGAGACGTAATAATTAACGAAAAACATCAGTTATCCTTTCGACTTCGCTCAAGGCAAGCAATTATCACAACAATGACACGGGATTTTTATCGAGAAGGATTGAACAAAGCCAAACAAAAAGACTATCGAGGGGCGATCGCGGCTTTCAACGAAGCCCTGAAACTCAATCCTTATTTTGCCGATATCTATTACCACAGAGGGATGGCCTATTTCGATCTCGGAGAATTACAACAAGCCAGTTTTGATTATACTCAAGCCATCGATCGCGATCGCGAACATTTTTCAGCCTACTACAGCCGCGCCCTCGCCCGCGTTGCCCTGAAAAATTTACCCGGTGCCCTCGAAGATATCGAATGCGCCCTCCGTCTCGACAATCGTTCTGCACCCGCCCATCAATTGCACGGCACGATCCGCCGTAAAATGGGGGACGTTTCCGGGGCAATCCCGAGTTTTAAACGGGCGGGCGAACTTTATCTGACACGAGGAGATAAAGAAGGCGCTCGCGGTTGTTTGGCACAAATCGACAAGCTCAAACCCAAAAATCCTCCCCCCGCGCCAACACCTCCCCCCGCATCCGAATTTAAGTCAGAAGCATATTGGCTTCAACTGTTAGAGCGAGCGGAAAAAGGAGACGATCGCCAAGCCATTGAAGATTTAGATTGGTTGTTGCAATTGGACTCTCTCGACCATCAGGGCTATTGCTGTCGCGGTCTTCTGAAGGGAAATAAGGGGGATTTAAAGGGGGCGATCGCGGATTTTAATCAAGCCCTGCGACTCGATCCCCGAGATGCCATCGCCTATCGCAATCGGGGAAAAATTCGCGCTCGGCTAGGGGATAAGGGAGGAGCGATCGCGGACTTCAATCGCGCCATAGAAATCGAGCCGAATAATGCTCGCCTATTCGCCGCCCGAGGCAATATCGCTTATGAGAACAAAAATTATCGCGATGCCATTACCGATTATTCGCGATCGTTGGAACTCGATCCCGCTAATGGGAAAGCATACCTCGCCCGCGGGAAAGTTTATCGAGATTTAGAGGAAAAAGAGAGGGCGATCGCCGACTATCAACAAGCTGCCGATCTGTTTTGCGAGGGTGAAGACTGGGAGAATTATCAAAAAGCCTTGAACGGATTGAACGCATTTCAATGGTTTCCCCCGCGATCGGCTGCCTCGGAACGTCCGGACATTCCTTATATTCCAACCCCTTACATCCAGTCCAACCCTTCCCATCGACGGCTTTTAACCCTTGTGGGGGGGCACTGGCCCCTCGCCGAACGCCTGCTCGGTCAAGCCAAACACAAGCATCCCGGCAAATCTGAAGTTTGGTACGTGGAAAAAGTCATTTACGAAATCGAACGCGATCGCGGCAATTGGTGAGAATACCCACTGTTAGTTAGAAGATTTGGCAAGCCAAGGACGGGCAAGGACAAAACTAGCAATGGTTTTGGCATCAACGGACGTACTGGCACTCAAAATGGTTTTTTCCAACTCTTCTGGGGTCATTAAAACGACTTCTATATCTTCATCTTCATCTTGCTGGGGAGGACTGTCTAGTTTTTCCAAATCTCGAGCGAGAAAAGCGTAAATATACTCGTCCGAATAGCCCGGTGCTAGGGGAAATTTTCCCAAAGCATCCCATGTTTTGGCGCGATATCCGGTTTCTTCTTCAATTTCCCGTTTAATTGTTTCGGCAGGATCTTCGTTGGGTTCGACAGTACCGGCAGGAAATTCCAACAATCGCCCGCAAACGGCAAAGCGATATTGTCGGACTAAAACCAGTTTGCCCTCGGGGGTCACGGGAACGGCGAGGGAACCTCCGGGATGGCGAATGCACTCCCAGTCCCCTTCAACCGTATTGGGAAGGCGCAGGCGGTTGACTTCAAAGTTAAATTTGCGTCCCTGATAGGCGAGGCGCTGCTTGAGGAGTTGGGGAGGTTCTTGACCGGGTAACATAGGGTTTTTTAAGGGAACGACACCCGAACAGTCTACCTTTTGTTGGAGGTCTCCGACAGTTTTTCCCGTGACGGGATCGACCCAGTGGGGGGCAATTTCTGCAAGGGGAACGAGAACGAATGCCCGTTCTCGCAAGCGCGGGTGCGGGATGCTTAAAGGTGGGGTTCGCACAATGCGATCGCCAAAAAAGAGAATATCCAGATCCAGCGATCGCGGGCCCCATTTTTCCCGTCGCATTCGTCCCCATCGCCGTTCGATTTCCAACAGTTTTGCTAACAGCTCTCTCGGGGTTAATTCCACCTTTAGTAGGGCACAACCGTTGAGATAATCCGGTTGTGGCGGACCGACGGGGCGAGTGCGATACCATTGGGAATGCTTCTCGACTTTAATTTTCGGAGTTCGATCGAGCAAGGCGATCGCTGCATTTAAAATTTGCCCGGAGTTGCCGATATTGCTCCCGAGGGCGATCGCGCAAGGATGGATGGGAGAGGAAAAAGACATTGAGTGAAATGAATGGAGATAAAGGAATAGCTTAGCAGCCAACAATAACGAGCACCTCGAACCCGAATTGTCGATAACTGGAAAACCGCGAAAACCCCCCACTTTATCATATTGCTTCTTCGGGGTAACGCGTTGGGAAACAATGCCTGCATCCATGCGATGGACTTCTCGCCACCCAAAATATCGAGAGCCAGATTCGAAAAACTCCTCTGCAACCGAATTCCTCTCTGGAATCCTTTGGATCTGGTGTGGTTTATTCTCCCTTGCGTCAAAAAAAAGACAGCGCGACAAACGCTGTCCGAACAACCAACTTTACATCTACCTTAACAGGATTCGATAGGAGGCGATCGCAAAATTGCCACGGGTTCTTTCTCGGGGAGGGGAGCCGGTTGCACCAAAGTCGGTACGAATCCCCGCAAATATCCCGTCAGTTGCGTCGTCGTCGCATCGTAAATTTGCGTGGCGATTTTGGGATATAAGCCAATGCCGATGATGGGGACCAACAAAGAAGCAATGATAAACACCTCCCGAGGTTCCGCATCGATCAGGGCTTCGTGTTCTACTAACTCCTTATTTTCCTCACCGTAGAAAATTTCCCGCAACATAGAGAGGAGGTAGATGGGGGTCAGAATAACCCCAACCGCCGCCAGCAGCACGATGATAACCCGGAAAATCGGGCTATAAGCATCGCTGGTGGCAAAACCGACAAAAACCATCAATTCCGCCACAAAACCGCTCATTCCGGGCAATGCGAGGGAAGCCAGAGAACAAGTCGTCCACATGGCAAACACCTTCCGCATCCTTTGCCCCACGCCCCCCATTTCATCCAACATGAGGGTATGGGTGCGATCGTAGGTACAGCCTACCATAAAGAAGAGACTTGCCCCAATCAACCCGTGGGAAATCATTTGCAGCATTGCCCCGCTTAACCCCAAAGAGGTAAAAGAGGCAATCCCAATGAGAACGAATCCCATGTGAGAGATGGAAGAATAAGCGATTTTCCGCTTGAGATTGCGTTGGGCAAAAGAAGTCAGGGCAGCATAGACAATATTCACCACCCCGAGAATAATGAGAATGGGGGCAAACTTCACGTGAGCTTCCGGTAACATGCCTACATTCATGCGAACGAGAGCATAACCTCCCATTTTTAACAAGATACCCGCCAGCAACATATGGGCTGGCGCCGTGGCTTCCCCGTGGGCATCCGGCAGCCATGTATGCAATGGGAAAATGGGCAATTTGACCCCGTAGGCAATGAGAAAACCGCCATAGAGCAAGAGTTGCAGCGTCAGGGGGTAATTTTTCGCCGCGATCGCGCTCATATCAAAAGTGACAGTATCTCCATAAAACGCCATCGTCAGGGCTGCCACTAAAATAAACAGGGAGCCCCCCGCCGTGTAGAGAATGAATTTAGTGGCTGCATAGAGACGTTTTTTCCCACCCCAGATGGAGAGAATCAGATAAACGGGAACTAATTCCAATTCCCAAACGAGGAAGAAAAGCAGCATATCTTGCACGGCAAAAACGGCAATTTGTCCGCCGTACATCGCCAGCATCAAGAAGTAGAACAGTTTGGGTTTGAGGGTCACCGGCCATGCTGCCAAAATCGCTAACGTGGTGATAAAACCCGTCAGGATAATCAGGGGCATGGCCAGACCATCTGCTGCTACCGACCACTTCAAATCGATTTGTGGCAGCCACGTATATTGCTCGACTAATTGCAATCCGGGATTGGAGAAATCGTAGTCGAGATAAAATGCCGCTACGATAAAAACAAAATCGATCAAGCCAATAATTAGGGCATACCAGCGCACGGTTTTGCCATCGCCTTTATCCGGCACGATAGGAATAAGCAATCCCGCAACAATGGGAAATAAAATGATGGCTGTCAGCCAAGGAAAATGTTCCATTTTAATTCGGTAATGGGTAATAGTTCTCCCCTCTTGGGAGGGGTTGGGGGTGGGTTTTCTACTCGTTAATCTTTACTCTTTACTCTGCTAGGTAATACTCGAAACGACAACAAAGCCTAAGACGGCAGCGAAAATAATCAGGGCATAGAATTGAGCGCGACCGTTTTCAAAGTATTTCAAACCCTGTCCGGTGACGACGGTGACTAATCCCGTAAAGTTAACGGCTCCATCGACGACGCGGAAATCCACCTCCAACATTTGCCGAGCTAAACGACGGGAATTGATGACAAATACTTTTTCGTAAATGTCATCGAAATACCATTTGTTGAGGGAGAGATTGTAAAGGGGTTGAATGGATTTCGCGATCGCTCCGGCATCGATTTTCTTCTGCAAGTACATCAAAGAAGCAATGGTAATGCCAATAAGACCGATACCGACGGAAGAACCGCCCATAATCAGGAATTCGCTCCAATCAAATTCGACAGCCTCATGCAAGATTTCTCCGGGGGCATGAACGAACCATTCAAAATCATTATGCCAAGGTCGTCCGAGCAGCCCGATCGCAACGGAAGGAATCGCCAACATGACTAACGGGAAAGTCATGGTCCAAGGAGACTCGTGAGGCTCGCTGGCGTGGTGATGGTCGTCGTGGTGGTCTAATTCGTGAGGATCCATGGCACCGGGGGCAAAAGCCGGCTCGGGTTCTGCAACGACAGCCGCTTTCAATTGCTGGCGAATGCTTTCGTCATTGCCCCGGAATCCTCCTTCAAAGGTCATGAAATACATCCGGAACATATAAAAGGCGGTAATTCCTGCCGTCAGCCAACCTACCAACCAGAGGGCGGGGTTGGCTTGAAAGGCCAAACCGAGAATTTCATCTTTCGACCAGAATCCGGCAAAGGGAGGAATCCCGCAAATCGCCAGATTTCCCACTAAAAAGGTCGCGGCGGTGATGGGCATATATTTTCGCAAGCCCCCCATCAAGCGCATATCCTGCGCCAAAATCGGATCGTGTCCGACCACTGCTTCCATACCGTGAATGACGGAACCGGAGCAGAGGAAGAGCATCGCTTTAAAGTAAGCGTGGGTCATGAGGTGGAAGAGTCCGGCGGTATAGGCACCGCTTCCCATAGCCATCACCATATAGCCTAATTGGGAGATTGTAGAGTAGGCCAGCCCTTTTTTGATGTCGTTTTGGGTAATGGCAATGGATGCCCCCAGAAATGCCGTAAATGCTCCCGTCCACGCGATCGTGGTCATGGCGATCGGGATTTGCTCGAAAACGGGATACATCCGCGCGATCAGGAATACCCCCGCCGCTACCATTGTCGCCGCATGAATGAGGGCAGAAATGGGGGTCGGTCCTTCCATTGCGTCGGGAAGCCAAACGTGGAGGGGAAATTGGGCGGATTTGGCGACGGGACCGAGGAAGACCAAAATCGCGAAGAGGGCGGCCATTCCTCCGGCTAATGCCCCAGAGGAGACGAGATCGTGCAGTCTTTCGCCGATAACTTCAAATTCAAAACTTCCCGTCGCCCAGTACAATCCCAGCATTCCCAAGAGCAGGCCGAAATCCCCGACCCGGTTGGTAACGAAGGCTTTTTGACAGGCATCGGCGGCCGCTTTGCGATCGTTCCAAAACCCGATCAGCAGGTAGGAACACATCCCCACCAATTCCCAGAAAATGTAAATTTGCACCAAATTGGGACTGATGACCAAGCCCAACATGGAGGCGCTAAAGATACTCAAATAGGCGTAAAAGCGTACATAACCGCCATCGTGCGCCATATAGCCGTCGGTATAAACCATGACGAGGAAGGCAACGGTCGTGACGATAACGAGCATTACGGCAGTCAGGGGATCGATGATGTACCCCATCGAGAGGTGAAAACTCCCGGCTGATGCCCATTCAAAAGTTCGCGTATAAGTTTCGTGTCCTTGGATTTGGCTCCAAAGCAGTGCAAAGGCATACGCCATGGCCGCCCCGAGGAGGGTGATGATAAAGGCGGCATTAATTTGTCTGAGTTGATTGATCGCTTTATTGGCGGAGATCAGCCCGATCCCGACCAACATTGCACCGAGCAAGGGTAGGAGGGCGATCGTCCAAGCGTAATCGTAAAGGAAGGGTTCCATCGCGTAATGTGCTTGTTTTCGTTTTGTCGTCTAGTTCTGAAGATAGCGCTAAGAATTCTGACACGGGCTGTTCTTCAAGAAGTATTTATGCTCATGTTTGGGTTTGGGGAGGGCAATCGCCATTTGGGCAAGTACAGAAAATTATGCAAAATACAGGGTTGCAAATGATATCAAATTTTGATATCATTGAAATATAGAATTGAGGAATTTGCCATTAACAACAAACAACAAGCGGTACTAGATGCCATTTTTTCTCTCCCCCCTCCCTCTGATCTTAAATGGCTCGATGTTGAATCTTTACTGTTGAGTTTCGGGAGTCAATCTAGTCAGGGAAGGGAAGCGCGGGTTAGGTTTTCTCTTAACAGTACCAAGCTAATATTGCACAAGCCTCATCCCAATGGGAAGCCTTTGTGTAAGAAAAAAATTAAGCGTATTCGGATTTTCTTGGAGGAGGCAGGAATACGACCGACAACTAGATAAAATTTTATAGAAAATGGGGGAAATTTCCCCCAAGGAAAAAATCCTTCTTTATATAATAGAGTAATATATAGCATTTCTCAGAATATTTTTATTCAATGCAAATGTTGTATCTTTCTAAATCAATATCATGGATACCATGAAGGAGTTGTTAAGAATGTTTACTTACAAAGGCTACACTGCTGAACTTGAAATTGATCCCGATTGTGCTCTAATTTGTGGTCAAATTTTAGACATTAATGATGCGATCGCCTTTGAAGGTAAAACTGTTGAAGAAGCACGTCACGATTTCCAAGAATCTGTTGATGATTACTTGGATTGGTGCAAGGAATTGGGAGAAGAACCCAATAAACCTTTTTCTGGAAAATTACCATATCGTACAAATCCAGAAACACATCGAAAAATCTATATTGCTGCAAAGTTAGCAGGTAAGAGTATTAATTCTTTGATGGATGAAATTTTGTCTAGAGAAGTGGATAAACTAATCCAGATATAGGACAATGTTTCTTCTAGTTAAATATTAATAGTCTCTCTAAATTGAAACAAAGCAAAAGTATAGATCGATGGATTACAAAAGTCTGATTACAATAGAACCGGGAAAGCGAGGGGGCAAACCTTGCATTCGTGGAATGCGAATTACAGTTTATGAAGTTCTTGAGTATTTAGCATCAGGCATGACTCAAGAAGAAATTCTTGAAGATTTTCCTTATCTCACGAAAACAGATATCCTTGCCTGTTTCTGGTTTGCAGCTCAACGCGAACGCGTTAACGTTACCATTCAATCGTGAAGTTTCTACTCTTTGACCAAAATTTATCGCCACGTTTAGTCAATCGATTAGCAGATATTTATCCGGGATCGGTTCACATTGATTCTCTAGGTTTAGGAGCAGCAGACGATCGCGAGATTTGGGAATATGCAAAAATTCATAGTTTCACAATTGTTACCAAGGATTCCGATTTTAGCGAATTAGTTCTTTTTTTGGGCATACCGCCCAAAGTGATTTGGATTCGTCGCGGCAATTGTTCGACTCATGCAATTGAGACTCTTTTAAGAGATAATCATAACGCGATCGCTTCTTTCTGCAATGACTCAGAATCCGGTGTATTGACTTTGTTTTGAGGTTCAGGTGTTGATGAGCGATCGCTCTGCCCTAAATTGTTAAAATCGAGATTAAATCGCCAAAAAATCTTGCTATGTATGCTGTAATTTCCTCCCAAAAAACGCAAATTCCGCCAGGTACTGTCGTCCGAATTCCCGGTACGTGGCAGGATTATAAAATACTTTGCGAGAGTCGAGGAGATGGTTCGATTCCTCGGATTAAGTATCGTTTGGGGGAAATTTTGCTCATGAGTCCCATGCCCAAACACGGACGAGAAGCTCATTTACTGGCAAGTATTGCGATCGCTTTACTCGACAGCGAAAATCGCAATTATGAGGCATTTACACCGATTACAATCGAATTGCCAGAGGAGGGGGGGATCGAACCCGACTATTGTTTTTATATCGATAATTGGCGATCGGCAGTGGGTAAAGAGCGCATTGATTGGCAAATCGATCCACCTCCCGATCTGGCGATTGAAATTGATGTCACCAGTTATACCTCTCCTGAAGATTATTTTCCCTATCGCGTCCCCGAACTTTGGTTATTGAAACGGGGAAACCTGCAAATTTATAGTTTAGAAAATGAGAGTTATCTTCTGCGATCGCACAGTCGTTATTTTCCCAATCTGGATGTAATTGCGATCGCGGCTTCTACGTTTCAAACGGCTGGCGATCGCGGTGCGGGGACGGCGATTCGAGAATTGCGATCGCGGTTATAATATTTCTATCTTACTATTGTCAATTAAAATTTATTTTGAAGATTGAGGTATTATGTTAGCAACTCCACAAAATTTGCTGACCCTCGAGCAGTTTTTAAAACTGCCAGAAACAGAACCCGCGAGCGAATATATCAACGGTGAAATCATTCAAAAACCCATGCCGAAAGGAAAACACAATCGCTTGCAATTTAGATTGTGCGATTGCATTAATGAAATTGCAGAAAGCGATCGCATTGCCTCTGCTTTTCCAGAATTGCGCTGTAGTTTTGGCGTTGGCGAAGCCCCTCCGGAGGAGAATCGCTCTCTCGTCCCAGATGTTGCTGTTTTCCAGTGGTCGAGAATCCCATTTGATGCGGATGAAGAAGTCCCGGATGATTTTCTCTTAGTTCCAGATTGGACGATCGAGATTCTTTCTCCTCAACAAAGCTCAAATAGCGTTATTGCTAAGCTCCTCTATTGTTTGCAACATGGAAGTGATTTAGGATGGTTAATCGACCCGAGAGATCGCTCTGTTTTAGTGTTTTTACGCGATCGCCAACCGGAAGTTTTAAGAGGAGAAGATACTTTATAGCGTTTCTCAAAATGATGAGGTACAGTAACAACAATGGGTAAACCAATTGTGAATATCTTCTTGAGTAACTTGTGAAATTGCGAATTCAATTGCTGCCTCTAGAGCTTTGTAGGTTCTTGCTCCCACAG
>JAGHZQ010000057.1 GCA_017746715.1 Cyanobacteria bacterium SBLK
CTGATCCCGATTGAAGAGATTACGGGAATTACCGACAATCCCCAACTCGCGATCGATACCTTTCTCCAAGAACGCGAGCGAATGATAGCCGAAATTGAAGAACTCAAGCGCCAATTGCAGGGGCAAGAAGAGGCTGCATGACCAATCTATCAGTGGCAGAAAAGCCTCTAACAAGTCTCCAAGCACAAAGGTTGCTTGCAATTGCCGATTTTTATTCAGCAAAGGGTATTATCCCTCCATTAAAGAGTTGGCAAAATTGCTTGGACTCAACTCTTACGCTCCGGTACTTCAGCTTTTAACGGCGCTACGGACAAATATTGGGAAGATTTTAAAAAGGAACAAACGCGATGACAGGAACAGGAAAAGAAGTATTAGTAAAAACAGCAGAACGATGGCAGCGATTACAGCAACTTGAAGAGCTTTTTGAGTTGCTGAAATCTGAAGCGGCACTGCCTGAAAAAGTACAAACTGCGATCGCGAAAATTGACACCGAAACGACTAAAATCGCCAGTTAATTTTAGTTATCCGATGTGTCGATTTTCGGGCTTTGGTTCTGTACGCTCGCACTTCAATAGTCTCTATCAACCAGTGCCAAACTTCCAGTTTTTCGGGCTTGGATAAAGATTCCCAGTAATTCGGTGATTTTGCGGCAGCAAGGATAGTTTCTCGAGCTTTGGAACAGCGCTCCCCTTGTTGAGAGAGATCGTATTCTTTTGCCTCAATTTGTCGCTCGATATCTTGTATTGCCTGTTTGATGGCAGGATTGGGCGCGATCGCTCGCAATCCTCTCAATTGCTCGTCTAGCTGTATTAATTCTGGCGGTCTTTCGCTATTTTCTTCGCTTCCTTTGTTAGCAATCTCTTCTGCCTTTTTTATCAATTCGGCTATCAATAATTTCTCTATTTCTCTGGCGCTTACACAGGTCGTATTTTTGCACTGCTTTTTTAAAGATTTACTGCATTTATAGTAGCAATAATCCGATGCCCGATTGATTGCGGTAATTTTCATTTTCCAACCACAATCTTTGCAAACCAATAAACCGGACAAAGGGTGGCGGCGTTCCGGGTTATTGTTGTTCCCCCATTTTTGATTGTTGCGGTTATAGTCGATTATTCGGCAAACTTCTTCGTATTGTTCCTCGGTCAACAAGCGATCGTTGTGTGAATTGTACAACAATATCCTCTCGCTTTCCGGCTGCCTTTTCTGTCCTTTCTTGAGTCCGTAGCGCGTGTGTCCTCGCAGAACTGGATTCCGAATCCAGTATCCGAATCCAGCTGCGTTCCAGTTAAAAGATGGCTTGATTATTTTCTTATTTTGAGGAATGACAATCTCTTCGTCCCCCGCAAATTCAAAAATCTGCGGTTTTGCTTCTGGTTTCTGTCTTCTGGGGATTTTGAAGCGCGAAATAATTTCCGTTACGGCACCAGAAAGCGATCGCGCTTCAAAAAATATTTCAACAAACTCTCGAGCGACTTCAAACTTGGGGCGGCCTCCCGCTTCGGGACAGGGAGAACGATCGAACTTGTAATGGTTATCTTCAACGACGTACCCGAACGGCGCGATCGGGTTTGCTCGTCCCATTTGGCGGCGGAAATCTAGTCCGCGCAGGACGCGCTCTCGGGTTCGCAGAACTTCGGCGCGATTGACGACCACTTGAATGCCGGCCAGTGTCTCGCCCGACACGCTGTAAATATCAACGTTATCAAAAACCGCTTTAAGTTCCTTGTTGCAGGCTTTGAGGCGCTTGGAAATTGTCTCGAACAGCCCAGGTAGCGCGGTCAGCCGGGTCAGGTCTTTAATTAAAAGCCCCTTCTTTGAATCATCGCTTTCAACAAATTGCAGCGCCTTTTCCAATCCGGGGCGGTCTTCGTTCATACGGGAGATTATCTCGAGAAAAATTGGCGCAGCTCCCAGTTCGCGCAACAAATACCCTTGTTGCAAGAGGGCGTCGGAGTTCTTGGCTTGCTCCTCGGTGCTAACTCGTCCGTAGCCTACAAATCCGTCAAAGTGCATGGTCTGAGTGAATCGCAGACCATTATTCTACCTGCTTTTGTCACTCCGAACAAGTACAAGCCTGCAACGTGTCACCATAGTAACCACAAGGGCAAGGATTCGTACTGGCAACCAGGGTAAATTGTGCCGGAAACATTACCGATTGACGAGTGCGAGAAATGGTCACGCAACCATCCTCTAAAGGCTGGCGTAAAAACTCCAAAACATTGCGTTTAAATTCTGTGAGTTCATCCAATCAAGAGTAAACAATTGATAATACAGTTTCAACTGGGATATTTGTTCTCTTAGGAAATCTCTGCACCCATTCCCTCCAAAGCGATCGCGCAGCTATCCGTTGCCCGAAAAATAATTTCCCCAATTTCAGGACATTGCCCTTCGGAGTGGCAGAAGCAGATAGAATTTTAAAAGTGGCGGAATTCCGCCACTTTTATCTCCGAGCAATTCGCCCATTCCCACGCTTTGAGAATCACATTTTGCGCGGGTGACACGATCGCAACATCGTAAATTTCCGGTAGGGATTTGAGCGATCGCACGATCTCGGAAACCAAAAGCGATCGCCCTAACCCGCGACGAAGTTCGGCAGTTAGGGCTTGCAAGGTTTGTTCGGCTCTAGCTTTGGCAGCA
>JAGHZQ010000058.1 GCA_017746715.1 Cyanobacteria bacterium SBLK
TATCCCTCTTCTGTCACTCTAGGCAGAAGAAAATAAGAAATCTGAGTCGATATCGAGAGGAAAGAGGGTAAGACAGGCACGATTAATCAAGGAAATTCATCGTGGAAATCCTAAAGATAACTGAGGAATAGGAAAAACCTCTAACCAAGAGAGAATTAAGTTAAAGCAAAGCCAAGGAAGAAGGAGTAAATGTAGATTATTTAACTGACTTTTCCAATTATTATTCTTGTCCCAATGGGGATGTTGATAACAGAATTGAATCAAAATTTCTGAGGAGGGAGTGAGTGGCTCTGATGAAGAGGAAGAGAAAGGAGAAGTCATTAAAGTAATCAAAAGATAAGCACTACAGATGATTTCCCACCATCTTTCAATATGGGGATAATGAGTTAAACGAAAATCAGCCCATCCTAGCTCGGATTTACATTGTCGAAAACCGTATTCGATCCATGTTCTTTCCCCATAGATATTCCCGATATTATTATATTTTAAGTCAGGAATATTGCTCATTACAAAACTTGTGGAATTGTCAGGTAAGGTTTCCGTATCTGTGGTTATCTCCCAATAGGTGCGTCTACCTCGTTTAC
Source organism: Cyanobacteria bacterium SBLK (assembly GCA_017746715.1). GTDB lineage: Bacteria > Cyanobacteriota > Cyanobacteriia > Cyanobacteriales > Spirulinaceae > CCY15215. Next base: position 585 of record JAGHZQ010000058.1, read on the forward strand.
CAAAAATAATTTCTCGGACATAGCGAATTTCTTTTTTTTCATCGCTCATGATGCGTTCAAACTTTCTCCATCGATTAGCTCTTACCCTTGCTCCATGAGGAAGCCATACCCCGTGGTTACTTCGTATTGATACCATATACTGAAGTCCTAACTTTTCTAGTTTTCTTAAAAAATTCTCTTCGCTTTCTCCATATAAACTATCTGATAGGACTCCTTTAATCCGAAAACCTAACGCTACTATTTTCTCAATGAGTTCTCCAGCAATTTCCGGTTTAGTTTTATATTTTTCTTTTTCTTTCAGTCGTTTTCGAGGCTTGAAAATTTCAAACAATATGGGAAAAGTTATCCCTTCAATAACACCATAAATGGCTACGGATACTATCCCATTTTCAATTTTTCCCAAGCGTCCGAGATATTGACGAGATACATAATCCGTTTTATTCCCTTTCTTTGGATCTCCTGTTTCATCCACAATTACCCAAATTTCTCGTCCTTTTAACACTTGCAGAAGAATTTCTAGCCTCTTTTTTCTTAATCCCTCCATTTCCCAAGGGGATTTTGTTAAAAAATGGTGTAATCCTTGAGCATTTTCTAATCCATTGATTTTCGCGATCGCTGGTAATGTTTTTCTTTTTATGTCCGATAATATGCCGACATGGAGTCCTTTAAATGCTTCATAACTTCTAACATCTGAAAATAGATTTCTATAGAAGTCACAATATTTGTCAATCACGGAGAGTGTGGGTTTTGCTGTTCTTGGTGCAATCATCCTTCTGATAAGGCTTTCAGCCATTTTTTTCTATTATACTCTTCCCAGAGTGACAAAACAGGGATATACATTTCCAACTTGGATACTTCCAGATGGTAGCAAAGGCGTTCCGGGAGAGTTAAAATTCGTTCCTCCTGTAGTTCCGGGAAAATTAGTAGAAGTAACTGATGCTAAACCAGCACGTAGTATCACTGATTGACTTGTTGTTAAAATTGTATAATCTGGATCGCTCAGAGGAATACTACCACTAATATCTGCTCCTGTAATTCGGATATCTCCACCTTGAATGCTTCCAGTTGCTTCAACTTTCAGTGCAACTCCTGTATAATTGCCAAATTCAATATCTCCATTTGCTCGAATAATAGGATCGTATAAACTAACAAAATTACCAGCATCACCCGATAAATTGAGCATTGAGAAATTTCCGCCACTGGAAAAATGGGCATCTCCAGAAATATTTCCATCGCTAACTAATGTCAAATTGCCTTCACTGACTAATGGCGTTACCAAGTGATTTAATGCAAGAATATCGATATTTCGATCGCCTTGAATATAAAAATCACCCCCCGCACGCGCTAAAAACGGTTGATTTTCACTATCTCTGATACGAACGGTATCGCCTGCTAATAAAGTTAAATGATTCGTTGTTGCAATCTGACTTTCAGGTAACGTTAAATTATTAGCAGCCGATAATATGGCATTATCAGCAATTATATTTCTAGAAACCACATCTCCAGTTTCGACGAGCAGTTCGGAATTATCGATCCGTACTGCATTTCCCTCAACTGTTAATCCCGTCTCTACTCCAGATCCCGTAATTAACTCCGGAATATCCACCGCACGTATTGCCTCGGGATTCCCTTGTTCATCCCGAGGGGGTTCGATTTCAAACCCCAAAATATTATCGCCGCTCACAATCCGCAATCGCCCCGATTCTGGCATCGCCACAATACTCACATTCCCTTCTGGAGCATTCAAACTCCCCGTATTGATGACACTTCCCCCAATCAAGCCAATATTTTGCCCCTCACTTACTGCCAAATTGCCTGCATTAATAATCGTCCCAGAGCGATCGCTTAAATCAAACTCTACAGGAGTCCCCACTAAACTCTGATAATCGTTATCCCCCCAAGCATCGAACCATAACCCATTCCCAAACCCGATCCCCTGTGCGGTTGTTACGAAAAAGTCTCCCGGCACATTTAAAGACGCATTTGAGCCAAACACAAACCCCGAAGGATTCATCAGATAAAGGTTAGAATCACCCCCTAGAACTTGAATGAGTCCGTCAATAATCGAAGGATTGCCCCCCGTCACCCGTCCCAAAATATTCTGGATTTGCGGATGGGCAAGAAACGTCGCGATTTGATTCGCATCCAACCCCAACTCGATAAAACTGTGAAATAAGTTTGCCCCATCCCCCGACAGTGTACCACCTTCGATAACAAACTCATTGCCATCGAGATTCACGATCGTCCCCGTACCATCCGACGCGGGAATAATAGACTGAGCAAGAGTTTCGCCACCTGCAACCAATAACGAAAGGGCAACGAAAGGAACGAGAGTTTGGGGTTTTATGGGAGCATTCATTGTTCTGAGGGTAGAGCGTCCTATTTTCTAGTTATCCGGCAGAACGAAAACTTTTTCGCAAAACTATCGAAAAAATTTATGAGATGTGGAGTGACATTAAATGGGGGTCAAGAAAATAAATCAGTAATAGCATTAATGCTGCGATCGCCGATCCGCGCTTCGGCGTTGCTCAACGACCACCGAGGGTTCAAACCCCCGTCGGTCGGTGAGCGTTTAGTCGAACTGCATAGCGAAAACCCGTTCAAACGAGTTGGATATTCGGAAAATTTACCTGTTTGTTGCTATCGTGTTGAAAGGTTGTTCTTAGCTTGCTTTAGCTATGAGCATAGGAATTGATTCCTATGTGGATCTCAATTCCTGAATGGTTTTATCCAATTCCTCAACCCGATCGCGATCGCCCAATTCTTCATAAATTCCCCTTGCTGTTGTCAAAAGATCGATCGCTTCGGTAAAATTCTGCATGGCAGCACGAACCCGTCCCAACCCCTCGTAAGCGATCGCTTTTTCCTCTAAATTCGCCTCATCTGCCAAAGCGATCGCCCGTTCGTAATGCCTTGCAGCAGGAGGTGCAATGAGTAAGCGATCTTGATAGAGTTCGCCGATTAGTAAATGCAATGCAGCCGTTTCTTTGCTCGTTGTTAAAACAGTTTCTAACAGCAGAATTGTTTCGGAAACTAAATCATACTCCAGATAGAGTCGTGCGGTTGCCAATGCTTTTGCTTCTTCAGAAAGAGCTTGCTGAATTAATTTTTCTTGGCGCGATCGCAGTTCTTCTCTTGCACTTTCATCCAGTAATTGAAAGCCCATTCCTCCCAATTGTGCGGGTTCTTCAAAAGAAGTTGTTCCCGTGTCGGCTTCCACCACGAGAAAATAACCCCACTCGGGTTGCAAAACCTGCACGTCAGATTGAGGTACATAAGTTACGCGATCGCCTGTAGTTTCGACGCTCCATTGCATTTCCCGGCCATCTTCCGTTACCCCCGTCACCGTTACTAGATAGCTCGTCGCCCCTACCACTGGATTCCAGCGCAGGACGGGTTGAGGATTGAGAACTTTTGTTCGTCGCGGACTGACTGAAAAGGGAATAGAAGTATCCCCCCAAGCGAGAATCGTACCGCGATCGGGACAACCCACCAAATCGGGGCTGCATTTGGCTTCTTCTTTTGCCCCCGTGCAGCGATTGGGTAGAATTGCACCGCTCCCGACGGCTTGGGTTTCCAGATTGGCGCACAATACTAACAATTGTCCTCCCTCATTCACTTGCAAGCGATCGCTCGGATAAAGGGTCATGCCTAAAGTGGCGCGAATATTGCGATCGCCTCGCATGACGACAACATCTCCAGAACTATCCAAGATCGTGCCGTTGGGACGGTTGACGGCAAAAGCCGAAGCGGTTGTGCCGAACCAAAGTGATAGGGTGACAGCAACAAGTTTGAGTGTGTTGGCGAGCTTCATCGTGAATTTTCCTCAAGTCTTGGGTGAGCCTCTTGCAAACATTGATTTTGTTCGGGAATGTGATATTGAGCGGATTTTTTAACCCATTCCCAGTGCTGGCGTGCTTCTTCTTGTCGATTTTCCCCCTCTAAAATGCGGGCGTAAAGGCAACGGGCGTGAGGGCTATCGGGTTCGAGGGCGATCGCCTCTTCCAAATGTTCTTTTGCTTCAAAAATGCGCCCTTGCTCCCACAAAAGCCAGCCTCGCTTCCCCAAACAAGCCGCTCGCACCGCAGGATAGGGGGAATCCAAACAGTGTTTCGTAATCTGCCAAACCGTATCGGGATCTTGCAGATTGAGAAGCACCTTAGCCAGTTGGGATGAGGCTTCCGACAACCCCCGATCCGCCGCCCGTCGATAGCCTCGCGCCGCGCACTGGAAATCGTTGTGAGACTTTTCGCACAGCCAAGCCAGATTATAGTGAGGTTTTGGGTTGAAGGGATCGAGAATGCTGGCAAGGCGATAGAAAATTTGCGCTTGTAGTAGCTTATTCGTTTGAAAATGCGTGACTCCAGTGCGATTCGCCCAAACCGCCAACCCTTGTCCTCCCAAAACGTACAATCCCAAACCGCCGATGAGGGAACATAATGCGAGCCGAGGAAGAGGCAGAATGGGTTTTAACTTGAAGTTGCGAGGACGGCAATCTCTTTTAAGTTCTGCCCATGTTGGCGCAGAAACGGCAGGATGTTGGCAAATCGCGGGCAGCCAACTCGCCCCCGGCAGGCAGTCTTCTAACCCTTTGAGCCTTTCCCTCGCGTGCCTGACTGCTAAAGGAAACGATGCACCTTTGGCGTATGCCTGCAAGAAATATTGTAGAAACCCTCGGGCGATCGCGTCGGGGACGGCTTCACGCATGACAATGGCAGGAGGGAGGGGAATCTTAGCCCTCGCCCAATCTCTCGCAATGCCCAAACCGTCGCAGCAGTTGAAGATGGCAAGCTGCAAACCCCGTCGGATGGCATGGGAAAGCGCTTCTTGCAGTTCCGCAACAGTGAGAGAGTTCTGGGAATTAATGTAAATTCGCCCGCCCGTCGCATCGCGATCGCTGCGCCCGTGTCCGGCAAAAAATAAAATATCCCAAGGTTTTTCCCAGAGTTTCTCTATTAATTCCTCCCGTCGGGGTTGGATTAAAAAAGTGGGTTTTGCCCCCGGCAATTTTTGCAAGAGAGCGCGATCGCCATTGATATCGATGCCCGTTCCATCTCCCAACACGGCCAAAATATTGACTTTTCCTCGTTCCGTTGCCGGGCGATCGCTTTGGGGTGCGGGATAATCTGGCGTACTCAATGCAATTTCGGTATGGGGGTAATCTTGGCGACACAGCGACCAAAGATGCCAAGGAAACCGCCACGCATCGCTATCTTGACTTTCCACGGTCAATAACAGTTCATCTTGAGGGGCGAAAGAACTTCTCACTCGATTTTCAATCCCGCGAAAGCCATCATCCCCAAGCCAATGATTTAACTTGTTTTCTAATTCACGGGAGATTTCTTGGAAGGCAGTTTCCGAAACATTGGTGACGGATCCCGCTTCAATTTCAATCCCGCGCAGGCGACTTTGATAAAGCAGTTCGTAAAGTAAGCGCCAGCGATCGTAAAGTCCGGGGAGATCGGGGGCGGCGGGCAAATGACCGGAGACCTGCGAGCCGTCGGACAGCCGCGCCGAAACGCAAGGAAAACCCTCGGCAAAACTTCCCGAACCCAAACTCAATACCACCGATGCTTTCACGGTTCTATCTCCACAGTTCAAACTGAAAAGGATTCCTCTACTCGAGCGCTATCCAAACTGACGCGCAATTGAAAATCGGTTCCCGCGTCAACGGTAAAAGGTTTGAGCAGGATATACAAATCTTGATTTCGAGAAGTAACGCTTTGCAGGATTTCGCCATTATCTCCGACAAGTGCTAATTGCAAATTTTGAGGGAGATAGGGATTCTCTGGTTCGGGATTGGCTCGCACGAGAATTTTAATGCGTTCGTCCGCTTGTTTTGCTAAAGCCACGAGCAAGACGATCGCGCGATCGTTCAAGCTAATGCCCAAATCGATCAATTTGGCGCGACAAACATCGGCTTCGGGAAAGGGCATCTCGTTGCCTCTGCGAAAAGCCAGTCCTGCGGGTTCTAAATCTCCCCCATCTTCCCCAACTAAGCGTTCCCATGCCTGTCGTCCGGCATCGGCGAGATTTTGCCACCAAGGGGAGGAAGTCGGATTTGAGGGCATAGCAGTTTCAGAGGTCGAGGGTAAGAGGGATTCGGGCGCTTGCCAATTGGCACTGAAGAGAGCAGCAAACCACAAGTTTAAATGCACGCGATCGCGAGCGAGATTGGCAAGATAATCTAATAAAGTCGGTAAATCTTGCAAATCCCTAACATAAATTTCTCCCGTCCCCGCCGTTTTGACGAATCCCAACGGCACGGCTACCCGCTCTTTTTCGTCGATCCCCACCACCGAGTAGCCGATGCGCTCCCAACGGACTTCTGGCGGAATCGAGCCAAGAAATTGTTCTGAGGATAAGCTGGCATTAGCATTGATGCGAACGGGCATACATTCCAACTGTCCTATATTCGAGATAATCAGATCGGCAACATTGGCCGTCGTCCGCAGTACGGGATTCCAGCTATCGCTTCCCTCCAAATTTGTCGCGATCGCCATGAGGTCTAAATAGTTGCGGAGGGCAAGGACAGCTAGGGTATTTAAGCCCACCTGCTCTGCTTTTTGCGGCTCGGACTGCTCTCGGGCGAAAGTCAGAGCGGTTTCGATATTCTGCCTTGGTATGGGCAGTGGTAAAGTCTCTTCTGGTAAAATTTGCGTGGAATTCATGGGCGTTGAATAATGCGTTCTCTACTCTATATATCCTTGAGATTTAGCAAAATTTCGCAATAAGGGTTTGCATTTGCGCTGATAAAAACTGGCGAGAGTCGAATAGGAGCAATCAAACTCTGCTTCGAGGGCTTTCCAATCCGTTTCGGGAGGCAAGCGGCGCAAAATTAAAACTTGAGCCGTTAAGTCCGGGCGATTGCGAATGTGAATGGTTTGCAAGATTCCATCGGGATCGGTTTGCGCCCAGTGCAGGGTGTCTTCCCAAATCGGCGGCACATCGGGCGGTGCGGGAAAGTTTTCCAGCCAATTTAAGAAGGTTTCTCCATTGGCAGGAGAAACCTCGGCAACAATGCTTTGTTTCTCTTGCTGTCGTTCGAGGCGATAATCGTGCAAGCGCCATTTTAAATGCGAGTTCATCCAAGTCGCGAGGGAGCTGCGATTCGGCTCGTACTTGCTGCATAAATTCTGACTCAAAAAGAGCAAGGTTTTTTGCAATGCGTCTGCATAATAATCTGTCGTTTCCTGCCACAATTTACCCGATCGCAGGAGGGATTGGATCAAATGTGTCATGCCTCGATTGTAGGCAGGACTGCCTTGAGGGTGTCGACAAATTTCGGCAATGCGTTCGGGATAGTCTTGAGGTTCGTTCATCACTGCGATCGACGAGTTTGAATAGACAAGAATGCTCTTTTAGCTATCGAGGTAGTTCATTCATTTTTTGCGTTTTCTTTACAAAACTTTATACAAAAACCTCAGAACATTGGCCTCCTCGATCTCTGTCATCACCCAAAAATCCACACGCAGCCATTTTTTTTTAGTTTATTTTTTTTCACCTAACGGTGAAGTGTGGCAAATTAACCCGATCGCAAACAGCCATGCAGCCACCGAACTATAACAGCCTCCTGCAAAATATTTTAGGCCGTTCCCATTTCCTCCAACCCGAAAATTTACCCGAACCCGATCGCCCCGATGCTGACAATATCATTGAATTTCTTGGAGACGAACTCCTGTGGAGTGAAACCATCGCAGCACGAAAACCCCGGTTCGAGTCAATTCCCACCACTCTCCCCAAACCCCTCAGAAGAGCGCTCAAAAAACAAGGAATCCAACAACTTTACTCCCATCAAGTCGAAACCCTCAATGCCATTCGCGAGGGCAAAGATGTCATTCTCAGTACCGACACGGCAAGCGGTAAATCTTTGAGTGCCTATGTCCCCATCCTCGAAAGCATTCTCAAACATCAATATACAGCCCTTTCTTTTTACGGCTTAAAAGCACTGACCTCTGACCAAGGAGAAAAACTGACCGCTTTACTCGAAGGTATTCCCGAAGCCGTCCGTCCCCAACTGGCAATGCTGACAGGAGACACCCGCAAAGAAGAACGAGAACGATTGCTCGAGCGATCGCCCGGTATCATCGGTGCAACTCCCGAACTCATCCATTATGCCCTGCGCGGTATCTATTGGAGTCAGCCTTGGCAGCAGTTTCTCGCCAACCTGCGCTATGTCCTGCTCGACGAGGCTCACGCTTACAATGGGGCTTACGGGGCGAATATGGCCAACTTACTGCGACGGCTGAAACTGGCAGTCGATCGCTATGGAGGCAATTCTCGTCGATTGCAATTTATCTTTTTGAGTGCGACCGTGGGCAACCCCAGCCAACTCGCACGATCCTTGTCGGGAAGGCGACGCAAGCGCAACTCTACTCAAAGCGATCGCCTCGTTTGGATTCATCGAAGCGGTGCGGGAATGCCAGAGCGAGAATTAATTGTCGTCAAGCCCACCAACAACCCCAACCCGGATGCAGCGAAAATCCTGCTGTTTCTTTTGCGGCAAGGGTTGCGGGGCATTTGTTTCTGTAATGGGAGAGCAACAATTAAAAACCTGCTGGCCACCCTACGAACGGAGGCCGCCTCTCAAAAGTATCCCAATATTGAAGGGCAAACGGCAATTTTTTATGGAGGATTGACGGGAGAGCGCCGCAGTGAAATTATAAGCGGACTTCAAGAGGGACGAATGCGCTGTCTTTTGAGTACCAGTGCTTTAGAAGCAGGCATCGATTTAGCCGAGTTGGATTTTGCCCTCATTCGAGGCTGGCCGGGTTCTTTGCAGGGTTTCCGACAGCGTATCGGGAGAGCGGGACGCAAGAATAAAGGATTGGCAATTTTTCTGCCCTTGGAGCGATCGCCGTTAGACCGCTACTACGCCCAGCACCCCGAACTCTTACTCTCTGCCCCCGCAGAACGAGTGTCCTTCAATGCCCGCTATCCCGTCGATTTGGGCAAGCATTTGATGTGCGCGGCAGTGGAAAGCGGCATCGAGAGCGATCGCCTGAAGCGCTATTTTGGTAAAACTGCTCCTCACATTGCCTCGGCTTTGTTAGAGCAAGGCGCATTGTGAAAAACGCGAGGACGCTTGTGGGCCAAGGGATTTCCCCATCGAGATATCAACTTTCGCGGGGGGTTGGGAGGCAGCACGGTACGATTGACGAACGAACAGACGGGAGAAGCGATCGAGGAGATGAGTTTGGAAATTGCCTATCGAGAAGCGTTTTCGGGAGCAATCTACCGCACTCAAGACAGTGACGGGCAAATGGTAACTTATCATTCTTTGTCTCTCGATGTAGAAGCCCGTCAAGCCACCTTGCAACCGATTCCGGAAACTTCAACTTATACAGTGGCGGAAAGTCGCACCGATACTCGCATTTTACAGGATTTGGTCGCTCCCAAACAGTTGAAATTGAATTTATCGGAGGAGGCTAAAGAGGGTAATGCTTTTCTCCGTTTATCGTGGGGTGAGGTGAGTCATAGTATTTCCGGCTATCAAGTGCTGGTGAAAGAGTACGAGCAGACTTGTTTGAATCGTAAATGCGTCAATTACCGGGAAGCGTTACCGGGGCGAAAGTTTTGTCCGGTTTGCGGCAGGAGATCGCGCCGGGCAGAATTGACAAAGGTGGTGGATGAGGTAGAATTCGAGCAACCGTATGCGATTCGATTTACCACTCCCATTACTCAAATTTCCTTCGATAAGACTGTTAATGAGTATTTGCAAAAATGCGCGTCGGGGTTGTTAAAGGGGGTAGAGTCGGATTCTGCGATCGCGGGAGTGTTGCGGGATTATCCGGCATCATTGCTGGGGGTGCATAGTTTCGGGCATCAGATTTTAGCGGCTTTTCCGTTGGTAGTGTTGGGATCGCTCAACGATGTGAACTATATCGTGGAAGCCAGAAACAGCAAGGATTGTGTCGGATATTTTTACGATTTGAGCGAGAGTGGGAATGGCAGTGCGGAGGCCATTTTTCGGCATTTGTCGAAGCTGGCTCGAGCGGGGGCAGCACTCGCTCGCAATTGCGATTGTCAGTACGGTTGTCCGAAGTGTCTCATTTTGTCGGGGTGTCCGGATGGCAATCAGGCTTTGTTGAAACAGATGGGGTTATTATTGTGCGATGCGATCGCGTCTATTTGCTAAACTTTGTTGAAGAAAATCGGGTTTTGCTTTGATGTTCTTCTAAGCTCGGGATGCAATTCCATGTGAGGTTTTTACATTTAACGATGAATAAGTATCTGGTTGAATTTCCTTTAGATGGCCAAGAAGGCGAATCGGTTGTGATTGAAGTTGAAGGAACTCCGCCACCAACTCCAACCGACGATCGCATTGGGATTGGCGAAGATGTAATCCATAAGGCAAAACAGACGTTGGATGGGGCGATCGCGAAAATCAAGCCCGTTGCTAATGCGATTGTTGCTAAAGTTAAAGAGATTAACGAACCTGCCGACGAGGTTGAAGTGAAGTTTGGTTTAAAAATGAATGCTGAAGTGGGTGCAGTGATTGCTTCGGGGAATGCAGAAGCAACTTATGAAATCACTTTGAAGTGGAAGAAGCAATCGTGAATTGAAATGGTATAGGAGGATTGACGCTTATGGTAGCTTCTCTTGAGGTCGCGATCGCGAGGATTTACTCGAATTCGGGTAAGGCGATCGGTGCGGGTTTTTTGGTTTCAGACAAGTACGTTTTAACCTGCGCTCATGTGGTGGCTTTTGCTTTGGGAATTCGTGCCGATACTCCCAATCTGCCAACGGGGAAAATTTATTTAGATTTTCCCAGAGTGGATGCAGGACGGAAAATCGAGGCAAAGGTCATCTTTTGGCTTCCGGTGAATCCCGATCTCGCTCGAGAAGATATTGCAGGGTTGGAATTGTTGAATCCCATTCCAGACAATGCTCATCCCGTGCGTTTGTTGAACAGTGAGGATTTATGGGGGCATCAGTTTCGAGTTTTTGGATTTCCAGAAGGAAAATCTAATGGAGTTTGGGCTTCCGGTGTTTTGCGAGGAGGGACGGCTAAGGAATGGGTGCAACTCGAAGATGTGAAGGAGACGGGTTATCGCTTGGATAAAGGATTTAGCGGTGCGCCTGTATGGGATGAGGAATTGCAAGGGGTTGTAGGAATGGCAGTGGCCGCAGAACAGCAGAGGCAAGAGATTAAGGTGGCTTTTATCATTCCTGCGAATGTACTGGTGCAAGTATGGGAGGTTTTGCGAGAGAGAGCGATCGCTTCTTGTCCCTATCGAGGGTTATTTGCTTTTCGGGAAGAGGATGCACAATTCTTTTTTGGGCGGAAGGTCTTTACAGAACAATTGGTGGCTGAGGTGGCACAACGTCAGTTAGTGGCTGTGATTGGAGCGTCGGGAAGTGGCAAATCTTCGGTGGTGTTTGCTGGGTTGATTCCCCAGTTGAGAGAGCAGGGAGGATGGTTAATTGAGTCATTTCGTCCGGGCGATTGCCCTTTTCGCAATTTAGCAGCACGTTTGCTCCCACTATTGGAAGGACAGATGAGTGAAACGGATCGCTTGGCTGAAGTTAAGAAATTAACAAAAAAATTAGACGAAGGGGAGTTAATTATAGGAGATGTACTCGAGCGGATTGTGGAGAAGAGATCGGGAGAACGTTTGCTATTGGTAGCAGATCAGTTTGAGGAGTTGTATACATTGTGTCGGGAGGATGCAGAACGTCAGAGATTTTTGGATGGTCTGTTAGAGGCGTGCGATCGCGTTTCTCGATTGACTTTGGTATTGACGTTACGGGCTGATTTTTTGAGTTATGCCTTATCCTATCGTCCTTTTGCCGATGCGTTGCAAAATGCAGATGTGAAACTCGCACCGATGAATGAGGAAGAGTTGCGGGAAGTGGTGGAAATGCCTGCTGACAAATTAGGGATTCGTTTGGAGTCGGGGTTAACAGAACGAATTTTAGAGGATGTGGAGAAGTCGCCGGGAAATTTGCCGTTATTGGAGTTTGCTTTAGAGCAGTTGTGGAGAAAGCAGGAAAATGGCAGTTTAACGCATGAGGCTTATGATGCGATCGGTGGAGTTGAGAAGGGGTTAGCTCAGTATGCTGAGGAAGTTTATGAGAAGCTAGGAGAAGAAGATCGAGAAAGAGCGCAGCGCGTTTTTATTCAATTGGTGCGTCCGGGGGAAGGAACTGAAGATACGCGGCGTTTGGCGACTCGTGGGGAAGTGGGAGAGGCAAATTGGGATTTGGTGACGCGGTTGGCAAGCGATCGGTTAGTGGTGACGAGTTGTAATGAAACTGGAGAAGAAACAGTTGAGGTCATTCATGAGGCATTAATTCGAGAATGGGGAACGTTGAGGAAGTGGATGAATGATAATCGAGAGTTTCGGACTTGGCAGGAGAGATTGAAGGTAAGGATACAGGAATGGGAGAAAATGAGCAAAGATGAAGAGGCATTCTTACGAGGTGCATCGTTATTTGAAGCTAAAGACTGGCAACAACAACGGGGGGATGAGCTAAGTCAAAGCGAACAAGAGTTTATTGTTAAAAGTTTGGAGCATTGGAATAAAGAAAAAGAAGAATTAGAGCGTAAACGAAAGCGTACTATTTTGGGTCTTTCTGGAATTTCTTTGGTTGCTTTGATTTTAGCTTCAATAGCCGGAGTTCAATGGCAACTTGCTGAATACCAAAGTAAAGTTTCGAGAGCGAGAGAATTAGCGGCAAAGGCTCAACTATTGAAAAATCAGGAGTTTAGATTGCTGCCGCGTAGTCTTCTACTGGCGATAGAGTCAATGCAGAGATTTCCTTCTTTAGAAGCTGACCAATCTTTACGCTCAACTTTAGCTCTTTTTCCTCGATCTGTAGCAACTTTTAATCATAAAGAGCGAGTAGATAAAGTTACATTTAGTTCTGATGGTAAATATCTTGCTACAGCAAGTGGAAATACTTCAATCGTATGGGAGATAAATACTCGAAAAAAAGTAATTCAAATAGAACATAAAAATCAAATAAATACAATAGCTTTGAGTCCTAATAAAAAATATTTAGCTACAGGGAGTGATGAAACTGTTATAATCTGGGATATTAATACTGGAAACCAAATATCTTATGTTAGACACGATACTGGAGGAATAAAGGTATTAGATAGAATAGAAACTGTGATATTTAGTTCTACTAGTAAATATGTAATTGCTAAAAGCCGTGAGGGAAAAATAAAAGTTCTTGGATTAACTAAACAAAATATTCCAAAATATTTTAATACAAATGATGAAAAATCATTAAATGTTTTCGCTATTAGTTCTAATGCTCAATATATAGCTATAGACCAAGATGAAAAGATTCAAATTGTAGATGTGTCAAATCAAAGAGCAATAGCAGATCTGACAAAAAACAAAAACTTTTTTGGGGCTATTTTTAGTTCTGATAATAGATATATAGCTATACAAACAATAGACGGAGCAGAAGGAAAGGAAAAAGTTGTTATTATATGGGATATTATTGATAATAAGAAAGTTTCTGCCATAACAGCAGAAGAGTTTGTATATAGTGTTGAATTTAGTCCGGATAGTAAGCATTTAATTACATCAAGTGGTAATCCTTCTGATGGAGGTTTTTCCTCACCAGACATAGCAACAACAGTATGGGAAACTAATACTGGAAAAGAAATAGTTCGGATACAAACGGATACTATTGTTAGCACTGTTACGTTTAGTCCGGATGGTAAATATCTAGCTACACTCAGTAAAGAAGCTCAAGTATGGGAATTAGCCAGTGGAAAAGAAATTTTTCGGCTGAAGGCTGGTGAGAATTTTTATGCAGGTTCTACTCCTGTAGAATCAAATATAGAAGCTGTTGAATTTAGTCCAGATAGTAAATATTTAGCAACAGGAAATCTTGACAAAACAGCACAAATTTGGGAATTATCTAATGGAGGAGAAGTTAATCGTATCAACAATAAAAATTTTTATATGATTAACTCAAATGGTCAATATATAATTGAATTGAGAGACGCTTCTGTGAATGATTCTTTGATGGAAATTAGAGAATCAATGACCAATAAAATATTTGACTATCTTGATTTTAAAGTGCTTTTCAATTTTATTTCTAATGATAAAGAAATTATCAAAAATAAAGAGCAATTCAAAGAAATTTTGAAATTCATGAATATATTAAATAAAATTTATATTTCGGATATGAATCATGACAATCCTTTTCAGTTTCCAACCTTTGCCAATGAAATTTTGTTTAGTCCTGATAGCAAATATATAGTAACAGCAAATAATTCTAAAATAAAAATTTGGAATATAGATAATAACAAAAACATCATCTACTTAAAACACACATTAAAATCTGATGAGGGGAGAGCATCAATGACTTTAAGTTCTGATAGTAAGTTTTTGGCAAGTTTAAGTTTTTCTATAGATTCTCAAACTGCTATTACTAGAATATGGGATATTTACAGTGGTAAAGAATTGCAGTATTTTGAGAAAAAAATACAATTTGATCAAAATGTATTGGCAGACCCACAAGGAATTCATTCAGTAATTTTTAGCCCGAACAGACGTTATTTAATTACTGTCCCATTTATAGGTACTGAGGCACATATATGGGATTTAAAAAATGGCAAATTAGTGCTTAATATACATTACGATAATGAAATACATGATGTTAGTTTTAGTGCTGATAATAAATACTTAGCTATTACTGGGGCAAGAGAATTGCCAAATCGTTGGATAACTGGCGAAATACAAGTATTCCAATTAGCTAATGGCAAAAAAATATTTGGCTATCAACACGATACTTGGGGAGAAGATATTGCTTTTAGTTCTGATGGCAAATATTTAGCCGCAGCAGATGGAGTTACTGCAAGAATATTTGAGGTGTCAAGTGGGGCCGAAGTGATTCGTATAAATCATGAATATGAAGTAGTATTTCTACAATTTAACCCAGATGGAAAATTCTTGATAACAACCGCATCTGATGGAATTACAAGAGTATGGAAACTACATTCTAAGGATTTAATTACTGAAGCCTGTCAGAGGCTAGCACGCAACCTGACACAAGAGGAATGGCAGCAATATTTTCCAAATGAAAAATATCATAAAACTTGTCCAAATCTACCTTGAAAAACCTCTTTTCAGTACAATTGTTCACAAGTAAAAAATTTATATCTCATGTCATGTCAGTCTGGCGATCGCCATTTTAAGAGGCACTTCCAATTTGGGTCGTTGCCAATTACTTCAAAATTGACCCCAATCGCCTCAAAATGACTATCTTTGCCCTACACCCCGATCGCCCCGTGCAAAGAATTATAACCCGCTCGAATCGGCGATCGCATTACAAGGTCGAGAGACTCCTCAAAGATTTGCTTGTTGGAAAACAGGCTAAAAATTCTCGTAAAAGCATCCGAAAGTACCTCGAACTCACGAACATTGACGCGATCGAAGAAGTTCCGTTGTGAATTGCTAAACCGATCGGTGGAGGTCATCGACCAAATTGTATCGTTATACTGGGGATTCTAATCTAACGAAATGAAACCATGAGTACGACAGCGATCGCCTCTACCCTCACCGTTTTGATTGTCGAAGACGACCCCATGATGCAGGTTGGCCTCTCTACCGTAATCAACGAGCAAACTCATCTTACTATTGCTGCCAAAGCTGAAAATGGAGTGCAAGGCGTACAAGAAAGCCTCCGACTCAAACCCGATATCGTCCTCATGGACATCGGATTGCCCGAACTCGACGGTATTGAAGCCACCAAGCAGATTAAAGCCGAACTGCCCGATACTCGCGTTTTGATTCTAACTGCTTGCACCGATCGCCAGCAAGTTTTAGCCGCCTTTGCCAGTGGTGCAGATGCCTACTGCGTCAAAGGGGCAACCATCGAACAACTCAAAGCCGCTCTCACCGCAGCCAGCGAAGGTTCCGTCTATCTCGATGCACGCATTGCCGATTGTATCCTCAAGCAACACCCCCCGCACTCCCCCCTTCCCCAAGGCAAGCCAGAGAATTTTGGCTTTAATAAGCGAGAACTAGAAATCGTCGAACTGATTGCCGAAGGCTACAACAACTCGGAAATCGGCGCAAAACTCAACCTCAGCACCAATACCATCAAAGGATACGTGCGACAAATCTTTGCCAAACTCCAAGTCAACAGCCGCACCAAAGCCGCTCTCAAAGCATGGCATTGCGGACTCGTTAAACCGGAATTGTAAACCAAAACTGACTGCCCCGACCGGGTTTGGACTTCACCCCGATGCGTCCCCCGTGTGCCTCGACAATCTGGCGACAAATGTAGAGTCCCAACCCCAAACCCTCCTGTTTCTTACCCTGACCCCGGACGTAGCGATCGAATAAACGCCCGCACTGTTGTGGGGGAATGCCGATGCCGTTATCCGCAACGATGCAGCGAACTTCTGTTTCCTTGGGAATGGCTGCAACGGTCAACTTCAATCCCGGTTTGTTGTACTTGAGGGCATTGCCGATGAGATTATCGAAAATGCGAGCCAACTGGTCGGGATCGGCTTCGATGTGAGGTAAATCCTTGGGAATGCGATAGTCCAATTGAACTTGATGTCGCTCGAACATCGATCGCCATTCTCGCAGCAAAGATTTGGTAAACGTCGGTAAAACTACCCATTGAGGCTGAAGCGAAATTGCCTCGGTTTCGGGAGTCTCCGTGGTTAGGGAGTCGATGAGGCGCAACAGGCGATCGCAACTTTGCACCATCGTTTCCCGCATCGATCGCTCTAAAATGGCTTGACCTGCCTCGTTAGAATGCGCTCCTCGCAAGGTCATTCCGAGTCCCGCTACCGGGTTGCGGAGGTCGTGGGAAACGGTATGGAGGAGGACTTGCAACCGCTCTTGTGCGGCTTGGCGATCGCGGATTTCTCGAGCGAGTTGTTGGTTTTGGTGCTGCAACTGTTCTTTTTGTTGGCTCAATTGCAACTGGGTACCGACTCGCATGAGGATTTCTTCCTCTTGAAAGGGTTTGGTAATGTAGTCCACCCCACCTACTTGAAAGGCTTTCACTTTATCGAAAACGCCATTCAAGGCACTGAGAAAGAGGATGGGTACGGGTTGCAGGGTAGGAATGCTCTTGAGTTGGCGGCAGACTTCGTATCCGTCGATATCGGGTAACTTAATATCCAAGAGGATTAAATCCGGAATTTGCTTTTGAACGGCGGTTAAGGCACGCTGACCGTTGAGGGCATTCCTCACTCGATAACCCCGCTGTTCCAGCATGGAGGAGAGCAGGCGCAGGTTTTCTGGGCGATCGTCAACGATTAGGATATCGGCATTCATCGGAAGCGAGAAAAATACACATTCAAGACAACTCGATCGGTAATTTACTACTTTACAATGTATTTTTGAAATTGTTGTCTGTCTGTGGGTGATTCACAAGGCTATTTTGAGCAAAATTTCCGCGCATCCCCTAAGCCGTAACCTTTCCGGAATTACAAACCTAGCAGCTTTGTGGCAAACGGCTCTTGGCTAGTGCGATCGCTTCCCGTGCTTTGGCTTCTCGCACTTCCTCCTCCTCGCATTCTACAGCTTCTTCAAGGAGGCTAAGAACCTCTGGGGGCGGGTGCTGAAAATGTTCGATCCAAAAAGAGCGAGGATCGGCGATCGCTTCATCGGCTTGCAATTCCGATCGTAGAAAATCTTTGATTTGTTCTGCGCGATCGGCAATTTGAAAACCGTATTGAAAAAAGTTGGACAAATAGCTAGGTCGATCTGCATAGCAACCTGCCGAAATATTATCCCCCAATTCATCTTCAAGGCGATAGAGTTCTTCGAGTGCTTCGCGGTCGTTGGGGTTTCTCAGCAAGCGATCGCAAGGATTGTCTTGAGTCGTCATTGTTTCCTCCGTACTATGGTGAACTTTATCGAAAATTGCGATCGCATTTTAATGTTTTGATGTTCGACGTAAATTTCTCCAAAATGCTCTGGTTGAATCAAGCCAAAGCCGCAAAAATGAAGTTTTTTCTTGGCTTTCTGGGTGTGGTATTTCTTGAGTGGGATTGACTACAGGAGTTTGTTCGAGGTTGCTGTAGTAGTCTGCTTTGGCCACTCTATCGATACGACGATTAGCTTCGACCTCCTCATTTGTCCAAGAGCCAGCTTTAATGATACGTCCGCGCCGAATGAAGTAGTGAGAGCGACAAGCAAAACTCCAATTTCCAATTGACGGTGACAAAGTGACTGTCTCTCCATCAAATTTCATGTTCCAATCATGAGGAGTCAATGGTGTAACCACTTCCTCGCCGCAGCCGCAGCAGCAGAGATGGATAGCCGTGGCATACTCCATAGAAATATAGAGTACGCCAGCCTGCAATTGCTCTGGAATTTGGGTGACGAATTGGTGTTTGAGATGGGTATGTTGCATTATACAAGATCCAGATTGGTTATCGTATTTCCATCTGTCGTATACGTACAGTGATGTTCTTTTTCTAGGTCTCGGTAGAAGCCTCGGATTTGCTTCCACTTTATTACAGCCGAAGCGGCATTCTTCGCATTGAGTTCGACAACTTGAATATTGGTAGCATAGAGGTTATCGTCACCACCCGCTTCAAACGAAATTCTGCCGTAAACGTGTTCGCGTTTGTCTGGAGTGCTAGTCGTAACTCGCAGGATGCCACCTAGCGATCCATCAACCAATTCTAGCCCCATGCCCACATCAATGAAAGGTACATCTAGCTCCTCAAGTTTCTGAAAGATTTGATGCTTCACAAGACCACTATCGATGCAAACAAATACGAAAGTTAGTCCCTCTAGCAAGTTAAGGTTATTGGCATCAATTGCTACAGCATGAGAATGGATATTGCAGTGCATCTTTGAGTAAATGCTTTTTAGATAATCAACCTTTGAGGAATAGTTTCGGAGTTCGTCAATTGAGGGTGCGCCCGGTGCGCGGAAAGCATTGTGCTGAAGGAATTTGTCTCTGTCGAATAGATGAATATCTTGCACGGGAGTTTTGGCAACAAAATCAAGCACGTAAGACCCTGTGCCACCTAAGCCAATAATCCCTATCTTTTCAGAGGCCAAGCGCTCAACAAGCATACCTATACCTGCTCGACTGGAGGCAGTATCAATATAGGCGAAAACACTTTCCTCTTCTTCATGAGGTACTGGAAAGATACGCGCACTTATACCAGGCTTCAAAACTCTTGCTTGAGCCGAAATGATATTAGCGTAAGTAGACATTTTGTGATAATAGTCCGTATAACCTTTCTCTGGCTTATTTGAAAGAAGATGCTTTGCCATTATTCCATTGCCTAAGTCTTGATTTACACTTCGATTCAATATTTGGTGAATTGGCAGACCATCTGCTTTGCAAGGACACTCACCGTTAAAATAGGCAATGTGACTTTTTGGTTTGCGAGTAACATTTCCAGCTAAGTCTAACTCAGAAATGAGGATTCCAGTTTTTACTTGTTTTTGGGCATTCACGTAGGGAATTTCGTTCAGGAGAAGCAAACCGCCACGAATTTCGACAGAATAGCCCTCTTCGCGCAGACGCTTAAGGTCTGGACTATGATTTATCAGTTTTGGTGACATTAAAGATTGTTCCTTGTTTGATTTTAACAACTCCACCAGCAGCTAGTTCGCCTTGAGAGGTCTGAGAATCGGCTTTACGGTAGGTAACAGAAAAATAGGATTTTGGATTGTGTGAACCCGGACAAGCTAACTGGACAATCTGCTCGTAGGTGACTTCTGAACCTTTTACGACGTGCGATCGCCCATTAATAACGATCTGAATTTCGATCGCTGGACGAGGAGCAGTGATAAAACGCTCGACTCCCGGAGCAGTCAAATCGATCGTTTCCTCGGGTTTAATTAGCGTGTCTGTGCCTCCGCGAACCTCAAGAAATACGGCTCGGTCATTGCCTACACCAGAAAGTGTATAGAGATCCGATCCTTGCATTGTTGATTTGCCCCAAAGAATCTCGCGATCGTCGAGAGTCAATTTGAAAGTGCGATCGGTTTGAAAGGCTACAAATTTCTCAACACCTTTTCGACGCAAATCGAAAGGCTCATCTAGACGAATATCCTCAAAATCTCCTGAAGGCAAAATAGCATTGAGGCTAAAATCACCCCGTGGATCGATTCCTGCTGCGGTAAGAATTTGACGACCCAGAGGTACAGGATCGTTGAGTTCGATAGACCGGAAGTTTAGATCGTTCAGTGCAAACTTGATACGATATCGGTCATTTGTATTATTCATGTGAGGCACTCCTCGTGTTATGGTCAAATTAACGAGTGTTATAGGAAGGGTCAAAAAATATAACGCTCTTGATATCCACTATAACGATTGTGATTGATCGTGTCAAGATGGAAGCTAGCCCAGATCCAAAGAACATCGGTAGAAATATTCGCGAGCTACGCAAGGCCGAAGGCTTGTCACAAACTCAGTTTGCCAAGAAAGTTAAACTGACCCAATCAGCTATCTCACAGTTTGAAGATGGTAAACGAGTTCCTTCTACACAAGCGCTTCAGAAGATTGCCACAGCGTTTAACATTTCGATGGATAATCTAATGGGTAGAGAAGTCTCTGATGAAGAAGATTCCAGTAAAGATGCTGCAATCCAAGCTCTTGTGAGAATGTTGAAGAATCCAAATGTAAAAAAGGAGAATATTTTAAGTTTAAATAGATTTGTTGCTGATATTTATGATACTAATGATGAAGATGACAAAGGAGATAAATGATGTCCGAACAACCAAATCATCGCAATCCTTTTTTTGAGAAGGTGGACGAAGATCCAGAGTATGAAGTTGGGAAAGTTCTTAAAGAGATTGGGTGGGATGGTTTGAGTTTACCCATCGATCTCATTGAAATTTGCGATATGTACGGCTTCGCTTATCAGTTTACTCCTTGCCCAGAAATGGAAGAGAAAGCTACTGTTGAGTTTTATGGGCAAGGAGATTTTAAAATCATCATTAATACATACGATACAGACAAATCTGACGATTTTTCTGAGAATGCAGTCTGTCGCAGAAGGCAACGATTTTCCTTGGCACATGAAATTGGGCATTGCATATACGCAAGTCATACCGATGTTGCCCTTCAACAAAACTTACAAAATCCCTCTAATCCTCATAGTAAGAGCTACATCAAGCGTAGAGAAAACCAAGCAAACCAATTTGCTGCACATCTTTTGATACCGAGGAAAGCCTTTGATATACGCAGTCGTAAGTTTGGTTGGGATGATATCGATCAACTTATCCAATTTATATCGGAAACATTCGATGTATCATACCAAGTTGCCCTACAGCAAACAGCAGTTCTAGCTGATTTTCCCTGTCTTGCTTTGCTATTTAAGAGGAATGGATCTCTGTTGCGAATGCCTTCTTTCTCTCCAGACTTTAAAGAAACAAAATTATTTTATCCAAAATGGCAAAACGCACCTGAAAAAACCGGCGCTAAAAAATTGCTTGGAGACTCAATAGCAAAAGATTCAGTCAGAAAACGTTATCGAGATGCTTCAGATTGGTTTCCTAATTTACCAGAGTGGAAAACAGAGAAATATGAGATTATAGAAATATCTATACCTTTAGGGAAATACGGTGTTGGGACATTTCTAGAAATCAACGAACTTGATGAATATTGATGAATAATGCTGACGATTAAAGAAACCCTCCGAACCCAAAAACTCGGTGGGTTTTACCGTCATGGGACAACGTTAAACAATCTTGCTGGCTTCCTCGAAATCGCACTCTAATAACAAAAATGAGAAATAAATCCTGCCAAAAAGAGACAAGCGATCGCTTGATAGTTCTCCTCAAGTGATAACTTCTTCATTGACAATTATCGAGCGATCGCGCTACCAAATCCCCAATCAAATCCAAGCGAAACTCCGCCACCCATTCCAACAAACGCGCCTTCAATTGAGACTGAGAATCTGGCAATTGCCCGATCGCCTGCTTGACGAGAAGCGGGTCTCCCGTATCCGCAGCATCGGCCAATTGTTCCAACAGCGATACCGAAACTTTGGATAGAGATTGTAAAGTGAATTGTAGGGAAATGCGCGAATCCGGCATCTCGAAAGCACTATCCACCGAAGGCTGTTCGTACAGGTATTTCACCCCCAAATGCTTGGCCATCTTCTCAAAAATGACATCCTCGCGAAATGGTTTGACCACCAGATCGTTATAACCCACCTTCAACAACTGGGAACGCTTTTGAGATAGAGTGCTGGCCGTCAGGGCGATGATTATCGGGCGATCGCCACCGGGGAGAGAGCGAATTTTTTGAGTGGCTCGATAGCCGTCCATCACCGGCATCCGAATATCCATCCAAATCAAGTGAGGTTTCCAGTCCTTCCATTGCTCTACCGCTTCTCGTCCGTTAACGGCTTCCCTCACTTCAAATCCAACCTCTTTCAAAAACCGCGTTAACAACAAGCGATTTTCCGCAACATCCTCAACCACTAAAATGCGATACTCCGGCTGACCCGGTGCCAAGATGCTGACCCGACCCCGTTCCATATAATTTCGCACGTCTTCCGCTCGAGCGAGTTTCGCATCGATAGTAAAGTGAAAGCAACTGCCCGAGCCGACGCGACTTTCAACCGTCATTTCTCCCCCCATCAATTCCACGTAGCGGCGACTGATGGGCAATCCTAACCCCGTCCCCTGCTGAGATTTGCGCCCCGCCTCCGTTTGGACGAAAGAAGCAAATAACAAATCCATTTCTTCCACAGCAATTCCCATCCCCGTATCTTCAACAGTAAACGCCAAACGACAGCGATCGCCAGAAGATTCTACCCGTCTGGCCTCGAGGCGCACCGATCCGGTTTCTGTAAATTTAATCGCATTGCCCAACAAATTGATGAGGATTTGGCGCAATTTGCGATCGTCGGTTTTAATATAGTGAGGAAGTTGAGAAATACCGTCAAACTCCAAATTCAAACCCTTGGTCTCGGCTTTCAAGCGAAACATCTCCTCTAAAGTCTCCAATAAGCGAATAAAATCGAAACTGCGCTCCACCAGAACCACGCCTTCCGCTTCAATTTTGAACATTTCCAAGACATTATCGATCAGTCCCAACAAATGCTGACTGCTGCGATTGACAATATCGAGATATTCTTGCTGTTCGCGAGTAAAGCCATCGGTTCGCGCTAACAATTGGGTAAAGCCGAGAATGCTATTTAGGGGAGTTCGCAATTCGTGGCTCATATTGGCCAAAAAGCGGCTTTTTGTGCGGTTGGCAGCTTCGGCTTCTTCCTTGGCCCGCTCGAGGGCTTGCATTTGCCTTCTCTTGCAGTCTCCATCGATATTGCGGGCGATCGCGCAGCAAAATTCTTGGCCTCGGTATTGAGAGAGGTGGAGAACGACCTCCACGTTCAGGGTTCGGCCTTCCTTCGTGCGGTAGATGGATTGCAAAGATAAGCGCCTTCGCTCTCGTAACCGACGAAAGCGGCTTTTCCACCTCCGCGTCGAGAGTCCCGATTCGAGGTGGCCTAGGTGCATTCCTCCCGTGAGTTCCTCGCGAGAATATTTCAGGATCGACGCGGTGGAATGATTGGCGTAAAAGAGGCGACCGGAGGGTTTGACGAAAAAGATGCAGTCTCGCGATCGGTGGAACGCGAAACGCAGCAATTGCAGGTTTTTCTGAGTGGATGGAGGAGCGGTTTTGCTCATGGTTGCGATTCGATACGATCCTTTTACGCTTGGATTTTCATGGTAGCCAATCGAGCTACTCCCCTGCCTCGCCCCCGATTTTGAGGGCAGATAGGCGCTTTTGCAATCGCTCTGTTTCTGGAGGGGACGCGATCGCCTCGTCCGGTTCGTCGGGATGGGGCAACAATCGATAGGCTTCCCGAATGCGGTTTTCTAACTCGCGATCGAGGTCGATGCCTCGGGCGTGGTACTCGGCACGCTGCTCCAATTGGGGTCGGATTTGCGAGTCCCAAAGAGCCTCCGACTCCTTTGCCCGTCGAATATCGCCTTGAGAGACAGGGATTTTGAGCGGGTAGGGAAAGAGTGCCTCGCTGCCCGAACCGTAGGCAGGAGAAGTAATCACGCATTTACCTTGAGGAAAGCGAACGATTTCATCGGCACTAATGGGAGGTTTTTTCTGTACCGACTCGCTCCAGTTAATCGAACGAGTGGTTTGCTGCTGTCCCATCGAGTTCCCCGTGGAACGATTGCGGAGGGTCACTTCAGTTTCGCCATAGCGCTTGGAATACTGTTCCGCCGTTTCGTAATCTCCGGGGTTGAACAGGACGTGAGTAGAAAGAGCAGAGGCGATCGCTTTTCCCTGCTTGTCCCCATAGCGATCGTAGAGTTGGTTGAGACTTTGAATGCCAATAATCGGCACCCCGCCATTGCTGCGATATTCGTTGACCCAGTAAGCAATCCGATCCAATCGCAAGGATGGAAACTCATCCAAAGAGTAAACGAAGGGCGTTTGCCGCTTTTCCGCTAAATTGCCAACAACGCAGAGATGAAGCGCCGCAGCCAAAAGCGGGGTCAAAATATCCCGCCGGCTGTCATCGAGTTTGAAAAAGATGGCTTGCTTGCCCTCCAAGCGCACGGGAATGGTACTCTGACCGATAAACGCCCGCAGCAGGTCTTTTTGAATGAAAGCGCTGTAAGTTGCTTCGGCTGTCGCTTTAATCCCCGCAACGGTTTTTTCGGCATCCTTAGCACTGAGGAGTTGAGAGAAACTGGCTGAAATTCCTTTCTTGTAAGGATTTCAAAACCGAAGAATAAAAAATCTACTTTTATCGATTTGCACGGTGCGTATATATGTTGCTAAAATCATGAGCACTACCTTGCCGAAGGTTAGAAGGGCGATCCCGCTCGAAAACTTTCCCAATCAAAGTAATGCAAATCAGGGTCTTGGAATTCCAACTCGATGTTACTGGTTGCAGCGCAATGATTGTAAGCTACCTGAATCTACATTGACCATTTTTTAAATGATTTAGGCGAATGATTAAAGGTATTAGCTTCGATCCAAGATACTACGATGAAGAGAGTAGTAATCAAGTTCAGGACGCGCTTCAGGCAATCGTTGGCGAAGTGGAGCGGGATCGGTTTACTGAAAATTATGGCGGCGGAGTCGCAGATTTTTTAGTATTGGGTATTTCATTTCTGACTGTCGGAGGTCTAACAGCTTTTATAAACGCTTTTATGGAGGAAAGAGGTAGAATCTTAGCTGAAAGAATTTACAAAACAGTTAATGAAGAGCAAAGACAGAAGAAAATACTCGATGACTTCAAAGAAAATTATCCAGAATGCGAAGATATTTGGAAACAAGGAATCACTACTATAAGAACTGTTGTTGTTCGTGTAGAAAGTCTAAATCTAACGAGTGAAATTCAAGTACATGAGCCAGCAAATGCTAATGACTTGCATAATAAGTTAATAAATTTCTTAAAAGATGTTGTCAATCAAGCTATCTTACTTGAAGAACCAAGGCACTCAAATCAGTGGGAGATCAGAAAATTTATGCGTCAAACGAAAGTCACAGTCCTTTTTCTTGCTGCCAATCCACTCACTACTACTCGGCTCAGACTAGATGAAGAAGCACGGCTAATTGAAAAAGCTATTCAAGGAAGTGAACTAAGTAGTCTTTTTGAAGTTAAACAGTGTTGGGCAGCAAAAATTGATGAATTACAAGGATATCTACTTCGTTATTCACCTGATATTGTCCATTTCAGTGGACATGGAGATTCATCAAGTGAAATAGTTATAGAAAATGATGATGGAAGTCCATATGCCATCCCTCCGGAGAGTTTGGCAAAATTATTTTCTGTATTAAAAGATGATATTAAGCTTGTTGTCCTCAACACATGTTATTCAGAACAACAAGCTCAGTCCATTGTCCAAAATATTGAATGTGTAGTTGGAATGTCTGGGGCTGTTAACGACCGATCTGCTATGAATTTTTCTTACTCTTTCTATCAAGCTCTTGCGTATGGAAGAAATATAAAAACTGCTTTTGATCTCGGATGTCTTCAGATCGATCTGAAAAAACTGCCCTCCAGTGAGGTTCTTAGTCTTCTAACAAGAGCAGAGCATTCTGCTGAACTCACGTTTGACAAGCGATAACGGTCTAACAATCCGCTTGCATGCTGACCGTATCGGGGTACAATAGGGCGCAATACTAGAGAACATGGCATGAAGCAAACAGACAAGAGAAAGTTCCGATTTTGCGTTTGGACTTGGAACAATACCCATACAACCTCGACAAGAAAACTCAAGAAGTTTGCTCGGAACACGCCTTGGTCTTTTTGAATCCCAAAAACCAGCCCTTGCATAAAGTGCCGATTGTCGTGCGCTTTAAGAATGTTTCTCTCTGGTCGTTTAAATCAGCCAGAGAAGAATACTATCGCGCTCTAGAAAAAGCCTTTGCCGATTATTGCAAAGTGGAATATAGCGGTAAAAGCGATCGATGGCGTTCTTTGGGAGTCCTCGAAGTGGAATTTAGAGCCATTAAAGAAGGCGAAGGCAAGAACAAATCTTGGTGCTGTAAAACCCATGCGATTACTCCTCCATCATTAGAGAACTTGGCGAAGCTCTTTTTAGGAACGCCGAAGCGAAAGCAGTTGGTTTGGGGACTCCACAACAGCATTGCCGGGTTTGTCGAAGGAGGAAGCGAACCTCTACCCGCTTTAGCCGCAGAAGGCGAAGCTAAAGTGCAGGTGTTATCCGAGGGAGAAAACGGAAAGTCAATGCGGAAAATCCGTCAGGTTTCCGAGGAAGACGATGAGGACTTAGAAGAACTCGATGACTTTGAGGAAGAGTGATTTCGGCAATCCTCATCGGTTCGGCTTTGGGAATAACTCATTTAAAACAGAGTATTGCTCCAAGCCGAGACGGCCATCCCGAGCAGCAGTCCGAATCGAAACCAGCAAGTTTGGCGCAACAGCCATTGGGGAGGTTGACGAGTCATTGTTTTAAAAAGTTGGGGTATTGGGGGAATGGATGCGATCGCAGATCGTTCCCTTCCCGATTGCTTTCACTGTAAGAGATGGCCGCAACCTCGTCCCTCCCTCGCTTTGGGGATTTTTCAACCCACTGCGGGATCGTTCTTACGAGTTAAAAGAGTAGAGATTGCATGAGCGAGGAAATCGTCGATATTTTAATGGCACGAATACTGGAAAACCCGCCTTATTCTTGGTTTCCCTCGTCGGAACGGGTCGTAAGCGAGATAATTGCGAGAGCCGAGATCGAACCGGGAGATTGGGTTTTGGATGTCTGTGCTGGGGATGGGAGATTGGGGTTAGCTGCACGAGAACTGGGAGCGAGGGTGGAGGCGATCGAGATCGAACCTCGGTTTCGGCAAATTCTCTTTCAACAGGGATTGGTTGTGGTGGGTGCGGATGTTTTTCAGTCCGAACCGAAGCGCCTGTATGATGTGGTTTTGAGCAATCCTCCTTTCAGTTTCAGTCCAGAGAATCGAGGAGTGGATCTGGCAATTATCCAACACGCTTATCGTTGTTTTTTAGCATCTGGAGGTTGTTTGGTTTCGGTCGTCAGTGCTTCTCACAAATACGCAAAGTGTCCCAAAGCCGAGGCATTTCGAGCTTGGATGCAGCAAGTGGGAGCCGAGTTGGTAGATTTGCCCTTGGAGGCATTTTGGGGAACGGTGCGTCCGGTGACGGTGGAAAGTTGGTTGGTTGTTGCTCGGAAATGACTCTATGTCAAATTCGCCAGCAACTCGCTCAACTCCAACTGATCTTGATTGCGATTGTCATCGTAAATCATCAAAGTGTTGAGATTCCTGTGCCGCGATAGCTTCTGCGCCTTCCGTACATTCCCATCCGTCATATCCAATGCTGCCGTAATGGAACTGTGACGAATGCGGTGAGGACTCATTTTTTTAGAAATGCCCGCCTCCAGACAAGCCTGTTGCACAATCCCATAAATCGCGCTCCCCGTCAATCGATGTCCCTTGTGAGCGCGATCTAAACTCACAAACAGAGGCGCTTTCACCTTTAATTCTCGCCTTGCCTGCAACCAAGCTAAAAGCGCCTGTACCGTTGAATTGGCCAAATGCACGACCTCCACTTCCGTCCCCCTTCCCTTCCCTCGAATCTTCAGCGTCCGCCTTTCCGCGTTGAAATCTTGAATATTGCATTTAGCGATTTCTCCCCGACGCAGGGCATTATCCCAAAGTAATCGCAATAGAGCATAATCTCGCTTTCCCTTCAACGTCGAGCGATCGCAGTTCTCCAAAACGCGCTTGAAGTCCTGTCTGGCAATCCCACTCGTATCCCGATACTGCCGGACTTTCTCCCCTTTAATATGATCTAAACTCCAACTGCATTTCCCTAAGTTTTGTGCCAAGCGCACCATTGATTTAATGGCACTGAGACGGCGATTCACCGTCGCCTCGCTCAACCCTTTATCCATCAACCATGCCTTGTATTTAAACACCTTCGCGATCGCATCAAAGCGAGGCAGAGAAAGAAACTGCGCCACCAATTCCGGGGTAGGGGGAGAACTCGCTAGAAAGTTAAAGAAATCTCGCAAATCCTTTTGATAGGCATGGCGAGTGTTAGGCGATCGCTTATCCTGCAACAGCCGCTCGATAATATCGATGGGTTCCGGTTGCAGGAGAGCAGAGGGGGTAACGGGGACGATTTCGGTCATCGTTCGTAAAAAGCTGGTCTTTTCTATCATACAGCCCTTTAGCTTGCGATAACGACACTTTCCGCAAGCTAAAGGGTGACGGTCAGCAGAAGTAGCGCAATCGCGCTGGTATCGGGGTACAACGCGATTTTTCCCCATCCCCCATGACCCTTTTGACCAAACGAGATATTCTCCGGCGTTATGCACCCAACCGATACGGCTCGAGCCAAGCTGCGCGAACGCGTCGAGACAGTCCTTGCTCGTTCTACACATGGCAGGAAACCCAAGTGATGATGGGAGGTAAATCTCGCCTGCGTCCTCCCATTTCTGTCAATTCCGATTACCGACTGATCGATCGCTCCGATGAATTGGCAGATGCGATCGCGCCTCTGAAGTCCGCCCCATTCCTCGGCATTGACTGCGAAACCACCGGACTCGATCCCTATCGCCATAAAGTTCGCCTGATTCAGTTGGCGGCATTGGATCGTCCGACAATTGTTATCGACTGCTTTGCCATTCCCGATCTTGCTCCTTTGCGTTCTTTGCTGAGTTCTCCCTGTCTCAAAATCGGTCACAATCTCAAATTTGAGTGGCTGATGCTGACTCGAAAGGGACTATCTTTGCAACCGCCTTTTTTTGACACCTACCTTGCCTATCGGGTTCTCACGGCGGGTTTGAAGAAACGACTGTCTTTAGAGGCGATCGCGATGAAACTCCTCGGCATTGCTCTGGATAAAACCGAACAAACCAGCGACTTTTCGGGGACTTTAACCCCAAAGCAACTGCAATATGCGGCTATGGATGCGGCGATTCTCTTACCCCTCTATCGCATTTTAAAAGCCAAGTTGGAACGGGCAAAGTTAATGCCCACGGCAAAGTTGGAGTTTGCCTGTCTCCCTGCAACCGCCCAAATGGAACTCAACGGGATGTATTTGGATCGGGAGAAATGGAAAGCGATGGGCGATCGCCTCAAGCAGCAGCAGGCACGATTGAAAACCCAACTCGATCGCCAACTGAAACGCCCGCTCACCCAACAGGTTTCTCTCTTGCCGGAGTTGACGGAAACTATCAATCCCCGCTCTTCCCAGCAGGTTAAAGCGGCATTGGCGGCACAAAATATCCTCGTCCCTTCTGCCAGCGCTCAACAGTTGCTCCCTTTAGCGAAAAAGCATCCGGTCATTCAAACCCTGTTGGATTATCGCAGCTTGTCGGCTCGCATTTCCACGTTTGCCGAGGGGGTGTTGGAACATATCCACCCCGTGAGCGATCGCATCCATCCCCATTGGTTTCAACTCGGTACCCGATCCGGGCGTTTTAGCTGTCAGCAGCCGAATTTGCAGCATATTCCGAGGGCGGTTGAAATCCGGCAGTGTTTTGTTGCCCCGCCCGGAAAGGTGCTGATTAAAGCCGATTACAGCCAAATCGAATTGAGGATTATGGCGAAAGCAAGCGGCGATCGGCGCATGATGGATGCCTATCGTCGGGGGGAGGATTTGCACCGACTGACGGCAGCTTTGGTGTTGGGCAAGGCAGTTGGGGAAGTGACGGTAGAGGAGCGTCGGTTGGGAAAAGCAATTAATTTTGGTTTGATTTACGGGATGGGGGCGAAGAAGCTGCGGGCAACGGCGGCGAAGGAGCAGGGCATCGAGATCGGTTTGCCAGAGGCTTCGGCGTTTCGCAAGCGGTTTTTCGAGTCCTATGGGGGAATTAAGGCGTATCACGATCGCGTGCGTCGGGAGTGGAGTCGAGGCAGGCGGGACAGTCGCACTCTGGGGGGAAGGCGGCGATCGTGGGGGAAGGGGCAAAAGCCGAGGTTAAATGAGTCAATTAATCATCCGGTGCAGGGGACGAATGCGGATATGACGAAGTTGGCGTTAGCGCTGGCGTGGCGGAGATTTCAGGGGACAGAGGTGGGGTTGGTGGCGGCGATTCACGATGAGATCGTGTTGGAATGTCCGGTGGAGTTGGCGGAGTGGGCGATCGGGCAGTTGAGGCGTTGTATGGTGAAGGCGGGGGAGTATTTTATTCGTCCGATTCCGGTGGAGGTGGAGATTCGGGCAGTGGAGAGTTGGGGGGAGTGAAAACTCGTACTTTATGTCCACTCACTTTTTCATCAAAAAGAAGTTGTGAACATTCAGACCGTAAAGCTTTCCACAATATTGCTTCTTCATAGTTTTCAAATTCTGTAGGAATATAATCTAGGAGAGTTTGAGAACAAACCACTATTAAGCGCTTTTTAACTCTTGAAAAGGCAACATTTGAACGATTCAAACTAAGAATAAACTCCACATTCTTGCCAATTGCTGATGGATTGCTTGCTGTTGCAGAAACAATAACATTGTCACGTTCACCACCTTGTACTTTTTCCACTGTATCAATAACATCTACAACGTTTCCATAATAATTGGCTAATTTGGTTTTAAGGAGCGATCTTTGAGCGCGATGAGGTGTAAGAATTGCAGTTGAACTATCAGGAATTTCTCCGCCTGCATCAAGAACCTGTTTGATTATTTCTACCTCAAGTTGGTTGCTACGTTTTGATTCACGTTCATCATGAAGAACAAGATAAAGTCCTCCATCTTCCTGTAAAAGTTTGTCCCAAGTTCCTATAATTTCATCTTGTTCTATCTCTCCATCTCTTTCTTTTCCTTGTAATTCAATGTTATCTTTGCGATAAAGACGTGCAATAAGTTCACGAATGACAGGTGGCAATCGGAAGGTGAAACTCAAAGCGGAATATAATATCGAGCGATCGGATACTTGAACATCTGAGTTTTCTTTGAGATTTTGAATAGCTTGGTAAGCACTTACATAAGGTTGATAAAGTAAAACGGGCGGGCGATCTTCATTTTCCCAATCATGCGTAATAATAGGAGCGAGTTGGCGATGATCTCCTGCTAGCATAATTTCACCATCATTTTTGACCAATGTAGCTAAAGCTAGAAAGTGAGGAAATACCATCATACTTGCTTCATCAACTATTAGAGTAGTTGCTTGAAAACCTTGAGTGTATTTTTTATTAAAAGTAGCCTTATCAATTAATGTATCTACCATCTTCAAAATAGCATTTGTTGTTCCACCAATCACCAGTACAGAATCATTCCACATTGACCTCATATCTGTTAGTAAACGTCTTCCAGTATTCAAGAGGTTAATATTCTTGTTTTGAAAAACATCGCTAGTTTTAGAATTAACTCGACTAAGTTGAATTGATGGCACATTTAGGTTCAAATTAGTAGCGTGTTGTTGCAAAATTGGCAAAAGATTCTCCAAACGTAAGAGTAAATTATCTACAGCCGTATGCGTATGAGCCGTAATCAGAACAATATCGCCAGCAGTTCGACGTGCTAAGATTCTAAGAAAAGTAGCGATCGCGGTGGTTTCTGTTTTTCCAGTTCCCGGTGGTCCTTGTAAAAGTTGAATTCTTGTATTGAGTCCATTAATAGCTGCTTCGATTTGTTTATCGTCCAATTCTTTGTTGTTCGGCAGTCGTAAAGTCTGAAGTAGACTACGATATTGTTCTAAATTACTCTCTAAAATAGGAGTTTGTGCGGGAATTTGAGGATTTTGTGGAGCTAACCATTGACACACATGATTTCCTCGACTGTCTTGCAATTTTTGATCGACTCTTCCAGACACAAAATCCGAGGGACTTTCATCAATAGTAGCAAAAGGATAAATATCTTCTTCTGTGCTATAAAAACGACCGCGAAGTTGGTAACGATTGGCGCTTCTTGTTTGTCTAACAGCCAACTCAATACTTCCAATATCCCAGTCAATTGCTTCTATAACACAGGTACTTCCACCACCAAAAAGTTGATTGATAGTTTGACCTTGATATGGATCTTCAAAATTGGGACTAAGCCTAATGAAAGAACCTACATCAATGGTACAGTTTGCTTGTAATACTTCAGCCGTAATATTGTATTTATCAAGATTAATCTCTACTGTTAACCTACTATTACCCTGCGATCTAACATTTTTAACAGGTATTGTTCGCCCCGAAGAAATACGATAAATAGGTGGTCTTAAATGATTAGCAATCCAATCTGTTACCTTAACGTGCTGATCTAACCGTAGAAAATCAATACCTGCTTGGGCTGCATCATCTACACCTAAATTAAAATCTGGTAAATTTTCAATGGTTAAAGATTCTTTAGTTATCTCTGGATTCTTAAACCTAACTCCTTCTTCAATCCATCTTATAACATGAGTGCGAGCGCGAAAATACTCTTTTAAATAATTCGGTTTTTGTGCTTGATTATAACGCTCAATAGAGCTTTTTATATTTGGTTTAATATCGGGGTCATTAGGGTTAGGAAGTTTTCGCCAATAAGCTCTCCAATAAGCTGCACTTAGAGAATTAAAATATCTTAGTCTAACTTCAAACTGATGTTTACGAACATTTTGAGAATTTGATGTTGCCCATTGATTCTTTCTATCTATTTCTATATTGTTTTTAAAGTCAAAAACATCTTGAGAGAAAACCCGATCTAAACTTACGATTTTTCCTCCAATTTTTCGTTGCCAATGATAACGCCTTCCAAACCATTTAAGAGAACTTACAACTGCTAAATCTCGGCCTGTCCATCCTAAAGCATAACGACGATCTACTTCATCAGAAAGACAAGAGTAAATAAGTTGTTCTAGACTTTCTCGACATCCTAACAACTCTCTTAAATGACTCAGTAATTGCGAACTAACACGGGAACAGCCTTCAACTAATTGGGTCATTTCTTGACGAGACCAAACATAAAAATGAATTGGTGCTTGTTCAGTTTCCGCAACAGAGGCGATCGTATCCACTAATTCCAATAAAAATCCTTGTATTAGCTCTTTCTCAGAACCGTTGTCTTCTTTATAATCTCCCGTCCATGCTGACGTTTTAAACTTGATTACATCTTCTCCTTCAAGTTCTTTTTCCTTGCGAATAGGCTCGTTATTCTCATCACGTCCTTCTTCTAAATATTCTTTTACATTAGGATCTGGTTTCCATGTCCTATCTTCATTTTGCTGAAACTTTGGATCTAATTTCCCTTTACTTTTAGTAACATGAGCAGCCAACGCACCTATTCTATTTTCTACATAATCATACTCAACAGAAAGATAGACACGAATGAGCCTTTCTCCATTAATTGTATGTTCTGGAAGTTGACTTTGACCTGAATATTTTGGAAGTTGTTCCACTTCATAGGTATCTGGGTCTAAATCTCCATCAGGAAGAGTACGTCTACGAGTTTTTGCTTTTATTTTAAGCAGTTCTAAATTCTCCGTAAAACTTATATCTTGTTGTAATTCACTAGCTCGCTCTCCGGTCAAATCGATGTCTGCTAAATCATCAAGACTGTTAATACCTACTTTACGTAATGCCTTAACAATTGACGAATCTATTCCCAGTAATTCTAAACGCTTTTCTCTTGCACTCTCTGCTAAACAATGAACACTTAATGTACAGTCACTACATTTTTGGTCTAATTGATAGTCTAAATCAACTAAATTAGTTCCAACAATATAATTTAGCACCCCATCAGGAGCTACCAGACGATTAATATCAGCTTCTATTATATCCAAATCTAATGCTTCTGATTTAATAATATCCTGACTTTTATTGGTGTTTTCATCGATGCGAACAACAACACATTCAATGTTTTTGGATTTTAGATTTATTCCATGAATAGTTATAGGATTGTTGTTTATTAATTGACGGATAAGCATTTGATATAAAGCAACCTGTACTTGATGATAAGTTCTATCCTTTCGAGATGCTTTACACTCAACTAATCTTAGTTTAGGTTCATTATTCTCCCAAAAAACAATTACAAAATCAATATGTCCGCTAATATTAAATTCCCCGAGTTTTTCAGTTATAGCAATTTCTCGTCCATAAGCATTTTGATTTGCTGACAAATTGGTTAATTTTTCAACAAAGTCATTCCACTCAGTTGATTTGTCTTTCTCTGATTTCTGATTCATTTGGGTTAAATCTATTAATCCTTCCTGCTGAAGTGATTTATCCCATTCATCCTCTCTTTTTCGACCTTCTTCTTCTAATACTGGATCCAAGGAGGTTGAAAAAATCAACTCATAAAAAGGGATTTCTCTTGCAAGTTTATAGTTGTCAATTTTTAATTTAAAGCGACGATCGCAGGATTGATATCGAATGTATTCACTTATATCAGTAGCTTTGATTGAGTAATTTGACATTATCTCGAATTCTTTCTCGGCACGATTTTACGCAAATGACGAAAAGAATGTGCTCTGGGTCGTTTAGCATTATACGCTAAAAGTAAGTTTGTTGTCTAAAGACCCGAATTTTCCTCAAATTGGTGAGGACTATACTCAAACAACTCCTGCTCGGACAGGGCAAAACGCGATCGATCCGGACTGCTCGCCGCCCGACAATAATACGCCTTGTTGCGAATGGCCTGCAACTCCTCTGCATCCCGCTTCGATGCCATAACAAACTCATTTAATTGCCCGTGCAATGCTTCAATATCAATCCTCGCCTCTATCTTCCCTCGAATACGTTCCTCCTCCCCCAACCCGCAATAAAAGTCTACCGCACACCGCTCCACCGCACGAGCAATTTCCACCGGAGTCGCCCCCCGATATGCCTTGAGCAAGCGATACCACTCCCGATCGCCCCACGGTTCTCGTCTCTCTCCAAACTGAGTGGGAAAATATTTTTGCAAGTGAACTCGGAAAATCTCGTACATGGCTCCCATCTGGGGCAAATCTACAAACCAGATGCCCCCATCATCAAACCGACGCTTTAACTCAGCAGGTAATAATTGGATGCGATTCACCGTTGCTACCAGCATCGCATCGCTATCGTGTTCCTGCATCCATGTCAGCAAGCGCTGGGAAAGCCTCCTCGATGCCCCTCCTGCTTCCCACCCGGTAAAACCTTTATCGAAATCATCTGCCAGTAAAATAACCTTATCCAGCGCGTCTGCCGTTGCTAAAATCCCGGCCAAGGTGCGATCTGGATTGTCCGACCCCAAGACATTGCCCCACGATAACGCCAAAAGCGAGTAACCCAAAGCCTTTGCCGCCAGTTTCGCACTTAAAGTCTTTCCCGTACCGGGCGGTCCCAACAACAGCATCCCTCGAGGGGGTCTGAGACCGTACTGACGGGCAGAGGGTTCGTTGAGCTTCACCACCTTTTCCGTTAAAAACCGTTGCAGCAAGTCCAATCCCCCGGCTGTCGGCACGTCGGGTTCGGCAATGAACTCCAATCCCAACCCCCGCAAGCGATTTGTTTTGTACTCCAACATGGCCTTGGATAAGGTGTCGAGATGGGGAGTGAGGGCGGCATAACGCTGCAATGCCGAAGCGATCGCCCCTCGTGCCAAACCCCGACAGGAAACCGCCAAACGCTGTCGGGACGCGGGAGAATCTGCTTCTAACCCTCGTTGCTGGCAAAACGCCTCGACGATCGCTCGCACTTCCTTCGCATCCGGTAAAGTGTATGTGAGAATTTCCAATCCTTCCAGCTTGTTGCCAAATTGGAGATAAGACCCCAGCAAGACCGAATAGCAAGGAGTCGGGGAGAAACGATAGCGATCGCCTACATTCTGAATTTGGGACTCCAAGCGAGAAAGCTCTTTCGCTTCCAACTGAGTAAAATCGGTCAGATCGTCCAAGAGAAAAATGCCCGTTCTTTCTTCCTCCAATAACCACTGCAAGATATCCCCATCCTTTAGAATCAATTCGGTCGGAGAGAGTCGGTATTGTTTCCCTTCCACCTCAACCCCTTGCAGGGCGGTATAACCCGAATTCCAATAGTAAAGGGGCAAATCTCGCTCGATCGCCTTCTGTTGAAATGCCGCAAAGATAAAAGCGCGATCGCTTGGGGTGCATTCCAACCCAACCACGGGAATGCCCAAATCTGCCAAAACATCCCAATCTTCAATCGTTCTCATTGTTTTATTGCAACTCTCCAAAACCCCACGATAGCGAAGCGCGATCGCGTCTACCTC
Source organism: Cyanobacteria bacterium SBLK (assembly GCA_017746715.1). Lineage (GTDB taxonomy): Bacteria > Cyanobacteriota > Cyanobacteriia > Cyanobacteriales > Spirulinaceae > CCY15215. Next base: position 37,114 of record JAGHZQ010000058.1, read on the forward strand.
GCCTCAACGAGGCAATTTCAACCCCTCGAAGGGATTGAACTTAATTTTGAATTCGCGCTTGTCAGCGCGAGGGTGTTGGAATTTAGAGGATTTAAACGAATATGGTAACTGCTCGCAGAAAAACCACTCGCGCTGCCAAAGCCAACACTAATGGGAGCGCTAAAACCACCAAAGCACGAACTGCCAAGGCACAATCTGCCAAAACCGTCACGGCTGAAGAGTTGGTCAAGCGCATTCTGTCTGCCGTCGAACGCAAGTATAAGGTTCGCTTGGCCAAACGGGACGATCGCATCGCCACAAAAGTCGGCCATGCGGCTCGGGAAAAGCTGGGGAAGGACATCCAAGCACAACTCTCGAAAAAGCCCGGCAGCCACTCCTTTGACTGGAATGAGTGGAATACGAAAGTCTTCCCGAAAATTCTCGGCAAACCCGATGCGTTAAAGTATCCTGTCGAAGTCATTGCCGATGCTCTCGTGCTGCTGTACGACAGTATCTCTGAAGGAACCGAAGAGGCGATCTCCGATTTAATCGAGTTTAATGCAGCTTCTCTCAAGCGTCGCAACGAATTGGCGAAGGCGCAAGAGGAAGAAGATGACGATCTCGACGACCTCGACGATGATGAGGATGAAATTGACGATCTCCTCGATGAAGAAGACGAGGACGATGAGGATGATGGCTTCGATGATGAGGAAGAGGATGACGAGGATTTCGACGATGAGGATGATGAAGATTTTGAGGATGAGGAGGACGAAGATTAATCCTTGAATTGTTCGACATGACGGCATTTGGGCATTCCTACCCTTTCAAAGGTGCGAGGAGTGCCTATTTTTTTTGGAGGTTAAAGATGACTGTTTTACCCCTCGCACTCGATCCCCCCAAAAACTCTCTCGACAATCTGGAATTAATCGAGGGATTGATTTGGATTCCGGAATTTCTCACAAAGACACAACAACGGCGATTGCGCTACCATATTGATCGCTCTCCTTGGCAAAGTCCCCCGCACTTACCGAGCCACCATCGCCAGCAATGTTACGGTTGGATAGAAAAGCCCCCGAGCGATCGCTCTGTGTTGCATCCCCAACGAGACTATCTCGGCACGTTACCCGACTGGTTGAATGGGGTCTTGCGACGACTCGAGCCGTGGATGCCTCAATGCGACCAAACCATTGCTATCCTGACAACGGGAGAGGCGAATTCGAGGGATTGCCTGCCTCCCGGACTGCACCTCGATTCTACGAGAAATTTCGATAATGCGATCGCGACGGTTGCTCTCTCTCCTTTGGAAATGCGCTTTCGTCGTGGCACGAGAGAACCCGTTAAGGTAGAGTTGGATGCGGGAGATGCGCTGGTGATGAGGGATGAGGCGCGATATAAGTGGTTACATCAGGTAGTTTTTGACGATGCGATCGAACAACTTTTCTTGACTTTTCGCAATACAAAGGTTGGGAGTCAGCGATATTTGTAAGGATTAAAGGCTTTAACAATCCGTTATTAGGGAATTGTAAAAATGTCCGAAATTGACACTTCGACTTCGCTCAGTGTCAACATCGAGCGAAGTCGAGATGTTGAGGATTGAAGGATTGATGATGACCATTAACATTCGCAAATATAACCCTCAACTGCTCTCTCGTCCCGGAATTTTGTACTGCGGTCGGGGCAAGACTAAAAATCTCATGGAAATTGGGTTGGGCAATCCTTTTTCACATCAATCAAACAGCCATGCTCCATTCTTTGTCAAAACTCGAAAAGAATCGATTATCTGCTACAAAAAATGGCTTTACAAGCTGCTTAAATCTCATTGGAGTAATACCGTTGACTCTTTGTTAGACTGGGAACGGACTTATTTAGAGCGAGTGTTAAAGCTGGCAGAAGATATCGCAACGGGTAGAGTTACCGATCTCGTCTGTTTCTGTCTGGAATATCTCGACTACAAGCATAAAAGAGGAATGAAGGCAGTGTGTCACGTTCAAATTCTTTATGCGTTTTGCTTGGTCGTTCAACGTCGCGATCGCCTTTTTTGAATCAGAGGTTTCAAACATAAAAGCAAACCGCCAAAAATTAACGTAACCGCGACACCAGAAACGAGAGAAATCCAAGGAGCAAGCCACATTTCCGATACGCCTAACTTGAATAATAACGAACCAATTGGATGCTCGATCGCGAGATTTGCATCTGGAGGTGGAGCATCGGTAACGGTAACAGTTGGAACGATTACTGTGGGAAATTGAGCGGAAATATCCGCAACAACAGCTCCGATCGCGATCGCTGTCCCCCAAATGGCAAACTGTATTTGAAACCTGCGATCGCTTTCAGTTTTAGTAACTTCGACTTCAGCCCGAATTAGATTGACTGCAAATTCTAATAACTTTAATCCCGAACCAAGATTTTCTGCATCTTTTTGAACTTGAGGGAGGAATTTATTCTCTGTGAGTTTAGCAAATTTTTGCAAAATTTCTAGATCGCTAATAGCAGTTTCTTGCTTTAATTTTTGCTCAATTGTTTCGAACTGCTGTTGATAATTATATAAGTTTATTTCAATCGTGTGGATTTGGAAGTCAAGCTGTGTTAATTCAATTCCGTATTGTGTAAATAATTCTTTGGCTTCGGTAAGCTGTAGATCGAGTATTTCTAAATTTAATTTTTTGTGTTGTTGTTCTTCTAAATTTTGAATGTATTGAGTGATTTTAGTGAATTTTTCTTTCAGCGATCGCTTTAGAAGGCGATTGTGATAATATGCCCAAAGAATTTTATTCCGGTAACACCAAAGGCGCATCCAAAAAGAAATTAAATCTGCTGCTTTTTTAGCTACTTTGAGATTAGGATAAAGAGCAATAATAACATGATGATTTTTTGCCAAGTTGAGAAATTCTGAAAACTCGGTTTGGCGATCGGGATTTTCTGCAATGGTTGATGTGTATTTCCAAAGCTCAAAAAAAGTACCATCTAAAATTTTACCTTGACCTTTGAAATTGTCATCCCAACGAGCATTAGGAATCAAGTGCCTATAACATTCTTTAGCAATTTGAATAATATCTTGTTCGGTCAATAAAGGATCGTGTAGTTGTCCTGAAATCATCCAAGTCTGTCCCAACGTTGGGCTATTTTGGTTTAGATAGCAATCGAGAATTGTTTTCAGATGAGCGATACTTTCAATCAATTGAGGTGATGTTGGATCGGTGACAGAACAATCTAAAAGCAACCCGTAAGTATCGCTTAATCGAACCGGATAGGCGTAGCCTTCATAATCTTGTCGCTCTTCAAAAAGATTGATAGTTCTTTGTTGCTCTAGCAATTCTAAATATTCAACTTCAAAGAGTGGATCTATTTGTGAAATTAAAGCGTGAATACGTTCTGGTAGTTTTCGTAAAAAACCATTATGATTGTTTTGAATAATTTCTGTTTTTTGTCCTAGGCCATCACGCAGATCGTAAAGATAAAGATCGATTGTTGGATAAATTAAATAATTCATTCTTTATGTTTTTTTGAGTGTTAAGGGTTCGTTGAAGAAGAAAAATCATCCGGACTAATTTTTTGAATTCGTTGTTGCAATCGTTCGAGAAAACTTAATTTTTGCGTCACTGCTGGAGGATTGCTACTGAGCAATGTTGGGACGACAACATCGTTAATAATTGCTTGGCTTAAAGATTCTTGAGATTTTCCGGGTTTAAAACCGCGTCTTTCTATACTTTGCTCTGTCTCTAATTCTTGTTCTAGCTCGAGATCGGTTGGTAAAATTTCTGAGCTTAGTTTTGATTCTATTATTTCAAGTTGGGTTAAAAAACTCTGAAATTCTCGATTGAGTACGGGGCGATCGCTCATAATCCCCTCTAAGCCTCGTTTGATAAAGTTCCAACGCTCTGGCTTGAGTTTCAATTGCTGTCCAACTCGGTGTAACTGTTGATTGAGGCTAGATTTTTCTCCTTCTTCAAGGTCATTGCTCACATTTTTGAGAGCTAACAAAAAAGCGAATAGCGTTTTGTCAATATCCGAAAATTCCATTGCCAAATGAGATAAAAGAAGAGATAATGAAATCAATCATAAGCGATTTGAGGGAATATGAAGCGAGTTGCCTTGGTCGTCGGTATCAATTGCTATCCTTTTCTCTCTAATGAGAAAGGACAGCCTCAAGATTTGCAGAAAGCAGCAGAGGAAGCAAATCGGATCGCTGACTTGTTGGGGAATTATGGCGACTTTGAGGTCTATCGCTTTCCGACAAAAGAGGGGACATCTCAGATCGATCCTAGAGGAGAAATTGGTAAAAAAGAGCTAGGAGAGGCAATCTTACAAGTTTTTGCGCCTCAAGGAAATGTCATTCCCGAAACAGCTTTATTGTATTTTGCGGGTCACGGTTGGCAGAAACAAGTCAATGGTCGGAGTGAGGGATTTTTGTTTGCCAGTGATTCTTGTCCGGAAGAGGAGGATTGGGGGCTTTCGCTGCAATGGTTACGCAAAGTCCTTGAGGTGAGTCAGGTTCGCCAGCAGATTGTTTGGTTGGATTGTTGTCATAGTGGGGAATTGTTCAATTTTGCAGATACGAATTTAGTGACGTTTTTTGAGAAGCAACAGGATAGATGTTTTATTGCGGCATCGCGGGAGTTTGAGGAAGCGATCGGTGGGGTGTTGACTCCAGCGTTATTGGAAGGACTCGATCCCCACAAGTCCTCGGAGGGTTGGGTAACGAATGTCAGTTTGGCTGCGTTTCTAGAAAAAACTCTCAAAAATGCTCCCCAACACCCCATTATCCGCAATCCGGGGGGAGAAATTCTCCTGACGGGAAAACAGGGGATTAAGGGGAATGTCTGTCCTTACAAGGGCTTGGCTTATTTTGATTTCAATGAGGAAGACCCGCAATATTTTTATGGTCGTGCAGCCTTGACTCGGGAGTTATTGGAGAAGGTGCGATCGCGTTCGTTTTTGGCGGTGTTGGGGATGTCGGGAAGTGGGAAGTCTTCTGTGGTGAGAGCGGGTTTATTGTATCAGTTAAAGCAAGGGGCGATTCCGGGAAGTTCGCAATGGACAATTTATACACCTTTTACTCCGGGGGAACATCCTTTAAGCAGTTTCCAGCAAGCTGTAGGGGTTGAGATTGGACAATTTGAGGCGGTTATTAAAGCGGCTGCAACAGAGCGGGTGGTGCTGGCGATCGACCAGTTTGAGGAGGTATTTACCCTCTGTCGCGAGGCTCGAGAAAGACAACTGTTTTTTCAGGGTTTGTTGGGTGCAGTAGAGCGGCTTAAGAGTAAGCTCTGTGTAGTGGTGGTGATGCGGAGTGACTTCTTTGGGAAGTTGACGGAAAAGGCTTATGGCGGATTTGCTAAAGCGATCGAGCAGAATTTGCTGACTGTGCAGCCGATGAGTGAGGGAGAATTGAAGGAAGCAATTGTAAATCCGGCTGAAAAGGTGGGGTTGGAAATTGACCGAGAGTTAGTGACGCAAATGATTGCTGATGTATCGGGTTCTCCAGGTAATTTACCTCTGATGCAATATACGCTGACGCAGTTATGGGATGAGAAAAAGTTAAATCGTTTGATGTTAACAGATTACACTCGTTTGGGTGGGGTCAAGAAGGCATTGGAAAATCATGCCAATGGGGTTTATGAGTCTTTATCTGAAGAGGAGAAAAAGGTTGCGAAGAGGATATTTTTAGAGTTGACGCGGTTGGGAGAAGGGACGGAGGATACACGGAAACAAGTACGTCAGCAAGATTTAATTCATTCTCCTCAGTTGCGAGAGGTGGTGGAGGGAACTATTCAGAAATTAGCCAATGCAAAGTTATTAGTAACGGGTGAGGAGGAGATTGCAGGAAAGCGGGTTGCAGTGGTCAATATTGCTCATGAAGCCCTAATTCGCAATTGGGGGTTATTGGGACAATGGTTAAAGGATAATCGGGCTGCATTATTGCGGAAGCAGGAAATTGAGGATGCTGCGAGGGAATGGCGAGATAAGGGGAAGGGGAAAGATAAAAACTATCTTTTACAGGGTACAAGGTTAGGAGCGGCTGAGGATTATCAACAACGGTTTGGAGAGTCTGTCCCGTTGTCGAATTTGGCACAGGAATTTGTTCGCAGAAGTGTTACACATCGGAAAAATAGCCGTCGAACTTTGGCAGGTACGGTGAGTGGTGTCATTTTGGGTTTGGCTGGTTTAGCCGGTTGGGCTTTGGTAAATGGTGCAGATGCTCAAATTCGTGCTGATAGTGCCTCTTCTGAGTCACTGTATGCTTCTGATCGGAAGTTGGAGGCGTTGGTTGCAGGGATAAGGGCAGCTAAACGATTGAAAAGTCCTTTGGGGATGATTGGGGCAAGGTCTGATACTCGGATTCAGGCGATAACCGCTTTACGAGAAGCAGTTTATGGGCTTCAAGAGGCAAATCGGATTGAGGGGCATAATGGCCCAGTTTTGGATGTTGATGTTAGTCCTAATGGAGAGTTGATTGCTTCAGCAGGTCAAGATGGAACCGTTAAAATTTGGGGTCGAGAAGGTAAATTATTAGCTTCTGTTCCAGAAGAATCACCTCAGAATACTCAGGGAAAAAGTATTTGGGAATCCATTAGTGCTGTAGCTTTTAGCCCCGATGGAGAATTGATTGCTTTTCCAGCTAGACAAGACATCCAACTTGTAAATAGCCAAGGTCAGATTTTTAAAATTCTCAAGTATAGTGGTGACGAGTCACCATTATCGGACTTGGGTATCACTAAGATAAGATTTAGCAACAACGGAAAAATGATTGCATATAGTGGATACGACAATAAAGTTTGGCTGAAAAATATAGAAGGTAACTTAATTAGTGTATTACCTCATGAAAGTAGTATTATTGATGAAAATGTATTTGATTTATCGTTCAGCTATGACGATAAATTAATAGCAACAGCAAGTGCAAGTGGAACTATTAAACTTTGGGATATCAATGGAAAATTGTTCAAAATTGTCAAACATAAACAATCTGAAAATGAGGTTTTGAGTGATTTCAACAGGAATTATAAATCAACTGTTTCAACTCCTGTAAAACCCAATATTAGTATTCGTTCTTCACCTGTGGATTATATTTTTGCATCGGCGGGTGCGGATGGTTTTATAAAACTGTGGAATTTTGACGGAACATTGATAAAATCTTTTAAAGCACATAACAATGAAGTTCTCAGTATCAATTTTAATTCGACAGGAAATATAATTATATCTTCGGCTAGTGATAATACTGTCAAACTTTGGACAAGGAAAGGAGAACTGATAAAAACCATTACTGGACATACTGGGGTTATCAATGAAGTTCATTTTACTGACGATGGCAAAAATATTGTTACAGCTAGTGATGATGGAACTGTCAGAATTTGGGAACTAGAAACCATTAATCCTGATATTGTTGCTGAACATAGGGATTCAGTTACTGATATAGAATTTAGTCCAGACGGGCAAAAAATTGTTACAACAAGTAAAGATAAAACGATCAAGCTGATAAATCGTAAAACAAATTCTGTAACAAATCTTACAAATCATAATGAGGAAGTAACTAAAGTAAGTTTCAGTCCAGATGGTAAATTCATGATTTCATCAGAGAGATTTGGTGATTTCTTTAATATTTGGGATCAAGAGGGAAATTTAATAAAGAAAATAGCGTATGCTTTTGAATATGAAGATTTTGGAACAATAGAAGAAGTAGAATTTAGCCAGAAGAAAAATTTTATAGTATCTGCTGGTCGTTTTGCATTAGGAGTTTGGGATGATAAGGGAAATCCAAAGTATAATATCAAGGTAAATCCTGATGATGATATTGATATTAGTTATTGGAATCTATCTATAAGTCCCAATGGTGAATTTATTTCAGTTTATAAGAATCCAAATACAAGAGTATTTATTGAAGAAGGTGGACTCAAAATATGGGATATAAATAACAAAAAAGTATTTAATTTAGATGGGAATAAAGCTGCATTTAGTTATGATGGAACAACCATCATAACATCTGGAGGTGATGGGATTCTACGCTTATATAAAATAAATGGTGAGCTTGTTAAAGTTCTAACTGGACATAACAAATTTTTAACAAGTGTCAAATTTAGTCCGAACAATAACATGATTGCTTCTTCCAGTGAAGATAAAACCGTTAGAATTTGGAGTCGGGATGGCACATTAATAGAAACTCTAGAACATGAAGTACCTGTAACTGCATTAGACTTTAGCCCTAATAGCAAAACTCTAGCCGCAGCACTCGATAACGGCAAAGTTATTTTGTGGAATTTAGATATCGATAATCTTTTAGCAAGAGGTTGTGACAGAATACGAGACTATCTTCAAAATAACCCCAATGTTGCACCCGAAGATAAAAAAATGTGTAACGGTGTTCCTGCACCAAAAAATCAATCATATAGCAAGTCCATTTGAGTTGTAAACAAGCAAATCAGTAATGACAAGGGTTTCAGCCTGCTTCGCATTCACGACTCAATTAGTTTTGCTATAGAACATTAAAACTATTCAAATAACACCTCTGTCAACTCAGTCTAAAATTCTAACTCAACTGAAGATATAATAGGCGATCGCATCGAACAAGATTCACATGATACAATTTGAAGGTTACTTCGTAATGATTCAGGGGGGATTCACTATGACTTCAGCATCCCATGAGCAACCTACCCTCATTCGCACCGAACGGGGAATAGCGATCGCAGGGACTCGCATTACTCTTTATGACGTGATGGACTATTGGAAAGCTCAGTATCCACCCCAATTGATCCGTGAAAAACTCGGTCTTAACGATGAACAGATTCGTTCAGCCTTAGACTACATTGAAACTCATCGCACTGAGGTTGAAGAAGAATACCAAGAATTTTTACAAACCGCAGAAGAAATCCGGTGCTACTGGGAACAACGAAATCGCCAAAAATTTGCCGAAATTGCAGCCAAGTCTCCTCAACCCGATCAGGAAAAACTTCGTGCTAAACTTCAAGATTGGAAAGCTCGCCTTGAGCTATTATGAATTTCCCGATCGACTATAACTTAACCGGAGATGCGGTTTTATTCTGGGGAACCCTCTCAGCAGAAGGATGGCTTGACCTGTTATCGATCCGCTTTTTGACATTTCAGGAGATTGGATTGCCAATGGATAGCAGCGATCGCGTCGTTTGGCAATTTACTCAAACCCACCAGATGATTTTGATAACAGCTAATCGAAATATGAAGGGAAATGATTCTCTTGAACAGACAATACGCGAGGAAAATACACCGACTTCCTTACCAATTCTAACCGTTAGCAACCCGGATCGATTGGATGAGAGTAGCTATCGGCAAAAATGTGTCACTCGTCTCATTGAGATTTTGCTCGACTTGGAAAATTATAGGGGAGTAGGTCGAATTTTCATTCCGTAAAACGGCAGTTATTTTCGCATCTACCAACCCCTTAAAAATCATCCAACCGAATTCGCTTCTGTTCAACCTTTCGCATCTCTTTCCCATCCCAACAGACCTGCATCCGACGCAGAGCCGTTTCCCCTTCCAATTGATTGATATCCAGACAAAAACTCGCCCAAACGGGTTTCGTCGAACTGCGAGAAACCAACGGCACGTCAGGGGGAAGATGGGGATCGAGATACTGCATCCAAAGCCGCTTCCACCCTTCCTCGCTTTCCCCATAAACCACATAAGCACAGCCCAATCGCCCGCACATTCCCTCCGTATTAAAATCCACCCAAACCAAACGGGGGTTCGAGACCATTTCGGAAACTCGCACCCGCCCTTCTAACCTCGAAATCGGTACGGTGGAATTGTCCTCGATAATCTCCTCCAAGACGGGGCGATCGAAATAAGACTCGGCAGATTGCCATCGCATCGCCTCCCTTCCCCCACAACTCCCCAACAGCAAAACCGCCCAGAGTAACGCGATCGCCCGACCGAACCATTTCCCTATCCTCACTCTAACTCCCTCCTTTAACTACAACATTACTGGGAATTTCGATGCCCAACTGCCGCAACGCCCATACTTCCTCATCCCACCATTCCACGGCATTCTCCCCTTCTGCCGCCTCATTTACCTGTTGCTGCAACCCTTCTCGTCCCAATCGTTCCAACTCCCCGCGATAGAGTGCGAGGGTCAACTGACGACCGATTTCCCGCTCTCCGAGAACTTCAGCGAGAGAAACATCGCTGCCGCTAATATCGAGGAACTCTTGGGTGCAATCTCCCCCACCTACAGGACGAGACACGACTAAAGGATCGGGGAAGGGAGTATCGGGTTGATAGAGGTGGAGCAAAACATACTCCTTCCCTTCGTATTGGGTCGAACCGACAATCTCGCTGCGAGCAAAAAAGCCGTTCCAATCGGGAATGCAGGTTTGCAACGCCTCCACCGTTACTCCAGCAGAAGAGCGATCGCCCGTCCCGACAACCAGCAATGTCGTCACCAATGCCATTCCCAACCACTGCCAAACACGCTTAACGTTCATTTCAACCTCCTAAAAACGAATCAAACTTTGGGGATCGATCGCTGCTCCTTTGGGAGTGCGCCAATCCGAACCGTTGTAGCGATATACGCCAAAATCCAAGTGCGGTCCCGTGCCGTATCCCGTCGCCCCGGATAAGCCAATTTGCTGTCCCTGACTTATCTGTTGCCCCACTCTCACTTCGATCGCATTGAGATGAGAATAGCGGGTTTTCATGCCATTACCGTGGTCAATAACAATGGTTTTGCCGTAACCGTCCCACCATTCCGCACCAATGACTGTGCCGCCATCTGCTGCTTTAATGGGGGTATTCATGGGAGTGCCGAGATCGACGGCAGGATGATACTTACTGCACCGAGCGCAGGGTCGAGAACGAGGACCGAATCCGCTCGTAATGGGATAACCCGGAGCGGGGTTAATCAATCGTCCCGTTGCTCCCATTCCTTTCGTATCGGGTTGCCCTTCAGACTCTTTAGGAAGGATTGCGCTGCAATCGGGATTGCCCCCTCGAGCGTTGTAATACTCCCTTGCCTGCACTCCATAACCGTAGAGGCTCAAACGCCCGTGTGCGTCGCTGTAACCCGCGTCCACCTTCGATCCCGAACCTCCAAACCATTTCTGCGTTACTCGCTCGATGAGGCGATCGCCCGTGAAATTCCCACCACTCCGGGGGTCGATTTGCCGTTTCGCTTGCTCGATTAAGTTCTTCACTTCCGACTGAAACGCTCGCTCCTGTGCTTCGGGGGGATAATATCGCATGATTTCGGCTTGGGTTGGACGATAGCCGGAATTGAGCTTGTCGAGCCATGCTTTCCCTCCCGATACTTGCGAAACCTCATTTTGCATCATGGGAGTGTAGCTCATGGTTTGATATTTCCCGATCGCCCTGCCGCAATTGCGTCCGCCATCCGCACAGGTATAAATGCCTGTTGCCATGTATCCCCCACTGCCACGAGACTCAATCGAGGCAATGGCTTCGGACAGTCCATCGAGAGAAATCCCTTCCACAAGCCACTTGTTCGTGGACGTTGGCGGGTAAATTGACCAGTACGGGTTTTTCGAGAGCTAACTCGAAGATGCGATCGACGCGATCGACTTCTAAGGAGGAGAGGGCGATTTCTTCGTTGGCGACTTTGAAGCTGATATCTCGAATGCCATCGTAGCATTCGGCAACATCGTTGTTAGAGTCGGCATCCACGAGGGCGCAGTCGATGCCTTCGCACTCGAAATAGTGCGCCAGACAGCGAGAAAACATACTTTTCCCCACTCCTCCTTTTTCTCCGTCCACGAAATGAATGGTTGCCATATCGGGTTTTGCAATTCGTTTTCGTCGATTTTAGGAAGTGGGAATGGGGAAAGCGATCGCTCGGGCGGGCTAAAATTGTGACCGTACTGGGTCAATCTCAACGAGTCATTTGGATTGTCCTCTCTGCTATTCTTGTCATGCTTTAAGTTACACAAGCTGATAACTTCTGCTTTGCCCAAACTACTCAGCGCATTACAAAGCACTATACATTGACATCTCTAAGCACATCTAATAATTCTTGTAGAGTAAAATAAATATAATAAAAAACGGGTTTTCCATTAATATCAATTGTCCCATAATGATAGTGCCGTTCATGAATATTATGATGATAGTATGTAAATGGTTCTAGATTGGGTTCTTTAACTCTTTTTCCAGATTTTTTATCTATAAGAATTCTAAAGTTGGGCTTTAACCGACTAACTGATATTGGAGTGCATTTTTTATCAAATGTAATTCCCCACTTGGGGGAAAATTGCAATTTCCCATTTGAATCACGTTGACCTAAATTAGAAAAGATATTTTTATAAAAATATTCTAATTTTTTAGTTTTGAAATCTTTTTCAGTAATAATTTTAGGATAGGTAACTTGAGATTCACGTACACTAATATCGATATTTATGATTCTTTTAAAAAATATATCAACTTTTTTAAAAATATATTCTTCTACAAGCTCTCTTTGTCGATCTGTTTTAAAAGATATCAAAGGAAGATAGCTACTTTCAAACGCATAGTCTTCAGGATAAATATCTATATTTTTGAAATTAAAATTCATAGGTTTTCCTCAAGATACGAATGTTGAATTAAGAAAAAATTGGCTTTAAATACAAAAATACCTTTTGGGTTTAGCGATTTGTCAATTTCTCCAAGAGAATTTTCTGGAGAAATAAATTTATAATAGTAAGGAATAAAAAATAAATTTTTCGAGATTTTGTGTGTTTGCTGAAGTGCCAATTCATAAGTTAATTGTTTAAGAATATCGTTATTATAGCAATTATCGAATGGATGAGGTACACTAGGAAAAAAGGAGGTCAAAAAAATAAATGAAAGCATACTCAACAGATTTTAGAAAAAAAATTATCGAAACTTACGAAGAAGAAAAAATCTCACAAAGAGAGTTAGCAAA
>JAGHZQ010000059.1 GCA_017746715.1 Cyanobacteria bacterium SBLK
CTACGCTCCTCCGGCTGCTGCCTACAACTATGCACCCCCAGCCAACCGAGCCGAAGCCTCCTACAACTACGCTCCTCCGGCTGCTGCCTACAACTATGCTCCTCCTGAAGCAACTGACAAAAGTCATGCCTCAAAAGTTGCAGTGTAACTGGGTACAAACGTATTTACTCACTCCCTCTTGCTCGGTATAAGAGTTGAGTTGTAAATAGTAAACACCGCAATCCCTAGAGTCTTTAAGATTCTAGGGATATCATGTTCGCAATTGCAAAATATCAAATAATAAATCAATGCCAAACAATTCTAAAAATTTGGGTCCGCTTGAGTTTTTCTCATCAATAAGTGCAAGTGATTCGGATTTAGTTGGGTTCGATCAACATGGGAATCACACTTGGTTAGTTAATAGTCCAGAACTCGCAAAAAGAGTATTAGCAAGCGAACAGAGTAGTTTTATTAATCCGACTCATGAATATCCCCATTTAAGATCTATTTTGACAGATGAAGGAAAATATTTACTCAAGTTAATCGATAGTAGAAACGATAAGAGTAGCACTGCATTTAAAAAGTTACAGAACAAACTATTTAATCATACTTCTGCACTCATTTTATCTATTGAAGAGAAATTAACTACAAATAAAAGTATCGAATTGTTTCCATTTTTGAAGGAATGGATGATGGTTTTACTTGCCGATATTTTATTTGATGTTGATGCGAGTCCCGATGCAAAAGAATTTGTTAAAACTTGGGATATTTTTGAAAAAAATAGTTTACTAGCCCATGAAACATCTGCTTCTTCATTATTGCCAGAACATCAGCAAGAGTGGCAGAGTTGCAACATTTTTGTCAGTAAAATTATACAAAAATATAAGTACGATCGGTTTGAAAATCATAAAGTGTATCAGCGAGATGGTTATGAAGTTTTCACAACAGCTATTACGAGAACATTATTAAATGGTTATAATGGAATGGCAACTGCTTTAGGCTGGACGCTAGATTTAGTTAGAAAAGACGCTAAAATTCAGCAAAAAATTTTTCAAGAAACGCAATTGAACAAAGATTCCAGCAATATCGAACTAGAACAAATAGCAGATTTAACCAATCTAAAATTAGCAATTCAAACAGTGAAAGAGTCGCTACGTTTATATCCTCCAGCTTGGTTGTTAAACCGTACGGCTTTATTAGATATAAAACTCGGCGAACATCGGGTTTTTGAAGGGCAAGGAGTCTGCGTCTGTCCCTATACTCTACAACGGAGTCCAAAATACTGGCAAAAAGCCGATCGCTTCTTACCTCAAAGGTTTGCTCAATCCAACCATCCTGAATTTGCATTTATTCCTTTTGGTGGTGGTTCAAGGCGATGTCCGGCAGCAGGTACGAGTTTACTGATGTTGGCTTATATGATTTCGGCACTCTTAAAGAAGTTTAAAATCACTAATTCTTCTAGCCAGCCTGTCGCGATTTGGCCGTTAATCTCATTAAAACCTTTTCCAAATATTACGATTGATTTTGAATATCGAGATTAGCTATTCTGGTTTTTAACTACAGTCTTTCAATCTCACGTCAATCTTGTTTTTTCGCAGCTAGGATTGACTAGAAAATAAGGGATTTTTCCCACTTATCCGATCGCTAAAACTAGTAATAGAAGGAAATTTTAGAAATGTTATCTCAGCGAGAACAAAATTGGAATCAAAGATATTTAAATTCGGATACGCCATGGGAAGATTCAAAACCCAACTCTATTCTTAAAGATGTTCTCTCAAACTATTGTAGAGATCGATCTAGGATTCTAGAAATAGGCTGCGGTACAGGGGGCAATGCTTATTTTCTTGCTAATTTAGGGTATGATGTAACTGCCATTGATATGTCTGAGAGAGCCATTGAGATAGCTTCAGAGCGATTTACCCACCCTAACCTCCGTTTTTACCATGCGGATTTCACGAAGGGGGAAATTAACGATGAATTTGATATTGCATTCGATAGAGGTTGCTTTCATGCCTTTACCGACCAAAAATCCTATAATTTATTTGCAGAATATGTAGCAAAAATTCTTGTAAAAAATGGATATTGGATAGATATATCGGGCAATGCGGATCATCCAGACGATCTAGAAGAACGAAAAGCGCACAATTATCCGAGAATATCACTCGCAAATATTGTACTCGCTGTAGAACCCTGCTTTGAAATACAGGAAATTTCCAGTACAAAATATGGAGTAGATGAGAGCTTGAGTTTTAAGGCTTGGTTGGGCATTTTTCAAAAGCGTTCTTATTTTTATACTTAGCGTACCGACCATTGTATTCTGACCTCAGACGGGAGGTTCTTGTTGCCAAAGTTTTCTGTAAACCATGGGATTAACTCCTACATATTTGATGACTAAAATTGCCAAACTAATACTCCATAAGGCCGTAGTTAATGCGGTTGCGATCGCTGCCCCGACCCCTCCGATGAGAGGAATAGCAATTGCATTTAAAACAACATTAATAATTACCGCAGATACCATAACGATCGCAGACTTATTTTGATGTCCTGTCATGACGATAAGGTAGCCAACCGATCCGCATAAAGCACTAAATAAGTTCCCTGAAACTAAAATTTTGAGCTGCCAACTTGCTGGCATAAATTCCGAACCAAATAGTCCGAGGATAGGTTGGCTGAAACCAATCAGTAATAAAGCGATCGCTACAGATGGCCAGAAAATCCAAATAGAGACTTCAGAGACTATTCTTTGCAATTCTTTCTTGTTATTTTGGGTATACAGGATGACAAAACTCGGGGCTGCCACAAAATTGATAATATCGTAGACGAAACTAACCCACCGAGCGGTTTTGACTGCCGCAGCATACATTCCGGCTGATTCAGAGCCTAAAATAGAGCCAACCATAATCGTGTCAGTATTAGCAAGAAATAGAAAACAGCCATGATTGAGGGACATAATCAACGCGACGCTTAACCACTGTTTCAGAGCGTAAATCGGTTGAGCTGATTCAAATTCTTGTCCGAGCTTCAGCCATAACAAACTAAGTTGAAATAATACGACAAGAAACAAAGTGATTTCAGCAATTATAATGGCTGAATTCTCTGTCAGCGTATGATTGATTTCTAAGAACAGCGATGCACTTAAAAGAAGCATTACCGGCCACAGGAGCTTTGAGGGACCGTAAGCAAGCGTCATATCTTGCGTGGCTCTAGCGGTTTCCACTTGCAGATTAATCAATGCTTGCAGAGGGATGAGACCTATCCCTATTAACAAAGGGATGGCATATGTAAAAGGATGGCGATCGTTCCAAAAAAAAATGCCGATCGCGGTGACTGAGCCAAGCAAAAGACTGGCCAGAATTGTCAGTAACCAGCTACTTTGTACAATGCCCCATAACAATCCCCATGCTTCCTTAACGCGATACTCGGCAACAAAACGCAATGTGGTAATGGGCAATCCCAAGCCCGCAGGAATTGCCATAAGTACCGACCAAGCAATAACATATTGATAAATCCCATACTCGGCTTTTCCCAGCCACTGAGCTAGGCAGACTTCCATCAGATAGGTAATGAAAATACCTGCAAATTGTATGCCTAGAACAATTCCAGCATCTTTAGCAAGAACGCTTAAATTGAAATTTTCTTTGATTGACGTGTCTGAGGTTTGCGTCATAAACTGTCATGATGGGGTAATAAAGGTCATTTCAATGAACGACGATCGACAATTGATGAGCGATCGAGGTTATTTGCTACAATAAAGCATCATCTCGCGATTCACATCCCGATTATGGTTGGCACGACTCTTTCCCCCGTCAATCTTCGGCTTATCTCTACTACGGATTATCACCGCATGGCAGAAATTGGGATTCTGGGAGCGGATGAACGGGTAGAACTGATTGCCGGACAGATTATTCAGAAAATGCCCAAAGGTCCTGCTCATAGTGCATTATGCAAGCGTATCGAAAAACTACTAGAATATCGTTTGAGCAATCGCGTTTTGGTACGGCTTCAAGACCCCATTCAACTCGATACTTACTCAGAACCCGAGCCCGATATTGCCGTAGTTCGTCCAGATCGCAACTTCTATGGCGATCGCCATCCTACCCCAGATGAAGTTTATTTGCTTGTTGAAATTGCAGATACCACAATTAATCGCGATCTAGGCACTAAAGCCGATCTCTATGCAACAGCCGGGATTATTGAATATTGGGTTTTTAATATTCCCCTACAGCAGCTTCATATTTTTCGAGACTCTCAACCTAATGGTTATCAAAGCCAGCTTATTTTGCGAGGCCAGCAGTCTGCTAGCCTTCTTGCTTTTCCCGATTGCGCGATCGCAGTGCAAGAATGTTTTTAAGCGGGAACGCGATCGCGTTAGAGAATGAGGATCGAAAGCGGTGCGATCGCACCGCTAATGCTAACCTTTGAACGCTTGTTGATGTTGTTTCCCATTGTCGCCAATCTCATCCCAAGTCGCTTTTGAATCAACCCAAATATGATGAGCGACTTGAAGGTTTTCATCACCTTCCGTAATCAGACCGACAGGAATATACATTCTTGCATCATCATTCACACCGGGTAAAGGCGAACCACAATTGTTGCAAAAGTTAGTGTGCCAATCATATCCCGGTTTATGCCAAGTCTTAATGAGTTCTTCACCTCTAACCCAGCGAAAATCGCTGTTATTTACGACGACTACAGCGATTCCGTTACTACCAGTAGATCGTCTACAAATCGAGCAGTGACAGATGTAGACATCCGAAAGATTAGTAGCGATCTCGAAGGCTATTGCCCCACAATTACATTCACCTATTGCCATAATTTTCAATAATGAAAGGTTCTTGGATGGAGCTAGATTTGAGCATTTAACAAAGTCTGAAAATCAGACTGTCTCATTGAGAATTATAAAGAAACGCCCCAAGCCATCCCTGCAATGATATAAGAACTACTACACTTCTAATTTTGCCTGTATCCCATGCCAGACGATCGCACCGTTAGCAACGCCGTCGAAAAACTCTACGATACCTATCCCTTTCCTCCAGATGCCATGTCTGACGAACCCCCACCGGGTTTTAATTGGCGTTGGAGTTGGACTGCTGCTTATAGCTTCTGTACCGGACGCAAACCGACCCGTCAAGATATTCGCATTCTCGATGCAGGATGCGGGACGGGGGTAGGAACGGAGTATCTAGTGCATTTGAACCCGGAGGCGCGAGTGGTGGCTGTGGATCTCAGTTCTGGTGCGTTGAACGTGGCAAAAGAGAGATGCGATCGCTCCGGTGCGGATCGAGTCGAATTTCATCATCTCAGTCTTTACGATGTTGGGGAACTTGATGGAGAATTTGACCTCATTAATTGTGTAGGCGTGTTACATCATTTACCCGATTCCGTAAAAGGCATTCGCTCTCTCTCCAAAAAGTTAGCACCGGGGGGACTATTTCATATTTTTGTGTATGCAGAATTGGGACGCTGGGAAATTCGCTTAATGCAAGAAGCGATCGCTCTGTTGCAAGGAGAAAAACGAGGAGATTATACCGATGGGGTAAAAGTCGGACGCGATATTTTTGCCTCTCTGCCTGAAAATAATCCCCTCGTTCAGCGAGAAAAAACGCGCTGGTCAATGGAAAATCACAAGGATGAAAGTTTTGCCGATATGTACGTTCATCCTCAAGAAGTCGATTATAATATTAATACTTTATTTGAATTTATTGAGGCTTCGGGCTTAGAATTTCTTGGTTTCTCCAATCCCCAATTTTGGCAGTTAGAACGCTTGCTGGGAAATTCCCCCGATTTAATGGCGAGAGCGAGTCAATTATCGGAACGCGATCGCTATCGTCTCATCGAACTTCTCGATCCGAAAACGATTACTCATTATGAGTTTTTCTTGGGGCGTTCTCCCTTCATTAAAACCGATTGGTCGCAAGAAGAAACATTTCTTTCGGGTATTCCCGAATTGCACCCCTGTATTCACGGCTGGCCCGGTCAAACCCTTTTTAATGCCGATTACGAACTCACCAATTTATCCGACAAGGATTTAACTTTTTTGCGGATTTGCGAAGCAAATTTCCAAGCTCAAAAAACATTAGGAGAAATTCTTAAAGAAAGTTCTCTCGAAGTTGAAAACGCAAGAACGCTATTCGACCAACGTCTATTTATTCTAAGCAATCGATAGAGAAAGTCATCGCAATGAAAAATGAGCGATGATAACAAAAGATAAAACACAAACAGCTATAAAACTGCCCCATTCTCCCCCATCTTCCCCTGCTCCCTCTGCTCCCGACGCTCCCCCATCTTCCCCAAAAGTCAAATTTTAGCTATAATAAAACAACACGGGGCCGCAACGGTTTCGACAGGTTGGCGAAAGCTGAACTGTGACTCAGGTCGAGAGTGAGTCTCCTCTCGTTAATCAAAGGCTCAAACAAATAGTAACTGCGAACAACATCGTTCCTTTCGCTCGTAAAGCTGCGCCTGTCGCTGCTTAATCCAAACCTAACACAAGGTTTCGAGCATCTGCAGTTTGACTCCGTTAAGGATTGCAGATCTAACCCCAACGGATGCTCTTCTCAAATGCCTCTGGTCATTTGCTAGGTTAAGACTTTACTAGAGAATCCTAGCGTTCGGGATAAGGAACGCTCCCCGCTTCTCGGGTAATTGAAGCTAAACCTGTGAACGAGCAGCAAGTAAATACCCAGTCTGGACAGCAGTTCAACTCTGCTCGGCTCCATTCATAACTCTAAATAGCGGATTCTTCTTTCTTCGGAGAGAAGAATTTTTTTCGCAAAGAGGTCGAAAAAGTACCAAAGGTATTGTGTTTTTAGAGATTTAGGAATCAATACTCTTGATAGTGAATTCCTATTTTTCTAATTTTATTTTCGTTCGAGTAGTTGACAAGAACGAGTGGGTTAAGAGAATATACTTTATGAATTTAACAGTGGATAAACTCATGAAATGTCTCCCACTACCTCTTCTCTGTACGGCTTTACTCTTAGGCGCGATCGCTTGTCAGCAACCTAATCCTAAAAACGAAAGTGCATCCTCTTCCTCAGCAGGACTTCCGGGGGAAGGGAAAGCCGTTCAAGGCGTTCATGCTAATTTACCTGAAGAAGAATTTCAAACCGCTATTGTCAATAAAGCCTTAGAAAAATTAGGCTATGAGGTTGAAGAACCCGAAATCGTGACACCAGCGATCTCCTTTGTTGCTCTCGCTAACGGTGATGTAGACTACACCGCAATCCATTTAGAACGACTCCACGCAAAGTTTTATGAGAAAAATGGCGGCGCTGAAAAATTAGTAAAGAGTGGTGTGATTATTTCTGGATTGGTACAAAGTTATCAAATTGATAAGAAAACGGCAAAAGAGTACAATATTACCAGCTTAGAGCAATTCAAAGATCCGGAAATTGCCAAGCTCTTCGATAGCGATCGCGATGGAAAAGCCGATCTAGCGGGATGTCCTGTGGGTTGGGGGTGCGAGTTGGCGATCGAACATCACCTAGATGCTTATGATTTGCGAGATACGGTAGAACACAATCAAGGAGAGTATAACCTGATTATTGCCGATACCATTACTCGCTACAAAGAAGGAGAATCGGTTTTATTTTATACTTGGGAGCCTCTGTGGGTCGGACAAGTCTTAAAACCAGGTGAAGACACGATTCGGTTAGAGGTGCCTTATACCGATCTCCCGGAAGAACAGGGAGAGATGTCGGAAAAAGACACCACCGCCAAAGGCAAAAATCTCGGTTTTGCGATCGATCGCTATTGGATTACAGCGAACAAGGAGTTTGCAGATGCAAATCCGGCAGCAAAAAAACTCTTTGAACTCATTAAAATTCCGGTAGAAGATATGAGTGCTGCAAGTCAGCGCATTAAAGAGGGAGAAAACTCACCGGAAGAGATTATAAGCCTTGCAGAGGAGTGGATCGGAACGAATCAAGAGACTTTTGATAGTTGGATTGAGGAGGCAAAACAAGTGAACTCAGAAAATTAAATATCGAGTATCGAGATCCGTCAGGGATTGAAAATCCCTGATGTCCGGTGAGCGTTTAGTCGAACCGCTCATACGAAAAATCCATTGAAATAGATTATAACCGCGATATTTTCTCGAAGATTAATAGGAGTAGTCCTCTTAAGTGGTCACTGAGCTACGCCGAAGTGAAGACTTCTTGTATGAGACGGGGAATTTGATTCCCCGGTGGTCACTGAGCCAAGCCGAAGTGAAAATCGATAATAAGAGAGTTTATTTAGTCACAAAAATAATTTTTGAATCTCCAGTAAAAATTGATGTTTCCATCACTACCCAAGATAATCCTAAGATTAAGGCGAGCGCCTTTCGTTATTACATTGCTCGTTAAATTCAATGACTTTAAAAGTTGATCTCGCGAACAAAATAGTCTAAAAAACTACACTAAAATAGCAAGTCATTACCTATTATCCATCTATCAAGCTACCATGCAATTTGCTAAAATTCTTTACCGCCAATTCATTGATTTATGCGAGATTCCCGCTATGTATAGAGACATGGCACTGGATTCTTTAACTATCGACATCGACCCGATCTCGATCTACGATGGGGGTAACGCAGTTCGAGCAATCATTAATTGCGATCGCGCCCCCACTGCCCGAGAGATTGGTTCGAATGAAGAGATTTTCATGGATATCATGCAAATCTTGAAACTGTCATCCATCAGAGTAAATTTTAGAGGTCGGTATTTTCTAGAATTTATGAATCAGTCTTTTTCAGCTCAAACCACTGACATTTCTGAAATCATGAATAATATAGATATCGGGATTGATTTGAATAGCTTGTATAGCTCCTCTAATCCGGTTTACATGATAGACCTAAATACGGAGATACTCTTGTTTGCCAATCCTGTTGCTTGTGCAAATAATCAAAAAACAGCCGATAAATTTTTAGGAGAAAATTTTGCTGCCCTTAGCTATCCAGAAGAATTAGAGAATAGAAAACGGCTTCTACGATTGGATGGGAAGCTGACGAATTATGAATTCGCAGCGTTGAACTACTATCAAGATGGAGACTTTTGGCGGCGAAAAGAAGTGAAGTATGTTACAGATTTTCAAAAGATTGAATTTTTTGGTTGTGAATGTCGCTTGGCTATTGATTTAATGCGCGAAGAAACCCGACGCTTTGTTGATTAAATTAACCTACGATCTCCATACAGAAATAATCATTTTTTCTGTCCACTATGAACAATACAGACATTGATTTGAACAGTCTAAAAATTGGTGCGTTACGCTGTCGCTAACTGCACCCTACTGGCTTAATTTTTATTTTATAAACAGTCTCTTGTAAAGATGGAGAATTCTATATACGTGTCAGTATAAATTCGAGAATGTTATAAACTTATACAATAAATTGTGAGAGTTATACGGAATCAAATACAAGTAAGATGTGATAAAATAGCAAAAACACTTGATTTAGAATTGAGGGTTTTTCAAACACCGAGATTCACCTTTTAAAAAATCCTATTTTCTGTAAATTTATCCTCTTATTTTAAAACCATGACCAAACTAAAATTCGACTTAAACGAACTATACAGTTCTCCCCATCCGACCTATATCGTCACAATGGACGGAGAAATCCTGCTCTTTGCCAACCCTGCGGCTTTTGCTGCCAATCAAAATGTCTTGGATGACTTTCTCGGGAAAAGTGTCGCCTCCTTCAGTTACCCCGAGGAATTAGAATCTCGCAAAGCCATGTTGCGATCGCAAGGAAAATTAACGAACTACGAGTACAAGGGCTTGAACTATTACAAAGATACAGAAGAATGGCGGCGCAAAGAGGTTAAAATTATCGGCGAACAAAGTCTCGTCGAGTTTTTTGGTTTGGAGTGTCACTTGAGCATCGACCTAAAAATAGAAGAAATCAGACGCTTTGGGGAAGAAGAAGCCACTCTTTCTCAATAAGAAAATCAAGACAAAATTTTGTATTATAGGGACGTAGCACGCTACATCCCTACAGGAAATTCTTTCAATCCCAACTAATCGGCTCTGTTACCCTAGGATTAAACCGGACAAAATAAGCAAAAGCGTTAAACCAGTGATAAATCGAATATTTTTCTGGCTCGCCATCATCCACCATTGCCTTAACATATTCTAAATGTCTCACGCTGCGGGGATAATCTTCTCCCGTCGCGATCGCCCAAAACGTTCCCCAATTCAGTCTATTTCTAACCCCCAGAAACTCGAGCCGCGCTTTGAGTTCTGCCTCCGTTTTCTCCGCCACGCATTCCGCCAGCATTTGCGGAAACGTATCTTTGGTTAATTCAAATTTTGCAGTTGTCATTGATAAGGGTTCCCCAAGAACGCGAGATTTGATCGATTCGACATTTCGGGCGATTTGAACCAAGAGATCGTAAGATCTTACCGTATAACCCGCCTCCCCGATCTCGCTTTGAGAGAGTAACTCTGCATGGGAACATTTTGAATTCTTTTCGGATTCCTCCAAAAAAGGAGCTTCTAGAAGAGCGCCGAGTTGCTCCCAAGAAATCCCCGTTCCCCGTTTGATCCGGACGAGTTTTTCCGCACCCGGTAATTTTCCCTCCCGTATGTTGCGGATGGAATTGCGGCTTAAACCGAGATCTCTTTCAAACTGCATTTCGCTTGCATTCCCGCGAACGAGATCGAGCCACTTCAGCAGAGGCGCGGTTAATTCTACCTTGGGAATGGATTCGTTTTTTTCTTCAACCATCTTGAGGGGGCAGAATCACATCAATTTATACTCATCCTAACCGATTTATCTAAAAAAGCAAAAAGATTTTTTTTGACCGAATCAAACCTTTTGATGTAATATTCCAATTGATTGATGTAGTAGATTTAGATCTCCATCCTGCTCTACATTCAAGTCACTTAAAGGAATAAAACCCAAATGGCTATTGTTGTCGTACTGTCCATTGCCCGTAAAAGATACAACTTAACCCAAGAAAAATTAGCGAGATTAAGCGATCGCTCTCAGCAACTCATCGGCAAACTCGAACAGGGAAAAGCAAAAGGGATTGGGTTTGATACCCTCAATCAACTCTGTAAAGTAACAGGCGGGAAAATTTGGGATGTTATCGTTTACGTTCCCGACGACCCCCAACTCATTGACGAAACGCTCAACGTGCTGGCCAAAAGACTGAGGTGTTCGACGGAAGAGATTTTTCTCTATCTTCCCGTCGAATTAAAACAGGCATATTGGCGATTGAATCGCGGTCTGAGTTAACGATTATCATTTTTTGAATGTTGCTATGTTGCCATTGGTACAAAAATATGAAGCTGAGATCGCGGGATGTATTGGAGACAAGATTACGTATCGCACAATTCTTGGATAACGATCTCATATTTTATGCCGGAGAGGTCTCTTTTGAGATGTATCTCGATAAATCGAGAATCGCTATATTATTTCAAGGATCTCTGTTGACAACCAAGGATAGTAAGAACTATTATAAAATTAATGATTCGTGATGTTAGTTCGGGTCAGGGCTGTTTTTTAACTGATTTTACAAGAGAGTCAGAGTTTCAGCCTATCCAGAATCTGCTTTGCGTAATATTAAATTGACACGCCCTTGCATTTAGAAAGGCGCGACTTATGATAGTAGTGTCAATCTATTTCGAATTTGACTAATTAACAAAAAGGAGATCTGAACTATGAACATACTAAAAGGTATCAGTGTTGCATTAGTTTTATCGTTAATGCTGAGTTTTTCGCTTCCTGCTCATGCAGCTTTATTTATCACGTGGTCGCCTGACGCAGAGGCTCAAATGCAGAGGATTAACCAATCCTTTCCGTTTAATATTCCTGCTTTCAAAGCAGATGTCAATCAATGGATTTCCTCTAACTATAAAGGATGGAGCAATGGCTCGAATCACTCAAAAGAGTTTGCCGTAGCCGGTCCTGCTCAGTCTCTACAAGCTACTGTTAATAATCAGATCAGGAATGTAACAGATTACTTTGTAACGATTATCAGAGTCATACGCGATTAACTTATTGGAAATTGCTTATTTGCTTTTAGCGAGCTTTCTAGTTTTAAAGTCGAGTGAGAGAACACCACTCGGCTTTTTCTTTCTATTCTGAGGGCTGCGAGTTGTTCTGGGCTGAGTCCCTGCAAATGACCATTTTTTTAATTTTGAATTGATAGTTTTGAATTGAAACGACTCCTTGATAGACTAAACTTAACAAAAATTTCCAAAGTATTAAGTTTAGTTAAGGGAGAAGGCTTGTGAAAGCGATCGCAATTCTCGGATCGACAGGTTCTATCGGTACGCAAACCCTCGATATCGCGCAACAATATCCCGATAGATTTCGGGTTGTGGGGTTAGCCGCCGGGCGAAATGTAGAATTATTAGCAGAACAGGTTCGCCAATTTAAGCCAGAAATCGTAGCCATTCGAGATGAAACGAAATTTTCCGAACTCAAAGAAGCGCTTTCTTCCCTTGACTATTCTCCCATTTTGCAAGCAGGTGAAGCAGGAGTTGTAGAAGTTGCCCGTTATGGGGACTCGGAAAGCATCGTTACGGGAATTGTTGGATGTGCGGGACTTTTACCCACTTTAGCCGCCATTGAAGCCGGAAAAGATATTGCTTTGGCCAATAAAGAAACCTTGATTGCTGGGGGTCCTGTGGTGCTGCCATTGGTGCAAAAACATGGGGTGAAATTATTGCCCGCAGACTCGGAACATTCGGCGATTTTTCAATGCTTGCAAGGAGTACCTGAAGGCGGACTTCGCAAGATTATTTTAACGGCTTCTGGGGGAGCATTTCGCGATTTACCCGCCGAACAATTGGCACGAGTTAAGGTTGCCGATGCCTTGAAACATCCTAACTGGACGATGGGACGAAAAATTACCATTGATTCGGCGACTTTGATGAATAAAGGTTTAGAAGTCATTGAAGCGCATTATCTGTTTGGGATGGACTACGACAATATTGAAATTGTCATTCATCCTCAAAGTATCATTCACTCATTAATCGAAGTTCAAGATACATCGGTTTTGGCCCAATTGGGCTGGGCAGATATGCGTTTGCCCTTGTTATATGCCCTTTCTTATCCCGAACGAATTCCCACCAATTGGGAGCCCCTAGATTTAGTCAAATTAAGCAATTTGACCTTCCGCGACCCCGATCGCCAGAAATATCCTTGCATGGATTTGGCTTATGCTGCCGGGCGTGCTGGTGGGGCAATGCCAGCCGTTTTAAATGCGGCGAACGAACAAGTCGTCGCCCTATTTTTAGAGGAAAAAATTGGCTTTTTAGATATTCCTAAATTGATTGAAAAAGTCTGCGATCGCTTCCAATCTCAGAATACGAAAACTCCCACTTTAGACGATATTATTGCCGCCGATCGCTGGGCGCGTCAAGAATCGTTAAACGAACTGCAAACCTTACAAAAAGGCGCGCCCGTAGTTGCAGCTATGCGCTAAAAATCGCCAATTTGCAATCCTAATCGATCGCTTTCCCGAAGCGATCGACAATCAAAATATCCCACTGTCCGTTACGATTGGCCTCAAAAGCGATGGCCGAACCATCGGCGCTAATATTCGGACGGCGCACCTCGGCTTGTAAATTCTTGGTTAAATTGAGATTTAATCCCGTTTCGCGATCGTGAAGATAAATATCGGAAAGACCCAATTGACTGGAGGTAAAAGCAATATAGCGACCATTTTCGGAAATAGAAGGATCTGACGCGATCGCATTTAAAGAATTCAATCCGGGAAGTTCCACCAATTGACGGCGATCGGCATCAAATAAATAAATATCTTGGGAACCATTGCGATCGGAAACAAAAACGATATTAGCATCGGCGATATAAGGCATGAGTTCCCCCGTTGGACTATTTAAACCCCGTCCCCCAGCATCGTAAGGAAAGTTTAAAAAGCGAGGATATCCCCCGCAACTACTGGCTAAAACCGTCGAACTAATCAGGAGAACCCAACGCAAATATTGTGTCATCAACTCATTCCGCTCGCAATTAAAATAACTCATATCAATCGATTCCCCTAAACCCCCCCTTAAAAAAGGGACTTTCAGATTGGATTAAAATAAAGGCGTACCGTCAGCAACATCTAACTCAATATCGGGGCCGCGGTCTAATACTTCAATATCCCATTGTCCCCGACGGGAGGTTTCAAAAACAACATAACGCCCATCCGGACTAATTTTAGGATTGCGAATCCAATTTCGATAAGAGGTGGTCAAAATATTGACTTTCGAGATCGCGCGATCGTAAAGGGCGATCGCCGGACGACCGCGATCGCTGACCAAGTAAACCAAGTAACGTCCGGTTCTGCTGAGACTGGGACTTTCGGCGATTTGGTTGCCTTGATTCAAACCCGGTAATTCTATAAAGCGCTTCAATCGCAGATTATAAACGGCTATTTGCGAAATCCCGTTGCGGTTGGTAATAAAAGCCAATATGCGACCATCGCCGCTAATAGCCGGTTCCTGGTCGTTATAGCGACTGTTTAACGACACCGACCCAATCGGAGGAGCAGACTTCCCACAGCCACTCAGCAAGGCGATCGCAAGGAACGCGATCGCCCAAATTAAATTAGGTTGGGAAAATCGTTTCAAACTTCAGCAGGAGGTAAACATTTTGCATTTTGAATTGATAATTTTGAATTGATTTGACTGATTAATAATCAAACCGATCGCCTTTTTTGCGATCGTCTTCCCAATCTTCATCCTCGTCGTCATCGTAGCGATCGTTGCGGTCGTCATAGCGATCGCCTTCTTCGGGACGGTCGAAATCTTCAAAATCCTCGCGTTCCTCATCAGAACGGTCAAAATCTTCAAAATCCTCGTCCTTTTCGTCATCGACCTCGCTGTAGTCTACATAATCGACATAAGTGGCGGGTTCTTCATCTTCATAGGAACGAGGGGAATTCTTGCGAGGAGTAGAGGAGGAACGAGAAGAAGGGCGAGAGGAACTCGGGCGCGATCTGGGGGAATCTTCATCGCGATCGCGACTCGGACGGCGAGAAGGACGATCTCGGGAGGGGCGGTCGTCGTAGTCGGAAGGACGATCTCGACCGGTTTCCGGTTCGTCCCAGTCGTCTTCCCATTCATCAACGCGATCGTCATAGCGTCCCGCACTGGCATAGGGATCGTTTTTGGGAGGCCGAGAGGAGGGGCGATCGCGTCGATCTGGGGGTGAAGGAGGACGAGGAGGACGGCGACCTCTATTGGGAGGTTCGCGATCGTCTCGAGGGCGACTGCGGCTGCGTAGGGAGTCTTCATCGTATTCGGACAGGCGTTCTGTTCGTCCGACTAAACGAGGTCGCTTGGCTCTCTCTTCCCATTCGGATTCGATTTCGTCATTATAGGCAACTCGCTCTGCATAATAAGGACGACGGCTAGGGGGACGTTCGTCATCAACAATAGGAGTAGTACGCTTAGCTTGTTCCGTTGCTAAACCCCGCAGGCGAATGGTTTCAAAGGCGAAAAAGGCCGTCGAAGCGGCGAGTAAAAGCTGACTGAATTGCAAAATCGGATCGAGTCGCCAGCCATTAAAAACAAGAATAATGCCGCAAGCGAGTCCCACGGCAGAAAAGAAAATATCGTAATCCCGAGACACTTCCGGGCGTATCGATCGCAGAAAGTATAGACCCGCACCCGCTACGATCAAAAAAATACCGAGAATGCTGGCGGCACTCCACCCAAAATTAACCATTTTTGCGTTCCTCGATCGCGTTCCTTACGTTGCATCTCCTCTCCCGATCTTACTGTGCTTTTCCGTATTTGTCTTAACGGATCTGCGATCGCTTTCCTACTTTTTTTCCAAAAGTCGCGATCGCGAGGAGTGCTACAAGTAAACCAAGATACCCCGCGATCGCAAAACTGGCAATGTTAGCGCTATTAATTCAGGCCTTTACTGCCCATTTGCTCTATTTTGTTGCTCTTCTGCGCTTAATTGCTAAACCCCCGCTCGCTGCTAGCACGAGAATCCCGAAGGAAAATGCGGGTTCGCGAACCGATTCCGGCTCGTCAAAGCTACTAAATTGAATGTCGTACACACCGCATTTTAAATCTGCATTAAAGTCACAGGTAACGATTGCCGATTGAAAGGTTTCATCTGTGGTTACTCCGCCAAAGTTTCCACAAGATCGAACAAAAGATTGAGATTTATACTGAATGTTGTCAGGGACTGCGATCGTAGCCCTTACATATCCTTTTTATATGGATCTCACATTTTGTCAATGTTGAAAGAATTTCAAGATCCAACGACGGGATTGCAAATTCATATCCATCTCGTCCCTCCTTCTGCTTATCTTCTTCAATATCAGTCGCAATTATTGCCCGGTTTGACCGAATTTCCCCAAACTGTAGCGATCGCTTTATTCCAAGCTAAAGAAGAATTAGTAACAGAAAGCGAGGCGATCGCCAAAGAAAAAGACCGACTATTAGAGCAATTTCTCTCTTTAGCGCGAACCCTTCGCGAAACCAGCAATTTTCCCATCGAAATTATCTGTCCGCGATCCGGTTTTCCTTTGGTTTCTCAACAGGGAGAAAAGCATTTTGATATTGTTACGATCGTTCATCAATCTTTAAGAATTGACTTTTCTCAGACGCGCGATCGCTGCAAAGTTTTTACTTATTCAGATTGGAAAACTGCCGTTTATCCCGGTCTTTTTCTTGCCTCTGCTTCCATTCCGGAAATCGCAGAACAACTGGACGAGATCGATTGGCCCAAGGCGAAGAAATGAGATCGCTTTGGGAAACTTGTTTTTTTAGCGATCGCTACATCAAGGAAAATAACTCATTCTTAAAATGGTATATCATTGGGGTCTTCTTCAGGTGGAGGAGTTGAATTTTCTACAGGTTGTGATGAAACTTGAAGATCTGGCACATTGGAATTATCGTCCTGCTTCGATAGATTTTCGAGGAACTTTGCCTCTAAATCCAAGACTTCTCCCTCAAAAACACTAGCAAATTCATTGGCAGCTTGTATCGTTTCATTCTCTTCTTCAGTATAAGATTCTGTGATTTCTTGCTCATCAGGTTGTAATTTTGGTGTTGGAATCTCTACAAAAGGTTGAGGTTGTGGTTTGGAAGTATCTGAAGTAGGGGAAATGCGATCGCGCTGTCTTTTCTCTTCTAGTTGTTCTCTAACTTGGCTTTTGTAGGTCGTTTCTTTGTTCTCTATCTTTTGAACGGTAGAAGAAGGAGTTACAGCTATATTTTCTTTGTTTTTAATAGTACCATTTTGCGGGACGGGTTGTGTTTTAACTTCTGAAGCGGGTTGAGCGATCGCCTTGACGGAAGAATTCGGAGGTCTTGTCGGAGGGAGATCGTTTTTTTTTGCGATCGTGCTAGAATTTGATTCTACTCTAGGGATATTGTTTTTTTTTTCGACCTGAAACTCTACTTTTATATCTTGCCAACAAACTTCTTTAAATGCAATTTCGATTGGGGTCTTTTTACTCTTTGCTATGTTCGCTAAATTAGCTGACGTTAACCCTAAGCAAGCGACAGATTTTTCATAATCCAAACTGATTAAATAGCATTTTTGTTCGGCAAATATACGAACGTCAATTTTTTCAATCATTGCAATAACATCTTTCCAAGTTTGTTCATTGATTTTCTGAAGTCTTTCTTCTTCAGATAGGGTGCGAGTAGGTCTTGATTTTGCTATTGGTTGTGGCGACTGTTTGACTTCAGGAAGAGATTTTTCTGTTGGTTTTACAGATTGTTCGATTTTAGGAGGAGATGATTTTTCAAGAGGAGAAGGAGACTGAGAAACTTGCGATCGCGGTGAATTTTGTAGGGGCTGTCGAGGTTGAGTATTACTGCGATCTGTCGTCTTATTTTGGTTATTTTGAGTGGTTGTATTTGTGGAGATAAATGCGGCGATCGCACTCGGTAACAGTCCCAATAATGTCACTTCCAACCATAACCGAGGTTGAGTTGTATTTTTGATTTGAACTTCGCTCTCTTTCAGTTTTTGCTGTCCCTGTAAAATAACACTAATATTCCATTGTTTGGCTTCTTCGCATAATTCTTGCCAAGTCGGAGCAGTCACCGCGACCAAATCATTGCGCTGGGGAGAGGTTTTGGCAATTAATAAATTCAGATAAAATGTTGCTAAATTTTGCAGGACAATGAGAGGCTCTCGACCGCGGTCCATTAAATGCCGACATTGAGCGATTGTTGCTTCGGGATCGTCCGAATGAATGGCTCGAATTAATGCCAATAAATCTCGTTCGGGAACGGCTCCCACTAAATCCCAAACTTTCTCTACTGTTACTTCATCGGGGATCAAACTCAATTGATCGAGCAAACTTTCTGCATCCCTCAATCCTCCGTTAGCAATTTGCGCCACAAGCGTTAAAGCATCGCCAGCAATATTAATCTCTTCTTTGGCTGCAATATGAGTTAAATGTTTCACCATCGATTCGAGAGGAATGCGACGAAAATCAAAACGCTGACAGCGAGAAATAATCGTATTTAAAACCCGTTGCGGATCCGTTGTTGCCAAAACAAAAATAACGCGATTGGGAGGCTCTTCTAAAGTTTTTAATAGTGCATTAAATGCCGGGGTGCTTAACATATGGCATTCATCAATCACATAAACTTTATAACGACATTGAACGGGGGCAAATTGAGCGCGTTCGATGATCTCGCGAATATTATCAACTCCCGTATTACTCGCCGCATCAATTTCAATCACATCCATTGCCGACCCCCGGGCAATTTGCAAGCAAACCTCACATTTTCCGCAAGGATTGGCAGTCGGTGTATCGCTTTGCAAGCAATTTAAAGATTTTGATAAAATTCGCGCCGAAGAGGTTTTTCCCGTTCCTCTCGGACCCGTAAATAAGTACGCGGGGGCAATGCGTCCGCTTTCGATCGCATGGGTCAGGGTTTGCGCGATCGCTTCTTGTCCCACTAGTTCGATAAACCTTTGGGGACGGTATTTATGGTGCAGGGGTTCGTAAGCCATAAGGATTCTAGAGCAAGCGATCGCTTCTCGAAAGACCTGTATTGTAATGGCAAAATGCCTACTTCTAGAATAGTGTATTTGTACGTATCATACCAGCATGACATTAACCTTTTCCCCAGCCGCGATCGCGGTTTCTCCCACCGGAACAACAGCTAAACCATTCGTTTGCGCCAAATTAATCAAATTCCCCGAACTGCGATCTCCTCCCGCGAGAGAAAATTCGTAACCCCCGCTGACAATTTCCCACCGTCCCCAAAGATAGGTTTCTCGTTTGCCATTGGCCTTTAAATCGTGACGCGATCGCGCCGTAACAAATTGCGGCTGCCAATCTCCGGACAATCCGGACAATTTTTTTAAAGCGGGTTGAACGAAGCGCCAACAACTCACCAAAGCCGAAACCGGATTCCCCGGAATGCCAAAATACAAACAGGTGCGATCTCCACGCTCGAATGTTGCCACTGTTAAGGGTTTTCCCGGTTTGACCGCCACGCTGCGAATGTGGATGTTGCCCCCTAATTTTGCCAAGATTTCCTCAATATAATCGTATTCTCCGACGGAAACCCCTCCCGTTGAGAGGACGATATCCGCTCGAGCGATCGCATTTTCGATCGTCCTTTCGAGGTCTTCCGGGCGATCGCGGACGATCCCCAACGGTAGGGGAATCCCTCCCAAATCCGCAACAAACGCTCTGAGGGCATATTGATTGGAATCCACAATTTGTCCCGGTTTGAGGGAATTTCCGGGGGAAACTAGCTCGTTTCCCGTGGAGAATATCGCCACTCGAGGCTGTTGGTAAACGGTAAAACGGGTGCATTGTGCCGTGGCCAAAACCGCAATTTCTGGCGCGCCGATGGCAATACCCGCCCCGAGGAGAGGATTTCCCGATTGATAAAATGCACCTTTGCGACGCACGAATTCGCGATCGCGGGGTGCTTGTAAAATCACAACGCGATCGCCTTTGCGTCGGGTATTTTCCTGCATTACGACCGTATCGGCACCTTGCGGCATGACTGCCCCAGTAAAAATTCGTGCGGCTTCTCCTTGCACGATGTTTTTTTGGGGTTGAATGCCGGCGGGAATTTCCTCAACAATCCTCAAAGTTTTGGGATTCTCGCGATCGCATTTTTGTAAGTCCTTGTAGCGTACGGCATAGCCATCCATTGCCGAGTTATCCCAATAGGGAAAATCGAGAGTGCTGCTGACGGATCGAGCCAGAATCCGTCCGCTTGCATTGTCAAGGGTTACTTCTTCAGTGGTTTGCAGGGAGTGAACGAGGCTGAGAATTAAGGTCTCGGCTTCAGATGCGGATATCATATCCATGAACAATTATCAATGAGCAACGATCGATGAGGACAAAAGGAACTGATACCCAAAGGAGGAGGACTTTGTTCGACAATAAGCGTTAAATCAACTCTTAGATTTATAATGACATAAAGTGGGTTTTTGCGTCTATAATTTCACAAAGATTTCTCAAACCTGTTGAGTTTTCGTCCCCCACTCGCAGAATCGATCGTTATTTAGGAAAATGACTCAACTCGAAGAAATCCAGATTGCTTATCAAGAATTTTGCGATCGCTTTCGCAGCGTTATCTTGAGTACGACAGATAAAGAAGGTATTCCCAATGCCAGTTATGCTCCATTTGTGATGGATGCAGAGCGGAATATTTATTTTTTTGCCAGTGGTTTATCCATTCATACCCAGAACTTAGCCAAAAATCCTCAAGTTAGCGTTCTTTTTATCGAAGATGAAGGGAAGAGTCCGGATATCTTTGCTCGCCCGCGTTTGAGTTTCAATTGCCAAGCTATATTTATGGAACGGAAAACGGCAGAATGGATCGCAATTGGCGATCGCTTTGAGGAAAGATTTGGGGAAATTATTCAAACGCTACGCAGTTTACCAGATTTTCGCATTGTTAAATTAATTCCTCGCGACGGTCGTTTCGTCCTTGGTTTTGGCAAAGTTTATCGAATCAGTCGAGAAGAAGGCGATCGTTTAACTCTAATGACCAATCGTTAAAATTGTCTGCATGCTCGTTTCCGATAAATTTTTTTCAGTCAAAAAAACCCAGCTTCAAGCTGGGTTAACTGAAACGATGTCCGAGTCAAAAGTTTTAGTAGTAAACGCCGCGATATTTTCTTAAGCTGAGTTTTTTGTTCTCGTTAGAAATGCTTTGAATCGGACGGCGAAGATAGTATTTCCGTCCTCGGAAGTGGCCTTGCATATCCGATTCAATCATTTCGATCCGATAGGATTGAGATTTGTAGGTCGCACCTAAAAACGATAATTTCATTGGGAGTCTCCAATTGCGGCATTGCCTGTACGGCTTGCTTCTAGCCATGTGCTGATAACTCAATTCTATGGTTTTTTATTGGAGATAAGGGGGATCGAGATCGGGTGCGGGCAGGATCTTTGTCCGGATTCTCGGCGATCGCGCTCTCCGATAGGCGAGATGCAGATCGGGGTTTAGATGCGATCTCAATCTCCCCGAGGGGCATTGGCACGATCGCCCCAGCCCAACAACTATTAGACATCTCCAGAAAACCCAATCAGGGTACGGCATAATCAGTGTTACAGCCTCGTTTTTACTCATTGTCGGAGAGGTCTATTGGGAATGTTCGATCGCTTGAATATAAGCTAAACTTTGATGGTAGCTTACCGTATCGCCTCGATGGGAAAAGAGTGCGGCTGCCTTTTTCAGATCGACGATCGCCCGTTCTTTCTCCTCCATTTGGGCGTAAACGATGCCGCGATCGCGATAGGCTTCTGCAATAGTTTCATCGAGATTTAAAGCTATATTGAAATCTGCCAATGCTTCGGTTAAATTTTCATCTTCAAGACGGACTCGCCCGCGATTGTAATACCCTAATGCAAAGTTCGGATCGAGGGCGATCGTCGTTTCAAAATCCGTTAATGCAGCTTGCCAACCGTCTAAGTTTATGGCAGCTTCTCCTCGTTGATTATAAGCCTCGACAAAACGAGAATCTTCTTCAATTGCTGCATCAAAATGAGCGATTGCACCGTGAAAATCTTCTAATCCCATCCGAGCCAAACCCAAATAATAATAGATTTGACTTTTGCGATCGCTCTCGGATAAAATTAAATTAAAATCTGCAATTGCACTCAAATAATCTCCCACTTGTATTTTGTCCACGCCGCGATCGAATAAGTCTCGAACATTAAATTGAGGAATTTTTTCTAAATCGCGAATAATTTCTAAAGCCTGTTGATAAGCCTCGCGATCCTCTTGTTGCAGTGCCAAATCCGCACCGCGTTGAAAATCCGCGATCGCCTCTCGAATTTGTCCCCATTGCCTGTATAAATAGCCGCGATTAAAATAAGCAATGGTTAAATTTTCATCCAAGGCAATCGCGCGATTATAGTCTTGTATCGCTTCATCATATTTCTGATGCCAAAAAAGCGCCGTCCCTCGGTAATTATAGGCTTGAGCATTATTGGGTTCGATACGAATTACCTGGCTAAAATCAGCGATTGCTTTGGGATAATCCTCGACGTGAATCCACAATAAACCGCGCTTGTGATAAGCCTCGGCATTATCGGAATCGTCCAGAATTGCTCGATTTAAAGCCTCCATGACAGTCGGATCGTAATGAGCCATTTCTAAAGCCGGAGCGGGCAAATCGGAAGCAATTGGTAGCATTGGTAAGCTCTCAGAAAATGTCAAAGAACCCGATAAACTCATGACTGCTAAAGCTAAAATTGAAAAATTCATAGTGGTCTTAACAAATACCAAACAACAAACAATAAAATCCCTCTTTTAATTTCCTCCTGGAATTCCCCTCTTATCCCCTTTGGTAAGGGGGCGGATAGCGGATGTTTCACTTTGTAAGGATGGGAGGATAGCGGATATTTTGCTTTTTAAGGACGGGGAGTTAGGGGGGATTTTAAAGGCCGCGGTTTCGCTATCCTCCCTCGGCACAATTGTCGTGTTTGGCATGGGAGTCGGTTCGTTAAAATACTGATATGCCTCTCGCGAAATTTGCTGAATGATGGCTCTTGCACCGCGATCGTTGTACTCTCGCTCGACCATAACAACCGCAACATAACGCCGTCCGGTTTGGGTGTCGATTAAACCCGCATCGGCAATGAGGGAACCAATATTTCCCGTTTTATGAGCGATTTTGGCCCCCGGTTCTAACCCTTGGGGAAGTAATTGTCGATTTTCCACTTGGCTCATAATATTGAGCAAGCGATCGCGCGATCGTAAAGATACTAACTTTCCTTGATTGACCATGACCAACACATTGGCTAAGTCTACCGGACTGGTTAAATTCGTCCCTCCAACATCAGGTAAGAGATCGTTCGCGATCGTTGAAGTCAAACCCCATTCCACAAAGCGCTGATTGAGGGCCTCGATACCTCCCAAGCGTTTAATTATCATATTGGTTGCCGTATTATCGCTGGTGACAATCATTTTTTCTACGGTTTCTTTCGCAGAAAATTTGCTGCCGGGAGGTTGAAATTGCATCCGTCCGGCTTCTCCCACAATTGACCCTTCATCCATAATTAATGTTTCATTGAGACGCACCTTGCGCGCGTCAATATCTTGAAAAAAAGCAATCAGGATAGGCGCTTTAATCGTACTGGCGGCAGAAAATTGTTGGGTTCCTTGCCAATTCACATAATCTTTTGCGTCCAAATCTAAAAGAAAGACCCCCAGATTGTAACGGGGATTTTGACGGGCGATCGCTTCGATTTTGGCTTTGAGAGGGGCGATCTCCGCGCCTAATTTGACAGACATTGCTGCAGCTAGGGGATCGAAAACTTCTTCTTTTTCAGTAGCAAGAGGGGTTTGTGCCGGCTCGAGTTGACGGGAGGGATCGATAGTGGCAATGAGAGTTCCCGCGATCGCGCTCGCGCCAATCCCAAAAATCAAGCAGCGAACTCCATATAATAAGAAGAGATAAGAAAACGAAGGAGAAGTAACGGGAGAAGCCTGAAGTTTGGGGGCAACGGCAAGGGGAGACGCATGATTAATGCGCGCTTCCCATCGCGCTCTGGCCGATAAACCCTCGGAAGGGAGAGAAGAGGATGATGGAGGCAACGATTGGCGCTTGCGAAACCCCCCTCCCTCGGCTTCTCTCGATGCGTTCCCCAAACTGGGTTGGGTTGGAGAAGTATTGCGATCGCCGATTGTCCGATTGCGAGAACTTCTCAAACGAGAACGGTTCGATCTCAATGGACGCAATCTTTGGGGAAATTCGGGAAAATTGGTGGGTGGGGTGTGAGGGGAGAAAGCGCCTTCTCGATAACTTTGATTTTGACTTTGATTTTGACTTTGAGAGCTGTGCGGTGATGAATTGAGTTGAGGTAAATTGCGATCGCGGGGGCGCTTTCTCTTTTTGCGAGATGGATCGTCGGGTGGCATTCTATCAGCGATCGATGATTAACGATCGATTATCAATGATTCCTGATTAATTTGCGATAAACTTAGCACAAAACAATGCGAATAAAAATTTGCGGTATTACCAAAGTCGATCAAGGATGCGCGATCGCCAACCTCGGAGCAACAGCACTCGGATTTATCTGCGTTGAAACATCCCCTCGCTATCTATCCCCTGAAAAAATTGGTGAGATTGTTCGGGCGCTCCCCTCGAGGGTTGATAAAATTGGCGTTTTTGTGAATGCAGAAGTCGATCGTATCGTAACGATCGCCAGCAATGCAGGTCTCACGGGAGTTCAACTCCACGGCGACGAATCTCCAGATTTTTGTCGGCAACTTCGATCGCAACTCCTGACGCAGGAAGTTATTAAAGCCTTGCGGGTTAAAGCGCCTGGGGATCTCGAAGGGATCGAGGATTATCAAGACGCGATCGATGCGTTCCTTCTTGATGCTTACCATCCCCATCAACGGGGAGGAACGGGAAAAACTCTCGATTGGCCGACACTGCAAGGCTTTCAACCCGCCAAACCTTGGTTGTTAGCCGGCGGACTGACTCCAGACAATATTCTCATTGCCCTCTCTCGAGTCAGTCCAGACGGCATTGACTTATCTAGCGGTGTCGAGCGATCGCCCGGGGACAAAGATATTGCTAAAGTTGCAAAGCTGCTCGAACGAGTCAAAAGTAAAGAGTAACGAGTGGAGAGTTAATTTTCATTATCGATACTTTTGACTCGTTTACCCATTACTTCCTTAAAAATTGGGCTGATGGCGAATTAAACTCAAGAACTCTTCGCGAGTTTTTTGCTCGTCTTGAAATACGCCGAGCATTGCACTCGTTACTGTCCAAGAACCGGGTTTTTGGACGCCGCGCATGACCATGCACATATGAGAGGCTTCCATGACGACTGCAACGCCTCGGGGTTCCAATACTTCTTGAATGGCTTCGGCGATTTGACGGGTCAAACGCTCTTGAACTTGCAAGCGACGAGCGTACATTTCTACGATACGCGCTAATTTGCTCAGTCCGACAACTTTTTGATTGGGAATATAGGCAACGTGAGCGCGTCCCATAAAGGGCAGCATATGGTGTTCGCAAAGACTAAAAAAGTCAATATCTCGGACGAGTACCATTTCATTATGCCCCTCGTCAAAAATTGCGCCATTAACGAGTTTTTCCAAGGATTGATTGTATCCTTGCGTGAGAAATTGCATCGCTTCTGCTACCCGCTTGGGGGTTTTTAAGAGTCCTTCCCGTTCTGGGTCTTCCCCCACCCCTTCCAAGATTTTCCGCACGGCATCCATCATGTCTGCTTTGGCTGCATCCGCAGGGACGTTGCATGCAGCGTCCCTGCTTTGCTGGCCGTTATGGGTGGTGCGATCGGGACGGGTCGTTAAATCTCGAGCGGGACTCTGACTCGTAAGATTGGTGCCATTGAAAGCAAGGGAGTTAGGACGGGTAGCCCCGTTGGAAGTAGCAATGGTCATAGTAAAGTGAGTAAAAAAATACGGTCGAAAAATAATGCCAAGGGGGAAATTCGTCAAGACAAGGCCGTGAAAAGTATTGGGACAAAGCCAGTGTTTTTGCAGGCTTTTTTATCTTTTACCCTTCACCCTTCCTCCTTACAAAGCCCCTCCACTAGGCATCAACGTAATATCCTCAACAACTGCTTGTTCTGGAAGCAGAGCAGCATGCAGAATGGATTGAGCGACAATTTCCGGGGTTAGCATAGCAGCGCGATCGAAATCGGCCCTTACGGTATCGGTATCCCAAATTGGGGTATTGACGGAACCCGGAGAAAACGCAACAACGCGAATTCCGTTGGAACGTTCTTCAGCAGCAAGCGTTTTAGAAAGGGCGATCGCCCCTGCTTTGCTAACGCTGTAGGCCCCCCAACCGGGAAAAGGAGTTTTACCGGCAATAGAGGCAACATTGATAATCGTACCCCTACCACGATCGCGCATGGAAGGCAAAATCCCTAAAATACATTGGAAAACGCTCGTGAGATTGAGATCGATGACTTTTTGCCAATCGGCGAGAGGGGTTTCCCTTAAGGTTCCCGTATAGCCCATCCCTGCGTTGTTCACCAAAATATCGATCGGAGCGAAATCGGCTGCGATTGCCTCGATTTCTGCTTTTACGCTCTCAACTTTTGCCAGATCCACAATATAGGCTTTGGCTTCAACGCCAAAGGTTTTTGCTTCTTCGACAACAGCTTGCAGCTTTTCCGGAGAGCGTCCGATTAGGGCGACATCAACTCCTGCTTTGGCAAAAGCAAGAGCGGTTGCTTTGCCAATCCCGCTGCTCGCGCCTGTAATGACAGCACGATTTTGATTTGAGTTGGAATTCATCAAACCGTTAAAATCTGGAAATATTTGCAGGCCAAATTTTTGAATTCGAGCAAGTTGCTCATCGATACCTTTCTCACTTAACCAAAGAAAGAATCGATTGTCAATTCGCAGTTGTAAATTGACAATTGCCCAATGACGGTTGCTCGCTGGCGATTAACGCGTTCGCATCATGTAAG
Source organism: Cyanobacteria bacterium SBLK (assembly GCA_017746715.1). GTDB lineage: Bacteria > Cyanobacteriota > Cyanobacteriia > Cyanobacteriales > Spirulinaceae > CCY15215. The sequence goes on from JAGHZQ010000059.1 coordinate 26,841, forward strand.
GACTCAGTCTATTCCCCGAACTCAAAAAAATTGTAAACAAATGTTACGTTTATTAGTATAGCAGTTTGGGGAACCCTCGTGGAGAGCTTGCTTATTTTTCAGTTTCCTATTTCCGCCTCCCTAACCCAGCTGAAATTTACCGATTTGCCGAAATTTTTGGTAGCGCAAATCCTTGCGCTGTTCGGGATTCAGAGCGAGTAGGGTTTCTAAATTTTGTTGCAGGGATTCTTTGAGAATGGCGGCGGCACCGAGGGGATCGGCATGAGCGCCGCTCGAGGGTTCGGGGAGAATAAGATCGAGAATCTCCAATTCTTTGAGATCGCGAGCGGTAATTTTTAAAGCGGCGGCGGCTTGAGGGGCTTTTTTCGCATCCTTCCAGAGAATGGCAGCACAGGCTTCGGGAGTGGCGACGGTATAGACGGCGTGCTCGAACATGAGCAGGCAATCCCCGACTCCAATCCCTAAAGCGCCTCCAGAGCCACCTTCGCCAATGACGGTACAAAGGATGGGAACGTCAAAGCCGAACATTTCTCGTAGATTGTAAGCGATTGCTTCTCCCTGCCCCAGTTTTTCGGCTTCTACCCCCGCCCAAGCTCCTGGCGTATCGATAAAGGTGAGGATGGGCATCCGGAAGCGATCGGCGTGTTCCATCAGCCGCAGGGCTTTGCGGTAGCCCCCAGGGGAAGCCATGCCAAAATTGCGGGCGACATTATCTTTGGTGTCCCGCCCTTTTTGATGTCCCATCATCACCACGGGCATTCCGTCCAACCTCGCAACGCCTCCCACGAGAGCGGGATCGTCACAGCCGCCGCGATCGCCGTGCAGTTCGAACCAATCGTCGCTAATGGCTTGGATGTAGTCCAAAGTGGAGGGACGGCGGGGGTGGCGGGCGAGTTGCAGCCGTTGGGAAGGGCTGAGCGTCGTAAAAATTTCTTGTCGCAGTTGTTCGGCTTTGGCTTCCAAGTCGTGAATTTCTTGAGAAACATCCACATTATTTTCCCGAGCGAGTTCGCGAATTTGGTCGATTTTCAACTCCAACTCGTTCAGGGGTTTTTCAAAATCTAATAAAAACGGTCGATTTTTGGTAGCAGGCATTCTTCAGTTATCAGTTATCAGTTATCAGTTATCAGTTATCGGTAGAGACGTAGCATGCTATGTCCGTACATCAATTACCGAGGGAGAGTTGGTAGGGATTGAAGCCGTGTTTGCGAGAAGCATTACCGATTTTTTCCATTTTTTCTACGGTAATTTGATTGCGCCCCCAAGAAAAATTGGTATGCCATTGCTCGAATTCTAAAATCATGGCTTCGGCAAAACAGGCGAATAGCTGGCGATCGGGAACGTCCATTTCCACGATTTCCATGATCGTCCAATCGATATTGAGGGAATGTTCGACGATTCCGCCTTTGAGGACATAAACATCGGGTTGTTGAATTTTGGTATCTAAATTTTTGGGATAGCCCCCATCGATCAATAAGCACGGCTTTTTTAATGGGATTTCGCCAATGTCTACTCCCTTTGGCATGCTGGCAACCCAAACCACAATATCGGCAAGGGGGAGAGCTTCCTCGAGTCCGAGAATTTTACCGCGTCCGAGTTCGTCTTGCAGGTTTTGCAGGCGCTCTTGGTTGCGAGCGATTAACAATAAATCTTGCACGTCAGTCTTTTTGTCCAACCAGCGACAGACTGCACTGCCAATATCGCCGGTTGCCCCGCAAACGGCGATGGTGGCGCGAGAGAGGTCGATGCCAACTTTGGCGGCTGTTTCTTCGACTTGCTGACAAATGATATAAGCCGTGTGAGTATTTCCGGTGGTGAAGCGCGAAAAATCGAGTTCTACCCCCCGCACTTGCTTATTTTCTTTGAGATTGAAATTCTCGAAAATAATGGAGGAAAATCCGCCGAGGGCGGTAATTTGAATCTCATTGTCTTCTCGAGCGTATTTTTGAGTTCGCGCCATCGCATTAAGGATTTTCCGAATGGCGGTTTTAATGCGGCGTTGGGAGAGCATTTCCGGCAGAAAGCAAGATTCGACGTATGCGCCTTTAATCGTTTGCCCCGTGGCACTGGTGACGCGAATATTATCATCGACGATTTGCGGAGGTGCAGAACACCAAAATTCCAAACCCTGATTGCCGTATTCGGGATATCCGAGTCGGTAGGCGACGGCTTGAGCGTGTTCTAGGCTAGTAAGATGACCGATAAGACCAAACATTGATTGCTTGCTATAAACCTCTTGGCAGGCGTAAATCGCTAAATTAATAAAAAGTAAAGACTTTTTAAGATACTATCAAAATTTTGGCGCAAAAGAGGGGCGATCGCATCGGATCGCCCCTTTTCAGTTGCTCGAGGGTTCGATGAAACTCAACTCACGCCAGCAGCAGACATTTTCATGAGTTCGGGACCGGAAAAACCAATATTAGATAAGGCTTCTCCATACTTATCCATAAATTCTTCGATGAGTTCTTCTTTTTCCATCCCGAGGACGCGAGCATCTTCGGTGACTTGGTTGAGCATTTTCCAAATGAGAGGAAGGTTTTGCTTGTTCGCTTCCTCGAGTTCGGCTTTTGATGCCTCAAAGTTCTCTTTCAGCCATTGTTCGCCAAAGTTCAGGTGCTTGAATTCGTCTTGGACAACCCCCTCGGTAATCTTTCTGGCAAAGGGATCGGCAACGGGGATATAAATCTGGTAGGCTGCGATCGCAAAGGCCTCGATAATGAGCGATTGAATGAGGAAACAGGTGACGAGTTTGCCTTCTTTGTAAGCATTTTGGAAGTTGCCGTGGAGTTGGGAAAAATACTCTCTGGCAAAGTCCATATCCGCAGTGACGCTGAGGTTTTTGCCACATCGGGTAAAGCCTTTTTCATGACGTTTTTCCATTTTGGCAAGGTCGGCGAGCTTGGCTTTGTGGTCGGGTAACAGTTCGCCCATTGCCAGATAATTGTTGTGGGCTTCTCGTTCCCCTTCAATCACAATGGCGTTAATTCGGCTATATGCGTCTTTGTAAGTTTCGCTTGTAAAATCAGGTTGGGGTTCCGGTTCTTGTGTCTGTGCCTGTGTTTGTGCCTGTGTCTGTGTCTGTTTCGGTTCCTGTTCCTGTTCCGGACGAACTGCAAGTTCCTGCATTGGTAACGGATCTCCTATTTTTTTTCTAAAATTCACCCAATCCTAACGTTGCCGTCACGATGGGGTTGTCTGTCTCGAGAGACATTTTTAGTCTGGTTCGGGATATCGAGCGATCGCGAGTTCTGTTACTCGGGTTTCCTTCATCCCTATCTAAGACATACCATTCGGTTACATTTATTTATAATATCCGTTTGCCTTTACTGGGAACTCTCCTCGTCGAAAAAGAATAAACTTATCGAATTCCCTCGCGATCGGCATAATTGCTTATCAGTCATCGTCCATCGAGCGATCGCGATGGGAGGGGGTAGGCGATCGCATTTTATCTTTTATAATAATTTAAGATTTGAACGAGGACACCCATGATTGAAGTTGTAAGAGGCATTTTGCTTCCTTATTTAGAGCCGATCGCGGCATGGTTTCGGACTCTAAACTTACCCGAACCGATTATCCATTGGGGACATCCCTTAATGATGGGAATTGTTATTTTTGTTTTGGGGAGTTTTACGGCTTGGGTGGGTTGGCAAGGGCGAATTTCCCAAGATAAAGAAACTTCCATTCAAAATCGAAAATCCCATCGCAAACTAGCCCCGTGGTTATTCTTATTTATTTCTTTGGGTTACACAGGAGGCGTGTTATCTTTAGTCATGCAAGAACAGTCTATTTTTGAGAGTCCTCATTTCTGGACGGGTTCTTTGGTGGTCTTTTTATTAGCACTGAATGGATTCATTTCTGCAACTAAGTTTGGCGGGAATAAAGAAGCGTTAAAAGCAACCCATGCTTATTTGGGAAGTTTTGCTTTATTACTCATGTTTATTCATGCTTTTCTCGGTTTAAATTTGGGACTGTCAATTTAATTGTTTATTTTTTGATGAATAGGCGGGTATAACTCGCCTATTTTTTTTTAAGGGCTATTTTTTTGAGATCGATCGAAAACTATACACGATTAGATCTAAAATATTGAGAATCTTGAAAAAAACAGCAAAAAATACAATTTTATGAAGCGTCAGGGCTGGGCGATCTTATGTATTGCTTATATTTTGGGATTGTCATCTACAGGAATTTTGCATTCTCCTTGGGAAAAACTCTCTTTAATACAAGGGTTGGGATTAGCGATCGCTTTGCTAGTTTTCGCAAGTATTTTAGGCACGATCTCTCGAATTTTTTGGCGTAGAAGTCCCCGTCTTCCTATTTGGATTGCAGCCGCAATTATCGCAGGATTGGCGATCGCTCATTTTCAATTGCGTCTACCTCAACCTGCCAATAATGATATCAGTTTATTGCTTGCCAATCCGCAAGGAGAAATTACGGTAACGGGACAAATTCGCGATCGCCCTCGTTTCAATCGTGCGGGAAAGTTACGCTTTATTTTAGCCGTTCGACAAGTTAACGAAAATCCTGATATTAGCGGTAAGTTATATGTCACGATACCCCCACCACAAAACTTAGAATTAGTTCCCCAACAAACAATTATCATTAAAGGTCAATTGTACGAGCCTCAAAACGCAAAAAATCCCGGTGGATTTGATTTCAAAGCATATCTTGCTCCTCAAGGTGTTTTTGCGGGTTTGTGGGGAGAATTAACGGATGTTTCGCCGGAACCTGTTTGGGGTTGGTGGAAGCTGAGACGGCGGATTGTTCGCATTCACCGCCAAGGATTATCAGAACCTTTTGCATCGGTTGTTAGTTCTATGGTTTTGGGACGTAGGGCGATCGATTTGCCCTTCGATATTCAAGATTTGTTTATTCAAGGGGGATTAGCACATATTCTAGCTGCTTCGGGGTTTCACGTTTCCTTATTATTGGGGGGTGTTTTAGCACTGACGCGGACTCTAGAAGACAGGTATCGCTTGGCGATCGGGATTGCTATCTTGCTTGCATATATGGGTTTAACAGGGTTGCAACCTCCCATTTTACGGGCGGTTTTAATGGGAATTGCCGTTCTCTTTGCGACAACAATAGAGAGTAGAGTGAAACCTTTAGGGGCACTGCTTTTAGTTGCGACAATTCTCTTATTATTTAATCCTCTTTGGTTCTGGAGTTTGAGTTTTCAACTCAGTTTTGTTGCTACCCTCGGATTGGTGGTTAGCGTCCCGGCAATAACCCATCGATTAGATTGGTTGCCCCCAACAATTGCGACAGCGATCGCCGTCCCTATCGCCGCAACAATTTGGACGTTGCCCATTGCTTCTTATTATTTTAGTTCTCTGGCAACTTATGGAATTTTAGTTAATATCTTCACCACTCATCTTAGTTCTTTAATTATTTTAGGAGGAATGCTAAGTGCGGGAATTGGATTGATTTTTCCCTTGGGAGGGACGGCGATCGCATCGCTGTTATTCTATCCGGTGCTCTTTTTAGTTAATTTCGTTCGATTTTTCGTCAATTTGCCGAATAGCTATCAAGCAGTTGGAAACTTAAACATTCTACAAGTTTTGGCAATTTATACCGTTATTTTTGCAATTTGTTTGTGGCAACCTTTACAACGAAAGAAAAGATGGATGGGAGTGGGATTGATTGCACTTTTAATTGCTATCGCTCCCCTTTGGTATGCCAATGCGACTTTAACTCGATTAACGGTACTTTCAGCCGGATCGGAACAAGTTATCGTCATTCAAGATCGAGGGAAAATTACGCTGATCGATGCGGGAAATACCGACACGGCAAATTATACTGTTTTGCCCTTTTTAGCATATCAAGGAATCAATCGCATCGATCTAGCCGTGTCCTTAAACAATTACCGAGAACTGGGTTGGAAACCCATTTTTGAAAAATTAGACATCACAACCTTTTTACACGCCATCCCAACCTTTAAAGCAGGGGATGAAGAGATTTTTGCAGAGCGGGTGTATCCCTTTGAAGTCGGGCAACAGGCAGAGAATGGTAATAGTAAAATTGTTAGATTGCACGATCGCATCGCCCAGTTGCAATTTGGCGATCGCAATTGGTTATTATTATATGCGCCCGAGGCAGATATTTTACCCACGGATTTATCAGCACGGGTGCTATTATTCGCCGGAAATTCAGTCCATGAAAATGTATTGAGAGCATTTGGGGGAGATGTAGCGATCGCTTCTAGTTCTTATGTTGCCAAAGAAACCTTTCAAGCACTACGACAAAAACAGGTTTACATCTACAGTACGGGACGGCATGGAGCAATACAGTGGACGAAAAAGAAAGGATTTACAACCATGCTGAACCCAACTTGAAATAACTCGATCGATTAATCAAGCAATACAAGAATCACCAGCCAATTTTGTAGCTGATAATCTCTAAATCTCCATGATATTTTGTACCGATAAGAGTTTTTACATCAGCATCGGGGGCAGCAACAGTTTTGGCTACACTAACAAAGGTATCATTTTGATATTTGATAGTAACAGATTGCTTTAAGCTAATAGCGAGCTAAAGTCGATTCACTGCAAATTCTCAGATCGTGCAGTATGGGGCTTGACAGATTGGGTTAAGCGGACTGTATTTCCCGCAAGGCTTTAGAATGGAAGAAACGGGAATCGTCCCAATTTACATGAACGAGCCAGTTAGTCAAATTAATACCCCAATATCCTCTCTCGATTTAGAGCAACTTTTTCCCTTTTCCCTCGATCGCTTTCAAAAACAGGCGATCGCCGCCCTCGACTCGGGAAAATCCGTCGTCGTCTGCGTTCCCACGGGCTCCGGGAAAACCCTCATCGGCGAATATGCTATTTATCGCGCCCTCAGTCGCAACAAGCGCGTTTTTTATACCACCCCCCTCAAAGCCCTCTCCAATCAAAAATTCCGCGACTTTCGCGATCGCTTTGGCGAAGAAAATGTTGGCTTGCTCACCGGAGATGCCTCCTACAACCGGGATGCCAGCGTGTTGGTGATGACCACCGAGATTTTCCGCAATATGCTGTATGGAACTCCCATCGGACAAGTGGGAACTTCAATGATGGATGTCGAAACTGTAGTCCTCGACGAATGCCACTACATGAACGACTCTCAGCGAGGCACGGTTTGGGAAGAATCGATTATTTACAGTCCCCCCACCGTACAAATTGCCGCTCTTTCCGCTACCGTTGCCAATGCCGACCAACTGACCGACTGGATCGGGCGGGTTCACGGCGAAACCGTTCTCATTCAATCCAATTATCGCCCGGTTCCCCTCGAGTTTCATTTTAGCGGGCTGAAAGGACTTTTTCCTCTCCTGAACGAGAAAAAAGCTGCTGTTAATTCTCGCTTATTACCCAAAGGACGGCGCAACCCCAAACAACGCTTGCGAAAAGAAGATTGCCCCCCCATTATCCAAGTGGTGAAGCAACTCGAACAAAAGGAAATGCTTCCCGCCATCTACTTTATTTTTAGCCGTCGGGGATGCGATGGTGCAGTAGAACAATTACCCGGATTTAATTTAGTGAATCCGGGAGAAGCAAGGGAATTAAAACGACGCATCGAAGAGTTTTTAGCGTGGAATCCCAGTGCAGCCCGCACCGGACAAGTCGAACCCCTCCATCGCGGTATTGCCGCCCATCATGCGGGAATTTTGCCCGCTTGGAAAGGATTTGTCGAAGAACTCTTTCAAGCAGGACTCATTAAAGTGGTCTTTGCGACAGAAACCCTTGCAGCCGGGATCAATATGCCCGCCCGCACTACTGTGATTTCTGCCATCTCCAAGCGCAGCGATAGCGGTCATCGTCTCCTCACCGCGTCGGAATTCCTGCAAATGGCGGGACGGGCGGGACGGCGGGGGATGGACGAGCAGGGATACGTAGTGACGGTGCAAACCCGCTTCGAGGGGCCCAAAGATGCGGCAAAACTCGCCTTGAAATCTGCCGATCCTTTGAAAAGTCAATTTACGCCGACCTACGGTATGGTGTTAAATTTACTGCAAACTCACAAAATTGAAGAGGTCAAAGAACTCCTCGAACGCAGCTTTGCTCAATATACTGCCACCTTAGACCTCGAACCCCTCAGAGAAGCGATCGCCGATCTGACAACCGAACTCGCCAGACTGGATGTGGAACTCTCTCCCATCAATGAAAAACAGTTTGCCCATTACGAGAAACTCAAAGAACGCCAGCGAGAAGAACGCCGCTTATTAAAGATTCTGCAAGAACAAGCAGAAGAGAGTCATCACAAGGAAATTGCTCGCACCTTGAATGAAGTCGAGAGCGGACGGGTCGTGTATCTCAAAGGCAAGTATATTAAAGTTTCTGCTCCTATCCCCGCTATTGTTTTCGCCCAAACTCCCGGAAGCGGGCGATCGCCTTATTTTATCTGTTTGGGGGCGGATAATCATTGGTACGTGGCGGCAACTGCGGATATTATTGCTATCGATACGGCTTCTCTGTCTCTTTCTCTCCTCGATACCCTAACGCCTCCCGATACGCTGACGATTAAGCTGGGGCGATCGGTGAAGGGAGATGAGATCGGTGCCGAGGTTGCCCGCCTAATCCCCGATAACGCCCTCGATACCCTCGAAACCCCCGAGGTGTACGAACAACGCCAACGCCTCGAATTGGTGGGAGAACAGTTGCAAAACCATCCTCTTTTGCAATGGGGGAAACCGGGGAAATTATTAAAACGCCACCGACATCGCTTGGAATTGCGATCGCAACTGCACGAACGTCAGGAAAACTACAAAGAATACCAAACCCATCACTGGCGAGAGTTCTTGAATCTCGTTAAAGTCCTGCGAGAATTTGATGCCTTACACGAATACGAACCCACGGAGATCGGCAAAGCGGCGGCGGCATTGCGGGGTGATAATGAGTTGTGGTTGGGCTTAGTACTTATCTCCGGTTACTTAGATCGCTTGGAACCGCCAGAATTAGCGGCGGCGGCTTATGCTTTGATTTCCGAACCTCCGCGACCCGATACGGGAACGATTTATTTGCCACCAGAAGGCACCTTAGTCGCGCTCGGAGAGCTTGCCCCTTTACGAAGGGAGTTAATTAAATGCCAGTATCGTCATAAAGTGAGTTTTCCGGTTTGGTTGGAAGAGGACATTTTAGATCTCATCGGTATTGTCGAACGATGGGTATTAGGTGTTGGATGGGATGAATTATGCAATAACACCAATCTCGATGAGGGAGATTTAGTTAGGATTTTGCGCCGAACCATGGATTTTCTTTCGCAAATTCCCCACGTTCCCGGATTGTCGGAGGATTTGCAACGGAATGCGCGGGAAGCATTACAATTAATGAGGCGTTTTCCTGTAGAAGAAACGGTATTTTAGATTTTGCTGTTGAGATGAAACAACTTTCTTTGTTTGAGCCGATCGCATCCGAAGATCGCGATATTCACCAATATATTGAAGGTGATATTCCGATCGATCTGCCAGAACATACATTTATTTCTCTCGATCGCAAAACTCCCTTAAAAGTCTATTCATTGGGATTTCAACCTGCCAAATCCATTCCCGAGATTCCCCGTTGGTTTCTCCAAAAATATGGCTCTGACAATTTTTCTATACTCGAGCCTTTTTCAGGTTCGGGAACTACAATTCTAGAAAGTTTGCGTTATGGTGCGTCAGTTTACTGGTTGGATTATAATCCCTTTAGTCGGTTAATTTGTCAAGTCAAAACAACAAAATTTAATCTAGCAGAAGTTCGAGAAATCGGTTTACAAATTCTTAAAAAGGCTGGCGATCGCAAAACTGCCCCAGAAACCGTACAATTTTCTAATCGAGATTTTTGGTTTCAACAACCCGTTCGAGAAGGATTAGAAATTCTTAAAGAATATATTCATTTAACATCTGCAAATCTTCAACCGCTTTTTTGGCTCGCATTCGCTGCGACTGTTAGAAAAACATCAGATATGAATGATGGTATGATTTTAGCCGCAAAACGTTCTCATGTTAAAGATATCCCGCAGCGATCGCGTCAAGATACATTTCAGTATTTTAAATTTTATCTGGATAAAACGGTGGAAGCGCTTCGAGAATGGCAAGATTGTGCTGCTAATTCTTTTGACACTTCTATGCAGTTACCTCTAGAAGATGCTAAGAACATTGATGGAGATTTTCAAGTTAATGCGATCGTGACTTCTCCACCTTATATTAATGCGATCGATTATATTTGGGCGTGTAAATTTGAGTTGCATTGGTTGGGGTTAGTCAAAAATAATAAAGACAGATTGAATTTGTACTCTCGCGAAATTGGTACAGAAAGAATTCCTAAAAAAGAGTATCAAGAATTAGGATGTATGGGTTTTCCTAGTTTAGATCGCCTCATTGAAGAAATTTATACAGGAAAAAAATATAAAGCAAGCAAGGGTCAAAATCAACTTAGAGCAAGAGTTGTTTATAAATATTTTTTAGAAATGAAAGAACATTTTCAGCGTTGTTTTGCTCATCTAAAAAATGGAGGCTATTATTGTTTTGCCATCGGGAATAAGAGTAAAATTTGTGGGGTTGAAATTCCCGTAGCCGAGATCTTAACAGATTTAGCGATAGAGATTGGATTTAGAAAGAATTTTTTTTTCATTTATTATTGAAAAACCGCCGCCTCAATCTACCTAGAAATGTTAATTGGGCAAATACAATTAAATATGATAAAATTATTGTCTTACAGAAAGAAAATTAAAGTAAAATGAGGTGTATCTCACTAGAAATGTTAATTGGGCAAATACAATTAAATATGATAAAATTATTGTCTTACAGAAAGAAAATTAAAGTAAAATGAGGTGTATCTCAAAAATGTAAATCTATAGTTGTAGGGGTGTTGGATTTAACACCCCCATGAAAAATTACGGGTTATTCTGACGGTGACGCGTTTTCTTTGCGCCAAAAAGTAAACTCAATAAAAATATCCTGCTTGGTTTTTGGGAAATAAAGAATAAGGGGGAAATGGGGACAATGGCGATCGCCAAATGATTCCCATTTCCCCCTCAACTAATCGCAGTAACTACAGAGATGATTGCCATAGATACAGCGTTATAGCTCCGAGAACATTTATTGCACCGGACACTGTGTTAAAGGAATCTTGGTCGTGCCAATTTCAGCGAAATCAAACGCCCAGAAAGGCTCATCGGGCCCGTCAACATCAACTGTCAGAGAACCGAGCCAATATCCAGCAACACCATTCTCATCGCCATCGCTAAAGACGCGATCGAAGTCTAAGGGTGCAGCCGCCGCTTGAATGACACCATCTTTCTTCCCTTTCGCAGAAAGTTCTAATTCTCGAGTGACTTGAGTGCCATCCGCACTGGTCAAAATGACTTGACCGGGTTCGACATCAAAATCCCCCAGCATGACATTCAAATACAGTGGAGTCCCTTCTGGTAACTTATCTTTGGACACTTTGAAGTCGAACTTAAAGCTAGGCTGATTGGGTTTTTTAGAACTGCCATCGGGGAAGGGACGACCGGCAGTTGGTGAATCTGCTTTACCAAACGATGTCGCAAGAGCCAGATCCGTATAGTCGGATCCTTGGCTACCCGTATCGACAAAACCGCTACCCGTGAGAAGGGTTCCCGCGACTTCAGCATCAGAACGATTATCAAACGAGTCGCCGCCATCGCGGTTGCTGATCTTGCCGTCACCATTCACATCGGGTAAAAAGTCTTTGATGGAGAGCAGTCCCGTACCGTCTTTGTTAACAGGCTTACCGGAAGCAGCCGTCAAACCCTCGCCTTCTCCGAAGCCAAAACCATCTTTATCGCCAATGCGAATGACGCGAAAAGCGCCGGGAATGGGTTCGCCTGGGGTGCAGGGGTCGTTAACCGTCAGGGTTTGGTCGGTCATGGAGTCGGTATCGATACCGTCGAGGCCGCTCACATCGGTTGCACCGTTGACGTAACTGCCGATTTCAGCTGCCGTGACGGCAACGGAGATCGTACAGCTTGGAGTGCCGTTGCTCAAGATCGCGTCAGTTACGCTGATGGTTGAGCTTCCCTCATCGGCTGCGATCGCGCCCCCGGTACAAGTATTTTTGATGTTGGCTGGCGTAGCAACGACCAAACCGTCTCGCAGGGTGTCGCTAAAGCTAAACTTATTATCTTGACCGTCGTTCTTGACGTTCTCGGCGATCGTAAAGGAAAGGATAGAAATTTCACCCGCGTTAATCGTGCTGGGTGAGAAAGATTTAGTCAGGCTGACATCGTTGATGATGGGTTTGACAGTGATTGCTACAGGCGATCGAAAAGAGGGGTAGTAACGAGATAAGCCATTACGCTCGCCTCGCCAGCAGAATGAATCGCTGTCAGGTGTCGATCCCTCTCTTTTACACATCTGAAAATCTGGGTATCGAAGAGAGGCCGTACTGCCACTGTCACCGACTTTGACGAGGACGAGTTTCATGGGCGTAATGACCATGTTTTGATTGCCTTGTGCAAAGGAGCGATAGAACGGTGATGCTCCGGTACGGCAATCGATTTTTGTCCTATTGTAATAAAGTTCAAACCGATAGTCGGGGTTGCCTGAAGCAATACGTCCGGCAGACATTCTCGGATTGCTGTCATTGCAATGGATCTTTGGCTGCTTGATATTACTGGATGTATCGTCAACAATCTGTATGGAATTGCTATTATCCGTTGATAATACCCGCGTTTGATTCACTTTTAGATCGCTCAGATCTAATTTAGATGGCACTTGGTATATATTATCGCTGGAATACCTTAAGTATTGATTCGCTAAAGCCGGGCCGGAAACGAAAAATGCAAGAACTTGCACTAGGATGAATGCGATTAAGAAAGTCTTTCTTAGCGATCCAAACCAATAATCTATTGCGGTCTTCACTTGACTTTATTTTCCAAATAATTGATAGAAGTTTTTCCGAGCTACTTGTTCGAGACAACTAGGGTACGAGAACAAGAGTCTCTGACTCTAGAAAACCCCAATGTTTTTTTTCTGTCAATTTTCTGGCATTCAATGAAAAATAGAATCGCGAAAACCCGAGGGAAAGTTACAAAACTTTATATTGATTCGCGATCGCATTTCCCCAACAATAAAGCCACATTTTGCCCGCCAAACCCAAAACTCAAACAAAGGGTATTTTGAATGCTTGCCGATCGCGCCTCCCGAACAAAATTCAGATCGAATTCCGCTTCTTTTAATCCCGTGCAAGGGGGTAAAATTTGCTGTTTTAGAGCCAATAAACAAAACGCAACCCCGATCGCGCCGGATGCGCCTAAAGTATGTCCCGTTGCTCCTTTAGTAGAACTCACGGGAATGTTTTCAGAAAATAAGTGACGAGTCAATCTCGCCTCATTTTTATCGTTTAAATAAGTACTGGTTCCGTGAGCGTGAATGTAATCGATATTTTCTGGGGGGAGATTACTGCGATCGAGGGCATTTTTAATGGCGATTGCGGCACTTTTCCCCTCAATTTCCGGCGCGCTGACATGATAACCATCCGCCGTTGCCCCAAATCCCAAGATTTTACCGTAGCACTTCGCCCCTCGCTGTTTTGCCAGTTCTCGAGATTCCAAAACCAAAATGGCTCCTCCTTCTCCCAAAACCAAACCCTCGCGCTTTTTATCAAAGGGATAGCACCCGGTTCGTGCCAAAGCGCCCATTTTCCCAAATCCTGCTAGAGTCAAAGGTGTAATCGGTGCTTCCAATGCCCCTGCAACCACGCGATCGCACTCCCCCGAGCGAATGAGTTCCGCTCCCCGAGCGATCGCCCAAAGTCCCGTCGCGCAAGCCGCCATTGGTGCAAGTACGGGCGCTCTCGTCGCGATCGTCCGTGCCGCTATAACTGCCCCCCGATTGGGCAAAGTATCGAGCCAAGGATAACGAGTAATGGGATAACTGGTGACTGGTGACTGGTGACTGGCGACTGATTCCCACACTCCCTGACAGCCGCGACTCGAGCCGAGCGCCACACCGCAATCGGGTAAAGGAGGAGATAAACCCGCATCCGTCAGGGCAGCGCGAACGACTGTTTCGGTAATTTCTTCTAATTGTTTGGGTTGGTTGCCAATTAATCCCAAAGGATAAGGGGGAAGATCGGAAAATGGCTGTTGCCAATCGATTCCCGTTTCCCCCTCAACTAACTTTTGCCAACAGGAACTTAACGCTCCCAATGCCGAGATTAAACCGATCCCGGTAACGACAACTTCCACTCGCTTAATTAAGATTTCTTAAGATTTTCTAATCCTTCAATAACCTTAGCCGAGTCAATGCGATCGCCCTGCTCGATTGCTTCTACTGCGTCCATGCTTTCTGGCGCAACATAACCAAAAACGGCGTAGTCTCCATCCAAAAAGCCCAGATCTGCCAAAGTAAAATAGAACTGGGACGAAGCAGAATCCGGCATTTGCGATCGCGCCATGGCGATCGCCCCTTTGCTATGGCGTAAAGCAGGAGGAGCGGAAACTCGCGCCTGCTTGAAAGTTTGGCTGTAAATGGGCTTATCCGCACCGTCTGGCGTAATTTCTAGGGGAATATAGCGAGGGCGATCGCTGTCTGGATCGATAAAACTCCCCGTTCCCAAACGCGCAGCGGGAAAATTCGGATCTTTACTTTGAGGATCGCCGCCTTGAGCGACAAAAGGTTGGGGTTCTTTAATCACGCGGTGAAAAACCAGCCCATCGTAAACGCCTCGCGCCACCAAATCGACAAAATTTCCTGCCGTAATCGGAGCTTTTTCGCCATCAATTTTAATGCGAATCGGCGAACCCTTAACGGTCATTTCGACGATCGCCGTTCCTTCTAACTGTGGTAATTCGCTCATTTCTAGACTGCTTGCTCCTGTAGTAATCGTGTTGGCTTCTGCCGTATCGGTAGTTGAGGTGACTTGGGGTTCGCTGCATCCGACCAAAATCAAAGCAATGGCAGCGATCGCCAAAATGGAAGTTCTCAACCACGTCTGCGTTTTATTTTCCATGTTTGCTGAAAAATGGTAAGGGGACAGAGAAAACATGAGACAATTCTGGCACTTCTAGAGTCCTTCCAAAGGAACTTGCAGGAATCTTGCCAATTCCGCGCCTTGATTTTCCAGTTCCGAAAGGGTGAGGGGGTTTCCTGCCCGCGTCAGGGGAATATCGCGCTGCTTTTTGACCCGCAGGTACAGCGATCGCTTGGGATTAAAACCCTCGCGAATTTCCGCCCGTACCGACTGGATGTCATTGAGGGGATGTTCGATCTCGATACGACGATTTTCACCTGGAAAGCCCCAGCGAAAAATCATCATTTTTCCAGTTTCTTTGTTGAACTCGTTGTATCCTCCCCCCACATCCAACAAAATGACACTGCCTAAATATAAGGCGATGAGAATTCCCAAAAAGCCGTAAAACAAAAGTGCAACGCCTTGAGGAAAGAAGATTAATTGACTCGTATCGCTCACCAACAGGAAGTTTTTCTGGAAATAGCTCGAAATCCCGGCTAAAAAGAATCCCGCGCCTCCCATTGCCGCAATAACGGCCCAAAAATAATTGCTGAAGCGACGAGAACCAAGAATCTCTTGGCGCAGGATAAGACTGTCTTGCCGTGTCGTCGATGCTGTCATGGTGAAGTCAAGAGTTGTCCCATTTGATTAACAATCTCTCATTGTAGGACATGGACAGTCACCAGTCACCAGTCACCAGTCACCAGTCACCACTGCCAATTTCTACCCCTGGGCCAGATTTCTGAGGAAAAATGTGTCATTTTGTAAAATTTTCGGTAATAATATTTGAAACGGGTTAGATGCCCATATCTGAATGCTCTCAGCCAAAAATAGGACTGAAGGCGATAGATTTTGGTAATTTCCGACCCTGTTGTAATGTTAATAAACATAAAGTTTACCGTTTCGGAATCGCAATCCGAGCGGGAAGGGACTTAAAAAGTCACTGCAATCGCAAGCTCAATTACTTGCCGACTTAAGTGAAAAAAAGTCTCTTTTAAGAAATCTTGCGCCGATTGATAATAAGCAAGAGGTTTTTCGATTATGACAGTAGCAATGGGACGCGCCCGGCTCATGGAGCTGTTCCGCTGCCATGTGCCCGACCGTGCTTCGAACGAGCAGGTCGCGCGCTTCGTTGCGGACCCGGGGGCCTGGCCACGTGGGCACGATCTCTTTCGCGACATCCGCGCGCGGAAATCTCGAGGCGATCAGGCGAGCGGATCGGGTAGCCGAGGCGCAGTTC
>JAGHZQ010000060.1 GCA_017746715.1 Cyanobacteria bacterium SBLK
CTAAACTTTTCTTCTATTTGTTGCTTGAGCTTATTTTTTGTATCTTGAATTGCTTCTTGCTGAGCTAAAACAATTCGTTCTTCCATCTCAGCTCTCAGATCGTCACGTTCGAGTTTTATTTTTAATAGCTCTGCTTGTTCCTCTCTCTGTTTAACGATCTTTTCTTCTAAAAGTTTAACTTTACTACGCTCCTCCTCAATTTCCGATCCAATTTGTTCTTTTTGTATTTCAAGCTCTGCCTTTAGTTTTGTTTCTAATTTTTTTAATTTTTTCTTTTCCTTTTCTACTACTGCGTTTATCTGTTCTTTTTCTAAAGCAAGTTTTTGAGCTAATTCAGCTTCCATTCGTTGCTCAATATCATCCTCGATCCGATCTCGAATTTCAATAGTGAGTTTTTGGCGCAGGTCTTTTTCGATTGTTTCCCGCAAAACGCTTTCAACTTCAAATTCAGCACCACATTCAGGGCATTCGATCTGACGATTTTCGGTCATGGCTCTAAAGTTTGATTCACAAAAAGAAATAAGAAGTTTGCCGAGTGGTTGAGAAACCGTACTTTCTCAGTGAGTACACATTTAACAGTATAGCAATAGAATTATTGTAACATTAAATATAGATTGAGTATAAAATCTTCCAATTTGAGATTTGTAACCCAGTGTGTTTTCTGTCGTGTGAGAATATCTGCTAAACGGATAGCACGTTTATGAAATGTATCGCTTTTAATTATCAAAGCGATCGCATACGCTGTATCTAAAAATACTTTAGCTTGCATCTTCTATTGCATTACCATACAAATACTTATCCAGATTTTCCGATCAATCTGTAGGACCTTCTAACTCAAACGATCGCGCAACTTCCAAAAAAGAAACGGGTTCGCGATCGCCATTTTCAACGGTTTTAATTGTAATCTCAACCGAAGTATTGGGAGGAAGTGAGATCGCATCGGTGGGATGAAATACTTTACCATCAAATACGGCTGTAATTGTTTTAACCATTGTTCCGGTTTAAATCTTGCTTGTATTATAACCGCGATCGTGTAGGGAGTATCGCACGTCCTTAAATTGTCGCCCACCATAAATCTGCGATCGACAACCGTTCTAAATCTACAGCCTCACCATTGCGAAACTCAACAAACAAGCGATCGCACTTCTCCCGATCGAGTTTAAATTCCTTCGTTTCAAAATCTTTCACTACTATTAACTTAACGCCATATTCAGCCATCAACTCAACCATAAAAGGAGAATATTCCTCTAGAAAAAATGCGATCGCAATATCCGATCGAATCGTACCGATCCATTTTTCCTCAATAAAAACCGATGCCCAAAATTCTCCCGTTTCCCATTCCCAATCAATTCGAGAATTGGGAACAAATTTTACAATTGCGGCTAAAAGATCGGTGTTCTGTAAAGACCATTGCGGTAAAAAAGAGCGTGCTTCCAGAAAATAAGACGTTAAATTTTGTGTTTTCATGGTGGAACTCCAGGACATCCATGAACAAATCCCGTATCCGTCCGATATACATTAATATAGCGGGTTAATTCTCCAGTTGCCAGCACTCCCACAAAACCATTGACCACACATACCTTGGCCTTATTTTGAGCGTTCCATAATCCATAGCGATCGGCATAAGCAGCAGCATCTAAAACCGCAGATTCAGCATCGACATAAAATAAAAATTGACATTTCCCCGATCGCAGCGATCCGGTTTTATGTCTTTTCATATCCAAAGGATTGACTGTATAGACTCCATTGGTTAACCATCCTCGTTGATTCAGATACTTAGAAGGGGGTTGAAGTTTTCCCTCTGATTCCATTGCCAAGCAACCTTAATCCTGCCATCAATATTACACCAGCGATCGCCTCTCCCCAAAATTCAAGTTACAATACACGATAAAACTGCCATTTCCTAAAGTCACTATCATGACTATTACTCTCACATCCGAACAAGAAAAACTGCTGAATGAGAAAGTCAAAGCGGGAAAATATAAAACTGTTGATGATGCGATCGCAGAAGCCTTACGATTACTAGACGAACGCGATCGCAACTACGAACAATGGCTCGAACAAACTCGAGCTAAAGTTAAAATCGGTTTAGAACAACTCGATCGAGGAGAGGGAATTGATTCTCAGATTGTCATTCAACAATTAAAAGATAAACTGCAAGGATATCGAGAAGAAAGCGATCGCAATAATTAATAATGAAAATCTGTATTATTTCTCCAGCAGCCAGCAAAGATTTAAATGAAATTGCCGATTATTTTGCCTCTCGGAATTTAGACGCTGGCGATCGCTTTGTTATCGCCTTTGAACGGAAATGCAAATATCTTATCCAGTTTCCGAATATGGGACGAAGCTATTCCGATCTCGAAGAGTCTTTACGAGGCGTACCTGTAGAAAATTATATCATTCTCTATCGAATTGTCGAACAGGGAGTCGAAATTGTTCGTGTTGTTAGCGGATATCGAGATTTAGAAGAACTTTTTTCCGACTCAGAAGATTAATGCGATCGCTATACCTTAAAAATAAATGACTTGAATTTTTGTTTAAAATCTTCCTATTTATAAAAACGATCGCATTTCCTTTTCAGGGTTTGCGATCGCCAAAGCAAGATAATATTTGCACGTTTTAGCGTTGAATTTCCGCGAAAATCTCATCGAGAATTTCTTTTGCACCCTTCCCTTTGAGAAGATTGGCGAGATCGATCCCCATTTTTTCCGCATCATTAACATTGCCGCTAACCGTATCTTTAATCAACCGCTTGCCATCTAACGCCGCAACCATCCCCGTTAACGTCAAATTGTCCCCCTCAACCACTGTATTAACGCCAATCGGAACTTGACAGCCTCCCTCTAGCTCTCGCAAAAAAGAACGCTCCGCAAGGGCGCGATAAGTGGTATCTTGATGGGAAAGTGCCTGCAATAAATTTAAAATTTCCTCATCTCCGTCGCGGCATTCAATGCCTAACGCCCCTTGTCCCACCGCATGTAGGGAAATTTCCGCCGGAATGACCTGATGAATGCGATCGCGCCAGCCCAAGCGTTCCATCCCCGCCACTGCTAAAATAATCCCATCGTATTCCTTTTCCTCCGCATCCAATTTCGCCAAGCGAGTGTTGAGATTGCCGCGAATATCCTTAAAGGTCAAATGGGGGAAATAATGCCGCAATTGCGCTAAACGACGCAAAGAAGACGTGCCGATAATTGCCCCTTCTGGCAACGTCTCCAATGTTTTATCCTTGTTTTCTTCCCGGATCACCAACGCATCGGCAGGATTTTCTCGTTCCGTCACGCATCCTAACATTAACCCTTCCGGCAAGCGAGTCGGTAAATCCTTGAGGGAATGCACGGCAAAATCCGCCCGTCCTTCCAACATCCCCACTTCCAACTCTTTCGTAAACAATCCCTTATCGCCAATTTTAGACAGGGCGACATCTAAAATTTTGTCCCCTTGGGTACTCATTTCCTGTACTTCAAAACTGCGATCGGGAAAGGCCTCTTTAAGGCGATCGCGTACCCAATGGGTCTGTACCAATGCCAACTGACTTTTACGGGTGGCAATGCGAATGGGACGGGAAGGACTTGAAATCGTGGCGGTCATAAAACGATGATAAAAAATTCAGTCACTCGATCTAGACTATCTCAATTTGCCCCCAACTTAACTTAATTTTACATGATGCGATCGCTTTACATCCGTTGGTATGACTTGAGACCGGAGAATAATGACCGGAAGTAACAAAAAATTAAGTTTTGCAAACAAAAAAAGGAAGATTCCGACCTTAAACCAAATTTTATAAAGAGAGGTATCTCTCCTTGTCATTGTTTCTTTAACATGAAGAGAACGCATTGTTTCTACAAGGCTGTTTCCTCAAGGAGAAAAGGAGAACGAAATTTATGAAATCTCTCGCTTTGATTGTTGCCTTTTCCAGTGGCGCTGCCTTAATTGGCGCGAGTGCTTTGGCACAGACCGAAGTTCGCACGTCTAATTTTTACCAACCCCTTCAACCCACCAATCAATTAATTTTTGGGGGTGTGGGATACGGCGCTTCCGAAGCAACTTCTCATGAAGGAGGAATGGCTTCTTCCCCGGCTAATGTGTATTCTCGAGCCGGGTTAGTGGCTTATCAAGCTGAAAATTTAGGCGATCTCGCTTGTCTTCCCGACACGAGTGGCAATAATATGCGCTGTTTTGGAGAACGGGATTACATTGTCACCATCATTCCTAGCGATGAATGGAAAGTCAATAACGATTTTACAGCCGATGACAAATTGGCAAATTATGACTTTGCTGCCTCCGAACCCCTAGACGTGCAGATCGATACGCGTCCTCTCGAAAATAACCCCAGTGCGGCGCTCAAGTTTGGCGTTAATTTTTAGGCGATTTATTCCCAATCTTCCGATTTGTGTTATCCTAGTAAGTCGGAAGTTTATGGCGGCATAGCCAAGTGGTAAGGCAGGGGTCTGCAAAATCCTTATCGTCGGTTCGATTCCGACTGCCGCCTGATTTTCTAATGCTTAACTAAATCCCGTATCCCTTTATTTTCAAGGGGTGCGGGATTTGTTAAGTTCTGTGAATTTCACACGGTTTCACTCAATTTCACATGGTTTCACCAGAAATTCGGTCAAGAATCGGTCAAGGAATTTATGAGTACAGAAAGCCTAATCAATCAAGCAAACGGACGACTCAGGGCGGGAAAAATTGGCGTGACGATCGAGGCGACGATCGCTTCTATTTCGTCTTTGTCAGCTTGGTTTATTCGTCCTGCAAAGTCTAAAAAAACGCTATAATCTAGCGATTGGAAGAGTTTTACAATCGCAGCATGAGCAAAGGTACATTATTTGACAAGGTTTGGGATTTACATACCGTGGGAATGTTGCCCTCGGGACAAACGCAACTATTCATCGGGCTGCATTTAATTCACGAAGTGACCAGCCCTCAAGCCTTTGCTATGCTGCGAGAACGGAAATTAAAGGTTTTATTTCCCCAACGTACGGTCGCTACCGTCGATCACATCGTCCCGACGGAAAACCAAGCGCGTCCTTTTGTTGATGTGTTGGCAGAAGAGATGATGCAGGCATTGGAAAAGAGCAGCGAAGAATACGGCATTCGCTTCTACAACATCGGTTCGGGCAATCAAGGGATCGTGCATATCATCGCACCGGAACAGGGGTTGACGCAACCCGGAATGACGGTGGCTTGCGGGGATTCCCATACTTCCACTCACGGGGCATTCGGGGCGATCGCTTTTGGCATCGGGACTTCGCAGGTACGGGACGTTCTCGCCTCGCAAACCCTTGCCCTGTCTAAGTTAAAGGTTCGCAAAATTGAAGTGAATGGGGACTTAAAACCGGGGGTTTATGCCAAAGATGTCATTTTGCATATCATTCGTACTTTGGGGGTGAAAGGAGGCGTAGGGTATGCTTACGAGTTCGCCGGGACGACTTTCGAGAAGATGTCGATGGAAGAACGGATGACGGTGTGTAATATGTCCATTGAAGGGGGGGCGCGATGCGGTTATGTCAACCCCGACGAAACGACTTACGAATACTTGCAAGGGCGAGATTTTGCCCCGAAAGGGGAAGAATGGGAAAAAGCCGTAAGTTGGTGGGATTCGATTAAAAGCGATCGCGATGCGGAGTACGACGATATCGTCACCTTTGCAGCAGAAGATATCCCCCCAACGGTGACTTGGGGAATTACGCCGGGTCAGGGGATCGGGGTGGATGAGACGATTCCCACTGCCGAGAGTTTGGCCGAGGGCGATCGCGATGTGGCGGTAGAGGCGTATAAGTACATGAAGCTGGATCCGGGGGTTGCCATTCAAGGGACGAAAGTGGATGTTTGTTTTATCGGCAGTTGTACTAACGGTCGCATTAGCGATTTACGGGAGGCGGCGAAGTTTGCTAAGGGTCAGCGGGTGGCTAATGGGGTAAAAGCCTTTGTTGTGCCGGGATCGGAACGGGTGAAGCAGGCAGCAGAGGCGGAAGGATTGCATCAAATCTTCCTCGAGGCGGGGTTTGAGTGGCGCGAGGCGGGTTGTTCCATGTGTTTGGCCATGAACCCGGATAAGTTACAGGGGGATCAAATCAGTGCTTCGTCTTCCAATCGCAATTTTAAAGGCCGTCAGGGGTCTTCGACGGGGCGCACGTTGTTGATGAGTCCGGCGATGGTGGTGGCGGCGGCGGTGAATGGCAAAGTCACGGATGTGAGAGAGATGCTGTGATTTAGAGATGAGCAGTATTGAACTAAATTTCCAACAGCTTGTTAGAGAAATCTCTGTTTCGGGATAAAGAAGAGCGATCGCTTAATATTATATGAATTTGATATTATCCGATCGCTCTCTCTGCTGTTTATGATTAATTCAGATTCAGAACTCAACCCTTTAATTGCCGAACTTCAAGAATTAGGAGTCAAACACGATCCAGAGGCGATCGTTTGCATTGCCAAACAAGCTGATGGAAAAATCGTTTTTTTGGAAATTGGCGATCGCAGTCGAGGTTTGCAGCATATTTTAGAGAAGGCAGAACAATTTGCTAATATTGGGATTAATGTGGAGGAAATTCCCGATGCTATTATGACTGCTCTCACTCAGGGCGCAATTATTGGCTATCAAGGTAAAAAGCATCGCCATCCAAGACCTATTTATGAATTTAGCTTTAATGATGAAACCAAGTATATTTCGATAACGGTAGCAAGCAATGGTTATATTGTTGGCGCAAATCCTCGCACTCAACCCAATTAGTTAATTGCAAAAATAGGAGGTTTGTATGGTTAAGAAAATTAAATTAATGGCAGATTATGGTTGCGATCCCCTCTGGTGGGATGAATCGGATATTGTTGGAGATATTGCACCGGAAATGTTACCTTTAGCCGCAGAAACCATTCAGCGTTTACACCAATGGGCAAATCGTTATGATGAGACTTTAGATTGGGACGATCCTGCTAATTCTCCCGGTTTTCAAAATGAAGAAGATGCACGAGATTTTGAGGAGGAAGGACTAAATTTATGGCAGCAAATTCAACAAGAACTATCACCAAATTATACAGTTAGTTATTTTAGCGAAAAATTGGGGAAAGTCATTTGCGATCGCACAACTTTAGAAGTGTTACAAGAAAAAATAAATGTCTAGAAAATCACCTTCAACTCAGACAATTAAAAGATTATTTGCTTTATCGGGAAATCAATGTGCTTTTCCTGATTGTCAAGAAAAAATGATCGATGACAATGGAGCAGTGTTAGGAGAAATTTGCCATATTGAAGCAGCAAATGAGGGAGGTGAGCGTTATAATTCAAGACAAACAGACGACGAACGAGCCAGTTTTGATAAGACGATCTACAAAAAATTCTCTGCAATCAAGCAATTGAAAAAGCTGAATGGTTGACAATTAATGAACTGAAAGTCATTACACTGCGATTTTTTATGTATGAGTATTTGCATGAAATTTCCATTTCATCTTGGGAAGAATTTAATAATTATTCAGAAACATACATAAAATCTTTTTTAAATTGTAACAGAACAACAACAGTATTTCGACATATTGAAACTTGTGGTTGTGCAGATTTTGATCGAATTACAAATCGTTTCAGTTACTATGATATCATAGGTGGATTTTATTCATTATTTCAAAATCCTAATAGTAACCGAGAAAAAGAGTTTATAGAAAACTCTAGTTTTGCCAATAATTTAATCAATATATGGAGAAAAGAAGGGTTAGGAAAGATAGATTTAACTCCGGTAGGTATTACTCTTGCTACTACATTTTGCGGAGCTTATTGCAAACATGATTCAAATCTAACTTTTCTAAATTCAGAAATTAACCCTGTCCCAGCTTTTTTGGGTGGTGGAACTTGGTAATCAAAAATCTCGGATTTATTAAGTCTTCTAGCTTTTAACTCGATAAGCTCATTTTACTTTTCTTTCCTCAAACCTAACATCGATCGCAGGAGAATGAACATCGATCGCCCATTTTTCATCGATATAGCGAAAACTGGAATCAAAAATCAAAGTCAGCGTAGCGATCTCGGATTCTTCCATTAATACATTTTGATCATTCGATTCAGTTTTGAGCAAAAATTCTAAGGCGATTTCATAATCATTAGTTCGATCTAATAAATTTTTAGAAACTGAATATTTTGCCAAATCTAAAGATAAATTAGTAGGAAAGATAATCTCATCATAAAAATTGTCTTCTTCATCCCAATACCCAGAAATTTTATAATGGCAGCATTCTAAATGTTCTCGGGCAAACACCTTTAGAGAATCTGGGGCAATTTTTTCTAAATCAAGCAATTTCTTCTGAAAATTAGATTCCATGATTTCCTCTCCATTAGTGTTTAGTTCTGATGCCCGGAAAATGAAGAAGGATGTAATATTTTTCTTGTATAATGCCTTCTTCTTCCACTTGAACAATTTTTTCGAGGTATTGGCCGTGAAAGCGAGAATCACCGCCTTTCCCTAAGACCTTTGACTTTACATTATATCCTTCTTTTTCCGATGGCACTAAGCCCATATTTCCCTTTGGCGAAACTTCTCCTTTCTCAATCGCTTTCAAATGCTTGTTTTGGGCATCATACTTTTGTCCCAATTCAATTTGAGTTTTTCCAAAAGATACCCAACGTCCTTTGCTGGTAATATACACGATATCGGGTTGGATATTGCTCCAACTGCTCGGTAAAATAGGAATAGAATTGATATCCACGTGCCAATTTTTGCGATCGCATCGAGCAAGTTTTTAAAAACCGAAGAAAACAATAAAGCGGACAAATTTGCCCGCCCATTGGTTGATTTTACCTTTGAATTGAATTAGCCGCCGCGCAACTTATCTAAAACGCTGCGATCTTCTAAAGTGGACGTATCTCCCGCCACCTCTTGACCTGCCGCCAAATTCCGCAATAAACGACGCATGATTTTACCCGATCGCGTCTTCGGCAAGACATCGGTAAAGCGAATCTCTCCCGGACGGGCGATCGCGCCAATTTCTTGGACGACGTGCTGCATTAACTCTTTTTTAAGGGCATCGTTACTCTCATAACCTCCCTCTAAAGTGACAAAAGCAAACACTTCTTCCCCTTTCAACTCATTGGGTCGTCCCACGACGGCCGCCTCCGCAACCGAGGGATGGGAAACCAAGGCGGACTCCACTTCCATCGTCCCCAAACGGTGTCCGGAAACATTCATCACGTCATCCACGCGACCCATGACCCAGAAATAGCCATCGGGGTCTTTTCTCGCCCCATCCCCGGCAAAATAGAAATGCTGCCCGTCCTTGGGTTTAATATGTTCCCAATAGGTGCGGCGAAAACGCGCCTCATTCCCGTAGACCGTGCGAATCATACTCGGCCAGGGCTGTTTGACAACCAAATAACCCCCCTCATTGTCTCCTACGGGGTTGCCATCGAGATCGACGATCTCGGCGACGATACCGGGGAAAGGATAGGTCGCGGATCCCGGTTTGGCAGGAGTTGCACCGGGAAGGGGAGTGAGCATAAAGCCCCCGGTTTCCGTTTGCCACCAGGTATCCACAATCGGGCATTTTTCCCCACCAATCACTCGGTGATACCACATCCACGCTTCGGGGTTGATGGGTTCTCCAACGGTGCCGAGAATGCGGAGAGAAGAGAGATCCCGCGCATTGGGCAAATCTTCCCCCATCTTAATAAATGCCCGGATCGCCGTCGGTGCCGTGTAAAAGATAGTTACTCCGTACTTTTCCACCACATCCCAAAGGCAACCGGGATTAGAGGGACGAGGCGCGCCTTCGTACATTAAACTGGTGGCACCGTTGGAAAGGGGACCGTACACAATGTAACTGTGTCCCGTAATCCATCCCACATCCGCCGTACACCAATAGACATCCGTATCCTTGAGATCGAATGTCCATTTTGTCGTCATGTGGGTATAGAGATTGTATCCTCCCGTGGTATGGACGACTCCCTTCGGCTTGCCTGTCGTCCCGCTTGTATAGAGAATGAAGAGCATATCTTCGCTATCCATGGGTTCCGCCGGACAGTTTGCCGATGCGCCTTTTGCCAGATCGTGCCACCAATGGTCGCGTCCGGCTTCCATATGGATCGCTTCCTTGGTACGCTGTACTACGAGGACATTTTCGACACTGGGAACGGCATTATTGGCGAGGGCTTCATCGACGGCGGGTTTTAAAGGAACGATCTTATCCTTGCGAAAACCCCCATCGGCGGTCACGACTAACTTGGCTTCTGCATCCAACAGGCGGGTTTTTAAGGCTTCGGCACTAAAGCCGCCAAAAACCACGCTATGGGGCGCACCAATGCGAGTACAGGCTAACATAGCGATCGCCGCTTCGGGAATCATGGGCATGTAAATTCCCACGCGATCGCCTTTTTTCACCCCCAACTGTTTGAAGACATTAGCCATTTTGCAGACTTCTCGATGCAATTGGGCATAGGTGAGGGTGCAACTATCGCCGGGTTCCCCCTCCCAAATGAGGGCGGCTTTGTTTTTGCGCCACGTGGTCAGATGCCGATCCAAACAGTTATAGGACAGGTTTAATTTACCGCCGACAAACCATTTCGCAAAGGGAGGTTGCCAGTCGAGGACTTTATCCCACTTCTCAAACCAGTGCAGTTCTTGCTCTGCTAGTTCTCCCCAAAAACCTTCGGGATCGGATGCCGCTTTATCATAAAGTTCTTTATATTTTTCCATGCTGCCGATGGTTGCATTGGCGGCAAAATCCGCAGGCGGGGGAAAGGTGCGATTTTCTTGTAGGATTGATTCTATCGTTGCTTCGGGCATTGGTATTGTTGGCTACATTGACTATTTTTTCACGATACTCCTCGGGGGAACGCGATCGCGCAATTGTTGTGTTTCTTTAAAATTTAGGAGTGTTCGATTGTAGCCATCCTTTTAAGGTGCAATTGTTGGCATTTCCTAAATTTAGTTCGGTATTAATGCAAATCTTTGTTACAATCGCTTATTAGACTATCAATACAAATAGTACACTGGTTCTTTGAAAGCATAATTTAAGCATGATTGATGTTAAGTAAAGGAGGAGCTCTCATGCAAGTCGATGAATTGCTCGAAATCCTCAACTACAAGGATTCTCCCAATTATCTTGCCACAGATTGCCCTCGTCCCAATCCTCATGTAGGAATTTCAGGCAACTCTGATGACGCTCAATATTTGCGATCGCTCACCATATTTTTGAATTCAAGCATTATCAAATAATATCTATTTTTTAATAGTCCTGCTTGGGGAGTTAGTCGAAATAGAGTTTATCTGAAAACAGTAAAAAAAATTTCTGTTCCTGATTTAAAAATCGAGCAAATCGATAAACTATCTCAATTTTATCTTCAATTAGAAGAATTAGAAAATTCTGAGAGATTTGCAGAAATTAATCAGGATATGATAGATCGAAAAATAACAGCACGTCTCATTGACTGGACGGAAACACAAGCATTACTAGATTCTGATGATATTATCGCTGAAATTCTTTCTATGAATCAATGACAGAAAAACCAATATTGATATATCATATTTTTCTGGATTGTTGCAGTTAGATTGCATTGTGTCTGAAGTTCTGCTGTAAAATTCGCATCAAAAATAACTTTAAATAATGTCTCTCGACCAAACGAAAACACCTCTAATCGATGCAATGAAAGCCGTTTCTCGGCGATCGCTTTCTGTTTTTTACCTCCCCGGACACAAACGAGGGCAAGGAATTTCTACTCGATTAAAAAGTTGGTTGGGAAAGGAAGTCTTTCAAGCCGATCTGCCAGAATTGCCGGAGTTTGGCAACCTCTTTCCCCCCCGAGGGGTCCTGCAAGAAGCCCAAGAGTTGGCAGCAGAAGCATTTAGGGCAAAACAAACTTGGTTTTTGGCCAATGGATCCACCTCGGGCATAGAAACTGCAATTTTAGCCACTTGCGGACAAGGAGATAAAATTATCCTGCCTCGCAACGTGCATCGATCGGCGATATCGGGACTGATTCTCTCGGGTGCAATACCGATTTTTATGACTCCCGAATGCGATCGCAATCTTCCCACCAGCATTACCCCCAATACTATTAAAGCTGCCTTGGAAGCCCATCCCGATGTAAAAGCCGTTATGGTGGTGTATCCGACCTATCACGGCATTTGCGGAGATTTAGGGGCGATCGCATCTCTTGCCCATCAATACGATATCCCGTTGTTGGTCGATGAAGCACACGGGGCGCATTTTACTTTTCATCCTCGTTTACCCCCCTCAGCCCTATCTTTAGGGGCAGATATTGCCGTGCAATCTACCCATAAAACCCTCGGGGCGATGACTCAGGCTTCCATGTTACATTTACAAGGCGATCGCGTCTCGCCAGATCGCATTACTAATGCTTTACGTCTGGTTCAGTCTACCAGTCCCAATCATATTCTACTCGCTTCTTTAGATGCTGCCCGGCATCAGATGGCAATGCAAGGAGAAGAATTATGGGAAAAGACCTTAAATCGTGCTGAAGAGATTCGCGATCGCCTTGCTGGCATTCGCGACCTCCGGGTTTTTGAACCTACCTATGAGAAAATCGATCGCACTCGTATCGCAATCGATGCCACTCAGTTAGGATTAACGGGTTTTGCTGCCGATGAAATTTTATACAATGAATTGGGCGTAACGGCGGAACTCCCGGAACTTCAATATTTAACTTTTGTTCTCACCTTTGGCAATACGCAAGCAGATTGCGATCGCCTCGTCAAAGCCTGTAAAATCCTAGAACAAAATCATCGTCTTCCCCCCATTCCCCCCATCTCCCCCATTCCTCCCATTCCCCCCATTCCCCCCATCTCCCCCATTCCTCCCATTCCCCCCATCTCCCCCATCTCCCCCCGAGAGGCTTATTTTGTGCAGACGGAAACCATTGCTTTCAAGAGTGCGAGCGATCGCATCAGTGCCGAGTTAATTTGCCCTTATCCTCCCGGTATTCCCTTGTTAATGCCGGGGGAAATTATTTCTCCTACGATTCTCGATCGCTTGCAACAACTTCGTACTGTGGGAACGACGATCGAGATTGAGGGTTGTAGCGATCCCACTCTACAAACTCTGAAAGTGATTGCTTAAGAAAAAAGGGTGCAATTATGCACCCTCAAAATCATTCGAGATAGAAAGAAATTAACGATCGAGAACGATTAGGAATTGGCGATCGCGTTGCTGCTGTAGGCATCCAAACCATAAGCGGGAATGCGATCGCTATAATCGGTTTCGCGACCCGTTACGGTTTTGGCAGCGACTTCAAACCCCTGAGAATTCCAATTCCGTTCGTGAATGGGTTTGCTTTGTTCGCCTCGGAAATATGCCTGCGTTCCTAAAGCTGCTGCTGCAACCCAACCGATCGTTAAAACTGCTAACAAAATAGTCATGGCGACCCCCCAAGCGATAATTGTATAGTTTTGTAAAACCTTATGTAAATAAATGTAACAATTATTTACGGAGTTGTCAAGAGGATGGTAAGAAAAGGGCAAGAATCCCTATATTGCGTGGATGTGGAACAGATAAAGGGTTGCGATCGCTCGCACAATGGCACGATAATCACAATTGAGGCATTACACTCGGGACTGAAATTTGCGATCGCAGTACGAGGTTTTTAGCTTCTCTAAAGAAAGTTTTTAATACAAACGAGAGATTAATATGAGTGCAAGTCCTAAACCCAAAATTCCAACGTCTGGAAATTCAAGTCTTAATATCACAAGTTCAATAGTTCTATTTTTCTTAATTGGATTTTTGACTATTCTGGCCGTATTGCATGGCTTTTTAATTTGGTCTTGGATGGAAAATCACGAACTGGGAATAATCTTGATTACTATTTGTAGCATTGTATTTGTTCAACTCAGACAACAAGATTCAGTGAATAATTATATCGAAAAAAATAAAAGTATTACAGATGATATTACTCAAAGAACAGATGATATTGCTCAAAGAACAGATGATATTGACCAAAACACAAAAGATCTCGTTCAAACAACACAGGGGCTTACTCAAAGAACAGAAAATGTTGTTGATAAAATACAATCTTCTTATGAAGATTTTGATAATAAAATCAAAGAAATCAATAGTAACATAGAATCAAAATTCAACTCCATTAATGCAAAAACAAAAAAGATTGATGAAAGAATAGAACAAGGTTTGATAAAAGAAAAAGCGGGTTTGATTACAGATATGGATACCACTGATATTTTCAAAGAATTTACAGGAGAATATATCGCTTTTAACGATCCGTTACAACATTCTTCAAAAAGTCGCGAGGAGAGAATTAAGTTGCATATTCAACGATATCAAGATGACAGTTTTAAAAAAGCCTATTACTACTATCCTATTTTTAGTCATCCCGATGAGTCTTGGAGAGATGAATGGTTGCGAAATGTAAAAGAATTTTGGAAAATCATAGATAAATCCCAAGAATTAAATGCAGAACACAAAGAAAAATTGAGATTTTTTGTTCCCAAAAATAAGGGATTTCAATATCATCAAACTTCAGAAATAACTTATTTTATAGGTCGAAAAAATACTGGTTTTCAAGCAATTATTTGTCTTTATAATCGCGTATTTATGGATATGAAACTTAATATTCCTAAAAGAATGCTAGTAATTTATGATGAAAAAACAATCGATGAAATCGAGAATCATATACGAGAAGAAGTGAAAAATATGCAATCGGCCAAAAATATTGGGGAATTTTTAGAATATTTAAATCAAAAATCACCTTGACAGCTAAGAGGAATTTACTTGACGATCGCATTTTTTCTTTATACAATCTAAAGATATAAAATGAAGGAATTATCGCGACAATGACAGAATCTCAGGGCAGCCAAAGCGATCGCTACAATAAAATCATTAATAACCTCAAGAAAATTAATGAGGAAAATTCTCAAGTCTTAAAACAAGCAAAACCAGAAGAGAGAGCGACGCTATCCCCTCTCTTAGATCGATTAAAATTACAAGAAGAAGTGGCAACTTTATATATTTTGCTGCCTAAAATCAGAAAACTTTTGATTAAAATCGAGAACGAAGAAGAAAGTAGCGATCGCCCGAGTCAAAGAGCAAGAAAAAACAAAATCAGACAAGACGAATTAGAGATTTTACTGCAACATACCGAAAAGGCAATAGACTTGTTAACTCACGGACATCCCAGCATTTACTTGGCACAAGAGATTAGAATTAATATCCAAAAAATGCTCAATTTTTACGATCGTGGCTGGTTTTTTAGTTTTTTTCTCAATAGATGGAGCGATTTTTGCAATTCAAAATCCGATCCCCTAAAAGTGGTCATGGGATTGTTGATTTCGACACCTATTTTTTTGGCTTTATTTGCGATCGCATTATATTATCTCTCTGTCGGTCAAAATCAGTTAAAAGTGCAAATCGAAGCAACCCGACAAACATTGTTGATCGGTCAATACCGAGACGATCCTGAGGTTGCCAGTCAAGAGAGCAGTATTGTCGGGCCGAAGGTCAAAAATCAAATTCAGTCGGAAATCCAAAAAACATTAAATAACTCCCCCCTCGATCTCGAAGGGCTAAGTCCGAATGAGAAAAAACTTCTCCAAGAAGAAATTGACAAGCGAAAATTAAGCCAACTCGAAGAAAGTCAACAGGACTACGATTTACTTTTTTTCTTACTCTTAGTTGCTTGTTCTGGGGCTTTTGGCAGTATTATCAGTCTGTTTATCAGAATGAATGACTTTGAAGAAAAAGAATATTCAAATCCCTTAATTTTACTGCTGACAGGTGCCCTCAAACCTTTAATCGGGGCAATATTTGGACTTTTACTATGTGGCGTTTTAAAATCGGGAATTTTAACCGTCCGGATCGATGCCGCACCCGAGCAACATAAAAGCGATGAACTATTGTTTTGCTCTCTGGCTTTCGTCGTTGGTTTTAGCGAACGTTTGGCCAAAGATGTCATTAAAAGAACGGAAAATACTTTACTCGGAAGCAGCGAACAACTCCCCGCACTTCGAGAAGAAACCCACCAAGAGGAAAATCAAGAACGTTAGAGGTAATTTATAGCGTTTCTCAAAGTGATGAAGTACAGTGAAATCTAGTTAGCGGTACTTAAACAATAAAAAGAGAGAGATCGGAGTATAATTCTTGAAAGGAGAGAGTTTTACGTTGACGAGAAACTAATGAGAGAAACAACCCCATCCGCAATGCCTCCATGTTTTGAAAGATGGTGCAAACGTTTTGATGATTGTTTCAAAACCAAAGCTCAAAAACAAGGATTTAGATATTATACCAAATCCAGTTACTACAGACTGTATTCACGCAATCGCCTGTAATCCTGTAGGGGCGTTGCATGCAA
>JAGHZQ010000061.1 GCA_017746715.1 Cyanobacteria bacterium SBLK
AATCGCCCTCAGATGTTCCTCAAGTTTTTGTTGTTTTTCTGGTGTCATCTCGGTTAGAGCTAATTTAGATTTTCCTACCTCTACCTCTTTTTCGTTTTTTTGGCAAGTAGTTCTTTTGTTCAGCAGGTTTGACCTGCTCCCGTTGTAAGGTACGTTCGTAAATTTTACGATACTTCATTATCTTTGTTTGTTCGACTTCCATGATAGAGTTAATTTCATTTAATAATTATTAAGAACTGAGTCAATGTTAACACTACAGCGTTTATTGATTGTAATAGATGTTCATTCAAATCCAAATTTATTTCTTAATCTTTAGTTTATAAATTAACTCTCAGAAATCACAAAGTAAACCCCAACCAAAACGATTGTAAATCCTAAGATGTTGAGAAGACTAAGAGTTTCTGAAAATAACAACCAACCCATTATTGCTGTTAAAATTGGGCTGAGGAGAAGAATTGTTGCAACCAATCCTGAAGACAACCATTTAAGAGTATAGGCAATAGAGCCGTGGCAGGCAATCGTGTTGAAGGCGAGTATGGTTAAAACGATCCAACCTTCGCGAAGCTGAGGTAAGATTCCATCCTCAACAACGAGTACAACAGGAAAACATAGGAGCGCACAAGTTCCCGATGCCCATAGTAAAATAGCCATTGCCCCGAACTGGCTGCGAAGTTTTTCTACTGACATAAAATAGGCCGCCCAAAAGACGGCCGAAAGTAATGCCAGTCCATCACCTCCCAAGCTAATACTACTCGAAAAATCGCTAATTCCGATCGCGATCGCTCCCATAGTTGCGATCGCAATACCGACTAAAAAGCGACTGCCAAAGGTTTGCTTAAATAATAGCCAGCCTGCCAAAACTGTAAAGCCAGGAGCCAAGGAATGGAGGATTTCCGAGTTAGCAACGGCAGTTTGCGAGAGAGACCAAGCCCATAAAAGTTGAGTCCCGACAAAGGCGATCGCTAATATCATTAACGGTACGATTAATTTTTGAGTATTCGTCTCGATTTTGGTATCGGGATAGGACGAGCTTTCTGAAAACTGTTTATTTTGTGGGGTTAACCGCGATGTGACTTGCCATGCTCCAATAATTACTGAAATGACCCAAAAGCGGTTAAAGGTGACGGCATTAGGACTCATGTAATCTTCGGCAATTCGAATTAAAATGGGCATTAATCCCAATAATACCGAAGCAGCTAAGGCGATCGCGATCGCGAGCTTCGTCCGAGTTGAGTTGGGTGCGGGCAAGTCTAATCGCAAGGTCATACTTGAATCGAGAGGTTAATCAAAGCGATAGGTATTGGGGAAGATAGTATCAATCATTATCATTTTTTTCAACCGATCGCATCGCGTGCGATCGCCGCGCGCACGCGATGCGAACCTCAATCATCGGAGGTAATATTTTATTTTGACCTTTCCCTACTTTAACAAGACAAGGACGAGCGAGCGATACTTCCATTACTTTAAGCAACCGCTCGTCAACGCAGAGTCTCAATAATAGTCTAGAGATTCCCGCTCCGCCGATATAACATTGAGGAAGAGAAAATCGCGATTCCACCTAACCGATTGAAGGGATATCAACGGGCGGATTCAACCTTCATCGAGCTTAAAATTTTAACCCAAAGGACGATAAACGCGATAATTGATATTGGGGAAAATATTGTCGAGAATTTCCACTTTTTCCAACCATCCCGAATCAATTTTATTTTGCTTGATATCCTCATAGAGCTTGTTAAACCGCATGAGGTGAGATTTCGTCCGTCGCGTGGCATAAGAGACCATCGTTCCCGTTCGCATGATAAAGGCCCAATCAGAAGATTGTGCCAATAATAACTCTCGCGCCGCTTGATTTAAGGCTTTTTTCTGCAATTCATCTCTTGCTTCCAGGCAGCTTAACTCGATCATCCGTTCCGTTGTTTTGTGTAAGTGCGGATAAATCCAAGCATTGGTTTCATTGAGCCAGAATTCGTGAAACCCCTTAAATCCCCAACTGGACTGGGCGGGATAACTCACTTGTTGGGTGGGTTCTCGTTGCAAATACTCTGCGAGATGAATAGTTTCGTAAGTCTGTTGGTCGTAATGGGTTTTGCGGAAGAGGAAATTCAAAAACCAAGGCCCCTCATACCACCAATGTCCTAAGAGTTCGGCATCATAGGGAGAGACAATTAAAGGAGATCGCTCCATCAATTGGGACAAATACTGCACTTGCTGCTCCCGGTTGAACATGAAATTCCCCGCGTGTTCAGCGGCTTTCTCCTTTGCCCAATAGGGATCGTAAGGCGCTTTCTCTCCTAAACTCGAGTTGCGACTGGTAATTTTGTGATATTTAATCCCCGTGTTTTTGCGCTGGCCGTTGGGCATGATGTAGGGCTTGATATATTCGTAATCGGCTTCCCAACCCAAATCCTTATAAAATTCCCGATATTCGGGATCTCCGGGATAACCGACCTGAGAAGACCAAACTTGCTGGGAGGATTCTTGATCTCGGGCAAAAACCGCCACCCCCGTTTCCGTAAAAATGGGGGCATAAGTCCCATAGCGAGGGCGAGGACGGGCGTAGAGCACCCCGTGACCGTCCGTGAGGAAATAACGCAAGCCCACATCTGCCAACATGCGTTCCAAACCATTGTAGTAGCCGCATTCGGGAATCCAAATCCCTTTAGGAGGCCGTCCGAAATGCTCCTCGTAATGTTCGCACGCCACCTTCAGTTGCGCCCATACGGCTTGGGGATACATTTTCATCAAGGGAAAATAACCGTGGGTTGCGCCACACGTGATAATTTCCAGATTGTTGCTGTCTTGGAATTGTTTAAAAGCCTTGACTAAATCGCGATCGTAACGCTCCCAAGTGCTGCGAACGGCTTGGAATTCTTTGGCATAATATTCTGCTAGATAGCGAAAATGGCCGTTATGCTGATGGCGATCGATTTCCTTTTCCGCCAGTTCTTGCAATTGGGCGAGATGAGCATCAAAGCGATCTTGGAGGAGCGGATCTCGCAACATGGATACAAGGGGCGGCGTCAAACTCATCGTGAGCTGAAAGTGCACCCCGTCTCGCTTCAAACCTTCAAAAACGTGGATGAGAGGAACGTAAGTTTCCGCGATCGCCTCGAAAAGCCATTCTTCTTCTAAAACGTAATCGCTTTCGGGATGGCGAACAAAAGGAAGATGCGCGTGCAGAACGAGGGCGAGATAGCCAAGAGCCATAGTAGTTTCGACAGAAGGGATAATTTGCCTGCGAGCAAAAAATTTAGACTATTTAAAGATTCTATGCTGGATGGGGTGCTAGCGCGCAAAAACTTCTCGCGGGTTTGTCCGCCTCGATCGCCCTCGAACAATGGCTTAGCGAAACAAAAGATATTAAGATAATATTAATAAACGTCTTTGTCCTTGAGTTAAAACGCCAAGTAGACCTTGATTAGAGCAAATCGGTGTTTGAATCCCGTGCTAGAACCCACTGGCAAACAAATCGACCCGCAGGTCAATTCGCCCCTCGCGATCGAGTCTCGTCCCTTGTCTGCCGAGACGCTTCACCTTCTGCTATTTGTGGACAAGCGTTCTGGTTCCTCGGAACGCAATCGCGAAATTAAAGATTGCCTGCAACGACTAAAGGAGGAAAGTGCAAAAGATAATTATCCTTTTGTGCTAGAGATCCTTGAGGTCAAAAAACGTCCCGACCTCGTAGAATATTTCCGTTTAGTGGCCACGCCTTCATTAGTCAAGCTCAATCCCCAACCCAGACAGATCCTTGCCGGTAGCGATTTAGTGGCGCAATTGCAAAAATGGTGGCAGCAGTGGCAGCGAGAAATCGGAGAACTGCGTTTGGAATCGCCAGAAATTATTTCAGAACGAGCCTCTGCGGAAACCAATCCACCATCGACCAATGGTAACGGCTATTATCCCGAAAAAATTCGCTTGAGTGAAGAAATCTTTCGCTTGCAGAAAGAAAAGGAAGAATTACTCGAACAACTCCAATTTAAAGATCGCGTCCTTGCCATGCTCGCTCACGATCTTCGCAGTCCTTTAACGGCAGCTTCTATTGCCTTGGAAACTTTAGAACTGGCTCAAAATCAAGAAGATCGCGAACGAGCGGCCGATTTGACCGCACAACTCTACAAGCAGGCTCGCACCCAGTTTCGTACGATGAATCGCATGATTGGGGATATTTTACAAGCGGCAAAAGTCAAAAATGGCGAATTTTCCCCAAAGTTAAAAAGTCTCGATCTATCGGCTTTTTGTGAAGATTATCTCAAACAATTTAACAGTCGCTTGCGGGGGAAGGGACTTTATCTCAAAAAGGATTTGCCACAAGATTTACCCAATGTTTATGCCGATCCGGAATTGATTTCTCAGGTCTTGGCGAATTTACTAGACAATGCGATTAAATATACCCCCAGAGGCGGGACGATCGGCTTCTCGATTTTGCATCGGACGACCCAAAAAGTACAAGTGAGCGTTTGCGATACGGGACCCGGAATTCCAGAAGAAAAACGCGATCGCATTTTTGAGGGACATTTCCGGCTCGAGCGAGATGCAGCCAAAGAAGGATTTGGGATTGGTTTGGCTTTATGCCGTCAGGTCATCCAAGCTCATTACGGTCAAATTTGGGTAGACAGTCCGGGCGATCGCGGCAGTTGTTTTCACTTTACCCTACCGGTTTATCAATAAACCAAAATGGGATTGATGTGCCTTTCGAGTATTTTTTTCGGGATTTTTTGCTTTAAAGCGGTGCTTCTGTTTCCTCGGTTTCTACGCTGACCTTGTAGCGTCCTCGGCTCTCCGGACTATAGCTATTGACAATGACTGTATAAGTGTCATCTTGCGGTAAAACCATGGTAACTCGAGAGTTACTATTTTCGTCGCTAATATCATCGCTATTGGCGATTTGTTCGTCTTTCCCATTAAACAAAAATAGATAAGTATCGAACTCATTGCTTTCTAAAGTAATTAAAACCATTTGCCCGGCTTTCCCTTCAAAGCTATAGCGATCGTAACGGCTGCCATCCACTTCTAAAGTCGGGTCTTCTTCCGAAAGTTCTCCCTCGACTTGAAGGACGATTTCTCGCACGGGCGCAACCGCAGCCGTGTCGTTCGATCCCGGAATGGCTAAAACGAGAGACCAGTAATGCTTAAATCTCGAGTTGGGATTGTTGGCATAACCCAATCCTGCTTCTGTAAATTCGGAATCGAGCAAACTCAGTCGATATCCCGGACTATCCAGCCATTTTTCCAAAATATCTTGGGGTTGAGCATGATTAATGCCTAAATTTTCTGCCACGCTGGTACTGGTATATCCAGTCGCCGCCACTCGTTCTGCAGTATCGATCCCTCGGGGATTAACGGGGGTCACAAAATCATTGGCTGCCATATCCTCGGCATGGCTTTGAGCGGCTTCTCCCAGTTGAGAACTGAGTTGGAGGGGCGGAATATTGGCTTTTTCTCGTTCTCTATTAATGAGTTCTAAAAGAATTTCTAGGGGCGTGCGATCGCTCTCTTCTATCTCTTGGTTTTCTGTTTCTTGACTTTCTTCGCTGTTATTTTCTTCTTCAGATTGTCCCACCGTGAGAGAATCAGAGTCTTCATTTTCGCGATTTTCATGTTCGCGATTTTCATTTTCATCTTCTGAGTTAGCCCTCGGGAGGGGCAGAATTAGCGGGGATAAGTCAGCCGAGACCGATTCTGAAGGCACTGACTGAGTATATGCTAACTCCGAACTCGAGGCAATTAACCCCAAGCTCAAAAACGTTAAGATGGGCAACCGGGCAAAACAACTTTGAATAAACATAACGCGCGTTCTGTTGGTTGGGGCGATCGAAAGGAGTCGTGAAAAGAATGGGGAAATTAGAAGTCAGTCGGATTTTACTCGCGATCGCATGTTGCTGTCGAAACCATTATAGAGGTTTGCGGAAGCAGACTAGAGGAGAGCAAAACTAATCCGTTTTAACTTTATATTAACGTCCAAGACCTTGACCTTGACAATTTGGCCGACTTTGACAATCGTTTTCGGATCTTTGACAAAATAGTCAGCCATTTTAGAAATGTGAATTAATCCGTCTTGATGAACCCCGACATCAACAAATGCACCAAAATTCGCAACATTGGTGATGGTTCCCTCTAACTCCATGCCGGGCTCGATATCGCTAATTTCGTTGATGCCTTCTTTAAAGGTGGCATATTGAAAGCGATCGCGGGGATCTCGTCCGGGTTTTTTCAATTCGGCGAGAATATCTTGCAAGGTTGGCAGTCCGATCGCCTCGCTAACATAGCGATCGAGGGAGAGGTGATGGAGGCGATCGCCAGCATGATGAATGTCTGCGGGGGAAAGTTGCAGATCTTTGGCGATCGCTTCGACAATATTATAACTTTCCGGATGAACGGCTGTATTATCTAAAGGATTTTCGCCGTTGCGAATGCGAAGAAATCCTGCGGCTAATTCATAGGCTTTCGGACCGAGTTTGGCAATTTTTAAGAGTTGGCGGCGATTGGTAAACGTGCCCTTTTCGTTCCGATAGGCAATAATATTTTTGGCGATCGCGGGGGTAATTCCCGATACAAAGGTTAATAATTCTTTGGAGGCGGTATTTAGATCCACTCCTACATAATTGACGCAACTTTCCACGGTTTCTGCAAGTTTTTGTTTGAGGAGTTTTTGTTCGACATCGTGTTGATATTGTCCGACACCAATCGATTTGGGTTCGATTTTCACGAGTTCGGCGAGGGGATCTTGCAGGCGGCGACCGATACTGATTGCTCCTCTAACCGTAACATCGAGATCGGGGAATTCTTCGGCGGCGAGTGTGCTGGCAGAATAAATCGAGGCACCGGATTCATTGACGATAACTTTGGCGGGTTTTTGGGATATCTGCGTTAAAACTTCGCCGATAAAGCGATCGGTTTCTCGGGATGCGGTGCCGTTGCCAATGGCAATCAATTCAATTTTATAGTGCTCGATAAATTTTTCAACAATTCCGGCCGCATCTTGGCGTTTGGCTTGCCCGGTATGGGGAAAAATGGCGCGATATTCTCTGAATTTTCCCGTTTTATCCAAGATAGCGACTTTGCATCCCGTGCGGAATCCGGGATCGATCGCCATGGTCGGTTTCATTCCCGCAGGGGGGGAAAGGAGTAAGTTTCGCAAGTTTTCGGCAAAGGTTTTAATGGATTCGCGATCGGCAAAGGTTTTGCGATCGCTGCGAATTTCTGTTATTAAAGAGTTCTTCATCAGGCGTTTAAAGGCATCGCTTAGCATGACTTGA
This sequence comes from Cyanobacteria bacterium SBLK, assembly GCA_017746715.1. GTDB lineage: Bacteria > Cyanobacteriota > Cyanobacteriia > Cyanobacteriales > Spirulinaceae > CCY15215. The sequence goes on from JAGHZQ010000061.1 coordinate 7,257, forward strand.
TAAAACTGCCGAATTTCGGACTCTCGAGCGCGAATGACTTCCGATTCTAAATAGGATTGCACGAATTCTTCATCGTAAGCAATATCGACGGAGAGGATTTTTTCGGACTCGCCGCGAAACAAGGCGAGAATATTATGGGGGGCAATTTTGGTAACTTTAATGCGATAATCCCGATACATTTCGTATTTGGTACTGCCTTCGGGATAATCTTTCTTAATCTTGGCCGTAAAAACGCCTTGTTCTGCTAGATAATTCCGCAAATCGGCGCGTAATTGCGATCGCTCGGCGATTTCTTCGGCGAGGATATCCGCTGCCCCTTTTAAGGCGGTTTCTGCGGTCTCGATCCCTATCTCTGCATTAATATATTTTTCGGCTTCTTGTTTTAAAGGGATGCTGGGGGCGTTTTTTTGGTTTAACGATTTGATGCGATCGGCGAGGGGTGCGAGTCCTTTTTCTTTAGCTTGCGTCGCCCGAGTGCGTCGTTTGGGTTTATAAGGTAAATACAAGTCTTCTAGTTCGTTTTTCAGCCAACAGGATGTGATTTTGGCTTGCAGTTCCGGGGTGAGTTTTTCTTGTTCGGCGATCGCTTTTAATATAGTTTCTTTGCGCTTTTGCAATTCCGTAAGGTAAGCATGGCGATCGCTAATTTCTCGCAGTTGGATTTCATCGAGTCCTCCGGTTCGTTCTTTGCGATACCGCGCGATAAAGGGAATGGTTGCGCCTTCTGCTAGCAATTCTAAGGCACGGGTAATATTTTTAGGATTGAGAGATAATTCTTTCGCGAGAATGGGAACGAGTTCGAACATCGACGAGAAACAAAAAAGATTGAATTTGTTCTCAGTATAGCTCCGATTGACCTATGGCAACAAAAAAAAGACCGCAAATTGCGATCTTTCCCATCAAAAGAGTTTAATAACAATCAACGGATTGTATTGGGCAAATCGCCCTAACGAAAAGATTTCCGAGATATCCGATTGTTTTCCTTTCAGTCCGAGTCCAATCTTGCTATTTTCCGATAATCTGTAAAGATACGCCACCTTGATTATTAGCAGGATTTTTGGGGTCTTGGACAAAGAAACTGACTTCTGTTTCTTCTGTTAAGGTAAAGGTCGCATCTGCGGGTGGATTCTCTAGCGCTTGCTCGGGCGTTGCGTAACGGCCAGTCTGTTTGACTTTCACTTTTTTAGCATCGCCGAGTTGGTAAAAGTATTTGTGTTCCCAACCTTTTTTACACTTTTTACCATCTTCATCACACCCGTTAACGCGGCTATTTTTTGTCCAAGCATCATACTCTCCACCGTCTTTCTTACCAATAACGCTAACAGTATAATTACCTGCTGGAAGCGTTACTTTTGCCCCTTCACTAGAGGAAAGATTTTCAGTTGAATTGATATTAACGATCGCTTTCAACGTGGAATCGGCAACAATAAACTCTTCTGCTTGACTGGGACTAGACCAAGAGAGTTTGGCAATAGCTGCGCCTCCTGCTTCATAGTATTCGACGCGAACGTCGTATTGACGGCCGGCAGTTAATTGTTTTTCCTTGGAGTTGTTAGTAATTGAATGGAGAGTCCAGTTATCAATCAACTGCTCGCTGTCAACAAAAAGACGAACGCCATCATCTGACATGATGCTGAACGTGTAGGTTTCCGTGTACTTCGGCGTGATTTTTCCGACCCAACGGGTTGAAAAGTTATCAGCAGGAACGCTTGGATCGGGAGAACCCGATCCCCAGTCAAAATTAATGGTTTCATCCATGCGAGTCAAAATTGGCTCGCCCGTAAGATTCTTATTATTAAAGTACTCAGCCTTAAATCCTTGTGTCGTTTCCGCGCTTGTGGAAGTTGGCGCGATACCCCAGCAGGCGATCGCAAGCAGCAGTGACATCAGCAAAACTAGCGTTTTTTTCATTCGTTTTTGTTGGCTAATATTTAGCGGTCTCGATGTATTTCCTAAAACGATGAAGCGATCGATGGCCACATTAAAGTTAATCTCAATCTAGAAAATTGGTTAACTCTAAGTTAAGCATTTGCCTCGATTCTTTAATGAAAAGATTCAAAGATTTTCGACGAGTATAGCGATCGCAAAAATCTTTTTTCATTGTTACTTCAAGTGCAACCTGAAACAATCGCTATCCTAACACTTCATCTGCGAACGTCAACCCTAATTACTCGATAATTTAATAGATGTTTGATAAACAAAAAAGAGCGCAAATTGCGATCTTTTTAACACAACTGAAGCGAGTCAAAAACAACTCACTTATAAAATTTTAACGATTCGGATTAATTGCAAGGTTGCAAAGGAATTTTCTTTGTTCCGATTTCACTGAAATCGAAAGAAGTAGAAGACTCCCTGGGGGCATCAAAATCGACATCCAATGACCCAATCCAATAACTCGGTTCGCCATTTTTATCACCATCGACAAACACTTGCTCGAACTTCCGACGGATAAACGATGCCTGAATTTGACCGTCACTTTTGCCTTTAGCAGAGACTTTGACTTCTTGGGTCACCGTCTTGCCATCGGCTTTCTTGAGAATGACTCGTACGGGTTTCACATCATAGTCTCCCAGCAATGTGAAAATCGTAGAAATTTTCTAAGTGTTAATTCGGATTGGTTTTTGGATAACCGCATCTTAGCATTTTCAAAATGAAATGCCTCTATGTTAAAGATTTGTAATAAACGCCCAATCCCCTCTCTTATTTTGATTTCTGCTAAAAAATCAACTGTCAGAAGTAGATTGTAACGGAATCCATTGGGCGATCGCTCGCCTTAACTTCGAGTAGCTCGCCACGGCCCAAGCGATCGCGTTTCTCATATTTTCGTTAAATTTTGAAAACAATGAAGACGACTCTAGATATTTACCGTATAATCTCGGTGCAACAGTAAGTATATTCAACAGCTTGGCCGCTTAATCAATGGTTAAGCAATCTAGAGAAATCCGAACCCAATTCAGGGTAGATTCACAGGGGTGCTAGGACAAAATATACCAATTTTAAATGAGAAAGCATTTAAATCACCTCCACAATTCTCACCCTATGATTTAAATGCGACTTGATGTGAAATTGGTCTGCGTTCGGATAGCGTGCATTGCGACAAAAATAGTTTTTGCAAACGACAATAACCCAGAAAACAACATGAAGAGATTTCTATTCAAGGTTGTGCGAGCCGTCTTGATGGTGGTGCTATTGCTATTAGCAACAATCTTGCCACCCATCGGCACGTTGACTGAAGGGAGCGCTCTCGCTCAAACAGCCGGCTTTTGTTCCTTTTCCAATGGAAGCAGAACCTTCAAATTTACTAACCCCAACAACGGTCATGATTACTGCCTCACGCCTTTTAGTAACTGGGATGGAGCAGAAAACTTTGCCCGTTCTATCGGGGGCGATCTCGTAGCGATCGATGACGCAAACGAACAAAACTGGCTCACTCGAACCTTCCCGCGAACGGCTTTTTGGATTGGGTTGACCGATCTGGGATCGGAAGGGCGATTTCGTTGGGTCAATGGAACCCCGCTCAACTTTACGTTTTGGTTTCCGGGAGAACCCAATGGAGGCTTTCTTCAAAATGCTGCCATCGTGACTGGCTTCAGAGGGAATTGGGTAGATATAGAGGATCGTTTTTCGTTCCAAGGGGTTGTGGAGATTCCCAATCAACCCATTACACCCATTACACCACCAACGAGAAACCAGAAATTTGATGTCAATGACATGGCTTTTCTTTGGCCTCCACCGCAAACTCAACTCGATGCGAATCGATTGATCTCCCTAGATGAGAGAGCTGCAGATGGATTCTCGCAATTTTGGCCGTTGCAATCCTTTAATACGGTCATGAGTCATGCACGAACTTCAGGGGTTCGAGACTCGAGAGAAACCGTTCATATAACCCAGCTAGACTTTACCCCTTTTAACGATCCCCAAAATCAAATTAAGCAAATACACACTTGGAAGATTGCGGGAATTCGAGTGGACCCTTCTGCACCCAGCATCCCCGGAGGTACGCCACAGATCCGTTTAATTGCACATCCGGTTATTAGCACGGGTTTTAACCGCATTCAAGTTTTAGACTATGCCGCACACCTGAGCTATAGCTTTACCCGGAATGGTCAACCCGACATGCAAAAGTTCAGGGAAATTGTTGCCGATCTGCAAACAATCAAAGCTAACTTGCAGGCTCGAGGGGTGAATACAACAGGTGTGCCGCTTGGGGTCCATCCCGGATTGAATCCCGGTTTTATTGACTCGACTACCAATCAACTCAGAGACTTTCTCCGAAAGCATCTCTCGCAAGATCGTTTGGAACGAGTGACCTTTGTGGGAATTAAAAATTCAGCCGAACCTTGGATATTCTTATCCACAATCAAGCAAAACGGATTTTTCCAGGCCGAACCCATCCCCACTTTGGGCACAACCTTATCGCCCTTCGCTCAAATGTTCTTTAATTTCGATCCATCCGGCCAAAGGGTTCAACCCCTCAACCCTAACCCCAAAAATTTGAATGGCTTCCAAGGCGTTGATACCTCAAGCTTATTTTTCTTCGATCCTCCGAGTGCCAACCGATTTACATCATTTCGACTTCAGCAAATCGTTCCGGGAACGGGTGTAGAATTTTGGGAGATCCCCGATATTGTTGCCAATCCGAAAAACGCAAATTTCTCGAATACAGATTGTTTTAGTTGCCATAGCGAGAGTACGCGGCGATCGATTTTGCAGATCGGGCAGATTGAAACACGGCGAGGAAAAAGTCTACACGCCTACACGAGGCCAATAGGAATTTCAGGCGTTAATGCCGCTTTCTTACCGACGAGTGACTGGAACGTAAGGGCTTTTGGTTGGTTTCCTGCTGGTGGCAGGACTGTTGCTACTGTAGTGCAGCGAACGGCGAATGAGGCGGCCGAAGTCGTAGATTTTGTCAACAAACAATTTCTGGGTTTTAATTAAGGTTTAGGCGATTTCGCCAAACATTGAGAAGCCTCATCCCATAATCTTTGATTAATGGATATTAAAAAGCAAGCACTCAACGTGCTTGCTTTTTTTGTAGGTGATGACGAGAAAAACTCGCCATCGGGCGATCGCAAAACAGGAAGATTCAGACATTGCGATCGCACGGAAAGATCGAGTTTGAGAGACACCCAGAAGCGGGATCTCTCTCAATCATCCAGAAGCTAGAACAAAACGCCAACTTTGGTATCGATAATCAGGTCTCCCGTTCCCAAGGCTCGGATAATAATCGTATCGCCATTACCTCGTCCGGAGTATCGGAGCTTGACATTAACTGTCAATTCAGTCCCCGGCAGAACGCCCTTAAATTGATTGGGATCGATACTCAAAACATAACCAAAGTCATCATCAACCACAACAATTGTAAAGTCCCGGTTCACGTTTTCCAGACCTTGTTCGATCGCGGCAACCAAATTAGAGCTATTGGCACTCAAACCAACGACAGTCCCCACGCCCAACTGAGCGACAAGGTTTTGATATGTTCTGAGTTGAGGGTTAGTTACCAAGAAAATAGGAACGATATTCGCTTTTTCCAAAGCAGCTTTGACTTGAGGCACCGACGGATAATCTTCCCCGAGACCGTTTCCATCGAGAACCGCATCGCCATTATTGGCAGGGATACCGGCTCGAAGGCGAGCGTAATCTCCAGCTTGATGATAAGCGGCATCCGTGGAGACAATCGCAGTATGACGCGCCCCTTTGCGGAAACCGAGTTCCGCGTTCGCCCGTACTGCTACCTGTAACAAGGCTTCTAAAGAAGATTCGGGTAGATCTTGTCCTCGTCCGATGGTAAAGGCATCGACTGTCGCTTGAAATTGAGCGGCATTAGGAGTTAGGGGTAAATCCGTCTTGTAAACGTACGAGACGCCCGGTTTACCGAGAGGTAGAACGGGCTTATCCATAAAGGTAGCAACGCCAAAGGTTGTATCGGGTTGCTTGCTTTGCAAACTCGAGATCAACGAAGGAACCACCCGTTTCAGAACGGGAAGATCGTCGCTGTAAGATGCCGTTAAATCTTGGGTGAGCATCACGTCAAGGGGCAAAGTCCCCGCACTTTCAGGAGTCGTAATCTTCACTGGAACGGTCGTGGTTTTGCCTGTATCTGGGGGAATCGTACAAGTTCCCGTTACCGAACCGCCAGAGGGAACGACAAATCCAGCAAAGGGTTGAACCTTTAAGATGAAAGTTGTATTTGCCTCTCCACTGACACCATCGGTGGCAGTCACTTTAATAGAGAAAGTTCCTTCGTCTCCATCTCCTGGCACTCCAGAAAATGTGCCGGTTCCGCCATTAAACTGCAACCAACTCGGCAGGGGGTCGCCATTTTCAAGGGTCGCAGTGTAGGCGAGGGGATCGCCATCGGGATCGTTAAACGCTTCATCGGGAATGGTGAAGCTAAAACCATTACAAGGGGTTACACTTTGCTCGGGAATGGACTTATCGACCTCGGGCGGTTTATTAGTTGCACAAGGAACCAAGGGAATTTTGTTCGTGCCGATCTCGACAAAGTCAAAGGCTAAATAGGGTTCTTTGGGGGCATTAAATTCAACCTTCAAAGAGCCTTGCCAAAAAGCACCGCGATCGCTAAAGACTCGAGCAAATTCTAGGGGAATAAATGCCGCTTGAATGCGACCGTCCTTTTTCCCTTTGGCAGAAGCGGTTAACTCTTGGGTTTCAGCCGTACCGTCAGCACTGGTGATGATGACTTCTGCGGGTTTTACGTCATAGTCCCCTACCATAACATTCAAAAACAAGGGAGTATCTGCGGGCAGTTTGTCTTTCTCGACCGTGAAGTTAAACTCAAACGTCGGCTTATAGGGGAGTTTGTTGGGGTGTCCTCCTGGAAAGGGTTTTCCAAAGGTTGGGGAAGTCTCGTAAACAAAGGCTCTGGCGAGGGAAAGATCGGTATATTCGGATCCTTTACTTCCCAAATCCGTAAAGCCGATGCCTGTCGTAAAATTACCCGCGATTTCAGCATCAGAGCGATTGCCAAAAGGATCTCCCTTGTCTCTGTTGCTGATTTTGCCATCTCCGTTCAGATCCGGCACAAAATCGCCAGTGGTGAGAATATTTTTCCCGTCTTGGTTGGCCGGACCGCCATAAGCAGCAGTCAAACCGCTCCCGTCTCCAAACCCAAAGCCATCTACATCACCAATGCGGATAACTCTAAAGGCTCCGGGGACGGGAATGCCCGTCCCGGGCTTGCACTGGTTATCGTCGGCTCGAACCGATACGGGGGCAATGAGCATCGATAAACAACCCAGGAGTAGTAACAGCAATACCGTTACTAATTTCTTTTTCATCATTTTTTACATCTCGATATAAGTTGGGCCGATTGCTTGTGACAATCTTCGATCGTGAAACTGTGAAATATACTGAACCAATCGCAATTATATGGGGGAAAACCCCGAACGTCGATTGATGGTTTTCACAAGCGATCGCGTTGACTGGATACACCCACAAAAGACGGCGATCGCGCCCTTTTTGCCATCCTGTGAATGGGTTGAACGATAACCCACTCACAGGATTTGAGCGCAGATTACTTGCAGGGTTGCAAAGGAATCTTATTCGTCCCGATTTCACTGAAATCGAAAGAAGCAGAAGGCTCCCTGGGGGCATCAAAATCGACATCTAATGACCCCACCCAATAGCCCGGTTCGCCAACAGTATCGCCATCGACAAACACTTGCTCGAACTTCAGACGGATAAACGATGCCTGAATTTGACCGTCACTTTTGCCTTTAGCAGAGACTTTGACTTCTTGGGTCACCATCTTGCCATTGGCTTTCTTGAGAATGACTCGTACGGGTTTCACATCATAGTCTCCCAGCATGGTATTCAAAAACAAGGGCGTGCCTTCGGGAAGTTTATCCTTGACTACCTTGAACCGGAACTTAAAGCCGGGTTGGTTGGGTAAAGTTTTGGGATCGCCATCGGGAAAAGGACGACCGAAGGTGGAAGACCCTTTCTTACCGAAAGCCCTGCCTAAGAACAGATCGGTATAATCGGAGCCGGTGCTGCCCATATCTTCATAACCGAAACCGGTAAGGAAAGTCCCGGCGACTTCAGCATCGGAGCGATTATCGAAGGGGTCTCCCGCACCTCGACTGCTAAATTTACCATCCCCGTTGAAGTCCGGGAGAAAATCCCCAGTGGAGAGAATGCCCTTGCCATCGGTATTGACCGAGTTGCCCGAGGCAGCCGTCAAACCTTTACCGTTGCCAAAACCAAAACCATCGAGATCGCCGATGCGAATGGAACTAAATGCTCCTGGAATCGGCTTATTGGGATCGCATTTATCTGGTTTGGGTCGAATGGGTTCTGGGGGTTTAGGAGGAACGACAAAAGATAAATTGTCGATACCGATCGGATCTTCTCCAATGATTTCAATGGTTTTAATGCCGTTGAGCTTACTCAAATCAAAAGGGATGAGAGCGTAGTCTGACGAGGTCGAGCTCGGGAAGGCAAAAGAATAAAAACTTTCGCCTTTGGCATTCAAAACATTAACCTTAATTCTTTGGCCGTAATCAATGTCAGCAATAAAAAAACAGACTTTATTGACAGGCCGGCTAAAATCGATCGCTCTGCGATAGGTTAATGAAAGGGGAACCCCCGGTTTGTTGGGAGTCGTCAAAAAGCGACCGTTAAAATTGGCGCGATCTGAGGGTCTGACTTGATTGGGCTCGAACTCGCCTTTTGAACCCGATACAAATCCAATGAGCGTGGATTCTGTTTCGATAAATGTCAGAGCTTTAAAGGAAACCGTAACCCCATCCTTTGAAATGGGGTGAGGGGCAGCATTTAACGGTCCGGCAGCGTTAAAGTCAAGCAGAGTTCTCCCGATCGCATTGGGACAGCTTGCGGGTTGAGTCGCCGATACGATAACCGATACATCGTCTACGATAATATCCGTACCCGAAAGATTTCCCGAGCTGCCATCGCCAAACGCTAAGATTGTCGTTGCGTCTTTGGCAATGAAACTGAAAGTCGATTTCTGCCATGTTGTGGTGGTGGATTCAATGAGGCGATCGACCAGAAAATTCGGGTCGCCCGGACTGCTGACAACTACTCGAACTTTACTCCTGGCCGCCCTGTTAATTCCATTCTCTAAGGTATAAAAAATTAGGTCGTATCGAGTACCCGGAACAGTCGAGAATGATTGGGATAAGACACCGCGAGCGGGCGTTCCTCCACCATTAAAAACAGCAGTATAAATCCCGTCATGGGTCGGAAAGATAGGACGATAGCCGGCACCATTCGCACCATTGGTAATATAACGCCCGATCGACGGCTCGCCTTGACTCGTCCAATCCGCGCTTGCAGCCCCCGAACCTAGTTCAAAACTACCATTTTTGATGAGGTTAACTGGAGTTGCTGCGTTGGCGATCGCCGGTCGTCCCATCATTGCTAACGTGAGGATGGCGATCGCGATAATCCCTTGAAGTCTTTTGAATATCCTTCGTTTCATGGTTATTTTCTCCATTCATAAAGCGATCGATGCCCGTAACTCGCGCGATCGGATATGCTTTTATTTCCTTTCAATACTCTCTTTAGTTTTAGAGACACTCGAAGATTGAGAATCTTCCCATTTCCACCCAGTACAATATGAAAATTGTGGAAATTAATTCCGTGTTAATTCGGATTGATTCTCAGACGACCATATCCTAACACCCCTCAAATAAAATCCCTCTATGTTAAGGATTTGTAATAAATACACAGACAAAGACCGCAATCTTTATTTTTCTGATAAGATTGCCAACAGGTTTCAGAAGTCCCTTCTCCATGCTAGTTTTAGTCCAAGTTTTGTCTTGTTTTGAGAGGAAAATGTACTGATGAGACAACGATTGCCAATATCTGTATCTTAACTTGCAATCGCACTTTGTCTATTGAGGATGAAGGCGATCGCACCTAGAAGAAAAGAACTCAATATGGCTCTCATCTTCTTCTCTGATTGCAAAGATTATAGGAGGTATCTTAAGATAGCCAATAGATCGTCCAAAAAGTTTGCAGCCAAAAAGTTTGCAGCCAAAAAGTTTGCAACCAAAAAGTTTGCAACCAAAAAGTTTGCAACCAAAAAAAAATGGAGTCTTAATATTTTGTTAACATAAATTGTTCAAAAATAACGAGACAATCTGCACCTACCGACCCTATAATCGAATGGCAATTCGATTGCTGTTGTAATCAAAGGAATTCACATCAAATATGTCTGTAATGGATGATGGATTTAACAGCGACTACAGTCGAGGAGTAAATCCTCAATTATCGCGATCGACCTACCAAGCAGCAAATGAAGAAAAATACAAACACATGAGATATTTAGCCCTATGTCATCCATCTGATGGCATAATCCAGGCTAAACAACGCATCATTTCAGCAGGTCAATTAGGGTCTCAAAGTGCTTGTAGTTTGATTAATCCAGGGGTGTTAGATGGCGATAGCGGATTTCGCTTGCTGTGTCGTGGCGAACCCTATGAAAATGTATGGTTGGGGGAATTTTTAGACCACCAAGCCGGTTCTTTGTGGTGTATTGTAGACAATAATTTCACCATTAAAGATTGCTTTCTGTTGCATTATTTGGAGTTTCCCGAAAACAGTCGTCCGGAGGATTGGCGTATATTTGAATATCGGGGTAAACTCTATACCAACCACAGCATCTATACGCTAATCGATCGCGATCGCTGGATTATTCGCTCTCGTCCGGGTATCTCGGAAATCGATCTGAAAAAGCGAACCTTAAGCCTGCGTTGGATTCTCGAGCCTCCTTTTGAGCCTTCATCCGAAGAAAAGAACTGGAGTTTTTTCGTTCGCGAAGGTTCTCTAATGTGCATTTATTCCTTCAATCCCTATATCATCTTAAAAATCGATATAGAACGGGGTACGACTCAAAAAGTATTAGAGGCCAATCCCCAATATCAATGGTATGACAAAGGAAAATTTGTTGGGAATAGCACCAATTTAGTTTCTTGGGATAGCGATCGCTATATTATGTTCGTCCACGATTTCCTCGAACCCAAATACGAGCAGAGAAATCGGGCATATATGCAGTATGGCGTTCTGATTGATAAAAATACTCTCTTACCGACAAGCATTATCCCGCGACCTTTAATGATGGGAGGTGACGAAATTGGCAGACATCCGGGAGTTCATTACACGAGTGCCCTAGTCAATCGAGACCATGGCCTCTATGCTTTTTTTGGAGAAGGAGATACCCATACAGGAGTTGTAGTCTTTAATAAAGATCGCCTGAATGGGTTGTTTGAACAATATCGACTAGACAAAACAAAAAACTCACATCTTGGAATTATGAAAGGAATAGACTCTAGAAAAGGGATTATCGTTTCTTATCCGCGAAACGGTTTAAACTGGGTGCGTTATTGCATCGAACACTTTACAGGACTGCGTACCGCAGGACGGACAAAATTGATCAAAAAAGGGGAGTTAGCGGTTTACCGAACTCACAACGTCAAGAATAACGATTGGCCGGATTCGTGTTACTGTCCTTTCTATAACGAACAAGGTAAGCCTCTCCATAACAAGGTTATCTTACTTCTGCGAGATTATCGAGAATCATTTCTTCGCATTGCCAAAATCAAAAAAAAGGGAATTCCTACAGCAGAAGAGATACGAAATGGTCAAGTTTTTCACTTTGATAACTACTTTCAAAATTTGAAGGCTTATGACGAGTTTTCCGGCAAAAAACTACTCCTTTACTACCCCGATCTGATTAGCGATTTCTCCTCAATTACCAAAATATTAGATTTCTTAGATTTCTCCTATGACTTAAGCGATTTTGATTTGGAATACCATCGCCAGAAATCAATCGAAATTTATGATAAACAGCACAAGTCTTATAGTAAAGATAATCTGTATGACTTTAACTTTCATCGTAATGAAGTCGATTCCGAAATCGTTGAAGCGATCGATGAATTTGTGAATGATAACTATCGAGATCTAGTCGATCGCTATTTGGGCTGATGAAGTCAAACAGAGATTGATAGCCTCGTCTCTCTCGGTCAATTGAGGTTTGAGAGGTTTTGAGGCGGGGTCGAACTCCTCTTTCTAACGGTAAAGGGTCAACCACACATTCTCATAACCAAAACAATCTCTATGGTTTTACTTTTCATCGCGATCGTATTGTCCCCGAAACCAATCGATCGCTCGATGAATTTATTGATGTTAACGATCGAGACTTAACTGTTCCATATTTACGTTAGCAACAGCATAACGCCCCTATACTGATTGGGGATTGAGAATATAGACTTTTGCAAGCATATCTGTTATCTTAAGAAAGAAAATTTTCGAAAAACAGGAAAACTGTGAGACAAATTGATGCCAAAGGTATGAAGAAAATTAATCCTAAAAAAGGGATTATTGTATCTTATCCTAGGAGTGGTTTAAACTGGGTGCGTTATTGTATCGAATATTTTTCGGGACTGCGCACGCCAGGTCCGAAAAAAATTCATGAGAAAGGTAAATTAGCGCTTTATCGAACCCACGATGTGAAACGATTTGGCCCGAAGGGTTCTTGTTTCTGTGCTTTCTACGATCGAAAGGGAAAACCCTTACATAACAAAGTTCTTTTGCTACTCAGAGATTATCACGAAGCCTATCTTCGACAATCTAACCGTACAACTCGACCCATGCCCACAGCCGCAGAAATTCGACAAGGAAAGAGAGTCTTCAAATTTAGGAACTATTTTGACAATTTGAGAGCTTATGATGAATTCTCCGGAGAAAAAACTATCGTCTATTATCACGATCTGATTAAAGATTTCTCAGAGATGACGAAAATATTGGATTTCTTCGGTTTTACCCACGATTTAACCGATTTTGATTTAGAATATCACCGTCAGAAATCGATACAAATCTATGATAACCAACACAAGTCCTACAGTAAATACGAACTCTATAATTTTAACTTCCATCGCGATCGCATCGCCCCTGAAGTCAATGAGGCACTTGATGAGTTTGTCGATGCTAATTATAAAGATTTAGCCGACCGGTATTTACGTTAAGGAGTAACAAAAATTCAAGCAACGAACTATGATTATTTCTCACAAATACAAATTCATTTTTATCCACATCGGTAAAACAGGAGGTACGAGTATTGAGAAAGTTTTGTGCCCATACTTGGGTATAGATTTTGAACAAACCAAAAAAAATCCCGAGGGAGAATGGTGGAAACATATTTGGGCGAAGTATATGAAAGAATACATTGGTGAAAAAATCTGGAATGATTATTTTACCTTTGCCTTTGTCCGCAATCCCTTGGATATGCTTTTGTCTCTGTATTCCATGTACACCCAATATCCAGAATATACCGATCCCAAACAACACTTAGATTTGTACCACCCTTGGAATCAATATAAAGATTTTGAAGATTTCATTCTCAGTATGGGAAAACGCCAACACGAACCCAATGAAAAGTGGCGGTTTCAACTCGACACATTAGGTGTTAAAGGTACTATGAACTTATGGTATAGTTTGGAAAACCTGCAAACCTCCTACCTCACCGATAGTTGGAAAGGGAAAAAAAATGGCAAGGGAACAATTCTCGTCGATTTTGTGGGAAGATACGAGAATCTAACCGAGGATTTTCATAAAGTTTGTCAGCAAGTCGGTTTACCGAAACTGGATTTGATCCGTCACGGTGCAACGAAACATCACCCTTATCAAGAGATATATACAGACAAAATGAAAAAAATTGTCTATAATCACTCATCTCTAGATATCGAGCGCTTTGGTTACGCAAATTCAATTCATTCAAACTCGATATGAAGAGAACTGAGGGCGAATTTGGTGGCTATCACGGGTATCACGGTCGAAGAGCGACTTCATCTTTCTCGCGATCGCGCAGTCCTGCCGAAGAGAATGCCCTCTACGACCAGATGAAGGAGTTAACCCTGTCTTACTCATCTAAGAATTTAATTCAGACAAAAAAGACCCTCGTAACTGCAGGTCAGTTCGGCCCGAATAGTGCTTGCAGTGCCATTAATCCAGGAGTTTTGTATCGCAACAATGAATTTCACCTGCTTTGTCGAAGCGAGCCCGATGAAACCGTATGGCATGGAGATTTTTTAGCCTATCAAGCCCAACCGCTTTGGTGTACGTTGAGGGAGGATTTAACTCTCAAAGATAACTTTTTCTTGAGTTATGCGGACTTACCGGTTCGCAGTCGGCCGGAAGATTGGCGCTTGTTCGAATATCAAGGGAATCTCTACGCCAACCATAGCATTTATATGCTACTCGATCGCCAACAATGGATGGTTCGCTCTCGCCCGGGAATTTCTGAAATCGACCTGCACAACAAAACCCTGAACTTGTGCTGGATGCTCGAACCCCCCTTTGAACCGACCTATGAAGAAAAGAATTGGAGTTTTTTTGTCCATGAAGAAAGGCTCATGTGCCTTTACTCTTTCCAACCCTATATCATTCTAGAAATTGACTTAGAACGGGGAACCACTCAAAAAATCTTGGAGGCCGAGCTCGACTATCAATGGTATGACAAGGGAAAATTTATTGGTAATAGTACGAACTTCGTTTCATGGGATGACGATCGCTATATTCTCTTTGTCCATGATTTCTTAGATCCGAAATACGACCAGAGGAACCGAACTTATATGCAGTACGGAATCTCGATTGATAAAAAGACCCTATTACCGACGAATATTATCCCTCAACCATTGGTCATGGGAGGGGAAGAATCCGGGCGACATCCGGGAGTACATTATACGAGTGCCTTAGTGAATCGAGAAGATGGGTTGTATGCGTTTTACGGACAAGGAGATAGCCATACGGGAGTTGTCGTTTTCAACAAAGATTGTCTCAACGAATTATTCGATCGCTATCAACTCACTCTAAGCAATAACACTATTATTTCTGAGTGCAAAAACTTTTCAACAAGCTGTCTGGTTGTCTGACGCCCTATCCTACTTTTGTATCTTCTTTTTGTATTCAAAATTTAAAATAGGGTAGATCTAGATCTTACAAAAAAACTTTTTCACGTTAATTTTTTATCTTTTGTTTTTATTGAAATCGAGAGAACGAGATATCGATTGATACGAATTCGACCTAAATTTATAACTCTGAGATGTCCCCTGAAAATTATTCCCAAAACAATTAATATTTGTAACAAAATCCGAATTAAAACAGAGTGTGAAATTGCTTGTCCCTTACTATCAATATCAACTTGTCCTATCTAAATCATTGAATTTTACGGTGAATAAAAGTGAATAGAAGATTCGAGCAATATCTGAAATTGCTAGTCGGGGTTGTTTTGACGATCGCTCTTGCGATCGCCACCCCCAGCAGGGCTCTTGCTCAAACGAAGACCCCCACCTATACCGAAGGGGGACCCCCAGTTCGAGTCAGTGATGGCATCACTTTTTCTGGCGGTCTGCAATATGGTGATGGCGAGTTACGCTTCAGCCTCCGTAACGGTACCCCAAACGACCAACTCAGCCTGACCAGTGCGGCCGACCCCAATGCCAAAGGTGCGATTTCCGTGGATAGTTCCGGTAGTATTTTTCTGGGTAGTGGTTCTGGAACGAATCGCATTGGTTCGATCGTCACGAGCGAAGATGGCAGTAACGGCAAACCTTTAACCATTCGTTTTGCCAGTCCTCTCACGAATGCAGGATTTGAAACGGGAGACCTGACAGGTTGGACGCCTTTTGAGAGTAACTACAGTACCGACGTACAGAACTTGAATGGTCAAACCATTCCTTCCCTGTTTAAAGGCAGTCCGGGAACAGCCAAAATCATGGTTTCCACGCCCACAGGCACGATAACCTATACCGTTAGCATTGACAGCAGTACCATTAAGAGCGGGAAGTATTCCCTGCGACTAAAAAGTAGCGGCAATGTCGCACAAGGCTACGGATCCCTACACGGCCCTTACGTTCGAAGCGATGCCTTTGATGCCTTTGCTGGGGACAGTATCACCTTAGATTTTTCCGCCCAAAAGGGAAGTGATGCCTACGAGGTGTTTGGCTTTTTAATTGCAGCCGGTAGCGACGGTCGCTTCGGAACCGGAGATGACGGCCGCACCCAACTGTTTTCCAAGCGTGGGGATACCATTGACTTTAACTCCGTTAGTGCAACCATCCCCAAAGACGGTCAATATCAGTTTGAATTTGTCTGCGGCAGCTATGACGAAAGTGGGGGGAAAGCCTTGGGTGCGAGCCTCTATGTAGACAACGTACGCTTGGTTTCTGCGACTTCCATCACGGATGCGGCGATTCAAGCCATTGCCGATCGCATCGAATACAGCAACACCTCCAACAATCCAGATACGACGACCCGTCAGCTTGAGATTACCCGCAAGACGGCGAGCAATGCGACGGATTCGGTAACGGCGAATATTGCGATCGCGGCGATTAACAATGCACCGACTTTGGTTGCTAACAATCGTGCCTCTATTAAAGATGGCGACGCACTCCAAACCCGAGATCTACAAGCCACGGATCCCGATGACAGCAGTGCCGAGCTGACTTATACCATTACCAAAGCCCCCCGTCGAGGCACGATTCGAGTTGCCGGAACCCAAGCCACCCGCTTTACTCAAGCCGACTTAGATGCTGGACGGGTTACTTATGTTGGTGGCGGTTCTGATGCTACTGCCGACAGTTTCAAGTTTACCCTAGCCGACGGCGGAGAAGATGGGGTTGCCCCAGTGAAGGGAATCTTTAGCTTCGATCTCATCCTCAGCCCTAATTCAATTCGCGATTTTGCAGACGTTCAGGGCAGCAAGAACTGGTACTACGGCTACTATCCAGTTCCCTCAGATGTCAACACCTTGGATGCGAGCGCGTTTCAGTTAATGAAACAATTCCAAGATAATTTTTGGTGGGTTGAAAATGGCGTTTACGAGACGAGGATCGCCAAACGAAAAGCAAAGCCCAACAGTGCTCTCAATCAAAAAGGAAAGCCGAAAAAGTCGCCTTCCGGGCAGCCTTTAGAAGAGCAATGGGCGGCTCGTCGTTGGCAAAGCGATGTCAATGGTTCAATTCGCATTTGCGGTCACGTGGCGAAATATGAAAACGAAAAAACTGGAGATGGCACCTTGAATTATATCTTCGTCAATGGTGGCTCCCCAGAATTTTCTCAAGATATTGCCGGTCCCGACACGGTCGGGGTGGACTATTCAGTTGACCTCACTGTTAAATCCGGAGACAAAATTGACTTTGTGACCGCCCCCAAAGCCTACGATCGCGGCGATTCAACCTTTTTTACCGCCACCATTGCCGATCCTAAATCGGCAGTTTGTCCTTCCCCTTAAGCGATGGGGATAAGGATAGGGCGATCGCTTAAGGGAAATGTAGTTTTGCTTCCCAAGAGGCGATCGCCGGCAAACTCATCGAGAGATGTAATGTCTAGCATCTCGATAAAAGCAAATTTTAGGAGATTCATGCCGCGAAATGTGCTCAAAGGCTTTTCTGCCTTACTCCTCGTTCTCGTTTTGATACTGTCTCTGACGATTCATCCCGCGATCGCCTACGCTCAATCTTCGACGGTGACTCTAACCTTTGATGGACTCAGTCCTGCTTCGAGACAGACAACTTTGACTGAAAAAGGTTTTACGATTACTGCCCAAAATGATAATGCTCTATCAAGATTCCTCGCCGGTCAAGAACGTTTGGAGAGCCAACCTCCTTATCAATCAAATGAAAGACTGGAAGCGAATGTTCAAGGACGCATTCAGAGGATTAAGATTGCTCGCAGTGATGGTGGCGGATTCAAGTTTTTGGGTCTGGACTGGGGAATTACGGCCTACAATCGTCCAACGGTTCGTCTTCCAAGGCCCGAGGGCAGGCCTCATATCCTAGTGAGGGAAGCCTTCAGAGATAAAGTCTTTCCTCCCATGTTCCTTCCTTTCTCTTGTCCCTTTTCTTATTCTAATCCTTTAGGTTATTGTCAGGGAATCGGTTCGCAGAATCCAGATAATGTAGTGGATCGAATAGACATTGTAATGTTCTCCAACCGTACCAATATAGCGCTCTCCCCATATTTGGGAGTTTCTGTTGATAACATCAAGCTGGAAACCGTCGAGCTCAATCGGCCTCCTGTAGCCGATCCCAATACTTTCCGCGATACGGTGATAGAAAGGACGAACTATTCCAAGGATATCCGTTCCTTCTTTAACGATCCCGATGGCGATTCACTGACCTATGAGAAACAGGTCTTTCCCAATTGGTTAAGGCTCAATGGCGGAATATTGAGTGGTACTCCTCCCACCAGTGTTGTAGGGCAAACCATTAATTTTACGGTAACAGCCAAGGATGAGGAGGGAGAAAGTGCAACTCTATCCATTGCTCTGACTGCGATCGCTGCAAATCGGCCTCCTGTAGCCAATCCCAATACTTTCCGCGATACGGTGATAGAAAGGACGAACTATTCCAAGGATATCCGGTCCTTCTTTAACGATCCCGATGGCGATTTATTAACTTATGAGAAAGAGGTCTTTCCCAATTGGTTAAAGCTCAATGGCGGAATATTGAGTGGCACTCCTCCCACCAGTGTTGTAGGGCAAACCATTAATTTTACGGTAACAGCCAAGGATGGCCGAGGAGGAACTGCGACATTATCCGTCACATTTGAAGTAAAATCTGCTCCGACACCAACAAATTCAAGGCTCGATTTTTCCGGCATTCAAGGTCTCAATAACTGGTTCTATGGCTATTATGCAGGTTTCTTGGATGCGAACAACTTAGATGCGAGTGCCTTTCAACAAATGACAGAATTTGCTAACAAGACTTGGCAGGTTCAAGCCGGTACTTATAAAACAACACTCACCAGAAAGCAAGCCAAGCCAAACAGTTCTAGAAATCAGAAAGGAAACCTAAAACCACTCCCCTCCAGGCAGGAGCAATGGGTTGCTCGTCGTTGGCAGAGCGATGGTGATGGTCCGATTCGCATTTGCGGTCGAGTCGCTAAAAAGTCAGCACGCGGGGACGGTATTTTGAATTATATCTTCCTCAATGGTGGTTCTCCAGAGTTTTTCCAAGATATTGACGGCTCTGACACGACAGAAGTACCCTTCCTACTTGACCTCACCGTCAAACAGGGAGACAAGATTGATTTTGTGACCGCTCCCAAAGCCAACGATCGCGGTGATTTAACGACGTTTACCGTTGAGATATCCGATCCCGCATCGGCAAATTGTTCTTCCCCTTAAGCAATTGGTAAAGGATAAGGCGATCGCTTGCTTTTTCAGGGAATGCCGTTTTGCTCCCAAGGAAGCGATCTCCTCCCCACTCATCAAGGGACGTAGCGTTTAACGTCCCGATACAAAAAAATTTTAGGAGATTCATGCAACGAAATCTTCTCAAAGGCTTTTCTGCCTTACTTCTCGTTCTCGTTTTGATACTGTCTCTGGCGATTCGTCCCGAGAGCGCCTACGCTCAAGTTTCCCCCCGAACCCTAACCTTTGATGGACTCGGGATCCGGCCAACAAGAATCTGGAGAGAAAAAGGCTTTCTTGTTACTGCTAGTGGCCTTCAAGGGAATACGACTATTTCAGTAAGAGCAAAAGCACTGGAGTCCTTGCCAAGGTACGAAAGTAACGTCAGACCGCATGGAAATCCGATTATCACTAATGTTCGGATTATCCGCGATGGCAATCGCGAATTCAAGTTTTTGTCTCTAGTTGCGCGTCCCGGAAGTTATGGCATTCCCCCAAGCTACTTCTTTACTTCTAGTAATCGATTTGGTAATTCACCCTTCATCAGGGTTAGTGCATCGCTTAAAGGGAAAGAGCAATACAGGGGCCAATTATCTATACCTTGTCCATTGGACCGTAACAATCCAAGTCGAATGATCCAGTGTCTAGATGGTAGTGGTAAGATCGGTTCGCCAATTCGAGATGTTATTGTGGACGCATTGTCTATCGAAATGATTCCATACAGAAACACGGCAGATAAGTATTACGGATACAGTCTCTATCAAGGACTTATTGTTGATAACATCGAACTCGAACCTGTCGATCCAAATCAACCGCCAACGCTAGTGCCTTAACATTGCCGCTTCCCCATCTAGGGATTGTAGATGGGATTCTTTTAAGGCGATACAACTTCCTCTCAAGAAATAAGATCGCCTACCCGACTCATTTATCTAGGGACGTAACGTTTAGCGTCCCCATCCCCCTAAATTTTAGGAGATTCATGCAACGAAATGTTCTCAAAGGCCTTTATGCCTTAGCGATCGTTCTCGTGTTGATACTTTCCCAAGGGATTTATCCCGCGATCGCTTACGCAAATACATTCCCGCGACTAGCTCCCTCTTTATCTCCTTGCAGTGAAGAGGTAGAACCGCTATTCGGTTTTTCCAAAGATTTAAGCGGCTTTTTCAGCGATCCGGATGGCGATCCTCTCAGTTATAGTCTATCTTCGAGAGCTATAGATTGGTTAAAGATCGACGAAAAAGGAGTAGTGAGCGGCGTTCCTCCCGTACGCGTTGCCCCTCCTGTTGGTGGTTCTGTCTTAACCCTTCCCTACTCTTTTCAAGTAATAGCCAGTGATAGTGAAGGAGCAACTTCTCCACCGCTTCAATGTGAGGTAAGAGTTCGACAAGTTAACCACGCCCCATCAGCATCCCCTTTCTCAATATCGAGAGAACTACCTTTAGAATCTCTTTTTCAAGAGGATATATCTGGCTTTTTCACAGATGACAATCGCGAGACTCTCACCTTTGAAAAAAGTCCGGACTTTCCGGATTGGTTAAATCTCAATCCCACCACCGGGATATTGGATGGCACTCCCCATAGTTTGAATCCGGGGCGAGGGACTTTCATTTTTGCAGCGATCGCCCACGATGGCAGAGAAGGAAGAGGAGTTCTAGATATTACCATGAACGTAGTAACAGCACCCTCGAATCAGCCCCCCCAAGTAGTGGGCTGCACCCTCCCCAATGATAAGGCAACAGAAGGGACGCCCTATTCCGGGAATATCGCCTCCTGCTTCAACGATCCCGATGGAGATACTCTCACTTATCAGCGAGGTGTGAGATTTCCGAGTTGGTTGACCTTGAACGCCAATACCGGAGACTTGAGCGGGACTCCGACCGCTAGTGATGTCAACCCCTTGCCCGTCGATGTCGATGTTGTCGCTAGGGATTCAAAAGGTGCAACATCAACCACCCCCCTGTCCTTCCCCATTGAGGTACAAGCAACACCGAATCAGCCCCCCCAAGTAGTGGGCTGCACCCTCCCCAATGATAAGGCAACAGAAGGGACACCCTATTCCGGGAATATCGCCTCCTGCTTCAACGATCCCGATGGAGATACTCTCACTTATCAGCGAGGTGCGAGATTTCCGAGTTGGTTGACCTTGAACGCCAATACCGGAGACTTGAGCGGGACCCCGACCGCTAGTGATGTCAACCCCTTGCCCGTCGATGTTGATGTTGTCGCTAGGGATTCAAAAGGTGCAACATCAACCACCCCCCTGTCCTTCCCCATTGAGGTACAAGCTGCCACCCGAGCGCCTGTTATCAACAATTCGTTTCTCAATAGTCAGTTGTCTTCGGCACCGACAAGTGGAACACCCCTCTGCGTGGACTTGCTAAAAGCAACTTCAGATCCCAACGTCACCGTCGAACCAATCCGAGCAACGCGATTACCGGCTTCCCTCAGCTTTCGGGCTCCTGCTACGATTTTAGGCTGTATCGATGCACCGGATGGTTCGACATTTACTCTGGATATTATTTTTAAAAATAGTATCGATCCCACACTCACAACAACATACCAATGGCAGGGGACGGTGACATCGGGAACGACTGCCTGCTCGAGTCCTCCCTTCTGCCGCTAGCCTCAAAATTCTTAGCAACAGGTTGTGAAATTAAGGAGTTACGCAGTTATGCCTCCCATTCCCCCTAATCTTCCTGGGAAAGAAGGGAAAGGGGAGGGGGATTTTCTAGCCCGATTTGTTGATTTTTGATTGAGTTTAATTGGAGAAAAATCGTCATGAACGCAATGAAACGCATTTTTGCCTGTTTCATAGCCTTCTTCCTGAGTTGGATTCCCTGGGCGCTTAGCCCGGGGACAGCTCTAGCTCAAACCCTGCCCGTTTCAACTTTAGAGTTGAGTCAGCCCTTATTGGCCCAGAGTCTCCAGACTCTGACTCGGGAGGATTTGAATCCCGTCAGCGATCGCAACAGTTTCGAGATCGCTTTTGATGAATATCCTGCCAATACTCCCAGTCCTGTCTATAGTCCCGATACCTACGATGCGAATACCAGTGCTCCCACGGTCACTTTTCGGGCCTTTTTTAAGGGACAGGATTATGCTTTGAATCCCGACGAGGATTGCAACGGTGCATCAGAGTTTGGTTGTATCGTCAAGTCCCCCAGCAGTCCCCTAACGCTAGACAACAGCGCTTACGTGCGTTCTGTGAATATTGGTGTTGATAACCAAGCCTCCAAGGGACGAGTGTTAACCACTCAAAATAACAGCGCCTACAGCATCTTGTTTGACAAAGATGTTGCCAGTGTCGGCGTATCCGTGTTGGCACTGGATGTCGAGGGTTCTGTCAGGGTTCGGGTTTTCGATCGCCAAGGCAATCTGTTGCAAGAGACAACCAACCAAAACACCGGAAAAGAATTCTTTGGCTTTGGTAGCAATAACGATACCGACAAAATTGCTGGCATGCAGTTGAGTTTAGCGAATCCAGAACCAGAAGGCTTTAAGATTGAGAACTTGAGCTTCAAACAGGTGGCTTACCAAGCCGATGTCATCGCCGCAAAGGCGATCGACCCCAACCAAAACTTGCAGGGGGTGCTTCTGGTGGAAGAGGATAGCTTCAGCAGCCCCACAGGCCAAATCACCTTTAACGAACGCTCCTCGAATTTGTGGACGGCTCGATACGAACCCAGTGCCTACGGTGGTGGGACTGAAGCCCCCACGGTTACTTTTCGGGCTTTCTTTGAAGGACAGAATTATTCCGAAGATAGCGATCGTGACTGTGGTGGTTCGATGGGTCTCGGTTGCATTGTGGGGAATCCTTCTGCTCCCTTAGCTCTAGCTTCTACCAACGCTTACGTGCGCTCCGCCCAGGCCCGTGCTGAGAGCAGTGCCTCTAATGGCATGGTTCTAGATACCCAAAACCATGCCGCCTACAGTGCTTATTTCGATCGGGATGTCGCTCGTATTGGCGTGCGAATCTTAGGCTTTAATGAGGAGGGTCGTACGGCAATTAAAGTGTACGATCGTCAAGGTCGGCTTCTGGGACGAGTCAGCAACCATCGACGCGGGGATGAGTTCTTTGGCTTTGCCACCGAGGATAATGAGGATCGGATTGCCGGTTTACAAGTCAGCATGCTCGAGAGTGAGTTCAATGGCTATCTTCTGGGGGATATCGCCTTCGTTCAAAAAGTGGATATCCCGTCTGTCAACCAACCACCAACACCAGCTAATTCTATACGCGATTTTTCCGGCGTGCAGGGTGAGGGAAACTGGTACTACGGCTATTACCAAGCTCCCGTCAGTGCCAATAACTTAGATACCCTTGCCTTTAAAGAACTGACCTTCAACGAGAATCAAAAAAAGTGGTTTTTTGAAAAAAACATTTACGAGACGCAGATCGGTCGGCGTAACGTCAAACCCAATAGTGATGTCGATCGACAGGGAAGACCGAAAAAACCTTCAGCTTCCGGACAGCCTATCGAGAAACAATGGGTTGTACGTCGTTGGCAAAGCGATGGTGACGGTCCAATTCGCATTTGCGGCCAAGTATCTGTTGACAAGGCCAATCGTGGAGATGGCACCCAGAACTATATTTTCGTCAACGGGGGCTCTCCAAAGTTGTCCCAAGATATTTCGGACGATACCACGGTGCCATTAGTCCTCGATCTCACTGTTGCACGGGGAGACAAAATTGACTTTATCACTGCTCCCAAAACCAGCGATCGCGGCGATTTAACGACGTTTACTGTTGAGATATCCGATCCCGCATCGGCAAAGTGTTCTTAGATTGTCCTTCTCGAGATGTAATGTCTAGCGTCCCGATCCTCACAAATTTATTGGAGATTTATAGGCTTTTCTGCCTTATTCATTAACGGTGACTCTCCAGAGTTTTCCCAAGAGATTGACGACTCTGACACGACTGGAGTGACCTTCTCAATCGGACTCACTTTCAAATAACCAAACAAAATAGAGGGCGCTCATTCTCGCTCTCTATTTTTGAGATTGTTCAGCGATCGCTAATTTGTGCCAATAATTTCGCTTCGTCCCAATACGAGGATAGCTTTTGAATCTTACCCTCATCGTTGAATTCAAAGACCCCAATTCCTTCAGCAATACCCTGCTTGCCATTCTTGGCCGCAACCTTCATTTTCCACTTCACCGCAGCCCCATTACCGGCAATAAAAATCTCTTCCGGGGTCACTTCTAAAGAATCGTAGAAGCGAGTGATAATCGCAAAAAACTTCTCGAATTCTTCATGAATTTTCATGGGGGGTTTACCAACGGGATCGCAGACGATCGCATCTCCCGCAAAATTTTGTACCCACCCCTCCCCATTCATGCGAGAAATTTCGGAGAAGTAAGACTCGATGACTGGTTGAATTTGTTCGGCTGACATACAATTTCGAAAAGCTCGGTGATACAAATTTATCTTACTTGTTCCCGTTACCGTTTTCCTCGTGTAATTTTGCAATCCAAGCATCCTCTCCTCCGGCAGAGTTACCCTCTTCAATATCGCTGGAGGTTTTGCCCGTGATATAAATATAGTCGCGAGCATCGATCGCGATGCCAGAAGACCCATCGTAACCGGAACTACCCAATTGTTTCACCCACAAGCGATTGCCCTGGGAATCGTATTTGGCCACCCAAATATCCATTCCTCGCACCCGCGTCCCCGGTTCTAAAATCCCCGAAGTATTCCCCGTTAGGTAAATATTAGCTGCCGAATCCGTAGCGATCGCGCAAGCCGCATCGTAGCTATAACTGGAACTGCCCAATTGACGAATCCAAAGGCGATCGCCGTTGGGTTTGTATTTGGCAATCCACGCGTCGTAATAGCCTGCAGCCCCCGTTGCGTCTAACGTCCCGGAGGTATAGCCCGTAATGATGATATTGCCCTCTACATCCGTCGCAACCCCCGCAGAAGAATCGTAACCCGAGGGACTACCCAATTGACGAATCCACAGTTTGTTGCCATCGGGATCGTATTTTGCCAGCCACGCATCCAATCCTCCCGTGCCGTTTTCCGCTTCGAGAATGCCTGTGGTACTGCCGGTAATATAAACGTTGCCTTTATCGTCTGTCGTTACCCCATACCCGCGATCTGCACCAAAACTCCCCAACTGACGCACCCAAAGTTGCCGACCGTCCCAATCGTATTTTGCCAGCCAAACATCGTGATGTTCGGCTTTGCTGTGATTCTCTTCATCGAGACAGCCAAATGTTCTGCCCGTAATGTAAATATTGTTATGGCTGTCGAGGGCGATCGCTTCAGCAGAATCGTCCTTGGCACTGCCCACTTGTTCGATCCATACTTGTTCGCCTTTAGCGTTAAATTTTGCCAACCACGCATCCTCATCACCATTGTGAGAGTCTCGAGCGATCGCGCCAAAGGTGCGTCCGGTGGCATAAATATCCCCGCGATCGTCAATGGCAATTCCGGCGGCGGAATCATCGCTGGCCGTGCCGATTTGTCGAATCCAGAGGCGATCGCCTCGCGGATTGTATTTTGCCAACCACGCATCTTCTGCCCCTGCCGGATTTTCTGAAGACAGTTCTCCAAAGGTTCGCCCGGAAATATAAATATCGCCGTGGCGATCGACAGCAATTCCCGTGGCCGAATCGTCATGAGAAGTGCCTAATTGCTTGATCCAATCAATAACAATATTCATTTTCCCTTCGCCTATTTCTCTCTTGCAAAACTGTAATAATGTTGTCTGGATATTACTTTACCAAGGCGATCGATAAATCGGGAGGGTTTAATATTCTTTCTTCAAAGTTTTTATTGAATAACAGGAAAAGACAAATATTTTATTTTTATACCTCTAATAAAAAATCAACAACAGTTTATTGAATTAAGATTGATTTAAGTCAAGATTAAGAAAAGAGGATAAATTTGAGAAAAAGATAGATATCTATTTGTATAGATACTTCGCGTTATCCACAGGAGAATTTACTCGAGCGATCTGTCGATAATAGGTCATCAATAATTGAAAAAAGGGGAGGATATTTATTTTGCCTCCAAGCCAAACTCCCCCCAACTAAATCACCTCTAATTCGCCTTCGCGAAAATGAGAGCGGAACTTATTTTCAAACTGGACGTGAACGGGTAAATTCGCACTAACAGGTCTGCCTTTCCATTCTTTGACGATTGCGATAATTTCTCCTTCCATGCCTTTGAGATCGAAAGGTTTTTTTCTATTTTGGGGATGATGGTAAACCATAACGGATTCTTTAACTCGGACGCGATCGCCAACTTTCATAAAACTTGTTTTTCTCCTCTTTTAAGTGTTTTGCAATACATAAACCAATGCGATCGCGTTTTGGAGGCTTGCCGAGCCCGGGTTGCCCGAGGAACTGCTGCCATCCGTCGATCGCCTTTCCCATTGTTGCATAGGAGCGTCCCAATCTTTCAGTTTGCTGCTTTGGCCGGATTTTTCCCTTCTCCAAGGCCCTAAACCCCTCGAGTCGAGCTAGGATAATGACGAAATATGAATTTTTGTGGAGATTTCCTATGTTTTTTGAAGAACTCCTACCCATTGGGAAAGAATTCTTACAAAATCCCGTAGCCTTTGCGGGAGGATTCTTGGCGGGGGCCTTGCATCTCAATCTCAATGAAGATCCGCTCAAAAGCTGGCTGGACGAACAAAGCGATACTGCAGCGAATCCTCGAGATGACGATCGCGACGAGAACAAACCGCAAAGCATCGACATCGAATAAGCCAATAAAATCAAAATTGTCAAGATTGTCAACGAGCGATCGCCAATCTTGAAAGAGTGTAAAGTTCGATGCAACTCCCCAAAAGCCTCCCTATCATAATAAAAAGGGAGAGCTTATGGTTTGGATCGAGACTGCTCTCCCATTTAATTCGCAAGTTTAACTCCCACAGAAAGGGGAAAATTATGGGAAATCTAGAGCAAACTTTGGCTCACGAACAAACATTAGACCGAGATTGTACCACCCTTTCTCGCCACGTTCTCCAGCAAACCGTTAGAACCCAGCATGCTTCTTCTCTACTGTCTCCCGAAGCACAAGATATCAGCGCCATTATGAACCGCATTGCTTTAGCAGGCAAGCTGATTGCCAGGCGCTTGAGTCGGGCGGGATTGATGGATAATGCCCTAGGATTTACAGGGGAAACCAACGTGCAAGGGGAATCCGTCAAGCGCATGGATTTGTATGCCAATGAGGTATTTATCTCGGTGTTCAAGCAAAGCGGCTTAATTTGCCGTCTGGCTTCGGAGGAGATGGAGAAACCCTACTACATTCCCGAAAACTGTCCTATCGGTCGCTATACTTTACTTTACGACCCCATTGATGGTTCTTCCAATGTCGATATTAATTTGAATGTCGGGTCGATTTTTTCCATTCGCCAACAAGAAGGCGAGGATCTCGACGGCGAAGCGAAAGATTTACTGCAAAACGGACGCAAGCAACTGGCAGCAGGCTATATTCTTTACGGACCCTCAACAGTATTGGTCTATTCTGTGGGAGATGGCGTTCATTCTTTCATTCTCGATCCCAGTTTAGGAGAATTTATCTTAGCAGAAGAAAATATTAAAATTCCCCCGCACGGTCCCGTCTACAGCGTCAATGAAGGGAACTTTTGGCAATGGGAAGAATCCATCCGCGACTATACTCGCTACGTCCACCGTCACGAAGGATATACCGCACGCTATAGCGGTGCCCTAGTCGGAGATATTCACCGCATTCTCTTGCAAGGGGGGGTATTTATCTATCCCGGTACGGTGAAAAAACCAGAAGGAAAACTGCGCTTGCTCTATGAAACTGCACCCTTGGCGTTTTTGATCGAACAAGCAGGAGGAAATGCCAGTACCGGACGGGAAGAAATTTTAGATTTTATTCCCCAAGAGTTGCACCAGCGAACGCCTTTGATTATCGGTTCGACAGAAGATGTCGATCTGGTGAAATCGTTTATCGACGATCGTGCCAAACGCGAAGAAACCGAGGCAATCGCCGTGCGCTAAAGTGTTTTGTTTTGAAAGGATGAAGGATCGAAGAAGTTGGAAGTCGGAAGTTGAGATTTGCTACTCCCTACTCCTACTCTCTCCCCCGTGACCTAACTACAAAAGGAGCTTGATTTTATGACCGCTGCCAACCCTATTTTTCAAATTGAAAAAGAGTTTCATCAAAGTATTTGGATGGATAATTTGAGTCGGGATTTAATCGAATCTGGCGAACTGAAAGCACTGATCGGCAGCCGAGGAATTTTTGGAATTACGTCCAACCCGGCAATTTTTGAAAAAGCGATCGCGGGAAACAAAATCTACGATGCAGATATCGAAGCCGGAATAAAAGCGGGAAAATCTACCCTCGAAATCTACGAAGCCCTCGTTTTTGACGATATCCGCAAGGCTTGCGACATCTTTAAACCCGTCTATGATGAAAGCAAGGGACTCGATGGTTACGTCAGCATCGAAGTCCCCCCCACCATTGCCAAAGATACCGACAGCACCATTAAAGAAGCCATTCGTTATTACAACGCGATCGCTCGGGAAAATGTCATGATTAAAATTCCCGGCACCCCAGAAGGATTGCCTGCCGTGGAAGCGGCGATCGCTGAAGGGATTAACGTCAACGTTACCTTGTTATTCTCGGTACAAAGCTATATCGATACGGCTTGGGCTTATATTAAAGGCTTAGAAAAACGCGTTTCCGAGGGCAAAGATATTAGCAAAATTGCTTCTGTGGCCAGTTTCTTCCTCAGTCGCATCGACGTGAAAATCGATAAAATGCTCGATGCCAAACTCAAAGAAGGCGTAAGTGAGGATACTGCCGGAAAATTAATTGCCCTCAAAGGGAAAATTGCCATTGCCAACGCCAAAGTTGCCTACCAAAAATATAAAGAAATTTATGGAAGCGATCGCTGGCAAGCCTTGGTTGAAAAAGGTGCGACCATCCAGCGCCTCCTCTGGGCCAGCACCAGCACCAAAAACCCGGATTACAGCGATGTCATGTACGTTGACGAACTCGTCGGCGAAAATACTGTCAACACCCTGCCCCCCAATACCATCGAAGCCTGTGCCGATCACTGCGATCCCGCCAGCCGCATCGAATCCGACCTCGAAACCACTTACAAGTACGTCGAAACTCTCAAAGACGAAGACGTGGCGATCGATCTCGATAAAGTCATGGACGAATTACTCGAAGAAGGCATTGATAAATTTATCAAGCCCTTCGATTCCTTAATGGCTTCCCTCGAAACTAAAGTCAAGCAACTAGCCGCCGTGTAAATTCCTCCCCCCTGCCTTCGCGATTGAGGGAGGCAGGGGGATTTGATAACCGATAACTGATAACCGATAACTGAAATATGGTCGCATTACTCGAAAATCCCCTGCGCGTCGGATTGCAACAAGAACGCACCCCCGAGCCTCTAATTATCACCATTTTTGGTGCATCTGGCGACCTCACCCAACGCAAACTCGTTCCCGCAATCTACCGACTCAAACAAGAACGCAGACTTCCCCCAGAAATTACCGTCGTCGGTGTTGCCCGCCGGGATTGGAGTCACGATTACTTCCGAGAACAAATGCGCCAAGGCATTGAAGAATTTGGCGGCGGTTTGGGGAGTGAAGAATTCTGGAATGACTTTGCCAAAGGTCTGTACTACTGTTCCGGCAATATGGACCAACCGGAAAGTTACCAAAAATTAAAAGCATTCTTAGCGGAATTAGACGAGGAAAGAGGAACGCGAGGCAATCGCGTTTTCTACTTATCGGTTTCGCCGAAATTCTTCAAACCCGGTTTGCGAAATCTCGGAGCAGCGGGAATGATAAGCAATCCCGTGAAAAATCGCGTGGTAATCGAGAAACCCTTCGGGAAAGATTTAGGCAGTGCCAAGTCCTTAAACAAGGTCGTGCAAGAAGTATGCCACGAAGGACAGGTTTATCGCATCGATCACTATCTCGGGAAAGAGACCGTACAAAATATTTTGGTCTTTCGTTTTGCCAATGCGATTTTTGAACCCTTGTGGAATCGCCAGTTTGTCGATCACGTACAAATCACCGTGGCGGAAACCGTGGGAGTTGAAGATCGGGCGGGATACTATGAAACTTCCGGGGCATTGCGAGATATGGTGCAAAATCACCTCTTGCAACTCTTTGCGATTACCGCAATGGAAGCGCCGAACTCCCTCGATGCCGACAGCATTCGCAACGAAAAAGTAAAAGTGTTGCAAGCGACTCGCCTTGCAGATATCCACAACCTCGATCGTTCTGCCATTCGCGGACAGTATTCGGCCGGTTGGATGAAAGGCCAGCCCGTTCCAGGATACCGCACGGAACCCAATGTTAACCCCGAATCCACCACGCCGACTTTTGTGGCCATGAAATTGGAAGTCGATAACTGGCGATGGAAAGGCGTTCCCTTTTATTTGCGTACTGGCAAGCGATTGCCCAAGAAAGTCACGGAAATTGCCATTCAGTTTAAAGAAGTTCCCTTGCTCATCTTCCAATCTGCCGCCCAGCAAACCAGTCCCAACGTTCTGGCCATGCGAATTCAGCCCAATGAGGGGATTTCCTTGCGCTTTGAAGCCAAAATGCCCGGAGCGGATCTGCGGACGCGATCGGTGGATATGGATTTCAGCTATGGTTCTTCTTTTGGCATGGCGACGGCAGATGCTTACAATCGCCTTCTCCTCGATTGCATGTTAGGGGATCAAACCCTATTTACCCGTGCTGATGAAGTGGAAGAGGCGTGGCGCGTGGTTACGCCAGCCCTAAGCGCTTGGGATGCCCCCGCCGACCCCAACACCGTTCCCCAATACGAAGCCGGAACTTGGCAGCCCACCGAGGCAGAGTTTTTCATCAACCGAGATGGTCGTCGCTGGCGCAGACTTTGATTCACTCACCAGTCACCAATCGATAGCGTTTCCCCAACTATCAACTACCCACTGTCAACTATCCACTATTAAAAATGGCTACAGAAGCACCTCCTTTAGTTTCATTGCAAGCCCCAAAGGATGTGTCGATCGATGAGATCGATGCTTCTTTGCGGGAGATTTGGCAGAGTTATGGCAGTGCCGAGGACGGCCTTGCTGCAACTCGGGCGGCTACATTTAGTTTTTTAGTGTACGAACCGGACGCAACTCAGCAGTATTTGTCGGCTTTGGGATTTTATACGGGTCCGATTGACGGCATTGCTGGCGTGCGGACCGAAGCAGCAATTAAAGCCGCACAAAAAGCCTATGGATTCGAGGTTACGGGCAGAAACGAGACGACTTTATCTTTGCGCTTGCAACAAGAGTTCGAGAAACTGACGGATCTCGATAAACAAACACCGGAAAATTTGCGAACGGCGTTGCAATATTCTCCCGATTCCGACGGTGCCGGACTTGCCGATGCGATCGCGGCGTCTAATCCTTGTCGCATCATTACCCTCTGCCCAGTTCTAGGGGAAGATAAGGGGGTTTCGGCTCAGGTTTCCGCCTATTGCCCCATTCAAAAGCGTGGGGGCAGCACTTTAGTCTGTTGCGAATACATTACCCTAAGCGGCACGGCAGAGGCATTAGAACGCATTACTGGCGTGATTGAGGCGCTAATTATTCCCGAATTGCCCAAGTTCATGTGGTGGAAAGCCACGCCAAGGCCGAAGTTTTCCCTTTTTAATCGTTTAGCAGATGTTTGCGATAGCGTCATCGTCGATTCGAGTACCTTTAGCCGTGCGGAGAAGGATCTCAACCACGTCGGTAATTTGATTGCGAGTAATGTGGCGATCGCGGATCTCAATTGGCGGCGAATTGCGGCATGGCAAGAATTGGCTGCCGAAGCCTTCGATCCCCCGGAACGTCGGGCCAGTATTTGGGATATCGATAGCGTGGTGGTGGACTATGAAAAGGGCAATGTTGCCCAAGCTCTCCTCTATCTGGGTTGGCTGGCAAGTCGCCTGCAATGGCAGCCCGTGGCTTACGAATACGAGGGCGGCGATTACGACATTCGCAAAGTGAAGTTTCTCGGTAAAGACCAACGGGAAATCGAAGCAGAATTGGCGGGAATTCCCACGGCAGATTGGGGGGAAATTCCGGGAGATTTAGTGAGTTTAAAATTAAACTCCACCAATCCCAAAGCAGATTGCTGCACGGTTCTCTGTTCGGAGACCACCGGCTGCATGCGAATGGAAGCTGGAGGCGGCGCTCAATCTTGCCGAGTCAATCAAGTGAGTTCCCTCGCCGACCAAGACACCGAACAGCTACTCGGCCAGCAATTGCAACGTTGGGGACGAGAAGTGCTTTATGAGGAAAGTATGGGGGTTGCCAACCAAATCTTGGCATTGCGGCAGGAATAATAGATAAGAGCGGTTGTTTGTTGTTAGCACTAGAGCAATAAACAACCGCTCAATCCCGCTTTTTTTATTCCAAAAAGTCTTTATCTCATAACAAATCATGAGTGAAAATATTGCGAAAAATTATATCGACGACTTCGATCTTAAGGGAGAAAATTTTTTGAGGGTTGAAGCTGATTTTTTCAAACTATTGATTAATATTTTTAGAGAATTTTTTAAAATCAGAAAAAGAAGTATTTTAAAGCGAGATATAAAACTTTTATTCAACAGACAAGGAGTTACTATAAAAAATAGTAGTAATGGTGAAAACAATTGCGTTTATTCTAAAGATAAAATAATCCAAGCAAAAATTGAAATTGATTTTGAACGCAATGCACGGGGATGTAAGATTTATCTTGGCAAAAACTTAAGAGGAAATATAAATATAAAAGTTAGAAATAGAGATAGTATTATTTATATTGGAAATAAATGTTCGCTCAATAATCTAGAGATTGTTTCTTCGCAAGATGACGATAAAATAATAATTGGTAATTTTGTAACCACAAGTTATGTGGATGGATATATAACAAGATTTCTTTCTGGAGGGTATGCAGGTAATATAACTCCTTATCTAATCATTGGAGATGGTTGTATGCTATCTTCTGGAATTACAATTAGAAATATTGATGGTCATCCAATTTTTTCATATGCCGATAACACGCAAACCAATACTTCAAAAACCGGAGTATTGGTAGAACCTCATGTATGGATCGGCCAAGATGTTAAAATCCTGAAAGATGTTACGATTGGTGTTGGTTCAATTATTGGGACGGGAGCAATCGTCACTAAAAATGTGCCGCCCTTATCAATTGCCCTAGGAATTCCTGCATCCTGTAGAAAATTAGAGAATCAGTTCTGGGCGCACTCTAATACAGAAGAATCTAAAGAAGCCGCAAAAAATATAATTGAGAAATATTTAAAATCTCCGATTTCTTCCAATTAGACTCCTAAAATAATTGATAACGATCTTTAGAATACTCGATCGCAATCGAGGTATTTTATGGCCTTGAGCTTCTGTCTATTTCTTGAAGATAAATTTCGCCGAATTCTCGATCGTTGAGAGGGATGCTTTGGTATTCTACGCGACCGCGTACTTTAATCATCGTACCGATCGCGGGCAAAGCGCGATCGCTCATCACCCAAATTTGCCCGTTTTTATTTTCGAGTTGATAGGCTCCGCGATCGAGAAAGGGGGCAGTGGCGATCGCTTTACCGCGAACGGAGATAACCCGACCTGCGGACTGGGGTGTTAGGCGATCGAGCGATCGCGTTCCCATCGCGTTGCAACTCGTTAGGCCCACCAATAATAAAGGAAAAACAAAAGTTTTCAAATTTGCCATCATTTTTTCCTAAAATGCGATCGCTATTCTTAAGCATAACAAATACCAATAGCTAATAAAAATGACAATTATTCTTGATGGTAAAGCGCTTGCAAAAAAAATTAAAGCAGAATTAAAAACGCATATTGAAGAATTACAGCCGAAAATCGGTCGTCCTCCCGGTTTAGCCGTTCTCATGGTGGGAGATAATCCAGCAAGTGCGGCTTACGTCCGCAATAAAGAACGATCCTGTAAGAAAATAGGCATGGCTTCATTTGGGAAGCATTTTCCTGCTCAAACGTCCCAAAAGGAATTAACGCAAGTTATTCAGCAATTGAATGAAGATGAACGAGTGGATGGTATTTTAGTTCAGCTTCCTTTGCCCGAACATTTAGATTCTGTTGCATTATTACATACCATTCATCCAGATAAGGATGCTGATGGTTTGCATCCGATTAATTTGGGGCATTTGGTACGGGGAGAAGAGGGTTTGCAAAGTTGTACTCCTGCGGGAGTGATGCGCCTATTGGAGGAATATAATATTGAATTACAAGGTAAAAATGCTGTCATTATCGGACGCAGTATTTTAGTGGGAAAACCTCTCGCTTTGATGTTGTTAGCAAAAAATGCCACGGTGACGATCGCTCATTCTCACACGGTAGATTTACCGAGTGTTACTGGCAATGCTGATATTGTGGTTGCTGCGGTTGGAAAACCCAATTTATTAACAAAAGGAATGGTGAAAGAGAATGCAATCGTTGTGGATGTAGGAATTAATCGCGTTGTGGATGAAGAGACGGAAAAAGCGAGTTTGGTGGGAGATGTTGATTTTGAAAACGTGAAAGAAATTGCCGAATTTATTACGCCTGTACCGGGAGGTGTGGGACCGATGACCGTGGCAATGTTGTTATATAATACCGTAAAAAGTTATGCTAAAAAAGTTTGATTTTGACTTGAGTTAATCGCGATCGCACTACCCCCAATTTGATGAGATGTTAGCTTATATTGAAGAGGATCGCCGTCAATTGGATGCAGAAATGGAAGAATATTACCGACAATTAGATGAGAAAGAGATTGCTTAATGAAAAAGTTTATACTTGATAGCGATCGCGATCTTGCTAAAGAGGTTTTTGCTATGGTTAACAGTCTTTTTCAGGGTATTTACTTTAATTCTTGAATAAGAAGATACGACAGTTGTAACATCTAAAAACAAGATATTTGTACTGACAAAAAGTGCGGATTACCGTACTTGCATTATTCTTTATAAAAAGATTGTAAGATTCCGAATACCAAGTTTTCTACTTCTTTTATGTATGAATAATTTGAACTTTTCTTAATGAGAATATCTTTTGAGTATAACGCGATCGCACTCTCTTCCTTGTCAAGCGATCGCAAACTCGGTAAATTTACGAGATTCAGGATATTGGAAGGCTAAGGCAATATCTTCTTTGGGTATTCCTTTTCAAGATTGTACTCATCTAGAGACAACCCCGATCGCAGCGATCGCTCTTCAATTCCCTCCACATCCTTGCACCGATTCTCAGTATCATGGGAAGATGCAGAATTTGCACCAAGGAAACATGAACCAACCGTTAGCCAACGCCGAAGAACAAGAGCAACAACCGATTCGCTTACCTCGCACCAGCGAATCCGACACCCTCAAACGCATTCGCCATACCACCTCCCACGTTTTAGCAATGGCGGTGCAAACCCTCTTTCCCAAAGCGCAGGTAACGATCGGTCCTTGGACGGAAACTGGATTTTACTATGACTTCGACAATCCCGATCCCTTTACCGATAAGGATCTCAAAGCCATCAAAAAGCAGATGGACAAGATTATCAAAAAGAAACTCCCCATCATTCGCGAAGAAGTCACTCGGGAAGAAGCAGAAAAACGCATCCAAGAAATCGAGGAACCCTATAAACTGGAAATCCTGCGGGATATCATCAAAGGCGACCCCATCACCCTCTACCACCTCGGGGAGGAATGGTGGGACTTGTGTGCGGGTCCTCATATCGAGAATACCTCGGAACTGAATCCCAAAGCGATCGCCATTGAAATGGTTGCCGGTGCCTATTGGCGAGGGGACGAAAATCGCCAACAACTCCAGCGCATCTACGGGACTGCTTGGGAAACCCCGGAACAACTGAAAGAATACAAGCGCCGCAAAGAAGAGGCATTAAAGCGAGATCACCGCAAACTCGGCAAACAACTCGGCTTATTCGTCTTCTCCGATGCCGTCGGGCCCGGCTTGCCCCTCTGGACTCCCAAAGGTACGATGGTACGATCGCTCCTCGAAAACTTCCTCAAAGAAGAACAAGTCAAACGAGGCTATCTCGGGGTGGTTACTCCCCACATCGCCAGAACCGATCTCTTTAAAATTTCCGGTCATTGGCAGAACTATAAAGAGGATATGTTCCCCATGATGGCAGAGAACGAAGAAGCCGCCGCGATCGAGCGGGGATTCGTCCTCAAACCCATGAATTGCCCCTTTCACATCCAAATCTATAAAGACGAGATGCGCTCTTATCGAGAACTTCCCATGCGCCTCGCAGAATTCGGCACCGTCTACCGCTACGAACAGTCCGGGGAGTTAGGGGGTTTAACCCGGGTGCGGGGCTTTACCGTCGATGACTCTCACCTATTCGTCACCCCCGACCAACTCGAAGACGAATTTCTCAATGTGGTAGATTTGATTCTCACCGTGTTTAACAGCTTGCAATTGAAAAACTTCAAAGCGCGGTTGAGTTTCCGCGATCGCGAATCCGATAAATATATCGGTTCCCCCGAAAACTGGGAAAAAGCCCAAAACGCCATTCGCCGCGCCGTCGAACATCTGGAAATGGATCATTTTGAAGCCCCCGGAGAAGCGGCATTTTACGGTCCCAAACTCGATTTTATCTTTCACGACGTTCTCGAGCGAGAATGGCAACTCGGCACCGTCCAAGTCGATTACAACCTCCCCGATCGCTTTGAATTGGAATACGTTGCTGAAGATGGATCCCGTCAGCGTCCTGTCATGATTCACCGCGCGCCTTTCGGCTCATTAGAACGACTCATCGGAATTTTAATTGAAGAATATGCAGGAGATTTTCCCCTCTGGTTGGCTCCCGAACAAGTTCGCATCCTCTGCGTCAGCGATGAATTCTTAAATTATGCCAAAGACACCGCCATGAAAATGAAAGCCGTAGGATTGCGAGCGGGAGTCGATACCAGTGGGGAACGCTTGGCGAAAATGATTCGCAATGGGGAGAAACAAAAAATTCCCGTTATGGCGATCGTCGGGGCGAAAGAGGTGGAAAGCAACACCTTAAGCATTCGTACCCGTGCTTCGGGGGAACTGGGAACAATGCCTGTCAAAGATGCGATCGATAAACTCGCGACCGGAGATCGCCAAAAAGAAACATTCTAGGATAAGAACGGGTAAAACAAAGAAAGGATGGCGCGGAAATCATTTATCCTTCCGCCTGCATCCTTCTCTTTATGGCATCATAAGAGTTACGGGTTTTGAGTTCTTAACCTTGTTCTCTGCTTCTACTACTCCAACTGCTGCGATCGTCCCTTTCAAGCGCCCATTGACTCCATGTTATGGACTAAGATCCAAAAACTTTGCTGGCGATGGCGAGGAGAATTAGTTGTAGCGGGCAGCGTGGCGGGATTAATCCTCTTAGTACGCTTGACCGGACTCCTGCAACTCCTCGAATTATCGGCTTACGACCAATTTATTCGCTTGCGTCCTCCCGTTGGTACGGATTCGCGCATCGCAATCGTTGGCTTTAGTGAAGCCGATTTGAAGTCGGTGGGGGATTGGCCGTTTTCCGATGCTTTAATCGTAGAGTTGTTGGAAAAAATCAAAGTACAAGAACCCCGAGCGATTGGTCTGGATATTTATCGCGATTTTGTCAAAGAACCCGGTCACGCAGAATGGCTTGAATTTGCCAAATCAACCCCCAATTTAATTGGCATTCAAAAAATTGTCGAAGATTCCTCCATTCAAAGCAATCCCAACAATACCGGAGTCGCGATCGCGCCTCCCCCCATTCTCGCCGAGTTAAATCAAGTGGGAGCCAACGATTTTCCCCTCGATATCGATGGGAAAATTCGGCGAGGGTTTATTTATTTATCCGATCCCAATGGCAAAGTTGCCCTCAGTTTGGGATTTCGCTTGGCTTGGGAGTATCTTAAAGGAGAAGAAATTTCCCCAGAAACGAGGGATGATGGGGGAATTGGTTTGGGTCAAGCCATTTTAACGCGCTTTGCGACCAATGATGGGGGATACATCCGCGCTAATAATAGCGGTTTCCAAATTTTGCTCAATTATCGCGCTGCGGAGAATAGTTTTTCTGTCGTTTCCATGACCGATGTCTTGGAAGGACGTATTGAAGAGGACTTTTTTCACGATCGCGTCGTGTTTGTCGGCTCCACCGCACCTAGTCTCAAAGATATTTTTCTCACCCCCTACAGTAAACCTTTTGCTGGGTTACCCGTGCGGATGACGGGAGTGGAAATTAACGCTCAAGTCACCAGTTTTCTCATTTCGGCTGCCTTGGGAGAGCGATCGCTCATTTTCTCCCTACCCGAATATTTAGAATGGTCTTGGGTGTTACTTTGGTCTTTAATCGGAGCGTTTTGGATTTCTCATTGGCGCTCTGTTGACGGTCTGGCCAAATTATCCGTAATTCGTACGATTGCACATTTTATCATTGCCAGTGGCGTTCTTATTTTCGGCGTTGCCGGTATTTTTTTGCTTGATTGGTGGATTCCTATCATTCCTCCTTTAATGGCTTTAACAGGAAGCGCGATCGCAAAAATCGGCATGACTCTCATTGCGAATTTAAGGCGTTCTTATCAACGAATTGAAGACTATGCGCGCACATTGGAAATTAAAGTCGAAGAACGTACGGAAGAATTGAAAAATAAAAATGTCGAGCTAGCAGAAACAAACATACAGTTAGGAGAAACGCTAGATCAACTGCAAACAGCTCAGAATCAAATGATTTCTCAAGCCAAATTAGCATCTTTGGGATCTTTAACCGCAGGGATTGCCCATGAAATTCGCAATCCTCTCAATTTTGTCAATAATTTTTCCGATCTAACGATACAGCTAACCCAAGATCTTGAAGAAGAATTAGAGGCTCAATCGACTAAACTTGAAGAAGATTCAGCAGAATATATTGAAGAAATCGTCGAGGATTTTAAAGAATGTATAAAAACAATTCATCAGAATGGCAAGCGCATTGAAAAGATTGTCGATGGCATGCTCGGTCATGCGGGTTCGGGAACAGAAAATGCTTCTCTCTCGGATATCAATCAACTTTTAAAAGAAGCCGTACAATTAACCTATCATAATTACCAAGAAAAAATAACTGATTTTGAAGCTAAATTAGATATTGAGTACGATACATCCCTAGAGCCTGTCTTAGTATTTTCCCAAAATTTCAATACATCGCTCATTAATATTCTTCATAATGCTTTTGATGCAATGAAAGATCGAAAATTAGAAGGAGAAATAGATTACTTCCCAATTTTGACGGTTAAAACTGAAGATATCGATAATTGCGTTAAAATCTCCATTCGCGATAATGGGATTGGCATTCCACCAGAAAATCTCGATAAAATTTTCGAGCCATTCTTTACAACTAAACCGACAGGAGAAGGTACTGGACTGGGATTATCTTTGGCACGGGAAACAATTGTTTCTTTGCATCAAGGAGAAGTTAGCGTTCGCTCTTCTCCTCAAGAATATTCTGAATTTGAAATTATCTTGCCACAAAAATCCGTTTACGAATCGCAAGAAGATATCAACGGTAATATTGACTTGAATATTGATGGTTTAGATGACGATGAATTAGAGAGTGAAGCCCTAGAATTGGAGAGTATAGAAAAGTGAAGATTCACAAAATTTTGCACCAAATTGCTATTGTACTTCGCCTGAATTTTATAACAATCTTTATGGCGATCGCACAAATCCTTTTCGCGATCGCCCTCATTATTCTTTCCACACAATTAAGAACGCCAAGTCTGGCAAGAGTGCGAGACATGCTTTTAGTTGTAACATTAGTTGGCAGCAGTATCATTTGTTTTTTAGGGTTCTGGCAATTTCGCGGAAAAATTTGGGATTGGCAGAAGATAATCGCTTTTACGATCGCAGTTACCGGGGCGATCGGACTGACAATTACCGTCGGGCAAGAAACGCAATTTTACTGGCAAAAATATCACGTTGTTTTAGGTGCTCAAACAAAAGATTTAGAAAATCTCGGCCGTCATTTTATCATCGGCTACAATAATTTAGAAGAAGTTAAAAAATTAGTAGAAAAACGCGCAATTGCCGGAGTTTTTGTGACTTCTAGAAATATTGAAAATAAAACCTATGAAGAAATTAAAACCGAATTAAAAATATTACAAGATATTCGGCAATCGCAAGGATTATCGCCATTATGGATTGCAACAGATCAAGAAGGTGGAGTCGTTTCGCGCTTATCCCCACCGTTAACTTATTTACCCGCACTTGCAGAAATTGTCGCCCGAGAAGCAACCCTCGAAGCAAAAAAACAAGCTGTTATTCAATATGCAACAACCCAAGGAAAAGAATTATCGGGATTGGGAATTAATGTCAATTTTGCCCCAGTGGTCGATTTGAATAAAGGGATCGTCAATCCAAGCGATCGCTATTCGCAAATTTACCGTCGCGCGATTTCCGAGGATCGTCAAATTGTCACCTTAGTTGCCCGTTGGTACTGCGAGACTTTAGCCGAATTTAACGTACAATGTACAATCAAGCATTTTCCCGGATTGGGCAGGGTTGAAGATGATACCCATGTTACCGAAGCAGAACTCAATACACCTTTAGAAGAATTAGCCGCAGATGATTGGATTCCCTTCCGAGAAATGATGCAAAAGTCTTCCGCTTGGATGATGTTGGGACACGCAAAATTAACCGCATTAGATCCCAAACATCCCGTCTCTTTTTCGCCACCCGTCATCCAAGAACTCATTCGCGAACGATGGCAATATCGCGGTATTTTAATTACAGACGATCTTTGTATGAAAGCAGTTTATGGCAGCCAAAATGGCGTTGATGACGCAATACAAAAGGCATTAGTTTCGGGAGTCGATTTACTTTTAATTGCCTACGATCCCGATCTCTACTATGAAGCAATGGCAAGTTTGATTCAAGGGAATAGACTGCAAACAACAGGTAGCCGATAACAATTATCAACTATCAACTATCAACTATCAACTATCAACTATCAACTATCAACTATCAACTATCAACTACTAATTATCATTTTTTGATAATTTGGCAGTTAATTCTTCTTTGATGCGATTAAGAATTGAGGTTTCGTCTAGGGAATCGAGAATATTTTTTACCACTGCTTTTGGACCTTCGGGGCCCCATGTTGCGCCATTTGCCAGATACGTTTTTGTCACTTGTCCAATCGCATAAGTAGAAACCCCAGCGACTCCTGCTTGAGCGATCGCGACAGAAACATAAGGAAGTAAAGACAAACCTCCCGTAACGGGGGCGGAAATTCCCAAAAGTCCTTTAATGCCGCTCAAACCCAAAGTTCCTAACAACTCGCTGGCACTAATTCCCCCCATACTCAAGGCAATTTTTTGTAATAAACTCAAGGCTCCCTGTTGGGTCATGGGAATATTATAAAGGCGAGAAAGGGAAAGAATGAGGGCGAGATCGATAATTGCCCCTGTCAATAAATCCACAGCCGTGACGGGGTTGAGAGCGATCGCGACGGCTTTAGTCGTGACGGCTCGCATAATAATTGCATTTGCTCCCTCATTGCGAATCTCCATTTTTCGCTCGATAATGCGTTCGTTTGCCTCATTGGCATAAAGCATGGTATTTAAAGCTAAGAGCGCTTTCCCTTCCCGGTGTAAAATCTCTAAAATTTTCAGTTTTAAGGCTTCAACTTGCGGTTTTCCTCGTCTCCTTCGCATTCCTATTTTGCCAGCTTCATCTTGCATTTTTTCAGCCACTAAAGGAGACGCTGCAACCATGATGATTTCCTCGGGAGATAGCAATTGACGCACTCTGCGATCGCGAATGGTTCTGTAAACTTCCTCGCGATCGGCTTCGGGATATTGATCGATTTTATTGAAAACCAAAATCATCGGTTTGCCCGAGTCTCGCAATTGGGAAAGCGCTTCATATTCAACTTTGGCAATATCTCCAGCAATGACAAATAAAATTAAATCGACTTGTTTGGCAACTTGTTTGGCTAAAATTTCTCGCGTTTTACCATCGATCTCATCAATACCGGGAGTATCGAGGAGTTGAATTTGGGAATTGTGAATCCCAGTGAGAGAAAGACGTTGAATCGATCGCCGACTGGTTTCGATCGCTTCTTCTTCCCATTGCCAATGGGCACTCCCTACCGTTTGCGTGACTCCGTGTAAGGGACCGACAGTAAAAGCATCTTCACCCAATAACGCATTGAGAACAGAAGATTTTCCG
The DNA here is from genome assembly GCA_017746715.1 of Cyanobacteria bacterium SBLK. GTDB lineage: Bacteria > Cyanobacteriota > Cyanobacteriia > Cyanobacteriales > Spirulinaceae > CCY15215. The sequence continues at coordinate 49,566 of JAGHZQ010000061.1, forward strand.
CGCCCCACCATCCCAAAAGCGGCAATTTGCACGACAGCGCGATCGAGTTTATCGAGCATTTTTGTCAGGCGATCGATTTCGGACTCCAACCCATTTTGCTCTTTCGGAGTCAAGTCGATCGCGTCAATCAGATGCTCTAAGGACTCCTGCGCCTGTTTGTAGTTGAGTTCGGCTTGAATTTCGCTAAATTCGAGGAGAGCGCGATCGAGGTCGTCCCGATGCCAATCGATGGGTTGATGAGAAGGGGAATCCATAGGCGGAAAAGAGAATGTATCTCTTTTTTATTGTAGTTTTTCGATCGCGCAGTTGTCGTTTTGTAAAAATACCAATTCATTTAACGGGCGTATCGCGATCGCCGCGTTAAAATCGAGGCAAGTTCAGAACTGTCAATTTTGAATTTGGAATTTTAAATTAATTTTATGGCGACGCAAGAACAAGTTAAAGAATATCTTGCCTGCTGGTTTCAGTTGGGTAAAGGGATTGAAGTCGCCGAAGATAATCGGCTCGTTCGCTTCAAATCAATCCTGTACGGCGATCGCTATTCTCGAGAATTTGAAAATTATTGGCAAAAAATCTTGCGGGCGAAAGGGAAGGGATTTTCCCTCGAAGGAACCCATCAAAGTGTTGACGAACTGTTTTCGTCCCATTGGGAAATGCACGCTTGCTGTCGCTGTCGATTGCCCATTCCCGTGCGAGAATTGGGCAATCAGTGCTTGTTATGTCCTTGTGCGGATTTGCAGGGATGGCCGAATTTAGAGCTACCGACACCGCGATCGCCGATTGACAGTCGTTCCCATTTGGGGAAAATTTGCGATCGGGTTGCAGAGTTGCAGCAAAATACACCTCCTGATGCTCCCGGATTGCCCTATGCTCTTGCCGTCCAACTGGCTAAATATTACGAACGGGATGAGGAGGAAAAAGAATGATAGATTTTCCCAAGGGCATTCCCCAAAAAAAGTCAGCTATAGTATAGCAGCAATATTGTCAAAAATAAAGTTGTCAAAAATAAAGTTGTAACCAATAAAGTTGTCAAAAATAAAGTGACAAGGATTCTTTAACCCGATGGGAGGAATCTTTGCCACTTTTAGGAATTGTTGAATGAGTTTAGTATGCCAAGCCCATGCTGCGAGTGGTTTCTGCTCCGAGATAAACGCGGATGCTCAGGAAATCGGTCGGACAAGCCGTTTCGCAACGCTTGCAACCCACGCAATCTTCAGTGCGAGGAGAAGAAGCAATTTGAGCGGCTTTACAACCATCCCAAGGAACCATTTCTAATACGTCGAGAGGGCAAGCTCGAACGCATTGGGTGCAGCCGATGCAGGTGTCGTAAATTTTTACGCTATGAGACATTGAGATATTCGCTCCTTAGCGGGTGTTCTCTTAATAAATTTTTACTCAAAGGTAAGTTTACCTTAGCGATTAATCTTCACCACCCAAAGAGAGCAGAACCTTTAAATTCTGTAATATTTCTCCGATTCCCTCAAGGGCGATCGCGCAAAGCCGCGATCGCCCTTCTCAAAAACCTTCTGAGTTTGGAAAACTCGGCTGTTTCTGACGGTTTCCCCCAATGCAAGGAATATAGCCTGCAAGAGATGATAAAGATGCGAACGATCGCGCTAACCGTATCGGAGATTGACAATCATGATAAGAACTCGTTATTCCTACCCCGACTTGGCAGCACTGCGCCAGCAAATGAACCAACTCTATCGCAATGAGAGCGCTAGAAACAAACGCGGCGATCGCGACACCCCTTGGAATCCTCCCATCGAATTAGAGAATTTTAGCGATCGCCTCGTATTGCGGGTGTTGCTGCCTGGGGTCAATCCCCAAGATGTCGATATTGGCGTGACCCGCGAAACCGTAACCCTTCAAGGAAACCGTCCTTATCACCAAAAATCTAACAGTCGCGGCTTTTTTCAAGCAGAATTCCAGTATGGGGAATTCCACCGCACGATTGATTTACCCTTTCCCATCAGTCGCGAAGGCATCAGAGCTAATTTCACCAATGGCATTTTGACCCTAACCTCGTACAAATGGAAAGCCCGAGAAAATTGCCCGGTTAAGATCGATCTCGCGAATGCAGAGCCCAGCGATCGCGACACCCCTCAACCCATCGAAATCGCCGATCCTTGGGAAGAATAACTGGTAACTGGTGGCTGGTGATTGCATTAATCTAGTTTTCCGTTAATGCGACCGTTTAGACCGTAAACCTCGCGACTTCCTGCTAACGTTACCAATTCAACTTCTTTTTCATCTCCCGGCTCGAAGCGTACTGCTGTACCAGCCGGGATATTTAAGCGCATTCCCTTAGTGGCTTCGCGATCGAAATTCAGCGCCCCATTTACTTCATAGAAATGAAAATGAGATCCCACCTGAATGGGACGATCTCCCGCATTGCCCACATTTATCGTTAAGGTCTCGCGTCCTTCATTTAACGCGATCGTACCTTCTTCTACCAATAGTTCGCCCGGGATCATTTTTACGACCGATAATGATTCATCTTTAGTGAAAGGTAAAGCGGTATATTTGTCAAGCAACCCCAAACGGCAGTCGTTCTAGAAAGTAGAGGCAGCCCGAGGGTTCTCTCTCGGCTTTTTCACACAGTTTAACTCGATAATTATCTAAAATTGTTCGATCGAAGATAAAAAATAATTATTAAATTTTTTGTTGCCACTTGCATTATTCTGAGAACTAGAATAAAACTAAATGGCAACTCGCGATCGCAAAATAAAAAAATGTCTAATGGCTGTTATATCGCTTGTTATCACTGCAAAGAAGAAATTTATTTGGACAAAATCGGCTGGCAGATTTGTTCTCAGACTCATCATCCCCAACTTTATAGTTATGCAGAAGTTTTGATGGCGCCTCTAGAATATGAGGAATGGGATGTAGGGACTCCTGAAATGGTCGCCGAATTAAAACAAACCGTCCTCAAGTTTTTAGAGGAACATCGAGGACATTTAGTTTACATGCGCTCTGACGATGATATTCGTTATTATGGCAGCTATGAAGCCCCAGAGGTTAAAATCAGCGAAGAATTGGTGATTTTAACGAAATCGCAAACAGAATCGCAAACAGAATCGCAAACAAAATCGCAAACAAAATCGCAAACATGGATCGGAACTGTTGCCTTTAGTCCGGATGGAAAATATTTGGCTTCTGGAGGGGGAGATCGCGTTATTAAAATTTGGGATGTGCGCTCCCGAGAAAATATCGCCAACCTCGTAGGACATCAAGACTGGATTTCTACCGTTTCGTTTAGTCCGGACGGTCGATTTTTGCTATCTGGGAGTAGCGATCGCGCAATTAAAACTTGGGATTTTGCCAAAAGAGAAGAAAAAAACTCTTGGTTGGCTGCCACTATTGATTTCAACGCGGGAATGACAGACAATCCCATTTTAGCAGCGATTTGGACTCCCGATGGAAAAAATATTATTTCTTGCGATCGCCACTATCGCGATCGCTTTAAAATTTGGTCTGCCAAAACGCAAAAAAACAAGCAGATTTTACCTTTAAAACGGGACAATCCCAATATTACTAAACTGGCGATCGCGCCAACGGGAAAGTATTTAGTTGCATCGGAAGAACCCATTGCCTTTAGTCTGGACGGTCAATATTTAGCCTCAGTTCTATTAGCGGGAGAAACATTTAAAACTCGTCGCTATCAAATTAATATTTGGGCGGTAGAATCTGGAGACCTCGTACAAACTTTGGATGTTTTTGACACGATTAACGGACGCATTTACGATCTGCTATTTACTCCCGATGGCAATTATATCATTTGTACGACAGAAGAGATCGTACGGGAAAAAAGGCATCGAGAAAGGCAAAATTTACCCGATAGCTATTGGTATGAAAAAAATAGCATTCAAGTTTTTTCTCTTGCATCGGGGGAAAGAGTAAAAACTATTACCGAATATCCAACCATAATCAGTTCTCTCGCGCTGAGTTCCGATGGACAATATCTAGCAGCAGGAAGTTATAATGGTTCGATTTTACTGTGGGATATGAGTCAGTTAAATTGGGCGATCGCAGGGGTCGATCCCCTTCCTCTTGTTGAGATGAAAACGGTAAAACTTTGCGATCGCAATCTGCCACCTCAAATTAAGCTCTGGGATTTTAGTTAAATTTTACAATCGAATCTTATATCAAATCCGGAAAATAGATTATAATTAATATTGGGTAAAATCTAGAGATTAATCAATTCATTACACGATCTGCAAAAGCATAAGTCACAAGGGGGCTAGCCCCCTTGGAATCCCAACAGTGCGCGTTCCCTTGCGT
>JAGHZQ010000062.1 GCA_017746715.1 Cyanobacteria bacterium SBLK
CTTTGACAATCTTGGGAAAATTTGATATCATTCTGTTGATTATTTGAAATTTGTTAGCCTCTATTTTATCAAATCAGAGGCTTTTTTTCTCAAATATTTTCTATCATTCAACACTTTTGGATTTCTCGGTATACGGGCAAGCAAAACAAAAACATGGGAAAAAGTACCATTTCTTAGCCATGATAATAACTGTACAACTGTTGATTTTCAGATTGATTTTGATAAAGAAATTTCTATTAAAGATGCGTTAGGGGGATATGAACCAACAAATTTACGCCTTGAAAATATTCAAGATGATAGCGATAATATAGTCTATAAATTTGCTGAAAAATCATCAGGAACTGGTACTCGACAATCTGGATTAGCAATAAAAAATGAGATTCTAAATATATCAAATCAGACTAATTCATTAATTGTTCTAGACTTTAAAGATATTTCTATTGTATCATCTTCATTTGCCGATGAGTTAATTGGAAAACTTGTAGTTAAATTTGGTTTTATTGGATTTACACAACGTTTTAAATTGACTAATATGAATGAATTTATTCAGACTATTATTAACCGTTCTGTATTTCAACGTATATCTCAAAACATAAATATTGATGTATCAGGAAAAATCTCTCAAAGAACGCAAATAAAATCTGAAGAAATTCGTAAAAAATTTATCGATCTTGCTTCACAATGGACTCAAGAAGTCGAAGGATTATCCTCAACTGTTGAAATGGCAAAACATCCTCTTTATCAAGAAATTATCGAGATGGGAGAGACAGTAATTCCTCTATTATTGGAAGATTTACAACAGAACCCACTTTATTGGTTGTCTGCTTTGCGTCAGATTACCCAAGGAAATCCTATTTTACCAGAACAACGTGGAAAAGTTAAACAAATGGCAGAAGCATGGTTAAATTGGGGAAGACAAAAAGGTTATATTGCTTGAGTTTTCAATGGAAGAAGCCATTCATTTAGAGTTACGTTATCCGAATTTAGCACGGACGCAATATACCGTTACCAGTCCAAGATCCCAAGAATATAACTGTTTTGCTTGGGTTGCTGGCGATCGCGAAAGATGGTGGCAACCGACACCAAGCGATAAAATATAATCCAATCCCCTATCATCCCGAAAAATGACCCTCACCGCCTACAAATGGACGATCGCTCGCTACCACCAAGCGATCGATGCGGGATTGTTTACCGACCAAAACCTTGAACTCTTGCGAGGCGAACTCATTGTTATGCCCCCAGAACGAGAACCCCACGCCTACTACAATAGCGAAATGGGGGATTATCTGAGAACCCTCCTCGGACAACGCGCCAAAATCCGAGAAGCACACCCGATCGCCCTCCCCAACAACTCGGAACCGATCCCGGATCTGGCGATCGTTCAACCCCTCGGAAGCACTTATCGCGATCGCCACCCCAACCCCCAAGATATATTTTGGCTCGTCGAAATCGCCAACACCACCTTAAACCGAGACCTTACCATCAAAAAAGACCTTTACGCCCAAGCGGGAATCGTTGAATACTGGGTGTTAAATTTACAGGATAGAGAACTCGTTATTTTCCGCAACCTCGCAAACAACATCTATATATCTAGACAAATTATGACAGAGGGAATGATTTCCCCTCTCGCCTTCCCCGATCTGCAAATCGATTTGCAACGCCTCATTAACTCTTAATCCAAATACCCCAACCGCTGCAAAACCGATTCAAAATTCCCATAGTTTCCTCCCTCTCCGGTAAAAGGGAAAACCTTAAAATTGTGGAACAAGCATCTTGCTTGTCTTTTGTACTCTTACAATCTCGGATCGACTTCTTCACTCTCCAAAGCCAACACCCCAAATACACTTTCATGAGTGCGCCTCAAAGGTTCTTTTCTAACAAATCGTTCCAGTCCTTCAACACCGAGAGCAAATTCTCTCAAAGCTAAAGAACGCTTTCTCGATAGTCCTCTCTTTTTCAATCTTACCAGATTTTCAGGCAAATCGTACTCCGGACCGTAAATAATCCGCAAATATTCTCGACCCCGACATTTAATCGCGGGTTGTAACAATCCTCCCTTACCATAAGTAATAAAATCATAGGGTTTGACGACCATTCCTTCCCCACCTTTCTCCGTGAAGTCCAACCACCAATCGATCGCCATGCTGACGCTATTTTCATCCTGCACCTCCATAATTTTATAAGGGGTTGCTCTCAAGATTTGCTCATCTGCTTGACAAACCTCTTTGATATTGTCCATGTGCCATTGATGATTTTTATCGGTATGAACTTCTCCCTCGGTTGCGAGAATGTGAAAGGGTGCGAGTTTGTAATCTTCAACCGATCGCGCATCCCAACAATAATGACGATAAGCATTGATATATTGCGCGATCGCATCTTTTTTATAACTGAATCGCTCTAGCAATTCTTTTGCTCCCTCCATATTGCGATCGCACGTTTTCTGCAACACCGATTCTACCTCAGAAAGGGAATGGCGAGCGGCAGAACCCACCGCAGCATATTGGTCTTTTAATAACGACTGTGCTTTTGCAGACCAAGGCATGAGTTCCGCATCCAAACAAACCCAATCGGTGTTATATTTTTCCCAAAACTGCGATCGCGTTAAAGCACTCACAACCCGATCTAAAAACTGTTTTTCAATAACAGTATTGTTAAAAAACTGCCGACCCGTGCGGGTATAACAAACGCCAATTTCCTCGCCAATTATTCCAAAACGCTTGCGTGCGACTTCTTTACCTCGACATAGGACTAAAACAGCACGAGATCCCATGTGTTTCTCTTCGCAAACGACCTTATCGACTCCCTTTTTCTGGTAATAAGAGATCGCTTCTCGGGGATGTTCGAGAAACTCGGGTAACTCGCTTGTTTCGCAAGGGGACATCGTGGGAGGTAAATAAATCAACCACTTGGGATCGATCGCAAAACGACTCATCACCTCCAAAGCAGCGATCGCATTTTCTTCGCGAATGGTAATATTATTTCGCAAGCGAGTTTGTACGATCCGCTTGCCGATAACATCCTCAATATTTAACAGATCGTCGTCCTTTTGTTGATGGGTGAATTCGCTATGTTCGGGTTGTAGCGATCGCGCGGGTTCGCAATAAACTCTCTTCGCTGGAACAGAGACTAATTCTTCTTCAGGATAGCGTAAAGCGGTCAATTTTCCACCAAATACGCAACCCGTATCGATATCAATGGTATTGTTCAACCATTGCGCTTCTGGGACGGGAGTATGGCCGTAAACAACCTTTGCTTTACCGCGATATTCTGATGCCCAATTATAGCGGACGGGTAAGCCAAATTCGTCAATTTCTCCTGTTGTTTCTCCATACAAACAAAAAGCACGCACGACACCAGAACCGCGACCCTGCATTTCTTCTTTTAATCCGGCATGAGCAACGACTAATTTACCCGAATCAAATACGTAATGACTAATCAAACTATAGAGAAACTCCTTAACTTCATCAATAAATTCTGGCGATTCTCCTTCAAGTTGTTCTAAAGTTTCTGCCAATCCGTGCTTGATTTGTACGTTTTTCCCAGTGAGTTTTTTGTGTAGTTTGAGATCGTGATTTCCTTGCACGCACCAAGCACTATTACTGCGAACCATACTCATCACTAATTTAAGCACTGCAGGAGAATTGGGACCGCGATCGCTCAGATCGCCTAAAAAAATAACTTGTCGGTTCTCTGGATGAGTGACCTCTAAACCAAAATTCTGTCCATTATCTGCAACTATTTTAATAATATATCCCAATTGTTCGAGCAGTTTGGTTGTCTCTTCATAACAGCCGTGAATATCGCCAATAATATCGAACGACCCCGTTATCTCTTTCTTATTATTATACAGTTTTTCGCGAACAATCGCCGTGACTCCATCTACTTCTTCAGGAGATTTAAAAATATAAATTTTCCGAAATCCTTCTCGCTTTAAGCCTTTAAGAGATCGTTTCAATTGCTGTTTTTGTCGTCGAATCACATGATTGCCAAAATTGCGATCGCTGCGTTTAACATTTCTCTCCTCGCAAATTTTTTCCGACAGATCGAGAGCGATCGCGATGGGTAAAACATGATAATCTCGCGCCAATTGTAGCAATTTTTTGCGAGATTCAACCTGTACGTTAGTCGCGTCGATAACAGTTAAATGTCCGTTTTTCAATCGCTTGCCGACAATATAATGTAATAATTCAAATGCGTCTCGGGTTGCATCCTGATTATTTTCATCATTGGAAACTATTCCCCGACATTCATCAGAGGAAATAATCTCGTGTTTGCCAAAATGCTTTTTCGCAAACGTGCTTTTTCCCGAACCGGATGCACCGATTAAAAGAATTAATGAAAGTTCCGGTACATTAATTTCCATTAGTAAAAATCCCCATTTGTGTAGGTGCGCCGATGTTTTCTACTTCTTGTCCGACAGGTAAAAATTCAACTCGATAATGATAGCGATCGCCGAGCGCATTTGCCCATATTTCAAACTCATTTCGCGTCCATTCAAAACGATGATCTGAATGTCTCATACTGCCCGTTTTCATATTCTCAAAGAGAACATTATACTCTGCATTAGGCGTGGTAACAATGATAGTTTTAGGCTGAGCAAACTCAAAAACGACTCGTTCTAGCGATCGCAATCGATTTTTATCTAAATGTTCGATAACTTCTACAATTGCCGCAGCATCAAATCCCTCCAGTCGTTTATCTTGATAAGTTAACGACCCTTGCAAAAGTTCGATTCTTTCTCTCTGTCTGACAGCCATTTTTTCCCAATGCAATTTTTCCGACCCTCTCAATAGAGCTTGATAGGAAACATCCATGCCGACAATTTTAGAAAATTGTTTTTCTTTCAATAGCATTCTCAACAGTTTGCCTTCTCCACACCCCAGATCGAGAACGGTTTGTGCTTGCGATTCTTTTAATCGTTCTACAACCAAAGCCAAACGCTGTTGATTTAACGTTTCTTTTTGCTTTTTTTCTGCTGGGTTCCACTCTATTTCGATTTCTTTTGTCGATTCTTCGCCTTCATTGAGCCGCTCGATCGCCTGTCTCGTCAGCGAACTCAAATTTTTCAGATAGCGTCGGGTTATTTGTTCTTTTTCGGGATGATTTTCCAACCACCCCTTACCTTTTGCCAACAATTTTTCAATTTCGTGCTGACTGACAAAATAATGCTTGCGATCGTCCAATACTGGAATAAGAACGTACAGGTGAGAAAGTAATTCTTTTGTTGTAATGATATGATATAATTCTAAAGTAAAATATTTACTATCTCCCCAATCTGTGAATTTTTCATCGAGAATATGCCGTTCGAGTTTAACTTCATAACCCAACGGTTCAAAGAGCTTTCTAATGAGTACTTCTCCCCCTTTAGGTGCCGGAAGAACGGCAATTTTAACCGTAAATGGCATCTTAACCTCGACCAATTCAGGCTTATTACTGCATTTCCCATTCATCGCCGTTGAAAAGGCTTTAGCAAGTGCAACACTCATCAATGAAGACGCGACATAAGGGCGATCGTTAACATATTGTCCCAAAGCAAAATTCTTGCTCGAATCATTCCGCGAACCTCTTATCATTGCAATAGAATCGATTTCGAGAAGTAAAGCGATCGTCGTTTTCTCCTCCAAACTATCGGGATAGAAAATATGTGCTTTTCCCATCGATAAATCTACCGATTGCAATCTGTCTGGGTGCTTGTGCAGCAAAAAACCCAAGTCCGTTGCAGGTTGATAGGTTGTTGTTATTGTTAGTAACATTGGTCTGTTCTTCTATCTAGATGCGGTTCGATCGCTAATCCCGAACACTAATTGTAATACATCTTACAACAAAAAGACGACAAATACTTGCACATTTTCATTTTCCGACAGGAATCGCGATCGCGAATACCGTTCCTTGTCCGAGTTCTGAGTGACAGGTTAGGGTTCCCCCATGTTGCTCGGTAATAATTTGGTAGCTAATCGATAATCCCAGTCCCGTCCCTTGTCCGACAGGTTTAGTGGTAAAGAAAGGGTCAAAAACGCGATCGCGGATATTTTCCTCCATTCCCGACCCATTATCGATAATTGCAATCCGTGCCGTATCCGGATCTTGCATTTCAGTCGTAATGCAGATTTCTGGAGTTTCGCGATCGCTGCACGCTTGTAAAACATCAATTGCATTAGTGAGGATATTGAGAAAAACTTGATTGAGTTGACTGGCATGGCAATAAATGAGAGGTAGCTGACCGTAACTTTTAACAATTGCGATCGCCGGATGCTTCTCTCTAGAACTAAGACGATGCTGCAAAATCAGTAAAGTATTCTCCAAACCTTCATGAATATCGACCTGTTTTTTGTCCGATTCATCAAGGCGAGAGAAATTTCGCAAACCGAGAATAATTTGATGAATGCGATCGCTGCCGGTTTTGATAGACTTGAAGAGATTTTCCAAATCACCCCGCAAGAATTCTAGGTTCATCTCTTCCATTTTCTCCTCTATCCTCATATGAGGTACATTTTGTTCGTAGAGGTCGATTAAAGCGAGTAAATCGCGAAAATATTCGCGAGCGTGACCGATATTTCCAGCAATAAAATTAATTGGATTGTTAATTTCATGGGCAATTCCTGCCACCATTTGTCCCAAACCCGACATCTTTTCAGCTTGAATTAATTGCATTTGGGTTTGTTGTAATTCTTTTAGGGTTTGTTGTAAAGATTGGTTTTTATCTTGAAGTTCTCGAGTTCTTTGGGTAACTTGCACTTCAAGGTTTTGGTTATAATCTTCCAAATGTCCGTAAAGGCGAGCATTTTCTAGAGAAATTGCAGCTTGAGCGCAGAGAAGATTGAGAATTTCAAGGCGCTCCCGACTAAAGGTCGCAGTAGTAAGACTGTTTTCTAGATAAAGGAGGCCGATGAGTTTGCCGCGATTCTCTTCTGAGGATGCCGAGGGAATGAGAATAGGACTACAGCACAGACTTTTAGGAGAGTGCTGGCGAAAATATGAATCTTTCACAAAAGTTATGTCTTGCGCGACATTATCGATCGCGAGGGTGTCCCGAGTCCGCTTGACGGTGTTAACGATACTCTGAGGGACGAGATCGGTCTCTTCGAGGAGGGCCTTCGCAAGGTAAAAATCATCCCGAACGCATTGAGCCCCAACTTCCCAAACCCCGGAACGCTCTAAAATCAGAATACCGCGATCGGCTCCAGCATTTTCGAGAATGATTTTCATAAATTTGGCCAGTAAAGCATCGAATTCGATTTCCTGCGAGAGTGTTTGAGAGGTTTTAACCGCAGAGGCCAGATCGAGAATGGAGTTTGTCGTTGTTATCGTTCCCAACATTGTCTCTTGATAGGGAGTTTTTGGGAACTGCTGGAAGATACGAGTTAAAATTTTGGCATATTTTTTTTCAAGTTCATCGGTTTTCACTTTTGCCCCCCAACGTGCATAACAATAGTATGCTTCTTGCAAATAAGGGACGACCAATTTTTGCTTGTCCCAAGCGAGGTAAAATTTAGCAGCGAGTTCGTTAGCGAGTCCTTCTTCTTGAAGATAGTTGGTGTCTTTTGCCCCCGAGATCGCGCGATCGTACATTTCCAATGCCTCTAGCTTATTGCCTAAAACGCGATATTTTTCAGCTTCGATTAACTGCCATTTATGCAAATAATTCATGGGAGCATACCGCGCCCAAAGTTGTAAAAATTCTTGATTTTCTGCCACTTGTTTGAGGACTATCTCTCGGTCTGTTTCGAGTTCGGAAAAAGTAGCAAGAGCAATGAGAGAATCATAGAAGTAAAATCCCGCTTCGCAGATTGAAGCCACTCCTCCCACAACATACTGTTTGGCAACAATTATATCTTTTTTTGCTAAAGCAATACGTCCGCAAAGAAATCTTAATGTGGCACGATGAAGATAAAAATAGAAAATCCGCGTTGCATTATGAGATTGTAATAACTCGACAATGCGAGGATCGCGATCGCTATCTACTTCAATAGTAAGCGCATGTTTGTCGGGATTGCCCGATAATAAAACAATAGTCTCCCAAATAATTGCACAATATTGGTCGGAAACGGAGAGTTTTAACTCGATTAACCGTTCGCGATAGGTCTGAATTTGAGTTTTCAATTCCCCTAAAGGTTGACCGCACCAATAAGCATTTACGCAAAATCCTTGACTGTGATGGCCGACATATTCAAATTTTCCGACTTCTAATGCAGCTTGCATTCCCACTTGAAAAATTGGCAGGGTTTCTCGCAGATGATATTGATGGTGATGTAAAAATAAACCAACAGGGACGAAGGTTACGGAGGGAATATTTTTATCTCGAGCAAGAGAAGCCAATTGATAGGCCAATTGACCGAATTTATTGCTGGTGGCAATCTCTTTTTTAAAGTTCAGAAGGAAGATACCGTAATCCGCATAACCCGTAGAAGAAATCGGACCATTGCCATATTGAAGCGATAATTTCACCTGTAGGATTCCTAATAAGGGAAATAAAGGAGAACTGGTAAAATAACAAACAGGAATCATCCTTGCTACAATATTCATAATTGCCAAAATTTCAGGATCGACCATTTCCGGAAGGTGTAATAATTCCTCGAAATCGCGATCGCCAATTAAATTTTGAATTTCTGCAATTTCTTGCTCTAAGATTGTAGGAGTAACGGGTTCGGGCAATGTTATATTTAACTGGTGTAAAACTTCTCGACCGCAAGCGATCGCTTCCAAAAATTTTTTTTGTGCGGTTAAGGCTTGAATTTTGATAATATAAACTTTAATTTTCTCTAATAAAGTTTTGCCGCAATTGAGGACAGTATCGAGCCATCGATCCATTGCCTCCCAATCCCCTAAAACAAATGTTGCTTCGGCGAGGAATTCATGAAATTCTAAAGCGATCGCATGCGCTCGTTGCCAAGCATTTGCTCCTAATAATTCCCAGCCAATTTTTGCGTATTGGCGAACGGCTTCATAAGCTGTTCCCAATCTCGCTTTACGACAAGCCAAGAGATTGAGTTTTGCGAGTTTGTCTCGCTCGTTTTGCTCGGTTATGAAAGCAATACCGAAATTCAATTGACCGACAATTTCAAAGATGCGTTCTTCTCTAACTTCCTGCGATATCTTTTGCAGGAGCAATTGTCCAATGCGGTAATGAAGAGATGCTTTTCGATTTTCCGGTATGAGGCTATAAGCAGCTTGTTGCACGCGATCGTGTAAAAATCGATAGCTGAGATAATTTGTATTGTTGAATTTTCTGAAAATGCGATCGCCGAGGGTGATATCGGTCTCGATTTCTTCGCGATCGATATAAAACTTATAGATTTCGCTTTGCGGTAAAATCAACCCGGCTTGTAGTGCATTCCATAAGAGATTGGCTGTCTTCGTTTCCGATTCTTCGGCAACGATCGCGATCGTCTCTAGAGCGAATGGGTTGCCAATACAGGCGGCTAGTTTGAGTATTTTTTGCACGATTGGAGGTAATTTTCTTAATTTCCGCGCAATCAATTCAACAACATCCGAAGTTAAGGAAAGATCGCTAATTTGAACGATATCGCACTCCCAATAACCCCGCTCGTAATTGAAAGTTAGATAATTCTCTTCGTATAAAGTGCCAAGAAACTGCGTCGTAAAAAAAGGATTGCCTTGAGTTTTGCGATCGATCGCTTCGGCAAGAGGACGCGATCGCTCTATCGAACAATGTAAAGTATCGGCAACAAATCGATTCAAATCTGTAAAATCTAAAGGTTTTAGCGCGATTGTATTGACTGTTTTACCTGCTTTTTTTAATTCCTCGACAGCCAGCATAAAAGGATGAACGGGCGAAACTTCGTTATCTCGATAAGCCCCTAATAAAAGTAGAGAATTTTGACCGTCCAGCAACAGTTTAATCAGTTGCAAGGATGCCGAATCCACCCATTGCAGATCGTCCAAAAATAAGACGAGGGGATGTTGGGGAGAGGCAAAGATTTCAATAAATGCGTGAAATAAGAAATTAAAACGATTTTGTCTTTCCGTTCCCGATAATTCCGGTATGGGAGGCTGTCGGCCGATAATTTCCTCGAGTTCTGGGATTGCCTCAATTAAAACCCGGCCATTTTCTCCTACAGCCTGCAAAATTCGCTCTTTCCATCGAGCCAGTCGCGCATCGGATTCGGACAAAAGTTGGAATATTAAATCCCGAAAGGCTTGCAAAAATGCCGAGAAGGGAATATTGCGATTGAATTGGTCGTATTTTCCTTTGATAAAGTAACCGCGTTGACGAGTGATGGGTTTGTGAACTTCGTTGAGAACAGCAGTTTTACCCATTCCCGAAAACCCTGCCACCAAAATCATTTCCGCTTCCCCTTCGGACTGAGCGAAGTCGAAGTCCGATCCCGACGCTCCCGATGCCTCTCCCGCTCCCCCACCCGAAACTCGTTCAAAAGCAGCCAGCAGTGTTGCGACTTCAGTTTCCCGACCGTAAAGTCTTTCCGGGATGAGAAAGCGATCGCAAAGATCCCGCGTCCCCAGTTCAAAAGCGGCAATTTCCCCCCCTGCTTGCCACCGCTGCCAGCATTGCTCTAAATCGTACTTTAAACCCAGAGCGCTCTGATAGCGATCTTCGGCATTCTTCGCCATTAACTTGAGAATAATATTCGCGATCGCCTCGGGGTGTTTATTTCCCTCCGTATCGGGAAAAATGAGGGGAGATAAAGGAGTTTGAGCGATATGGCAGTGAACCAACTCCATCGGGTCGCTGCTGCTAAAGGGTAAAATCCCCGTCAAGAGTTCGTAGAGGGTGACTCCCAAAGAATAAAAATCGGTGCGGTAGTCAATCCCTCGATTCATTCGTCCCGTTTGTTCTGGAGAGATATAAGCAAGAGTTCCTTCGAGAATATTAGGATTGGCAAGTTGTTGCCGTTCCTTCGGTAACAAACTGGAAATACTGAAATCAATGAGTTTGACTTGCCGCGTTTCGGGATGGATGAGAATATTGCTGGGCTTGATATCTTTGTGAACGATTCTCTGCCGGCCGAGATAGTGCAAGATATCGGCGATTTGCACGGCAAGAACCAGCAAATCCCCAGGATTTGGCATGCTTTGCCGCCAATAGTCCGATAGGGCGATCGCGCCTTCATCGGGCATGATGAGAGCATAACCATTACCATAGCGTTCCAAGGCTAAAGGATGCACGATCCCCAGATGTTGGAGATGGCGAGCGATCGCGTATTGGTTGCGGAATTGGACGAGTTCATTGAAATGGGGATGGGGATTGCGGAGAATTTTGATAATGACGGGGTGGCGATCGCGAATGCGAATAGCACGATAAACAAGGGTGCGAATTCCAGAATAAATCGAGGCAGTCTCTTGATAACCCGCCAAGTTAAGAGCTGTCATTATGCAGTATGGAGAAGGAGCAGTAGTCTAGATCTCTCCTATTTTGGCTTAAATGTTGCGGGTCTTGCCACTCCCAGTTTTTTTCGTTTTCTTTGGGGATTAACAGGCTTGCGGCATAAAACCGGACCAACAACGACGATTCCACCCCTGACGGTCAATTTTTCAGTTGGGACGGGCAGAGATCGCGCTTATTGTTCAAAAATGAGCGATCTTAGCGGTAAAATATCCCTAATTTTTCTGTCTCGCGTTAATTCCATGACCTACAACCTGAGAATTGCCGACCTGCCCGAAAGCGAACGCCCGAGGGAAAGATTGTTGGCGATCGGGGCAAAAAACCTCTCAACCGCCGAACTCATTGCTATTCTTCTGGGGACGGGTCAGGGACATGGAAAATTATCGGCTGTCGGTCTGGGACACCATATCTTGCAAACGCTGGGACAACATCAACGCGATCCTCTCGATATCATGCGAGAAGTGTCCCCACAAGAACTTATGGATATTGAGGGAGTCGGGCCTGCCAAAGCCACCTCGATTTTAGCGGCGATCGAACTGGGAAAACGCGCCTTTCAACTGCGACCCGCTCCCAAAGCACTGATTGACTCGCCTCAAGTTGCAGTTGATGCCCTCAGTCACGATCTCATGTGGCAATTGCAAGAGCGTTTTGCCGTTCTTTTAATGGATACAAAAAATTGCCTATTGGGAACGCAACTGATCAGTATCGGTACTGCCACTGAAACGATCGCCAATCCCCCGGATATATTTCGCGAGGTCATTCGCCAAGGATCTACCCGCTTTATTGTCGCTCACAATCATCCCTCGGGTTCCGTAGACCCTTCAGGGGAAGATATTCGCTTGACCGAACAACTGTTACAAGCAGGACGGCTTTTAAACTTACCCTTATTGGATCACTTAATTTTAGGAAATGGAGAATTTAGCAGCTTGCGAAAGCAAACCGATCTCTGGAATCGCTATCCTCAAGGAGATTGAATGCCATGCGATCGCTCGCTGCGATAAGAATGGTTTCCGAATTCTGTTAATTTTTCTCTCAGATTTAATACATTAATCGAGAAATATGTCAACCTAAAAGTAGAAAAAGTTCGTTTTGAGACTCTCTATCCCAAAATTATTGGAGGAGATTATGACCGTTCGAGAATTGAAGCAAGAAACGCTAGAAAATGCGATCGCCGATTTTCAAATTGACGATAAAGGATTCCAGAAAATTTTAGTCGCGATCGATCGCGAATCGACCCCCCCGGAAGTGTTAGAAAAAGCCGTTTCTCTAGCCGGGCAGTTTAACGGACATTTAATGCTCTTTCACTGTCTGCACGACCTTCTCCCCAACAACTCTAACGTTTTAGCGGCAGGGAGCATGGGCATTTACGGCGGCAGCTATTCGGCCGAAATGCTCGAACAATCGCAAAAATTGGCACGACAAGAAAAAGATCGGGTTTTGACATGGTTGCAATCGTGGTGTCAAAAACTAACGGATATGGGCATTGCAACGGAATTCGATTACAAGCAAGGAGATGCAGGCCAAACGATCTGCACCTTAGCCGAAAGTTGGGGGGCCGATACCATTGTCATCGGTCGTCGCGGGCGATCGGGATTGTCGGAAATGCTCCTTGGCAGCGTCAGCAACTATGTTTTGCATCATGCACCTTGTGCGGTTATGGTAGTGCAATAAACCGACGCGGGCAGGGCAAGCAATGAGGAATTGGGGACGCTTTTTGAGTTTGGGAATTGTCTTGCATTTCGTCTTATTTTTCCTTCTGGGAAACTTTAATTTTCCTTTCTCTGCTCATTCTGCAGATTATTCTGCGGACTTTCCCGAACCGAGAGCGCATCCCCTCCCCTCACAATTAGCACGATGGCAGAATTCTAACGGTGACTATTTCGATCGCATCGAACCCACGCCATTAGGATATTTAGTCTGGTCGGATTTTCCCGTGAAAGTCTATCTCGAACCCGAGGGGGAGGGGGATGAAAAGGCGACCCGGAAATGGACGCAGGCAGTACGGGAAGCGATCTCGGCATGGAATGCTTATCTCCCCTTACAAGAAGTTGCCGAAAAAGAGAATGCCGATATTATTTGGCTGCGATCGCGACCGCCCATACGAGCAAGGATTGACCGGGAAAATCGTCAACTCATTATCCCTCGTGCCAGAACTGCCGAGGCCAAATACGAGATTTATCTGCAAAAGAGCGATCCCCCGATTCTCGCCCATCGGTTTCGGATATTCTTGGGTTCTCACCAAAGCGAGAGGCACACTTTAGGAACGGCAAGGCACGAATTGGGTCACGCCCTTGGAATTTGGGGTCACAGTCCCCTAGAAACCGATGTACTCTACGAAGCACAAACGGGAAATCCGCCACCGATTTCCTCGCGAGATCTCAATACACTCAAAAAGATTTATCAACAACCGACTCAGTTGGGCTGGCAGATTGAGAGAAATCCCCATCAAGAGGTGCATCTCAATGTTTTGCCAGATCCACTAAAATTCTCCCGGTAATTTGTCCTTGTAAAATCTTTTCAATGGACTCGGGCAACTGAGAAAGTCCGATCGCCGTCACCATGGTTCTTAAGTCATCCGGTTTCCACTCCGAAGCCAATTTTTCCCACATCGATAGGCGCAAAGCGAGGGGACATTGTACCGAATCGATGCCGATCAAATTGATGCCCCGTAAAATAAAAGGATAAACCGTCGTTGTCAAGCGATCGCCGGCAACTAATCCGCAAGCCGTCACGACACCGCCATATTGTAAAGATCGGGCGATCGTGCCTAAAATATTTCCTCCCACCGTATCGATCGCTCCCGCCCAACGCCCTTTTAATAAGGCTTTTTTCGTCGTATCGTCCAGTTCTTGTCGGTCGATTGTTTCCCTTGCACCAATAGTTTTTAAAAACTCGTCGCGATCGCTTTTTCCCGTGGCAGCCACGACAGAATAGCCCAATTTTGCGAGAATGGCAACACTTAAACTGCCGACTCCTCCCGTTGCCCCAGTGACGAGAATATCCCCCGCATTCGGCTGAATTCTAGCTTGTAGGGCATCGACAGAAAGGGCTGCAGTCAAGCCAGCCGTCCCCAAGATCGCGGCTTCTTCTAAAGTTAACCCCTCGGGCAGGGGCACGATCCAATCGACGGGGACGCAAATATATTCGGACAATCCCCCCCAAGTATTCATTCCCAAATCGAATCCCGTCACCAAAACTGGCGTATCTTTAGCGATGCGATCGCTCTTACTTTTAACCGCAATTCCCATCGCATCAATACCTGGGATATGAGGAAAGTTTCGCGTTACCCCTCGATTTCCTTTTGCCGAGAGGGCATCTTTATAATTCAATGAAGAATAATGCACGCGAATCAAAACATCATTATCGGGAAGGCGATCGAATTCTTGTTCGACAACACGGCCAATAAATCGATCGTCCTCAGATTGCGTAACGAGAAAACCCCTAAATTGATTATTCATTCTTAATTCTTAATTCTTAATTCTTAATTCCCGATAGGCAGAATAAACCCCTCGAACGTTATACCAGTTGAGGAAGATACGAGCAACTTCTAAAGCCAACTGCGGTTTACCGCGATCGATCAGCCATTGTAAAAAAGGAGCCAATGTTTTTTCATTAAGCAATCCTCCTAGAGAAAGAATTCCCCACAAAAGACGATGAATCCATGTCATTTGGATCATCATCCGCACGTCCCAAGTCGGATGTTTTTGATAGAATAGCACCCCCATGCGTCCCCGTTGAATTTCTTTATCAATAAGATTGGGAATTTGTTTTAGACTAAAGGGAGGATGCCAGTGATAGCCTACTGCTTTCGGACATTTGAGAAGTTTTAAATTGAATTTTTTGAGGCGCACGCCCAACTCTAAATCTTCCCAACCGTAGAGTTGAAAGCGAGTGTCAAATAATCCGGCTTGTAACAGCCACTTTTTAGCGATCGCCACGTTTCCCGTAGCAAAATAAGCGGCAGAAAAGTCGGTGATTTTATAGGGTTCTGACGTTGGATTTTCAAAATTACAGGTATTAATGACCCAACCGTAAGTAAAAACGCGATCGCTCTTTGTTTCTTTTTGGCCTTGACATAAGCGATCGCAATGTGCCTGTAAAAAATTCTCCGTGACGACCAAATCGCTATCAATAAAAATAATTGTATCTCCTCGAGCGCATTCTACTCCTAAATTGCGAGCGGCGGCGGGTCCTTGATGGTCTTGAGAGTGCGTAACAGCATGAGGAAATTCGTGTTTTTGCGTTGCCAACCAATCCAAAGTCCCATCCGTCGAACCATCATCGACAACAACAATCTCATAATTTTCAACAATAGTATTTAATGCAAATTTCTGAGACTCTAATGCTTTTAAACATTTCTCTAAAATTGGCTTGCGGTTGTAGGTTGGAATAACAACACTGAAAAACATAGTTTGTTGTTTGTTTGTTGGTTGTTGTTTGTTAGTTGTTGGTTATAACTATCCACTATCCACTATCCACTATCCACTATCCACTCTTCACTCTTCACTCATTTTTCTTTCCCAATAACCAATATGTTATCATTTCTCCTTTCCCTTTTATTTCGACAGAACCTCTTTTTTCCAAAAGATAGCGATCGCGGAGTTTTTCGTAAACAATTTCGGTCACTTGAATTTTACCGGGTTCTCCAGTAGATTCCATGCGAGAGGCAACATTGACGGTATCTCCCCAGAGATCGTAGGAAAATTTGCTAGTTCCCAAAACGCCAGCTACGACAGATCCCGCGTGAATGCCGATGCGAATCTGAAATTGGCGATCGTATTTTCCTTCCAGCTCCGTCAGAGATAGCTGAAACTCTTGAATGGTTTTTTGCATGGCTAAAGCGGCATCCGCGATCGCTTCAACGTGCTTTTCTCGCTGTGCGGGAATTCCTCCGGCTAGCATGTAAGCATCCCCTACGGTTTTAATTTTCTCTACGCCTAAGTTTAAAGCCAATTTATCGAAAGCCGAAAAGATTTGATTGAGAAAACTCACCAATTCTAAAGGTTTAACCAGAGTAGAAAGCCGAGTAAACCCCACAATATCGGCAAATAAAATGGTTGCTTCGTCAAACTGTTCCGCGATCGATTCCGGTGCTTGTTTGAGGCGTTTGGCAATCTTTTGGGGCAAAATATTTAAAAGTAAATTTTCGGACTTTTGCTGTTCGACTCGCAAGGCTTTCACGGCTGCTTGACGTTGTTCTTCCATTTGCTCTGCTGCGATCGCTTTTCCCAAACTCTGCGCCATTAGCTCAATAATTTCTTTCTCTTGTACCTCAAATTTTTGTACGCGAATGTCTTGTGAAGAAAAATTTAGCGTTCCGTAAATCTCTCCATTTACCCATATTGGCGTACCGAGATAAGATTGCAAATTGGCGTTTTTATAACAAGGATGCTCGGCTAACTCGGGAATTTCGGCAACATTATGATAAGCTAAAGTTTCTCGGTTTTTAATCGTTTCGATGCAATAGGTGTCTTGCAGGGCAAATTCTCCATCTTGTTCGAGGAAATCCCAAGGCGATCGTAGGGCTTGAATGGTATAAACATTTCCTTCAATGCGGCTGATAATTCCCGTTGGAAATCCGAGAATTTGGCATCCCGTAGCCAGATAATCGGAAAATCGCGCCGTAAAATCTTGATAATCCGTCGTATCCAAGCGATGTAAGGCTTTGAGGTTGTTGCTAAAAGCCTCTAAAACTTCCGATTTACGGGCAATTTCCTGTTTTGCTTCTTTGAGAGCAATATGATTTTGCACTCGAATTAAGACTTCTTCTAAGTGAAAGGGTTTGGTAATATAATCTACTCCTCCAACTTGAAAAGCTTTAACTTTATCTAAGACATCATCCAACGCACTCAAAAAAATCACGGGAATATCTTGCGTTTTTGTATCTTCTTTTAACTTTTGACAAACTTCATAGCCATTCATTTGCGGCATATTAATATCCAACAAAACCAGATCGGGAAGTTTTGCTCGGGCGGCTTTTAGTGCCATCGTACCATTCATAACGCTACGAACTTTATATCCTTTTCCACTGAGCATGGTAGAAAGCAAGCGAAGATTGGCTGGCGTATCGTCAACAATTAATAAATTGCTTGGTTTTGCAGTAACTTCGTGCATTTTGTTATTTTGTTAGATTTTATTTTTAATTGAAAGAGGACGATTCGCCTTAATTGGAAAAAATGTAATCTTTAATGTAGCTAGTTTGCATATCCTCCGTAACCGATGATTCTCTTCAATATCCTCCCCCATCAAAATTCGTAAAAGGGGTTGGTTTGATTTTAAACCAAGAAGACACTGATGGGTTTTTGTCTGGAGAATCCGCAGCATCATCGCGATCGCCAAGGAGAGAAGAAAGATATCTTGTTGTTTCTTGTTTCTAGCTGAAGCGTGCTAAATCCGGCAATTCTCCAAAATCAAGGTTAGCAAAATCAAGCTATCCAAAATCTCCAAGGGGTTTGCTCTTTGCGATCTATCTCACCTTGCAAACCGAATGCGATCGCTGCCATCTCGGGACGCAGATCGCCGATAACGCTGACTGAGTTTGCAGAAATGCGCGATCGATCTCTCACGATCGTCAATTGAGAGTCACTTTATTATCGGCGTAAAACTGTCAATATAAAAGTATCGCGAGTAAGACCCCTAAAAATGATGCGAAATCTCCAACTCCTCCCCGGTGCAATCGACGAAATTTCCAGTTCTATCTCCAAGACGGGTATCTTAACAGTATCCGATCGCTACGGACTGATGGCTGCTGCTCTCGATGAGACTCTTGGCGATCGCGATCGTCAAACGGTCAATCGCATTCTTCGGGCTGTCGGACGGGGTAAAATCAAAGTTACCTTATGATACTTCGTTTGCTATTTGCCATATATTTTCCTAAGCCTCAAATCTGTAGATTTGGGGTTTTTAAAATCGAAAAATTAAAATTTATTCATTATTTTTTAGAGATTTCTTAATATTTGATTTTCCCAACACCGATGACAATATTGAGATCGTTGAGTTCTATTGTTTCCTCGGCAAAGGTTTTAAAATTTGTGACTTTGATTCGCTGAATTGCCATTTTTCGCGAACTCCTTGTTCTTGTGAGGGGCGCGATCGAAATGTCCACCGAGATCGCAATCTTCCCCGAGAATCGCCAAACCCGCGATCGCGATCGCCAAACGATGTCACGAAAAATAAATATTTTGTTAATTTCGTGCGATAATTTGTAACAAAGATTCTAAGAATTGCCCACTCGATTCAGCCATGAGCGACCCCGCCCAAGAGAAAACCTTAACGGAATTAGCCCCAGCAAGCTACGAATGCTCGGCTTGCGGCTACATCTACGAACCCGCAAAAGGGGATAGCAGTGCTGATATTGCACCGGATACCCCCTTTGAGGATTTGCCAGAAGATTGGCGCTGTCCGGTGTGTCGCGTGAGAAAATCTCAATTTCGCAATATTGGCGCGCGCGGTGCGCCGTCTGGCTTTCAAGATAACTTAAGCTACGGGTTTGGCGTGAACCAAATGACCCCCGGTCAAAAAAATCTTCTGATTTTTGGTAGCTTAGCCCTTGCATTGCTCTTCTTCCTTAGCTTATACGGCTTGCACTAAATCCTCAAAAATAATTTATTTTCGTTTTCCCCATTAACCCTTACCCATTTTCCAGTTCGTTTATGAATCCGTTTGTGAAAGCATTGCAAAAAATCTTAATATTGTTGACAATTACCTTATTTTGTGTAGGGTGTAGCAATCTAGAAAGTACCAGTTTTAATCCGTGGCAGCGTATCGACTTACCAACAGGGGCATCAATCCTCGATATTGCTTTTACAGAAGATCCGCAACACGGATGGCTGGTGGGGTCTCGCGCCGCTATTTTCGAGACAACCGACGGCGGACGAACTTGGTTTCCCCAAGAATTCGACCTCGGGGACGAAAAAGTAGCCTTTACTTCGGTCAGCTTCTATGGTAACGAAGGTTGGATTGCGGGCAAACCTTCCATCCTCCTGCATACCGATAATGGCGGTCAATCGTGGGATCGCGTTGCCCTCAGCAGTAAATTACCCGGTTCGCCTTACCGCATTGAAGCCATTGGGGAGCAGACTGTAGAAATGGCAACGGACGTGGGGGCAATTTATAAAACCGAGGATGGCGCAAAACACTGGCGTGCTTTAGTTCAACAGGCGGTTGGCGTTGTCCGTAATATGTATCGCTCCCCTGAAGGCGAGTATATTGCCGTTTCTTCTCGCGGAAATTTTTATTCGACTTGGAAACCCGGCCAAACCGCTTGGACTCCCCACAATCGCAATAGCTCCCGACGGTTGCAAAATATGGGATTTGCCCCAGACGGTCGCACGTGGCTCATCGCCCGAGGCGGTCAATTGCAATTTTCCTCTCTCGAGGGCGAAGATTCAATCGAAGAAGGCGAAACAGATGAGGCTTGGGATGATACTATTTATCCCGAACCCGGAACGAGTTGGGGTCTATTAGATTTAGACTATCGTACCCCCGAAGAACTTTGGGTTACTGGCGGAAGCGGGAACTTACTCGCTAGTTTTGATGGTGGCGAAACTTGGCAAAAAGATCGCGATGTAGAAGCAACGCCTTCTAACTTCTACAACATTATTTTTACCAGCCCGCAACGAGGATTTATTCTCGGCGATCGCGGCATCATTCTCAGATACGAACCTTCCCCAGAAAATACTTGAAAGTTTGGGAATTAAAGGCTTGTAGTCGAGTCAACAAATTCCCTATGATGTAAAGTAAGCGTTTAACATTTGTAACAGGAGAAACTGTAATGGCAGGTCAAACTGGAGAACGACCATTTACCGATATTGTCACCAGTATTCGCTACTGGGTGATTCATAGCATTACCATTCCCATGCTCTTTATTGCCGGTTGGCTCTTTGTCAGCACGGGTCTGGCTTACGATGTTTTTGGAACGCCTCGTCCTAACGAATATTTCACCGACAATCGCTTAGAATTGCCTATTGTTTCCGATCGCTTTGAAAGCAGCAAGCAAATCGAGGAATTCCAAAAATAACTAAGCCTTAAACCACAATAGTTCAGAGGAAAAACACCATGACTAACTCGCCCAATCAACCCATTTCTTATCCCATTTTTACCGTTCGCTGGCTCGCCGTTCATACTTTAGGCGTTCCTAGTGTTTTCTTCTTAGGTGCGATCGCTGCCATGCAGTTCATCCAACGCTAAAACAAAAGTTTGCACGAACCGCAAATAAACTGAGGAAAACAAGAGAAAAAACAAGAAAAAAACAAGGAACAAACATGGACAGAATCCCCAATCCCAATAGACAGCCCGTAGAACTCAATCGTACTTCTTTGTATTTGGGTTTACTTTTAATTTTCGTGTTGGGAATTTTATTTTCCAGCTATTTCTTCAATTAATTGAATTGCACCATTAATTTAACAAGCGATTAGGAGGACACAAGATGTTTTCAGATGGACGAATCCCTCTTTGGTTAGTAGCTTTTGTTGCTGGCATGGGCGTTATTACTGTTGTGGGAATCTTTTTCTATGGGGCTTATGCCGGTCTCGGCTCATCCCTATAATTCCGACTGAGAGAATATATTTTTCCCTCAACTGTCGATCGATAAATTCCGTTAATATTTCTTTAACAAAAAAAGACCGCTAGTTTTTGAACTGGCGGTTTTTTGCAGACTATTGAGGTCAAATCGTTAAATCATCGATTGCAAGCGCTGTAGAAGTTGGGGGGCTTGGACTAAACCTTCAATGCGATCGACGGGTTCGCCATTTTTGAAAAGCACGAGGGTGGGAAGGGCTTCTATCCCGTATTGGGAAGCAAGGTGGGGGTATTTATCGCTATCAATTTTGACCACTTGCAAGCGATCGCCAATTTGTTGGCTGACTTGGTCGAGAATGGGAGCCAGCATCTGACACGGACCGCACCAAGTGGCATAAAAATCAACCAAAATCGGTTTGGAGGTTTGGGTAAGTAATTCCTGAAAGCTGGAAAATTGTTTTTTGACCGCCATAAGGGAAGGAAAAAAATGAATAAGTTGATTTTAAGACAAAAATCCGAGATTGTAGATTAGGCAAACCTTAAGAGAGCAAAGCAAATTATTTATGGAAGTCTTGTCGGAAACCTTACAAAATTTAAAAGAAAAAGTGGCGATCGTGACAGGGGCATCCCGGGGCATCGGTCGGTCTGTTGCCCTAGCTCTTGCGGTGGAAGGGGCAAAAGTGACGGTGAACTACGCGCGATCGCGAGAAGCGGCCGATAAAGTCGTCGCCGAGATTGGCGAAACTGGAGGAGAGGCGATCGCCGTACAGGGCGATGTTTCTCAAGCCGAGCAAGTTGACAATCTCATCAAGGAGACCAAAGATAAATTCGGACGCATCGACGTGCTGGTGAATAATGCCGGAATTACTCGCGATACGTTGCTGTTGCGAATGAAACCGGAGGATTGGCAAGCCGTCATCGACCTCAACTTAACAGGGGTTTTTCTCTGTACCAAAGCAGTGAGTAAATTAATGCTCAAACAGCGTAGCGGTCGCATTATTAATATTGCCTCAGTTGCCGGACAAATGGGGAATCCCGGTCAGGCTAACTACAGTGCTGCCAAAGCTGGCGTTATCGGATTTACCAAAACCATTGCAAAAGAAATGGCCAGTCGCGGCGTCACGGTCAATGCCGTCGCTCCCGGATTTATTGAAACCGATATGACCCACGACCTCCAAGCTGAAGAAATTCTCAAATACATTCCCCTCGGTCGTTACGGACAGCCAGAAGAAATTGCCGGGATGGTTCGTTTTCTTGCGGCCGATCCCGCCGCCGCCTATATTACCGGACAGGTCTTTAATGTTGATGGCGGTATGGTCATGGCTTGAGTCAGTCACCAGCGACGTGCTGAGCCTGTCGAAGCATCACCAGTCACTAAATTCTGACGAACCCGATGATTTTATGGGTAAGACTGCGCTCGACTGGTGAAAGTTGCAAAGGTTGCGATCGCGCGTTGCTTGTCGCAGTTTAGCAATGGAATCAAAAAAATTGATGCTAAGGTTTGGGGATAAGCAATGCCGAACATTATTTTGAATTTTTACGATGTCTCAAAAGAATGAAACAATCCCACTAATTTTGGCACTTTTAATTACGGTGGGAATTTTAGGCGGAGGATATTGGTTGTTTGCGCGCAGGCAATCGGGAAATCTTTCGCAAAACGCTCCACCCCCTACTCCCTCCCCTGCAACCGCTCCCAATCCCGCACCGCCGCCGCCCAATCCACCACCGCCTTCGACTCCCGTAACTCCTCCTGGAACGACTTTTCCGCTTCTGGCTTCCGTTCCGGCTGGTACTTTTGTAAGGATAGATGGCTCTACCAGTATGGTGCAAATGAATGAAACCTTGAAGCAGAAATTCGAAGAAAGATATCCGGGCACCAAAATCGAATGGCAATCTCGAGGCACAAGTGCGGGCATTGAGGCAGTCTTATCTGGAGATGCGGATATTGCCGCTATTTCCCGCCCGCTTACGGCAGAAGAACAAGGACGGGGATTGGTTGCCATTCCCATCGCACGAGATGCGATAGCCATTGTTGTCAGCAATGAAAATCCTTTTCGGCGGAATTTGACGCGATCGCAAATTGTGGATATTTTTACCGGAAAAATTACCGATTGGTCTCAAGTAGGCGACACTAACGGGTCAATTCGCGTTCTCAATCGACCGGAAGTGAGCGGAACCCGTCAAGCCTTTCAAAGTATTGTTTTAAATGGGAGCAATTTTGGCACGAGTCCCAATATTGAAACCATGCCCAGAGACGAAACAACGGGAATGTTACGCGCATTGGGACCAGATGGGATCGCTTATGCCACATTCAATCAAGTCGCAGATCAGCGAACCGTGCGCGTCGTTCCCGTTGATGGCTTGACTCCAGAGGCTCCAAGCTATCCTTATCAACGACAACTTTCTTATGTTTACAAACAACCTGCTGCGGATAGCGTTGGCGCATTTTTAGGATATGCCGCTTCCGAGGAAGGAAAAGCCGCAATCGCCGGTCAATAATTCTCTTGCCTTTGAGGTTGCAGTCTGCATATTCAAGCAAAAATATCTTGACAGTACAAAAGAACTAAATTAAAATCTAAGAGAATGTCATTCTAAAAATCAAAGATGCTCGATCTAGATATTGAAGAAATCATCCCAATTTTACGGATATTTGATGAAGTCAAAGCGAGAGAATTTTATTTGGCTTTTTTGGGGTTTAAAGTAGATTGGGAACATCGATTCGAACCGGATACGCCTATCTATATGCAGATTTCTAGAGGAAAAATCGTCTTGCATTTATCCGAGCATTCGGGGGATTGCAGTCCGGGAGCAACGGTGATTATCGGCATAAAAAATATCGAAGAATATTACCAAGAATTAAGTCAAAAAGACTATAAGTATAATCGTCCCGGCATTGAAATCGCGCCTTGGCATGCAAAAGTGATGGAAGTTATCGATCCCTTTAGCAATCGCCTTCGCTTTAACCAAGACATTCCAGAAGAAAATCCCCAGTTTTGACCTTGAAAGGCGATCGCCCTCCCCGAAATATCGGGCAATTGGGAAGAGAATATGGCAAAATAGGGTTTTAAGCGTTCATAAAAAGCAAAAAATTCTATGTCAGTCTTGGCAGCAATTGGGGTTCTCGCCCTCTTAATCGTCGTACACGAACTCGGACATTTTGCCGCCGCGCGGTTGCAAAATATTCGCGTCAATCGCTTTTCCATCGGTTTTGGACCCGTTCTACTCAAATACCAAGGGTCGCAAACCGAATATGCCATTCGCGCGTTTCCCTTGGGAGGATTTGTGGGATTTCCCGATGACGAACCCGATAGCGAGATTCCGCCAGACGATCCCGACTTACTTCGCAACCGTCCCCTTTTAGATCGGGCGATCGTTATTAGTGCGGGAGTTATTGCAAACCTCATTTTTGCTTATTTTCTCCTGACCGCCCAAATTGCTACAGTAGGATTGCCAGATTTTAACTATCAACCTGGGGTAGCGATCGCGGATGTGGTCGCTGAAAGCGCGAGTGCCGCCCGAGATGCGGGTATTGAAGCGGGAGATATTATCTTAAGCATTGACTCCCAAAAACTCGCAGCATCGGAAAATGCCCTACCCCAATTAATGGAGAAAATCCAACAATCTCCCAATCGCCCTTTAAACATAGAAGTCCAACGAGGAGAGAAACTTTTAACGCTACAAGTAACTCCTCAATTGGGAGAAGACGGACAGGGGAAGATTGGCGTGATTCTTTCTCCCAATGGCGAATTATTTCGCGATCGTCAGAATCCCATTGCCGCATTGGGTAAAGGAGCAGATGAATTTCAACGCCTGAGCGTCCTCACTTTTCAAGGATTTGCCCATCTCATTCGCAACTTTAGCGAAACGGCAGAACAAGTTGCAGGTCCTGTCAAAATCGTTGAAATTGGCGCGAGTCTTGCCCGTTCCGATGCGGGGAGTCTCTTCCAATTTGGTGCTTTAATTAGCATTAATTTGGCCATTATCAATATTTTGCCCCTACCCGCATTAGACGGCGGACAATTGGCATTTTTACTGGTAGAAGGACTGCGAGGAAAACCTTTGCCCGATCGCCTACAAGACAGCATCATGCAAACGGGATTTGTTTTGCTGTTGGGTTTGGGCGTATTCTTGATCGTCCGCGATACGGCCAATCTAGAAGTCATTCAAAAATTATTTCAGTAGGGAAGAATCCCCCCTAACCTTATTTTGTGTAGGGTGTAGCAATAACCCCCCTTAGAAAAGGGGGGGAAACCAATAATAACCTACCCCCTCGACCCCTTCCCAAGAGAGGGAGAGCAAGCAGGAAGCAACCAATAATAAACAACCAATTCCGTGAGTTTGAATCGTAAATGGGCGAGTAACCAACAAAGGGCGCTAGAAATTCTGGTTCGTCTCAAGCGTCTTTATCCAGATGCAACTTGCAGTCTTGACTATGAAACAATCGTACAACTTTTAGTTGCGACCATGCTTTCGGCACAATGCACTGACGAACGAGTTAATAAAGTAACTCCAGCATTGTTTGCTCGTTTTCCCGATGCAAAAGCACTCGCCGAAAGCGATCGCGAAGAACTCGAAACCCTGATTCGTTCGACAGGATTTTATCGCAACAAAGCGAAAAATATTCAAGGTGCCTGTCAGAAAATCGTCACGGAATTTAATGGAGAAGTTCCACCCTATATGGATAAATTGCTGCAACTTCCGGGAGTGGCAAGGAAGACAGCCAATGTCGTTCTCGCCCACGGTTTTGGCAAAAATATCGGCGTAACGGTAGATACTCACGTGAAACGATTGAGCAATCGTTTGGGATTGACCGAACATAGCGATCCCCTTAAAATCGAACGGGATTTAATGCGACTTCTCCCTCGAGAAGATTGGGAAAATTGGTCGATTCGCCTCATCTATCACGGTCGTGCGATCTGTAAAGCACGCAAACCCAATTGTCAAAGTTGTGCTTTGGCCGATCTTTGCCCTTCTTCAACGAACGACGAACAATAAACAATGACCGATGAAAGCCAATTCACGAATACTTCAACTTCACTCAGTACCAACAACCAACAACAAATAACAAATATTTTTAATTCTTTGGTTTCAGTAGAAGGACGAGTGTGTTTTCCTTGCGTTCCTTCGATGGTAGAGGAATGCTCGAATGCGATCGCCAATTTAGTTGCAGGTTTTGGCCAGCCTTTATCTTTAGAAGATCGCGATCGCTTGCGAGCAGGGATGGCAGAATTCATAAAAAAAGGATTTGAACAATCTCCTCTCTCGCAATTAACCATTGAATATCGCCCGAACAAACCGCCAGAAACGGGTTTATTTTTTGAGATCGAGACCGTTTCTCCGACTCCTGAAACGGGTTATCAAAATTGGATTCAACGCCGTCGAACATTAGGCAATCGCCCGGATGCAAAGATCGCAGCGATCGCGAGTGATTTAGAAAAATCTGCCTCTATTTTAGAAATTGGTGGCGGTAGAAATGGATTGGCTTTGGGGCGATCGGGTTATAAGATAGAAGTGGTGGAATCCGTTCTCGAATTTGCTACCGAGTTAGAAGTAATTGCCAAAAGAGAAGAGTTATTTTTAAGCGTCAAAATCGGCTCTATTTTCGATCCGGTGTTGCGGCTGCGTCCTGCTGGGTTCGAGCTGGCGATCGCATCGGATTTTATTCCCGTATGCTGTCGGAGTCTGCAAGATATTCGTCTTTTACTGGCTAAACTTTGCGATGGGGTTAAAAGTGGTGGTTTGATTGTTTTAGGAATGTTTTTGGTAGAAGAAGGAGGGAAACCTTGCGATCGCATTATCGAACTTTCCCAAGTACGCGGATGTTATTTCCAAACGCGATCGCAACTCAAAGAAGTAATGAAAGATTTACCCTTAACATTGCTATCCGATGAATCTTTTCTGGAAGAAGAAACTGACCTGCCAAAAGCATTAATTCATTGGGCATCGGGACGAGATTTATTTCCTCAAAATGAGGAACGATTACTCGAATTTCGCTGGATTATCTATCAGCGAATTTAGGCTGCAATAAATTCATTCCACTTTTGTACGAGATAAGTTTGTTCATCCATGACAGAATTCCAACAAACGACATTCCCGAGGCGATCGTTAAAATTACCGCCATCTCGCACCGCACCTTTATCGGCAATTTTTTTATCAAACGGATCGAGGATATCTTCCGCCGCAGGTTTTCCCTCATACCAGAAATCCCATTCAAAAGGTTTCATAAACTTCTTGGCATTCTCTGGTGCTGCACTATAATATCCCTGTCGTCCGAGAAATGCGCCCAACCAACCCTCTAACATCCAATTGAGATATTCGTAAGCCGCATCTAATTCAATCCCGGAAAGA
This sequence comes from Cyanobacteria bacterium SBLK, assembly GCA_017746715.1. Classification (GTDB taxonomy): domain Bacteria; phylum Cyanobacteriota; class Cyanobacteriia; order Cyanobacteriales; family Spirulinaceae; genus CCY15215. The sequence goes on from JAGHZQ010000062.1 coordinate 27,230, forward strand.
TTGCGAGATAAACCGATACCGCCGCCCCAACCGCGATATCCTTCCTTAAGAGGACCGTAAGTACATTCTATTCCTCGCGATCGCACCGCTGTCACCGCAGGCGACCACATAGACTGTAAAACAACCTCTCCCGATGCCATTAAATTCACCGATTCATCGAAGGTTTTCCAGAAAGCGCGGAATTGACCGTTTTTCTTTTGTTCGATGAGAATTTCGGTCACTTTATCGAGTTCTTCTTTCGTCATATTACCTTTATCGCCAAAGGTCATAATTCCTGATGCTTCAATGACCATTGCCGCATCCATAATGCCAATGGAAGGAATATCCAAAATTGAGGTTTTTCCTTTAAATTCCGGAGCGAATAATTGTCCCCAAGATTCGATCTTTTTGCCGACTAAATCCGGTCGCCAACCCAGAGTATCGGCATTATATTGAAAGGGAATTAAAGTAGCCCAATCTGTAGGGGTTTCGGAGAATTCTTTTGAATCTTCCCCTTTCAAGAACATGACTTTTCTCGGAGCTGTTCCTTGAGATGTATTAACGGGTGCATTTTCATATAAATTTCCCGTTGTAAAAATGGGGACAATTTTATCGAATTCTTTGATTTTCTTCACATCAATTGGTTGTAGATTTCCTGAAGGAATGACCAAAGGCAAACTAAAGTATTCCCCGTCAAAAATATCGTATTGCTTGGGTTGAGTAATGGCAATTTGATTATTTTCTTCCGTACTCAATGCCCGCATATCAACTTTGAAGCCGAGATCTTTTTGAATTTGTTCGGCAACCTCATTAATTTGCGAAACGCCCGTGCCAATAAATCGTAGCGTAACGTCTTTGATTTTATTGGTATTGAGTTCTGGACTTCTCGGTTTTTTCTCGGAAGATGTTTCTGTTTTTTCCGAGTTATTAGCACAGCCTTTAGCAGTGAGAAAAGCGCTAGCAGCAAGCCCTGTTTGAATGAGTCGGCGACGAGAAAGATTTGACATTTTTTTTGTTGGTTGTTAGTTATTCGTTGTTGGTTATTCGTCTTCCTTCTTTCTCCTCTCTTGGCAGGAGTTCGAGATGGGTTGATTATCAATGAGAAAGAAAAATACACTCATTTGGCGACCAACTGAGATTCACGAGTTGCCCTTCTTGATAATTCTCAGTAAGCCAATCTTCGGTACGTGTTTTATATAGTAACTCTTTGCCATTGTTTTCTTGGAGGAGGGAAACGCGAGTAATATAACCTGTAAATTCAACAGAACTAATTCGAGCAGAAAGGGAATTAGAGATGGGTTGAGAAGATTGAGAATAGGAGTGTAAGTGCATGAGATCTGAACGCACGCAACAGGCCGCTTTTGTACCAATAGGAATGGCATGTCCTGTTGCTAAAAGCGACTCAATACCATCAACTTCAAGAGTAATAATATCGCGATCGCCTTCCTGAGAACTATCCGTGACTTTACCAATAAAAATATTATTATCTCCCACAAAACGAGCGACGAATTGAGAGGCGGGAGAACGGTAAATTTCGGACGGATTTCCGACTTGATCCACCCGTCCGCGATCCATGACCACGATAAGATCGGAAAGGGAAAAAGCCTCATCTTGGGCGTGAGTCACTTGGATGAAGGTCATGCCGAATTTTTTTTGCAACTTCTTGAGTTCCCCCCTCGTTTTCACCCGCAGGGACTCGTCTAAGGCGCTTAAAGGCTCGTCAAGGAGGAGCACTTGGGGGCGGGTCGCTAAGGCACGGGCGAGGGCGATACGCTGCTGCTGACCCCCGCTCAGTTGATGGGGCTTGCGACGGGCAAATTCTCCCATTCCCATGATATCCAGCATTTCCTCGATAATAACGGCGCGATCGCGTTCCTTCATACCGCGAATTTTCAAGCCAAACCCGACATTGTCCCAGACGGTTTTGTGCGGGAACAGGGCATAATTTTGAAAGACCATGGCCGTGTTGCGTTGGGCTGGGGGTTGGGAAGTAACCTCGCGATCGCCGATGTAAATTTGCCCCGCCGTAACTTCTTCGTGTCCCGCGAGCATCCGCAATGTGGTGGTTTTACCACAGCCACTCGGTCCCAATAAACAACAATAGGAGCCGGCGGGAATGTCGAGGGTAATATTTTCGACGGCGACGACAGACCCGTATTTTTTGGTTAGCGATCGCAGTTTGACCCCGCGAGCTTCGGGATGCAGGGGATCGTATTCGGGAGGGGAAGAACGCAAAGGCTGCGCGGTTTGGGTCATTTCAGTTATCAGTTATCGGTTTGTTCCCTAACTGGGGGGATATAGGGTGGAAGCGTTAAGACTTGATTAAGGCGATCGCTTTCTGTATACAGTTAGAATGCGATCGGTTAATGTATAAAACTCTACACTTTTCAGGGCAATGCAGGCCAAGGGAGCAAAAAATGTCAGATTCCTACCTTGTTTTTATTTGCGGTTCGGCATTACGAGGACAGCCGGATCATCACGCGATCGCCGAGACGAAGTTTGTGAAAGAAGTGACAACCGAACCTCGTTATCGCCTCCATTCTGTTGAGGATAAACATCCGGGGATTTATGAAGTGACTGAAGGAGGGATTTCAATTGCTGGGGAACTTTATGAGATGACGCAGGCACAATACGACCATTTATTAGCACAAGAACCGCCTCATCTTTATCCTTCTCCGATCGCTTTAGAAGGAGGAGGAGAGGCGATCGCGATGCTTTATCCTCGGGAAATTATTGAAGAGCGAAATTATAGGGACGTTTCCAGTTATGGCAGTTGGACGGCTTATAAAAATTCGGGTAAAAATGGGTGATTTTGCTCGGGCGATCGCCAATTCTATCGTTTGCAATCATGGCGATCGCAGCTATATTCTATTACTTAGAATCCCACTCCCGCAAATCTTGAAAGTTTATCGCATCAATAGATTGCTTTTTTAAGTAATCCAAAAATCTCAAATCGTTTGTTAATACTAAATATCTATTTAGACAGGCTTCTAGTATCCCGCAGTCTGTGAGTCCAAATTTATTGCAAGATTGAACTTGGCTAATTTGCTGACTTTTGATGTAAATTTCAGTGAGGCGATTGATAATCTGGGCAAGTACATTTAAAGCTAAAGTTTTTTCGGGTTCTGCAATTTGATTTATAAAGCCGTTCACTTCTGTTAAAATACTTGGCATAGTGATAAAACTAGAAAATTCACTCATAAATTTTAATAAAAGTGTATAATCTTCAGGAAAAAATATCTTAGTTCTTTTAAATTGTGAAATCCGTTTGGGATTCACCGTTCCAACTACCCACAATATAAAAATATTGGAATCAATAATAATTCCTTGGCTGCGATATTGAGATAAGACATAATTGACATAAGTATTCATATTTTACGAATTTTCATGGATTTCACTTTCCCGGTTTCTGCCGCGATCTCAAAAATTTTATACGTCCGCTCGTATTGGCGATAATTAGCATCTGGTAGAATGGGATTATAAGGTATTTGTTTAGGATCGTCATATCCTAACGTAATAAACCAACTTTTATCATCATCAGAAATTTCTACTTCCTCTAAACGTATATCTTGGATATTGTCTCCAAGATCGTTTTGAATCGTTTTGAAGTAATTTATTGCAATTTGGACGGCTGTTTGTACATTGAGAACAGTATTCATGGTTATTTTGCTAGTTGTCAATCAAGAATATCGGAATGTTTTGTTATTTCAACTCGTTTTATCTTTGAGAGTTTATGGAAATGATATTGTATTTTTTGGATCTGTTCGCGTAAAAGAAAGAAAATATTTAACAAGATTTAATATTAAGTCGTGTTTCTCGCGATCGCCTTTCAAGTTTCTTCTTCATCATCCAGTGCAGAAAGAGGAAGGGTTTGACCCGTGGGGTGCATCTCAAATTCGTAAATTTATATCTCCCCTACTACCTTCGTAAGGGGGGGATTGGCTTCCCCCTTTCAAAGGGGGACGGGAGGGGGATAAAAAACTGGCGATAAAGAGTATTTTTGCAAAACTGAGATGCACCCGACCCGTGAGCACTTCGTGTAAACCTTTTTTCAGTCCTTCAAGTATGATTTCATGGGGGTATCGTCGGAATCTGGAAGTTCGTTTTCGTTAGCAGCAGGTAATAGGATGGGTTCGTAAACCGTCGCATCCTCGCGATCGCTTTGTTGGGCGAGATCGGCGCGTTCTAAGCGTTCTAAATAGGGCATCAATTCGCTAAAGCTGCGAACCCCTAATTGTTCGAGTTCTTCTATTTTAATTTCTTCATCGGAGAGGAGGCCTCGTTGTTCTAAAAAGAGGCGAATTTGTTCTTCTTTGGCGTTTAACGCGGCTTGTTCTCGCAAGGTGCGAGAGGCAGCTTTTAATCCTTGGGAAAGAACCTCTGAGTCAATTTTTTCTGCTTGTAAATCTGCTGCTGTCGCGAGAACTTTGCTCCCCAAACGATTAAAAAGGCGAGGTTTTCCACGGGATTTCATACAGAAACTCTTTGCGGCTTCTTGGGTGAAGGGGAGAACGGAGTTGGGATTGTTTGGATCGCTGCAATCGTTACCGATTCTGGCACTGTTGAGATAATTCACGAGCATCTGATAGGTGGTTTTTGCGTCGAGTTCTTTGAGGGGGATTTGTAGGTCAAATAAGCCCCGTTCGACCGTTAATAAATCACCCATTGTTCCCTGTGGATGTCCCGTCAGCATGAACCACGCTCGTCCTTTTAAGATTCCTTGGGCATCGTGCATTAAGTCTCGCACTTCTCGGGGGTTTCTTTTGTCAAGATCGTCGATCGCAATGAGAACGCCGTCAGTATATTTTTTTTGCGCTCTTTCTATCAGGGTTTCTAGGCTAATTGTCGAGTATTGTAGCTTATTGATGGGAACATTTTTCTCGCTCAATTTAGCTGTGAATATATTGTTCGCACCCGCTTCAACCGTGCGATCTCTCAATGCTTTATCCGTGGGAATTCCCATTTCATTGAGTTGACGTTGCGCCCAATCATCATCGGACATTTCTCGGGCGACGGCGATCAGAGCAGTTGTCGCGAGGTCTAAATTTGCGGGAAGGGAAATATAAGTCACGAGCATTTTTGGACGCTTGCGGCGCAAAACCGATAGCACTTCCAGCAAAAATGCACTTTTACCGATGCCAATTTGACCGTAGACTAAAATGCGGCGACGTTCTCGACTTTGGAAGAGGTTAAAGACTTGACGCAGTTCTTTTTCTCGTCCGGTGAAAACGCGATCGCGGATTTCGCTTTCGAGATCGAGAGGGCTTTCGGTAAAGGGAATTTCTGTCAGTCCCAAACCCTCGATATTGCCCGCAGCTTGGTCGAAAATATCCTCGCCAGTTGTCATCAATAAACCTCCTGTTCTAGCTGTTCTAGGGCATTTTGAGCGGCTTTGTAGCGTTTGTTCGCTCGGTCTGCGCGATCGCTTTTCCCTAAGTCATTGTAACTGTCGCGGGCGATGCGGAGTTCTTTCATCCCTTTTTCGAGGGAGCCTTTGGAAACGAAGACGCTTCCCAAACCTTCGCGACTTTGGGCGACTCCGAAGGCATTGTTTAAGTGTTCGTATAAGCGTAGGGCATCGCGGTAGTAGATGCGGGCATTAGCCCAATCATAGAGACTTTGGTGAGCATGACCGGTTTCGAGAAGTGCATTCGCGTAGGCTTGGCGATCGCTGCTATCTTTGAGTTGGTTGATGCTATTGAGGAGGAGTTGCAACCCTTCTTGATAGCGTCCGTCGCGCACGAGACGACTCCCTAAAATTGATTGGGTGGAGGGGAGTGCTTGCCACATTTTTTCGCGATCGTAGTGTTCGGGGCTAATGGCATCGAGGGCGGTTTGATAAGCCTGTATTGCTCTGTCGATATCTTCGGAATCTTTGCTGTATTCGTAGCGACGAGAGAGGGCATTTCCCAAGCGATACTGAGAATCGATAAAGTCTGGACTACCAACAGGGGAAACTTCTAAGGCTGATTCTAGCAGGTCGATGGCTGTATCTAAATCTTGGCTATGTTCGGTCAGTTCGGCACGTTGCGTCAATGCTTCGGCTAAAGTGCTTTGATTGATTGCCCATTTGTAGGGGTATGCGTCGCGGGTGAAAACTTCGGCAGCTAATCTGTATGTTGAGATTGCTCGTTCTAAATTATTCTTTCTTTCTCCTCCAATTTGCTCTCGATAAGCATTAGCTATATTGTGTTGAGTTCTTGCCCAATCTTCGGGAAATGCAGAGGGAGTATAGACTTGCAAGGCTAACTCATAAGCAGCGATGGCATTTTCTAGATTATCGGCTCTGTCTCCTCGGATTCGGTCTTTGTAGGCTATTCCAAGGTTGTTTTGCGTC
>JAGHZQ010000063.1 GCA_017746715.1 Cyanobacteria bacterium SBLK
CAAATCTAAGGATTGGAGAAAGAGAGGTTCTGCGGCTTCATATTTCCCTTGGGATTTGTATAATAATGCCAGATTGTTGAGAGAGGTCGCGACAGATGGATGGTCTTCTCCGAGGAGTTTTTTCCACAAATCTAAAGATTGGAGAAAGAGAGGTTCTGCGGCTTCATATTTCCCTTGGGATTTGTATAAACCTGCCAGATTGTTGAGAGAGATCGCGACAGATGGATGGTCTTCTCCGAGGAGTTTTTTCCTCAAATCTAAAGATTGGAGAAAGAGAGGTTCTGCGGCTTCATATTTCCCTTGGGATTCGTATAATAATGCCAGATAATTCAAATTATCAGCCAAATCCAACTCCAACCCCAATTTTTTCTGAAACCCGATCGCTTTCTCAAAATATTCAATTGCTAAATCTTGCTCCTCCTGATAATCCCCACATTCAGCCTTCTCAATCCGACGCTTGTAAATCTTCCCCAATTGGGTGTAAAATATGGCTAAACTGGCATCATCTCCTCCCTTTTCTTCAATCGAACAAATCAACGCTTGTAAATCGTCAATCGGTAGAAAATAAGGGTCATCCTCATCAATCTCCCCATCAATCCAGCGATCGCCAAACATCTCCCGGATCGGCAAAATTTCCCTCGCAGCAACCGCCTTTTTCTTGTGGAACTGAAAGCGAAATATCCCCTTATTCCACGACCAAAAATCTGGCGATCGCTTGCTGATATTCCGTTCCATCTGATGGGTAATCCAGAGAATAATCGTAAACTTAAACTCTCGCAATGCCTCTCGCGTCCATTGCAAATAACCGAAAAATTTCTCCTGTTCCGATCGCTCTTCCTCAAAGCGCAAAAAATACAATTGTTCCGTCCCCGTCACCGTGACGACTGCTTTCGTTGACTGTTGTAAAACCGTTTCTTTTTCCCTTAATTCCGCGATCGCCGCTCGCAAACTCGGCTCTCCCCGTGCTAAAGTAACCCGATAAGACGCAAAATCCGGCGCTAATTCCTCCTCATAACGGCGAATCAATTCCTCGCGATTTTCCTCATAATCGCACACCCCGATGAGCAAATGAAACTTACCCGCACTTGCCTCAATTGACACGATGAGATCGTCATAATTATCCGCATTCTTTTCCTCGAGTTCCCGATCGCGATCGTCAACCGATAGAGATTCCATTAAATTACACCTCGCTGCTCTAATAATCCCACAACAAGAGGATGGACATCGTACCAAAGCACTGAATTTTTATACTCCAACACGTACAACCCGTGCAGCAAGTCTAGAAAACGCTGTTCTTGAGGGTCATCGGGTTGAAAATTGGTATAAGTTTGCTTTAAAATTTCATAATCTGCCTTACCAATGGGAACGCTAAAATCAATCCTCAATTTAACGATCGCTTGTTCGAGAATATCCTTATCGATTTTAATATCGCGATCGCTCGGATTTCGCCGAATCAAACGCAAACAAATCCGACAGCATTCATTACTCAAGCGAATCAATTCTCGCAATACTCCACCACTATAAACGATCAATTGCTCTTTAACATCCGATGCAAACAATTCCGCAGCAATGCGTCGATCGATAATCTCCTGTAACGTTGCTGTCGGTTGAGCATTGGGACGTGCATTCTCTTGATGAGAAGTTCCGCGATCGAAGAGCTTCGCAACGGGTAAAGTCACAATTTGATCGTTCGTTTCCGTAATTAGCACTGCTTTAAGATTAACATCTCGCAATACCGAAATGGGAATCGTAAAAACAATGTGAAAATTAGGTTGAAACAGCGCCTTAATATGAGCGTGATAAACTTCCCTGACGACAGCCAAATCGAGTTTATCGAGATCGTCAATAATCACCAAAATTTCTCGATTCGTCCCCTGATAAATTACTGCTGCAATTTCATTAATTCTCGCCACTAATTCGGAAATTTTACGCGCAAACTCCTCCTTAATTTCCATTCGCACCTTTGCATCGGCTTTCAAACGTCCCTTAATCCATTCAAATAAATTAAATCCTCCCGATAATTCCGCACTCACTTCCTCTATTTCTATCTTCGTCTGCTTTTTAAACCATTGATAAAATTGATTTTTAATCGATTCTTTAATTTTCACCTGCTCCGCTTCTGCTTCTTCCATCAACTTTACCGCGATCGCAAACAAAATATTAATATGATTGACATCTGACATCTCAATTAAGTCAGAAATCGAGAAAAAGACCACAAAATAACGCGGTTTGAGTTTGCGGCTAAACTCTGCTAAAAGCGTAGACTTGCCACAACCGCGATGACCCGAAAAAATAATCTTGCTATTTCTCGACGGACTATCTTCTACTAACTGTTCTAACTCTTCAATGGTATCGCGTCCGTACTCCACCCGCAACGCATTCAACTCCTTTTCAGTAATGAGGGGAAGTAATTCTAAATTTCTGTAGGCTTCCTGAAAAGACTCTAATAAACTGCTCATCTTACACTCCCCGTAAATTGCCTTTTGTATATTTTATCTTATCAGCGCGATCGCTTTTGTTTATCTCGGAGATGCGATCGCGATTTATTACTCCTGTTGTTCCCCAAATAAATGCTCGATAATCCGCAAACTCTCCGTTCTCAAACCACGAATTTCTGTTTCTATGGCTTCCAAGCGTCCGACAACAATCTCAAAGTTTCGCTGACTGGTCTCGTGGTTTGCTTGGTGAATTTCAACAATTTGCACTAGACTTGTAACTGTACTGTTCAATTCTTGATTTTTTTGAGCTAGATTACTAACAGTTGTTTGCAGTTGTTGATGGGACTGAGCCAAGTTACTCACCACAGTTGTTAACCATGCTAAATTTTCCTCAATTCGATCCAAGCGATTCCCGTCTGATGCGTTTGCCATTTTCGATTCCTTCAGTTTCTCCCGTGTTTTATCTTATCATATTTTAATCGCGACAAAAAGATGAGCGATCGCTTGGATATTTTAAAGCGATCGCAGAACTTTCAAGAACTCCTGAATTGCTTGAGGTTGCGCTTGAGGGCGAATATATTGGGCGAATAATTGCCAGTCCAAATCGGGGAAAAACTGACTGTTTGTGCTTTCTCGATAAGTTGTTCCTCGCAGATCGTAGAGCGTCAAGCGATCGCTTTGCCAAATTAAAACCTCTGGAATTCCCAATCCTTGATAAACTGCCAATTTATCAACCCCTCCACTGGTTAAATTGACCTCAATGGCAAAATCGGGAAAGTCTTTAAACTGACCGATACAATAACACTCATCCGGCTCTAATCCTCGTCCTAGAGCTTCGCGTCGAAACGTTGTCGATCCGTACCCGTGTAACAGAATTCCCATTTCCTCCGCATACCGTTCCAGCAGCCTAGCGATCGCTTTTTTGAGAAGTTCATGTTCTGGGGAAGGCATAAAAATTTCTAAAGTTCCCTCTAGATAAACAAATCGTAAGCCATGATAGTCTCCTAATGTTGCTAAAAGGCTCTCATATTGTTGCCACTTTATATTGGGTAAGATAAACCTTTGTTCTTGAATACCCGAGAAGGAGTCAAGTAGAACTGTCATTTTTGTTTAATAACCAAAAAGCTATTCTTCCTTAAGAATATCAGATATAGAATTCGAGGAGCAAAAACTCAAGATTTTTTGTAAAACTTAACCAATGCCGAGGTTTTTATTCTCGAACATTTTAAAACATTAAAGTCAGAGATTCTCGATATCCTCGAAATGGCGATCGAGAGCAATGAGAAAGCAGTACGCAAGGAGAAGGTCGAAAAGGCGATCGTAACTTTTTTTTGCGAGTAACGCTTGCCATTCATTGCACGATCTATCCCTCGATTACCGCGTGCATCACTCAGAACGAAGGGGAATTTTAATGGTAAATTTCGTTCCTTCTCCAAGACTTGAAGCCACATCGAGAGTGCCACCATGTTTCTCGACAACAATTTGATAGCTAATCGATAATCCCAAACCCGTTCCTTTCCCCACGGATTTCGTGGTAAAAAAGGGATCGAAAAGGCGATCGCGAATTTCTTCTGGAATTCCCGGACCGTTATCGATTATAGTAATTTGCATCCAGCGATCCTCCACAGTTTGGCTGCGAATGCAAATTTTGGGCTGATACTCTTCATCTTCAGACATTCTCTCCACTTTCTCTTCGATAGCATCGGCAGCATTAGCTAAAAGGTTGATAAAAACTTGGTTTAACTGCCCTGGCAGACATTCAATCGGAGGACAATCTCCATAGTCTTTACGAATCTCAATCGATCGCAGTTTCGAGCCTAAAATCAATAAGGTACTCTCAATGCCATCGCGAATATCGGCTAACTTCATCCCCGCTTCGTCCAAATGGGAGAAATTTCGCAAAGATAAAACAATTTCTTGAATGCGATCGGTTCCCGTTTTTAGCGATGTCAGCAATTTGAGAAAATCTGGCGCTAAAAAATCGAGGTCGAGATTGTCAATTTCTCTAGCAATGGCTGGGGTTGGCTGAGGGTATTCTTGTTGATAAAGAGCAATTAAATTCAGTAAATCTTCTGCATATTCTCGGGCGGGATTGATATTGCCGGAGATAAAGTTAACGGGATTATTAATTTCGTGGGCAACCCCTGCCACGAGCTGCCCCAAACTGGCCATTTTTTCATCTTGAACCAGTTGCGCTTGGGTTTGCTGCAAGCGTTCGAGAGTTGCTTGCAATTCGGCAGTACGTTTGGCAACAGAATGCTCTAATTCTTGATTGGCACGCGCTAATGCTTGCTCGGCTTCGTAACGCTTGCAAAAATTGGCATAGGCAGTTGAGTGATATCGCAAGCGAGCGACAAACTCAATGGGATCGGGAATCTTCACCAAATAATCATTAGCTCCCGTTGCAAAAGCCTCTGCCTTAATGGTTGATTCCTCTCGGTTGGACAGGACAATGATGGGAATAGAATGAGTGCAGGGGTTAGCGCGGAAAAACTTGACCATCATCAACCCATCAACTTCCGGCATGACCAAATCTTGTAAAATTACCGTCGGCTCGATATCGAGGGCTGTCGGAATTGCCCGTTCCGCACTGTTACAATAATGCAATTCAATATCCGGTTCGCTGGCCAGCAATCGACGGATGGACTCGGCAACAATGGGCTGATCGTCAACAAGCAAGACTTTAACCATGACTTTGTCCTCTGAAGTGGGGAGTTGCCCGATGGTAAAGGAATTCTTGCGAGTTTCGGCAGTTGCGAAAGGCGCGATCGGTGAATGAATGGACAAATCCATAATACTAAATGTTGTATGGCGTTAAAATTTTTTATGTTTTGTTGTCAGGCTAGATGCAGTTGATATTAACTCAACTCTATTAACTAAGCTCTTTGTAATGAGTTAGCTGCGTTCAATTTTTCTAAGCTAATGAACGGTGTTTTGTCTTCTGTAGCAAAACTCAATGAATTGTAAATTGAGTGAAACACGTATCTTGCTTGTTTCTAATTGACCCAAACACGGACACTAATTCCCGTTTCATAATTGACGATGAGTATTTTGTAAGATGCCAACCCGAGTTTCTAGTTATAAATACTACGATTGCGATCCCTCTAAATAAAGGAGATTTTTGAATTCTCCCTCCTTAATAAGGGAGGTTGGGGACTTTTGACTTTTCCCCTCTTAATAAGAGGAGCTAGGGAGATATGATTCATAACTAGCAAGTTGAGTTCCTACCTTTTTTTACAAATCAAATGAACTTACTATATTTGTTGATATTTTATCCTATATTGTCTATTTTCCAAAACGGTGAATACTACTATTTTTTGACAATTTCCCTACAAATAAAGACCTCAAAAATAAAGTTCTGGAATGAAAAAAATGAAGATTCATTGCAACGATACAGGCAAAAATCGCGATCGCAATCCCCATTAACAACAAAAAGGTTGCAAAATGATTCCCTCGATAAAACAAGAATTTTTAGACTAGATCGATCGCTAAAGCGGCAATCCGATCGATGGGTGCGGTATGGCTTGCCCCTCCTAACTCGATCGCTGTTTTGGGCATGCCAAAAACAACGCAACTATCGGCACTTTCAGCAATAGTCTGCCAACCGAGGGACTTCAACAAGACCATGCCCTCTGCCCCATCTCGCCCCATACCCGTGAGGAGAATGGCAATACCGGGCTGTCCCCAATAGCGCGCGACACTTTGAAAAAAAACATCCACCGACGGTCGATAAGCAATTTCGCTGGGTTGACCAGTATAACGCAAAGTTTGGTTGGGACGCACGATCAGATGATCGTTGGTTCCTGCTAGGAGGACTTTTCCCGCCTCCGGGCGATCGCCATTGCGAGCCAAGGTAACGGGCAGAGGAGAAGCGCGATCGAGCCACTGTGCCAAGCCTGGAGCAAACTGCTCGTCAATATGTTGAATAATGACGATCGCAGCATTGAAGGAAGCGGGCAACCGACGCAAAATTTGGTACAGTGCATTCGGTCCTCCCGTCGAGGCACCCATCGCGATGAGGGGAGGCAGGCGAGGATTGTGAAAGGTAGAGGGAGCAGTTTGAGGAGATATACTGGAGCGAATGCGGGAAGGACGAATCAGTTTGGCAACCACCGCGATTTTTCTTAAGAGTCCGCGATAATCGCCATCCCTAGGAGTTTTCACAACATCCAATGCCCCATACCCCATCGCCTCAAACACCTTCGAGGTATTACCGATAATGCTGGCAGTCACGATTAAAATCCCACAGGGCGATCGCTGCATAATTTGGCGCGTTGCCTCGACTCCATCAAGATCGGGCATATTCATATCCATGAGAATCAAATCCGGACGACGAGCAGAACAGGATTTAACAGCCTCGAAGCCGGTTCGGGCGATCCAGATGAGACGATAATCGGAGGTATTCGCGATCGCCCGTCGCAGGGCTTCAATGGCAATTTCGCTATCGTTAACAATGGCAATATCGAGCATTGAGGGGCAGTTGTGGAAAGGGGAGCTAAGCGATCGAATCGGCAACCGCCTCGAGTAAACTGTTATCGTGAAAGCTACTCTTAGTTAAATAGTAATTGGCACCCGCATTCAAACCCGCAATTCGATCTTCTTGGCGATCTTTGTAGGAGACCACGATCGCGGGTAAGGATTTCAGTTGGGGATGTTCTTTAATGAGTCGGATCAATTCGATGCCATTCATGCGAGGCATATCGATATCGGAGATGATTAAATCGTAATTGCCCGTGCGAACTGCATTCCAGCCTTCCATGCCATCCACTGCCACATCGACGCGATAGCCGTGATTTTGCAAGAGTTTGCGCTCCATTTCGCGCACTGCGATGGAGTCATCGACCACCAGTATGTGCTTTTGTTGGTTTTGCTCTTCGCCGCGAGCGGGATGGTCTAATAGATGCAAATGACCTTCAGAAATCAAGCGATCGATGGAGCGAACCAGATCGGCAACATCGACGATTAACAGGGGCAATCCTGCCTCGGTTATTGCTGCCGCACTGATATCCTGCACCTTGCCCAAGCGAGGATCGAGAGGACGCACGACCAAATTGCGCTCCCCCAGAAAGCGATCGACAATAATGCCGTAACGATGGCCGCGATCGCCGAGTACGATGGTGGGAAAGCGATCTGCACTATCTTGCGTTTCGGGTAATTCCAAGACTTGTTGCGCTCGAACCAAGCTAATATTTTCCTCATCAATAACCGCATACGGCCGATTCTCGCTCGAGTGAATGTCTTCCGATCGCAATACGACCACGCGATCGATGCGAGCGAGGCCGAAAGCGTAGGGTTCCCCGGCAATCTCCACCAATAGGGCGCGAATGACGGAAAGGGTCAGGGGCAGTTGAAAATGGAATGCGAGTCCTTTGCCGGGGAAAGAGACCGCTCGCAATACTCCGCCGACCTCCTGCGTCATGTTTTTGGCAATATCCAACCCCACCCCCCGCCCGGCAATTTCCGTGACGCGATCGGCGGTAGAAAAACCCGGTAAAAATAGGAATTCCATTAACTCGGCTTCGCTCAAGCGCGCGGCAAGATCGGGGGTTGCGAGTTGTTTCTCCATCACCGATCGCCGCAATGCTTCGAGATCGATACCGCAACCGTCATCCCTCACGGTAATGGAGAGCATTCCGGCGCGATGGGTCGCTTCGAGGCGAATGATACCCGTTTCCGGCTTGCCCGCAGCCCGTCGGTTTTCGGGGGATTCGATGCCGTGAACGATCGCATTTCTCAGCATTTGGGTCAGGGGGGCTTCGAGTTTGTCGAGAATGTCACGATCGACTTGGGTGCCTTGTCCCATGATTTCCAATTTCACCCGCTTCCCCAGTTGTTTGGCCAGATCCCGCACCATGCGAGGAAAACCTTGCACGCCATCGGCAAAGGGACGCATATGACTAGCAATGACCTCGCGATAAAGATTTTCGGACAGCTGGCCGAAGCGGCGGGAAAATTGTTCGAGACCGTCCAAGCGATCGCTAAAGAGAGTCTGACAATCTCGAGCGATTTTTTGTGCTTCGGCAAGATGTTGCTGGGCGCTCGCTGAAAGTTCGCCTTCTTGTTGCAATTTGTCCAAGCGATCGGATAAACCTTGCTGCTGTCGCTTCAAGTGTTGCAGGGTATCGATAAAGGGATGCAGCCAATTGGCTTCAACGAGGGATTCTCCCGCTAACGCCATCAGTTGCTCGAGATTGTCAGCATTGACCCGGATGATGCGCTGGGTGGGGGCTTTGGCTTCCATCGGGACGGGGGAAGAAGGAGCTTCGGCTTCTATCGGGACGGGGGGAGAAGGGGAAGATGGGTGAGAAGGGGCCTCGGCTTCGCTCGGGACGAGGGGGGAAGAAGGGGAGGAGAGGGCTGCGATCGCGTTGGCGAGGGTGTCGCGGGTTGTAGATTGTTGCTCTAACCATTGAGGAATTTCCTGCTCTTGGCATTGGCTGAGTTGAATAAACCAATCAACCCCATGCAATAATACATCCACTGCATGAGAATCGAGGACGATTTCTCCCTTTTGAGCGAAAACAAAATAGTCTTCCATTGTGTGGGCAATGCTGACAGCAGGATCGAGGCCGACAATGCGGGCTGCGCCTTTGATGGAATGAGCGGCTCGCATTAAGGCTTCCAGATGCTTGGCCGCGATCGCTCCTTCGAGTTTGCTTTCCAATGCCAGTAGATTATTATTGAGCGTAGTGGTTTGGGTTTCGACTTCCATGCGAAACAGCTCGAGCATGGAAAAATTACTGAGATCTTGAGTCATTTCAGTGATTGGTTATTGGTTATTGGTTCTCAGTTATCGGTTCTCAAATTTTTTGTCGGAGAGCAGCAAAGAGGAGTTCGGCATCGAGATAGCTGGCATGGCGATCGCCCCAAGGTAAAATCCCTCGGGTAAAACTGTCTAAAATTTTGCAGTTAAAGGCGGGCGCATTTCGCAAATTCTCCCTCGGACAGCGATGCAAGCCATAGAACTCTTGGGTGGCAAACGTCCAAATATCTTGCTGTTTGCGGATGGCGAGCAAGCGCGGGTAACAACCCGGCACGCGCTCGATCTTCGTTTCTGCCAATTCTGAGATGCCCAATAATTCGTGTAGGGAGACGCAAAGGAGCAATTGACCCCGCAAATTAACGAGTCCTCGCACAATGCGATCGCTGCGATGGGGAAGAGAATGCACCGGACTCGGATTCGTGGCGCGATCGACCATTTCGGCGGGTAACGCCAGCCATTCTTGCCCCAAGCGAAAGAGGCACAGAGAAAGCATTTCATTATCATGTTCTTGTTGTCGATCGCGGGGGACGGCCAGTTTTTTCATCCAGCCGTCAATATACCCCTCGGGAGGCGGGCGATCGAAAAGTTCCCGTCCGGCTTGACTGTAAATCGGGCAATTTTGACAGTGAACGACGGTTTCCAGTTGCGGACAGGTGCGATCGCCCCGTATGCCAATTTGCGTCCAACAGTTGTCTTGCATCTTGTTCAATTCAAAATTCAAAATTCAAAATTCAAAATTTAAGATTCAAACCCATTCACCTCAAATTCATCATTTTGCACTGAAGGGCGATCGCTCTTCTTGCCAAGGAGACCCATTGGGATTGAGGGGATCGCGTCCATTATAACCATTGTGAGAAACTAGGGAATCCGCAGTTTCGCGGACTCGAAAGCGTCCCATCTCTTGCTGGAGATTTTGAGCGGCGAGATTGAGTTGGGCGATCGCCGCGTTGATATCTTCAAAGGAAGCATTCGTTTGCACGGAAACATTATTGAGTTGGGTCATGGCCTCGCTAATTTGCCGCGCTCCCTGAACTTGCGAATCCATTCCCTGATTGACCGTCTCGAAGCGCGGGGATAGCTCTTGGACTTGCTGGATAATTTGTCCCACCTGTTGGCTAATTTGGGCAACGGTCTCGACACTTTTGCTCACTTCCGTGGAGAATTTATCCATTTCCATCACCCCCGTCGAGACGGAAGATTGCATTTCCTTGACCATTGCTTCGATTTCCAAGGTCGCCACGGCAGTGCGATCGGCCAAGCGACGAATTTCTCGAGCCACCACGGCAAACCCCGCACCGTATTCCCCGGCTTTTTCGGCTTCAATGGCGGCATTGAGAGAGAGAAGATTGGTTTGATCCGCGACTTTGGTAATGGTAGTGACGACTGCGTTAATATTGTTGGCCTTTTCGCTAATGGCACCGAGTCGGGAGGCGATCGCCTCAGTGGCTTGCAATAACTGGCGGATTGTGCCTTCCATGCGATTCAAGCCCATTTGACTCTCGGAAGCTGCATTGGTGGTAGATTTGGCTAAATTAGCCACTTCGTCCATAGTAGCGGCCAAACTTTGAGCCGTCATGGCAATCTCTTGAGCGGCAACGGTGGTTTCTTGGGTGGTGGCGGCTTGTTCGCGCATGGTCACTTCCAATTGTTTCCCCGAGGCGGCAATCTGAGTGGTAGAACCGGCCACGCCAATCCCCGATCGCTTGACCCCGCCAATCAATTGTGTCAGGCGATGGGTCATCCGCCCGAGAACGCTCATTAATTTGCTCACTTCATCGTTGCCTTCTCCTACGATTTCCACCGTCAGATCCCCATCGGCGACCCGCTCGGCTACATCGGCAGCCCGTTGTAGGGATTCGCTTAGGGCGCGGGTGAGGAGTCGGGTCACAATCAAAGAAATGGCGATCGCGATGAGGGCAATACCGCAGAAACTCCCCCAAATTGCCCAAGCAGCCAGTCTTTCCGTTTGTCGGGATCTTTGATTGCGCTCGGCCAGCAGGCGTTCTTCAATGTCCTCCATCTCCGCCAGTTTGAGGCGAAGATCGTCCATGATATTTTTGCCTTTATCGCTCAAAATGAGGGCGAGGAGGGCTTCTTCTCGACCTTGGCGCTTGAGGGCGATGGTTTCTGCCAGTTCTGCTAGTTTTTCGTCGGCAAGTTCTTCAATGACAACAACGCGAGCCACCTGTTCGGGATTATCGGAAACTAAGGTTTTAAGATTGACAAAAAGAGTGTCAATTTCTCTGCGGGCGGTCTCGTAAGGCTCTAAATAGCTATTTTGATTGGTAATAACAAACCCTCGCTGTCCCGTTTCTGCATTCAGGAGTGTTTCTTCGAGTTTTTCGATATTGGCTTTGACTTCGTGAGTATGAGCCACCCGGTTATTGGCATCGTGTAAGGCTTTCGTTGCGATTGAAGAGGCGATGGCGCTCGCCCCCGTCAGCAGGACAATAATCCCAAAACCGCCGAGGACAAATTGATTGATTCTGAGACCTTGTTTGGTGGTTGTTGTTTTCATTATGGTTTCGAGGGTGAATGGTTTGCGAGAATTAATTTCCCGAATCGAGGCGTGCGAGCCTTTGTTGCCACCGTCGAACCTCAGCGCGATCGCCGTTTTGCTGGGAGAGCAGGAGCAAGTGGAGCAGAGCCTCTTCGCAGTGGGGCTCGAGAAAAAGCGCTTTTTGAAAGGCAATTTCGGCGAGATTATCTTCTCCCCGAGCCTCGTAGATTACCCCGAGCAGTAAATAAGCCCCTGGATCGGTCGGATATTCCTGAAGATAGCGATCGCACTGTTCGAGGGCTTCTGAGAGAATGCCACGATCTGCGAGAGTGCGGATATCTGCCAGATCTGGGGTTGCCTTTGGGGGGAGCGGGGCTTCGGCTTCGCTCAGCCCAAGGGGGAGTGGGGTTTCGGCTTCGCTCAGCCCAAGGGGGAGTGGGGTTTCGGCTTCGCTCAGCCCAAGGGGGAGTGGGGTTTCGGCTTCGCTCAGCCCAAGGGGGAGCGGGGGGAGAGCGACCGATCGCTTGCGATAAACAAACGCATGAGGGGCGCGAATGGCACTGAATCGCTGGCGATCGATCTGCCTTGTTTCCGCATGACCGACAAAGAGCAACCCCTCGGGAACGAGCAAGCGATAGAGATTGTTCAGGGCGCGATCGCGAGCCGCATCGTGAAAATAAATCAGGAGATTGCGACAAAAAATAATATCGTAGGGGAGGCGATCGCACAAGCACCCTGCATGGGCTAAATTCCCCTGGAAAAATCCCACGGGCGATCGCGCTTGCCGACTGATGCAATAATGCGGCCCGTCACGGTGAAAAAATTGTTGAATAGAACTGGCAAAGCGAGCGGCACTCTGTCGAAAGGAATGGCCGCCGTAGATTCCCTGACGTGCCTTAGCGAGGGCAATAGCACTAATATCAACTCCATCAATCGAGAAGGATTGAGGAGGCACACCTGCCTGTAATAGGGACATGGCGATGGAGTAGGGTTCTTCTCCCGTGGAACAGGGCAAACTTAAGATTCTCCAAAAGCGACGATCGCTTTGCTCTAACAGATAACGGCGCAAATAGTCAAAGGAAGCGGGATTGCGAAAGAAACTGGTTTCCGGTACGACTGTTGCTTCTATTAACTGTTCGCGGCCGGCTTCAGATCCCTCAAGATATTGCCAATAGGCGGCAAAATCTGCCAATCCCACCTCTCTCATCTCCTGTAGGATTATCTGGGTTAAAGCAGTTGCTCCCAAGGAATCGACATTGAGGCCGATATGTTGGCTTAATAAGGCTTCAATCCTTTGACGAGGGCGGCGATCGTCTTGATTCAATCGGCTTCTCCCGTTTCTGGTGCAAAGATTTCTAAAGGCGTTATGAGTTGGTCGTAGGACTGTTCCGATAGCAGTCGCTCTGGGTGCAAGCATTGAATCATCATCTGTTCTTGCAAGACGACATCTCCTAAATAGGGCTGTTGGGAAAGTTGAATGCTGTTTTCCGCAGGATGGACGCGATCGCCCGATAAGGTCTCGGTGGCTTGCTCGACCAACAATCCCAGCAATCGCGGGCTAGAACCTGTTGGCGCGAGATCGACCAAAATAATGCGCGCGCTCAACACTGCCAGACAGGGCGTTTCCCCTAAAATCCGACTCAGCTCGAGAACGGGAACGATCTGACCTTGGTAGTTGAAGCGCCCGGCGACGCTTGGCTGCGTTCCGCGATATTCGATGAGATCGATTTTGGGAATGACCTCGACAACAGAGGTCGTATCGAGGGCATAACGTTCTTTGCCCACCCGAAAAAGAAGCATCAACATGACGAAAAACCCAGTGCTCTACTTTCTAGAATAGTTCACCAAAATATAGTCAAATATCAACAAGACATCGAAACAGGCGATCGCCCTCCCCGCAGTCGATAAATTGCCCGAGTATAATGCTATTATGCTCTCGGCGAACGGTTGCATTGACCAAATAAGGCTTTTCGCACCTTCCCCATTGCCTGTTCCCTTTCCCTCATTGATAATTGGTAATTGATAATTGATAATTGTTCAATGAGTCAATCCGCAAGCGTCAAACCCGAACCCAACCCGTCACCGCGTCCAAAACCCTTGATTTTGGATAACTTACCCAATTTACCAGGCGTAGCAGAATGCTCCCCCCGGGTGCAACAGAAAATCGACCTCATTTTGCTAGCGCTCGAAGCCCTAGAATTGGGAGGTTCGGAACAAATGCTGGCTACCGCTCGAGAATTGGAATTACAGGGAATTATCGAAAACCGCGTGACGTTGTGGCGATTGCGCTGTTCCAACCCTTGGCGGCGATCGCACGTCCGGGATGCCCTCACCCTCGATCAAGCCAAAGCCCTCGCGATCGTCGCCAGCATGCGGGCGCGAAAATTGACAGTATTGATTCGCCAACTCCTCGTGGCGCGACAGCAAATCCAACAAAAAGGCTTGCCCCTCGAACAACATTTTCGCCTCTCAGAATATCTCGAACGCTTCAGAGCGCATTTTCGCAGTCGAATGAATGCAAAACGGGCGAAAGTCGCCTTCTATTTAGCCAGTAACGATCGCTTGAACGATCTGGCCATGTCATTATTAAGTCAATTGCTATTTTGCACCGGAACGGCTGGAATGCAGCGATTTTGGGTGAGCTTGTTTGATGGAGAAGTATTATGACGATTAAACGCCAATACAATTTACCCAATTGCCGCCTCGTTCTTGAAGGCGTGGACGACGACAGTACCGGGGGCAAGCGCCCCGATCGCCGCCCCCTCCTATCGATTCTGATTCACGCGGAATGTCATGTCATGGGACACGAACAAATCCTCTCGGGGGGGAAAGAGTTCCTAGAAAGTTTGGTCAAAGCCGTTAGTGCTTACGCTCAAGAATTTTTAAGCGGCATTCGCCATCCCCTCGATTTAGAGCGCGATGCCAAAGTGCGCCTGTTAAAAGGCGATAAACCCGATCTCCATCACCTTCTCTGGCAGCAAGATAACGCCGACTCCGAAACCAAACCCCTACATTTCGATCTCAACACCATTCAACTATTCGATCTGGTGGAAGCCGTAGATCAGTTATTTGCCGACAGTCGCACCTTACCGGACTTAGCCTTGCACTTAACCCCCGTCAGCCGCCGCCATCGCAAAGCCGACGTGCCTTTAGCCAAGCGAGCGACCCCCATCGCAACGGGAGTGGGAAGTTTAGCGATCGCCGCAGCATTGCTCTTTATGGTACCGATCCCCGAAGTCAAAGAACCGGAAATCCTCTCAGAGGAAAACACCAGCGAAAATGTCTCCTCAGAAGACGAACAAACCCCTGAATCCAGCACGCCGCCCATCTCTCCAGAAGATTTACAGGTATTATTGGCAGAAGCGCCAGAAATTACCGATCCCACAGAAATATCCTTCTTGCAGCGCCATCTCCGCCGAGAAATTGAAAATGCTTGGGACGATCGCGAGACCGTCGAACGAGATCTCACTTATAATCTCGTTGCCACGTTAGACGGTGCTATTATCGACTACGAACCCGTGGGCGATATCAGCGAAGCCGAAACGGAATCAACCCCCCTGCCCGGGCTGCGCTTTCTCCCCACAGAAAACGATATCGCCCAACGAGAAGCGATCGCGAAATTTGAATTCGTCTTCACCCGTAACGGAACCACCACCATTAGCCCTTCAGCCGGACGTAGAGGCGGAGGGACTTTAGGAGAGCGCATTAGCGATCGGGCAACCTTAGAGCGCTTGCAAGGGGAAATTCGCGAAAAATTGCAGGAGTCGTGGACGGAGGAAACAACTGTTAATGTCGAACTCCCCTTTCGTATCGGGGTAACGGAAACCGGAGAGATTGCCGATTACGAATATTTAGATGGCAATGCCTATCTTCTTCAAAAAGACACCCCCCTACCCGAATTACTCGATCTCGAAGCGGCAGGAATTGGCGAAGAAAGCGGAACCGTCGTCCCGCAAAAACCCCTCGCCCAATTCCGCGTCGTATTCCTTCCAGGAGGTGCGATCCAAATCGGATCTTGGTAAACTATCATTATTCCACATCTCCCACTCGAGAGGTCATTTCAATTAGCGATTATCAATTAGCAACTATCTTCGGCTCACACAGGAGGCTTGGAGTTCGGATGCTTAAGACCGTTCCTTCTGGAATGGAGAACATAAAACATAACATATAAAACATAACAAAAATGATTTCAATAGATTTTCGCGGTTTCTTCACGCCGCGTTTCTTCAATAACTTTTTCCCGATTCCCGCGACAAATTCTCCCGTCATCGGTGGTCAAACGCCGGATTTTCTCTTACCCGATATCCGCAATCAAACGACCGTCAGACTGTCGGACTATCGCGGTAAAAAAAATATTATCGTTGCTTTTACTCGCATCTTTACCGAAAAAATATATTGTCCTCTCTGCTATCCTCACATTCAGCAGTTGAACGAAAGCTACGAAGATTTTGTTGAGGGGGGAACAGAAATTTTTCTCATCACCAGCACCGATCGCCGACAAAGCGAGAAAATCATTCGCGATTTGGGGTTAAAAATGCCCCTGTTGAGCAATCCCAGTTGCGATGTCTTTCGGACTTATTGCGTCGGTCAAGCCCTTGGCGCTCCCCTACCGGCTCAGTTTATTATCGATCGCCAAGGAATTTTACGTTACAAGCATTTATTTTCTTTTCTCGATCCGAATGCACCCATTAAAAAATTATTAGAACGCTCTGCTCGTGATTAATGTACCGGATAGCGAAGTTATTTTTTTAAGAACGCTTTTTTTTGACCTTGCGGCGATAGTGGACGCGATCGAACCCTCGGGGTTTAATTGTTTCTCCTTCCCCTTGCAATAGTCCCGAAACCCCTTCTTGACCGATTTCCGAGCGAACCGAGCTCGGGGGTTGAGCGCGATCGATCGCATCGGGGTCATAATTGTCCGGTTCGTGATAAGTGGTAATGTAGCCCTCGTAATTGCGAAGAATGACCTTATTCGTTCCTTGACTGATGAGATATTGAGGCATCACGGGAATTTTTCCCCCGCCCCCGGGGGCATCAATTACATAAGTCGGAATGGCATAGCCGCTTAAATGACCCCGCAACCCCTCCATAATTTCCATTCCTTTAGCGACTTTCGTGCGAAAATGCCCTGCACCTTTCACCAGATCGCATTGATACAAATAGTAAGGACGAACGCGATTTTTCACCAATTTGCACAGGAGTTCCTTTTGGATGTCGAGGCGATCGTTAATTCCCGCGAGCAGTACGCTTTGATTGCCCAGAGGAATGCCCGCATCGGCTAGCTTGCCTAAAGCCGCACTCAATTCCGGGGTAATTTCTTTCGGGTGATTGACATGAATATTAATCCAGAGGGGATGATACTTCTGCAACATGGTACACAGTTCGTCCGTGATGCGTTGAGGGAGAAAAACGGGCACTCGAGTGCCAATACGCACGATTTCCAGATGCTCGATCTCCCGCAATCGCGAAAGAATATAGTCGAGGAGAATCGGGGAGAGGGTCAAAGGATCGCCACCACTGAGAAGTACATCCCGAATTTGTGGGGTTTGACGGATATACTCGAGCTGCCGCTCTAAATCTGGCTTTCTAAAAGTTTGCTGAAAATCTCCCACCAAACGAGAGCGAGTACAATAGCGACAGTAACTCGCACAGTGAGTTGTAACCAACATGAGAACGCGATCGGGATAGCGATGAACCAACCCCGGAATGGGGCTGTGTTCGTCTTCAGCCAAGCTATCTGCTTGCATTCCTTCAAAAGCAAAGAGTTCCCGCCCCAAGGGAATGACTTGGCGGCGAATGGGACAGTCGGGATCGTCAGGATCGATTAAAGTCGCAAAATAGGGGGTGATATCAACGCGAAATTTATTTTTTGCCGTTAAACCTTGAATTTCTTCTGGCGTTAAGTCAACAATTTGGGCTAATTCCTCCCAAGTATTCAAGCGATTGCTCAATTGCCAATGCCAATCATTCCACTGTTTTGGAGAAACATTCCCCCAAGGTTTGTGACTGGAACTGAAAAGCGGTTGGGTTGCAAGAAATTGGCTGGGTGACATTTTGGTTCTTGTCGGAATTTGTCGGATAATGTTCAATACAAGATTGGGTTTTTAGGAGATCGGATTTTACATAATGAATAAGTTGCGAGTTGCGATCGCCACGATCGATCCTGTACGATCGTCCCATCTTAGCGTGTTTTTCTAGTGTAGCAATTTTTTCAAAATTATCATCGTTCAAGAACATATTATGTCAACAATTGTATCTATCCATTCCTACCGAGGAGGAACGGGAAAATCCAATTCCACTGCTAATTTAGCGGCCGTTGTTGCGAGTTATGGATACCGAGTCGCTGTGGTAGATACGGATATTCAATCTCCGGGAATTCACGTACTATTTGGTTATGGTGACGGTCAGCAATTAGAGCCTTGTCTCAATCAGTATCTTTGGGGAAAATGCAGTATTTCCGATGCCGCCCATGATGTCACTCATGTCTTGGGAAGCAATAAACGGGAGAAAAGTAAAATTTTTCTCATTCCTTCTAGTGTCAAAGCCAGTGAAATTGCTCGGGTTTTACGAGAGGGTTATGATGTTGGTTTACTGAATGATGGATTTGATATGTTACTAGAAGATTTAGAGCTAGATTATTTGTTTATTGATACCCATCCTGGATTGAATGAAGAAACGCTTCTTTCCATCACGATTTCTGATATTTTAGTGTTAATTTTGCGACCGGATCGACAAGATTATCAAGGGACGGCAGTCACCGTTGATGTGGCGCGCAAGCTCGAAGTTCCTAAAATGTTAATGGTGGTGAATAAAGCGCCAATCAGTTTTGATTTTTCCACCCTGCAAGAAGAAGTCGAGCAAACTTATGACGTTCCCGTAGCGGGGGTTTTACCTCATTCTGAGGAAATGATGATTTTAGCCAGTGAAGGGATTTTTGCGTTGAAATATCCCGATAACTCTTTAACGCAAACTATTGACAATATTGCTCGGAGTATTACGACGTAATTAATTCAAAATTATCAATTCAAAATTCAAAATGGGGATTTTGGAGATCGCTCCTCTTTGTCCAAAACCGTGTAGATACGGGTGAGTTGAGCCTTGCCTTTGAGGGAAACATTCCCCAAAAATTGATAGTGCAAGGATGCGCTTGGGGAAGGATCGCGATCTCTCAGGGCATCGTAGACGGGTTCGTTAAATAAAATTTGATTTCTAGCAGCGCGACTCATCAAGCGAGAGGCTGTATTAACGGTATCGCTGAGAATATTAAATTCTCTGCGTCCGCGGGTCGCTCCGATTTCTGCTGCAAACACTCGTCCGAGAGAAATGCCGATCTGACAAGCAATGCGAACGGTTTGGCAATTGACCGAAAAGGTCCGAAAATTCACGATTAACTCGCGAATTTGGCAGGCTGCCTGTATTGCTCGTAACGGGCAATCGGGGCGTTCGTTGAGAATTCCAAAGTAAATGACAATATCGGAGCTATCTAGGTGATAGGTGGGATTTCTCATGACACCCCCCTCAGCAGTAACGATCGCATCAATGCGCGAAAAAAGATGAGAGCATCCCTTGACAAAATCTTCGGCTTCAGAACCGCGCAAGCGATCGGCAGCATCGGATAAGCCGAGAAGATTCACAAACATGACCGTGGGGACGAGAAAAGCCGGCGGGATTTGTCGGCGCTCCGTATTTTCGACGAGTAAAGCCAAGATGGGTTCGGGAACATAGCGAGCAAGGGGTTCGATTTGTTGTAAGAGACTGTGAATTTCTTGCGTAATTCCCTCAGTCCCGCGATCGAATAAGAGGGCTCGCATTCTTCGTCGTTGTTTGATTTCGAGGTCGTATTCCCCCAAATTCTCGTCGCTGAGATCGTCAATGACTAAATGGCGGGGATATCGGCCGGCTTCGAGGCGAAATTGCGATCGCGCCCGCACGGTAGCCGCCGCGCTCAAGCAAACCCGTCCCACCCGTCCGGCTCCTTCAGTTTGTTTGGCCTGCTGCACGTCTTTTCCCAACAAAACTCGCATCATGCGTAGGGAAGTGCCGATATCCGCCGCGAGAAATTTCCCCGAATGAATTCCCACCCGCATCTTGAGAGACAGGAGACCGCGGGGGGTTTCGATGTTTTCAAATTCTTTCATGGCTCGCTGCATTCGCAAACCCGCCCGGATGGCTCGGGGCAAATCCGTATGGGTGCGATCGCGACTAAATTCTACCAAAACGGCATCGCCGGTAAACTCTAGCAAATCCCCTCCCGATTTGCCGATAATTTCAATAATAGCGTCAAAATAACGCTGTAAAATCCCCAGCAAAATTGTCGCTCCTTGCGATCGTTCCTTCATATTGGCTTCCATTAAGGGAGTAAACCCAGCCAGATCGGTAAATAACAGCGTGCCGTAATGCCAGCGATAGCGGATTTTGCCCGCTTGCGGCGGATTCGTGGCAATTTGTAGGGGCAGATAATCCTTGAGGTTTGCGTGTAAAGTTCGCAGATGTTCGAAAATGCTCATTAAGGTATCGGCCTCGAGGGTCTCGTTTCCCAAAGCGGTATAGAGTCGGGAGGGCAGTAAAAAATGAAGTTTTGGCTCGAGAGGGGCGAGGGAATTGAGAACCATATTGACGATACGCTAGAAAACAGACAAGCAGAGAATTTTTGGCAATCGCACCCGATCCCCGGCTCGAGAGCCACAGAAGCCAATGGCTTTGAATTTTGTTTTCGGGGAATACCGATCTTTAGTCGTTGCTATCGTTATTATCTCTTAGAGAATCCAAAATGACTCGGTGACGTTCTCTCCAGTTAACCTTTCAGGTCTAACGGGAGCTTCAGAAGAGACTAAGCTGAACCCATTCCCCTCTAAAAGTTTCTTGCTTCACTGGCTGACTATTGCCTAAGCCTCCTCCTTCAGGAATGGGACGATGAACGATAACCGGAATTATCCCCAATCTCGTTGTTATTAAGTTTTTCCCATCAAACTTTATAGTTGCTTTTGGGTGATTAACTCGTGAAAACTCAAACGATCTCAACTGTCCTGCTTTCTTAAATTTAGGTCGCCCTCCTCTCTTTCCCTTCTTATCAGGAACTCTCCATCTCTTCCATGCCTTATCCAATCTTTGTAGATTGATTTGTTGCACTTCTGAGTAAATTTCCCTGTAGTCGGGAAAGAGAACTTTTGTTTCTTTAAGTGCAAATTGCTGAGTGTAATAATTGACGGGTTCTGGGATTTCACCAATTAGTTCTGATACCCAACTGCACCTATCTACTTGAGAACGAGTTCGTCTCAAGTAGTCATATCGTTGACCCGGAGCATAATTCCAATGGCGGCGAAGAAGTTCGAGCCAATAGTCAATCTTTTCAGCTTGTTCTCGGGTCGGTTGAATTCGGTAGCAGTAGGTTAAAATCATGGTTAAATTGTAGCTAAAAACCTAATAATACTCAACCTATTTATTCAGAAAAATAATCCTTTTTTAAAGGACTCCTTTCAGTGGTCACTGAGCTGCGCCGAAGTGTCGATTTCCCTTGCCGGTCGCGATTCCCCTCCCGTTAAATCGGAGATTCTAACGGCGGTCGCTGAGCTTAGCCGAAGCGGAGACCCCTCGCGACATTTAGTTGGGATTGGCGCGATCGCCTATTGCCAAAGACGTTAAGAATTGTTATCGATATATTTATCCACTCAAAAAAAATCGGGTTTATGAAAATACGCTGGGTTGCGATCGCCATTCTAAGCGCAGGATTAAATCTCACCTTTTCTGCTTCCGGGCGCTCTCAATCTTTGAATGAGACGCTCCAGAATGCTATTTGCGCCCAAGACTGGCGGGGTGCTTTGCAAACCCTTCAAGAGATCGAGCGAGTTGCTCCAGAACATGCTTCTCGATTAACAACCTATCGAAGTCGCCTACAAAATCTTGCCGCTCGGGGGGTTTATCGTCCGGAATGGAACTGTAGCGGTGGCACTTTGCCCGCCAATACAACCTCTGCCGTCACCGAGACCGCCGTCACCGAGACCGCACCCCCACCTGTCAGGAGCGGCGTTTTTCGCGTTCCCATTAAAGATATTCGCGGCGGCACTCCGGTGATTGACGTGATTTTTAACGGCACGGAAACATTTGAGATGCTTTTCGATACCGGCGCGACAACGACCTTAATTTTACCCAGCATGGCCGCCAAACTCGGATTGGAAACTCTTGGCAATGCCGAGGCAACGGTAGCGGATGGGAGAACGAATAAGGTGAACATCGCTCGCGTGAACTCTCTCTCTGTCGGCGATTTAGAACTCAATGACGTTACCGTAACTTTCGATCCCCGTGCCGATGAAGCGAGTTTAGAGGGAATGGGATTGCTCGGTCAAAATGTTTTTCAAAATTACGATGTTTTGCTCAAACAAAATGAAATTGAATTTCGCGAACGCGTTGCAGAATAAAGAACTGAATGCACAAAACGGTATTATTTACAATCCCAAAATTTCTCGCGATTTTGCCAGCACTTCTTTGGGACGAAAGGGTTTGGTCATGTACAAATTTGCGCCGACTTCAATTCCTTTTTGCTTGTCAAACTCTTGCCCTTTTGCTGTCAGCATGATGATATAAATATCTGTCATGCCCCATTCATTTTTTACGGTTCGACAAACATCCAACCCGTTCATTTTCGGCATCATCACATCGAGGAAGACGAGATCCGGTTTTTCTTCTTCCACGATTTCCAGTGCTTCTCGACCGTGTTCGGCAACGAGCAACTCAACCCCCTCGTCCTCTAATTTTTCTAGGGTTTGTTCCATTAAAATGCGGATATTGGGTTCGTCATCGACAATTAAAATTTTTTTCATTATTGTGAGAAAAACATTTAAAGTATTTCAACATTTGCATCTAGTTTATCGGAAAAATTATCGTTTTGATGGTCTCCCAGCAAAATAAACAAAACATTATCGAGACCTTTTTCAAAACGCAAAGTTTTCATGAGATCGTGCTGTTGAGACATGAGGGAGTCTACAATAATGGTATCGGGTTGTAAAGACAGGGCTTTTTCGATACATTCTTTGCCGTCGATCGCCTCGGAAACTTGATAGCCTTGTGCTTGCAGAACCCGAGAGAGATTGGCTAAAGCCGAAGCATTCCCATCCACGATCAATACTTTTTTATTAGAGCGTCCTTGGGAAAGCAGCAAATCGATTTCGACGAGGAGTTCTTCTGCCTCAATGGGTTTGGTCAAATAGCGATCGATCCCCAAGCGATACCCTCGTGCTTTATCTTCAAAAATCGAGAGCGCGATAATGGGAATATCTTGGGTTTGCGGATCGTTTTTGAGAACGGCAGCCGTGTCGAAACCGTTAATTTTCGGCATCATTACGTCAAGTACGATTAAATTGGGTCTCACGCTTTTCGCTCTAGCGATCGCTTCCAAACCGTCTTGGGCTTCGCGCACGACATAACCTCGGGCTTCGAGGGATTGGCGCAACAGTTCGCGGATACTGGCATCGTCGTCAACCACTAAGATTGTTTTCGGCATGTCCGAGTTAGGGGGAAGTGCGGCAGTTTGTTCTTGGACTTGGCGGACGAGACCTTCGATAT
The DNA here is from genome assembly GCA_017746715.1 of Cyanobacteria bacterium SBLK. GTDB lineage: Bacteria > Cyanobacteriota > Cyanobacteriia > Cyanobacteriales > Spirulinaceae > CCY15215. Next base: position 23,261 of record JAGHZQ010000063.1, read on the forward strand.
TGAAAAAGCGATCGGGATCGGAGATAGAGGGGGAGGCGTGCAGGGGCAGAACAAAGGAGAAAGTACTGCCTTCCCCGAGTTTGCTATCCACCCAAATGCGACCGCCGTGATGTTCGATAATTTGCTTGCAAATGGGCAGACCCAAACCCGTTCCTTTGGGCTTATCCGTCAAAGTTTCGCCGACTTGTTTGAATTTATCGAAGACTTTCTCGACATCTTCCGGTGCAATGCCCATGCCCGTATCTGTAATGGAAATGAGTATTTCTTCATTTCGCACCTCAGCATGAGTGGAAATCGTTCCGGCTTCGGTAAATTTAATGGCATTGGAGAGCAAATTGATAATCACTTGAATCAAGCGATCGCGATCGCCGACAATTTCCGGTAAATCCAGCGCGATTTCTTTGTTTAAAACCAATCCGCTTGCCGTTAATAAGGAAGACACCGCCGCGAGGGAGCGATCGACGATCTCCGCAAGATCGATCTCCTCCATTTTCCAATCCAACTTGCCCGCCTCCATTTTGGCAATATCGAGAACGTCGTTAATGAGGGCGGTCAGGCGTTCGGCTTCGGAAACGATAATGTCAATATTATCCCGTACGCGACGAATGGTGCGCTTGACTTTGCGATCGCCGTCGGGAAGTTGGGGGAAGATATCCTCTTCTAATTTTTCTTGCACGATGGAGGCAAACCCGAGGACGGAAGTTAAGGGAGTGCGCAATTCGTGAGAAACCGTGGAAATAAAATCGGTTTTCATGCGATCGACTTCTTTCTCTTGGGTGATATCCCGGATGAGAATCACCGTCCCCCGTTTGATTTGCGTATTATTAACGCTTTCGAGAATGGGAGTCGCCACCGCTTGACCGATGCGATCGCCCATTAAAGCAATCTCGGCAATTAAGGCTTCGCTACCATTATTTTGCACTCGTTCTATCAATTCCGCCAACTGCGATCGCCCGATATCCCGACAAGACAACCCAATCATTTCTTGCTCTCCCAACTCGAACATTTTTTGCAAAGCGGGATTATCGCGAGTGATAATTCCCTCTGCATCCGTTACCAGCAAGCCATCGGCGAGATTGGCCAAAATAGCCTTGAGATCGGCATTGGTGGCTTGCAGGCGTTCTCCGGAAATTTGCAATTCCTCTTGGGTTTGGATTAAATGCTGCCGATTGCGAACTAAATCTCGTTCTACGCGACCCAAAAGCACGTAAAATAGTCCCACTAATCCTCCAGAAAGGAGAACGGCACAACCGATCGCAATCGTCATCGCTTTGCGAGCCGGAACGACTAAATCGGTAATATTTTTTAAGGCGATCGCATAGCCAAAAGTCTCCCCTTTGCTATTTTGGAACGGTGCAAACATCGCCAAATATGTTTTTCCCTCCCGAGAGTAGCGCAGAGGTTTTCGCTTGCTCGCGTTTTCCGTCTCGGCCAAAATTCCGGCGATGGCGGGGGGAATTTCTGCGGCGGTTTGATGAGTGACAACCAGATGGGGAAAATCTTCCCAATGAGATTCGCCGCGACGCTCTTGTGTTCCATGATGTTCTCCCAAAACATGGCTTTCCCTTGCCGATGCTTTCCAAAGGGCGCGATCGAGAAAGGATTTTTCCACCGCTAGGATTACTTCTCCACCGAGCATGTCGTCTGCCGTATGTTTGAGTAGATGGCTTAATTCCGTCCCCAACTCCAAATAGCCGAGGAGTTGGCGCGGCTTGCGATCGCCAAACCATTCTTCCTCGGTCAACTCGGGAATGTCCTCAAACCAAGGAAACACGATTCGTAAAGCCACCCGACCATCGAGATCGGGTTCGATCCCCTCGCTAGGCGATCGCGTTTTTTCGGCTTTGAGTATTGTCTCGCGTCGATTGACTCGGATCGATCGCTTCCTTGTTTCTTGATGTTCTTCTTGCAGGTGCAATGCGGGAGTCCGATCCTTGCGATAGATGGCAAGATGAGTAAATTCTTGCCCTTGGTGCAGCTTGGCAAAAAGGGGCGCGAGATGGCGTTCTAGAGCGGTAAAATCGAGCGATCGCAGATCTTCTGTCAAGCGCGGATCTCTTACCATTGCGGTCATGACTGCTTTCATGCCATCGGAAATATGTTTGATTTCATCTTCGAAGGTATGGACGACCTCCTCTTCTAAATTCTGTTGCTCTCGTTCAATTCTTTGCTGCTGCTGGGCGAAAAAAGCGATGATGAAAATACCTTGCAACAGCGAGATCGTGCCGATTAAAGGCAGTAGAATGCGCTTTCTAATGCGACCTTGGGGAGAAGGAGAAGGCGAGTGATACATCTCAACATCAAAAGTAAAGAGGAAAAAGGAAAAAGTAAAGAGTTGGGAAATATTTTGCTTAAAGAAAAGAAGAGCCAGAAAATAATTGATTGCCTAAATTAGAAGAAACGCGCTTAAAAGTGGAATTGCAAGAAATATTTGCCGTTTCCTCATGTCTCCGATGGACGGGTGTCATGGGAAGATTAATACAAAATTGCGTTCCCATATCGAGCTGAGAATAACATTCAAGACTGCCTCCGTGGGTTTCCGTCACAATTTGATAGCTAATGGCCATCCCCAAGCCCGTTCCCTTGCCAACGGGTTTCGTTGTAAAGAAAGGTTCGTAAATTCGCTGGAGGGTGTTTGCCGGAATGCCGCAACCATTATCGGAAATATAAATAGAAACCCAATTTTCTTCAATGACTTGCGTGCGAATGCGAATTTCTGGGGTGAGTTGTTGGTTATTTAACGATCCCCCCTGCCCCCCTTGATAAGAGGGGTGTCGGTCGGACGGGGGAATTGACTGGTGACCGACTTCTAATGCGTCGATCGCGTTGTTGATAATATTCATAAATACTTGATTCAACTGGCCGGCATGACAAACGACAGAGGGCAAGTTACCATAATCTTTAATAATTTTAATTTCTGGCATATTTCCCCGTGCTTTGAGACGGTGATGCAAAATCATCAGGGTGCTATCGATCCCTTCGTGAAGATTGGCGGGTTTGACACCGTCGCCGTCCAAGCGCGAGAAAATTCGTAAAGAAAGCACGATTTTTTGAATGCGATCGACCCCTTTTTGCATGGAAGCCAAAAGTTCGGGTAAATCTACTTTCATAAACTCGAGATCCATCTCTTCAACTTTCTCGAGAATATCGGGATGGATTTGCGGGCAGTATTGCTCGTAGAGTCGTAGGAGTTCGAGCAAATTTTCTGCATATTCTAGGGCATGGGAAAGATTGCCGTTAATAAAATTCATGGGGTTATTAATTTCATGCGCCACCCCTGCAATCGTATGTCCCAAACTCGACATTTTTTCGCTTTGTACCAGTTTGGCTTGAGTGCATTTAAGTTCTTCTAACGCCCGTTGCAATTGCTCGGCTCGCTCTTGGGCGTGACGAGCAATGGTTTGACTCTTGCGGTACAGCAGCGCTCGTTCGAGAGCGATCGCAATTTGTCCGGCAAAAATATCTAAGATTTTCAGTTCTTCGGTGCTGTAGTTTGCAGGGGTTTGACTGCCCATGACAATCGTGCCGATGGTGCGTTCTTCGGCTTTGAGGGGAACGCAAATTAAAGCTGAAAATAAGCGATCTCGATGACTTCCCCTCGAATCGGCTGCCACATTATTGACAATCTCCCCGCAACCTTTTTGGGTAATTTTACCGACCAAGCCGCGAGCGAGAATCAAACAATCTCGCGGGGCATAAACTTCTCCAAATGCAGACAGCACTTCCAGCATGCCCGAGGTTTTTTCGAGGAGAAAAATTGCGCCGCTGCTCGAAGGAATCAGATTTTTCAATTCCGCGATCGCCAAACTGGCAATTTCCTCTAATTCCAAACTGGCGGTAATTTGCGTTGAGAGATCTTGAAACAAATCGATCTCCTGATACCGCTCCAATAATTCGTTGGCGAGGGATTTTTTCTCGACTTCTTGTTGCAGGATGCAGGCCAGTAGGGGCGCGATCGCGATGGCATTTTCATCTCCTTCAACCCAACCGACTGTTTCTCCAGCCACTACGATAGGGATTTTTTTCCCTTGATGGTAATGGCCGCCCGCTAAGATATTACCCCGTGCGTCTGAAATTCTAATGGGAGTCGGGCAAGCCGCGATCGCTTCTCGAATTGACGTTTTAATATGTTTTTTGGCGATCGCTTTTTTGAGATTGATGGAGACCATGTTCGCAATTTGCTTCTAGCAGAATGGGAGCGCAATATCGGTCGGGAGAGTTTGAGATCTTTCCAATTATAAAAATCAATTGTGAAAAACTCGTGAAGATTTCCCAGAAATTGATAAAAGTTCCGATAAGTTTGTCCGCAAATTCCCTTACTTTCAGTTGCCCATTTATTTTTCCACCAGTCGATCCAATCGTTCTCGCATTGCTAATTGCATCAAAGAACGCAAGAGAATCAAAAACCAAAACCCCGAGAAACAAAAGATAATAATCGCCCAATTGGCTATGCCACCAATTGCCAAAAGCGTTCCCGATATTAGGGAAAACCCCGATAAACAGGTGTAAATCAAACATTTCACCGCTAAATTAATACGCTTGAGGGCGCGATCGCTCACTTCTGATTTCACTCGAAATTCCAATTCGCCGCGATCGAACCGTTCTTGAATATTTTGTACGGCCAGTTCGATGCGGCTGGGGCGATCGAGGCGGTTTTTGACAAAAATCCCCGCCTGTTGGAACGTTTGGCGAATTAAATTGCCTTTGCGCGCCGATTGGGTCAGTTTGGTTAAAAAAGGTTGGCTGGCAGCGACTAAATTGTATTGGGGATTGAGCGCGCGAGCGATACCGTCGAGGGTGGACACGGATTTAATGACGAACATCATTTCTGAAGGCAGGCGAAAGGGTTGTTTTTCAAACATCAAATAAACTTCGCCGCTCATCTGTTCGAATGCGCTCAGATCGATGGGTTTTTCGCGAAATTGTTCTAAAACGAAGGCGACCAAACGCTTAACCGGCGTCATGTCTGGTAACGGTTCGATCAATCCCATATAGACCAAACTTTTAACCACGGCATCGGTATCTTTACGCATGACGGCAAAAAAGGTGTTAATCATTTCATCTTGTGCCATGCTTTTGACTTCTGCCATGGTGCCGAAATCATAGAAAATAATTTTGCCGCGATCGTCTACTGCCATGTTGCCGGGATGGGGATCCGATTGAAAAAAACCATCTTCTAGAAGTTGCTTGAGATAGCACAAAATCCCGATTTGAATGAGGCGATCGGGGTTAAGATTGCGGGATTCGATGGCAGCGCGATCGTCGATTTTAATGCCGGGTAAATATTCTAAAGCGAGAACGCGTTGGGCGGTATAGCGCCAGTAAACCCGAGGGACGACAATCTGTGTGTAATCGCGAAAATTGCTTTGAAAGCGCTCGGCGTTTTTCCCTTCGTGAATGTAATCGATTTCTTGATAAAGCAGCTCGAAAAATTCGCGATAGAGATGTTCTAAATTATATTTTCTAAGTTTGGGAAAATAGCGTTCGAGCAAGCCGATCGAACGGTGCAATATTTCAAAATCTAGATTGAACAAGCGCTCCAATCCCGGGCGCTGCACTTTAACGACGACTTTTTCTCCAGTGGGCAAAATCGCGCGATGCACCTGTCCCAAACTTGCCGCTGCAATGGGAGTCTCTTCAAATTCTCGAAATAACTCCGAGATCGGGTTGCCCAATTCGGTTTCGATAACCGCGATCGCTTCTCGGGAGGGAAAAGGCGGAACGCGATCTTGTAGTTGTTCGAGGGCTTCAATATAAGGGAGGGGTATGATATCCGAGCGCGTTGAAAGAGCCTGCCCGATTTTGATAAAAGTCGGTCCTAGCTCTAACAATTGTGCGACTAACCAACGAGCGTGACGATGCTGCCTCGCGATCGATGAATTTCCCGAAATTTTATCCCATCCCAAAGCTAGAAAAAAACGAGTGGCAACGCTAAAAACATCGATTTTGCGCCGCCACGGGGAATATTGCTCTCGCTGCCAACGCTTAGCTCTTATGGATGCACTCATTTGATTGGTTATTGGTTATTGGTTGTTCGATCCCCCCTGCCTCCCTGAATAAGGGCAGGGGGGGATTTTTCTTTGAATAAGGGGGGTGTCCGCAGGACGGGGGGATTGTTATCGATAATTGTTCACTGTTTATCGTTCATTGAAAAGGGGAGAATTAGGGTAAAGCGAGTTTCGCCGCGCTGGCGATCGCCCGCCATGCGACTCCATACTTCAATTTTGCCATTAAGATGCTGCACTAATCCCTTGACTAAAGCCAGACCCAAACCCGTTCCGGCGATCGCTTGTTGGTTGGCTTCTTTGCCGCGGGTGAATTTCTCAAAAATGCTCTTGATATTTTCTGGGGCAATGCCTTCGCCGATATTGACGATCGCTACAGTTACTCGATCGCCTTCTTGTTGGTCTTGCAGGCGATCGATCTCGAGATAAACCGTACTCTCGGGGTCGGAATATTTGCCAGCATTAGCCAGTAACTCTTGCAGGATGCGCTGTAAGCTGTCGCGATCGCTGTAAAGGAAAGCCGGGAGATCGGCATCTTTGCCTTCGCGATCGCGGATGACGAGTTGCAAGCCTTTCCCCTGCCACGTTTCATTAAAAGTCTCTTGAAATTCTCGAACGAGCTCGCCGAGATCGATCTTCGTGAGTTGCAGATCGATTTGTTGGGTTTCGAGTTTTTGCAAGGCGAGTAAATCTTGAATGAGATTGTACTCGCGCTCCCATTCTCGCTCCAACATTGCCAGATATTTATCTTGGCGTTCTGGAGGAAGTCCGGGCTGGCGTAACATGCTGATGGCCATTTTCATGGTTGTCAAGGGCGTTCGCAATTCGTGACTGACGGAATCGAGAAATTCATCTTTGAGTTCGACTAACTGGCGCAGTTGCTCGACTTGTTTGCGGGTTTGTTCGTAGAGTTTGGCTTGAACTTCCAAACTCCCTTGCAATTGGGCGGTTCGTTTATTGACGAGAGACTGAACTTGCTCGATGGTGCGCTGGTAAATGGTTGTCGTTGCAATTTGAGCGCCCGCCCAGCGTGCTAACCCGACTTCCCCTACATGCCAAGAATAGGGGCGATCGCGCTGAAAGAGGAAAAAACCCAAAACCAAAGAGGAATTGCTGGCGGTACCGATGAGAGGAACCAGCAAGAGAGCGGGAAAGCGATCGGGGTGGAAAAACGGCGGAATTGTAGAAGCTAGATTGTCGATGCAGTTGGCTTCGTTGCTCGTTTCTCCACGGGAATTGTGAATTTTGAATTTTGACGCGAACGGTTGAGGGGAGTCTTGCCAAGCGGTAACGCAGCAAGGACAATCTTTCAGCCAAAAGGAACGGCCTGCATGAATTTTTAAGATTTCTTCGGTTGCCGTCCACTGGTGGGCAACGGTACAACGGGCGCGAGGAACGATAGTGGAATCGTGATGATTGGAGAGCGGATCGCTGTACTTTAACAAAAGAATTGCACCCCGCTCGACTTGCAAGGCTTTGGCTGTGGTGGCGAGAGCGAGCTCGAGATCGGGTTGCCCGGTATTGCTGCGAAATTGTTCGAGGAGAACTTGATAAGCCTCGTCGAGACGGGTTTGCTGCTGAAAGCGAGTGCAAGTCAAAACCAAAGCAATGGCATTGGCGATCGCTTCTTCTCCTTCGACGGGCAAAGACTGTTTTTTCCCATCGAGACCCAAAACAATTGCACCTTCTCGGGGGATGGGGATAAAATGCACCTGTTTCAAAGGGCATGGCGCATGGGTTGCATCCTCGATCGCTCGAGCAAAAAGTTGTCTTTTAATTTCCCCTGCAAGAGAATGGTAATTCTCCGCATGCCAATAACCATTAAAGTCAGATTCGGGTGCGAGGCGATCTCCCACGAGCAAACAGGCAACCGCACCCCATTTTTTACCCGTCATTTCCGCAACCTCGGACAGAAGATGAGGAGGGTGGGGAGACGAAAGAAGCAATTTGAGAATTTCTTGCCCGAATTTGTGAGAATCTAGTTCGTTTAATTCATTCATTTTCTCCTCACTCCCATATTCTAGCGATTTTTAATGAGGGAGGATCGGTGGAGAGATCGGTATGGGCGTCAATTGCTTCGGAACGCTTTTTCTCCATTTCTCTCCTGTGTCTTTCATGGTTTTATTATTGCTGTTCTTTTGCCCGGGCGCGAGCCACTTCGCTATTTTTTTGGTAGAACACCATACGATCGCGAGCGGTGGTATAACGCGGATCGTTTTTTGATACGGATTCCATTAACTTCGATGCTTTTTGCCACTGATTGGATAAATCAAGCCATTCTGCTTCGCTTTGAGCAATTTGTCCTTTGAGGGCGATCGCTTCGGCAAGTTCTACGGCTTCAGAAAATGGGTCTTTAGGATGAGAACGATTGGGAGTTGGCAAGAGAATCGTTGTTGGCTTTGTCGGTTCTGCGAGGGGTTCTGCGAGGGGTTCTGCGAGGGGCTCGGATTCCTCGGGAGATGCTGGGGGGGAAGGAGCGATCGCTTGACTGGCAGGAGATGCGGGCTGGACGATGGGAGCGGCAGGAGCAACCGAAGCCAGATCGGGGTTTAAGAAAGGCAACAATTCCGTCCATTGAGACCACCGGAGATTTTGCTCTTGCCAATTGCTATAAGTCAGCCCGGCTAAAAAACTCAACGCGCATAATCCCACCATGTTTACAATATTGCGAATCCGCGAGGGCTGACGAATCGTAGGCTCGGTTGAGGATGGGGAAGATGTGCCAAGTCTCTCATTTTTTCCTTCACGGCGATCGCCGGTATTGCCATTGTTAGTCTGGCGGTTTTTCGGACGAGAAAACCATTTTTGGAAAATATTGGATTTATTCAGAACGATTTCTTGCGACCAGAGAACTTCATTTTCGGGATTGCGATGGATATCCTCGAGCCAAACCAGTTGCTGTTCGATCGCGATACGACTGCAAATGTTGACGCGATGCAAATTTCGCGGCGCGATCCCTTCTAAGATTTCTCGCAGTCGCGCAATGAGAGCGGACTGTTCGAGTTGTTCGCTGTCTTTCGCTTCGCACAGAACTTGCAATATTCCTTTTTCTAAAACCGCCCGAGTTCTAACTCCCATATCAGCTAGGCGATCGTTCATAATTTGCACGATCGCCGCTACACTTCCTTGATGGGCTTGTTTTGCAATTTCGTCCATATTCTCGTTTGGCATGTCGGCGTCTGCCTTTCCCCATACTCATATTTAACTTTACCAAAAAATGGGTAGAATACCTCTGATAGGAATCCCTCGCAATTTTGTTCGGAGAAAAAAAATCCCATGCTTCTAAAATCCACGACGCGCCACATTCGTATTTATGCGGCACAACTGCAAGAGAATGAGTTAGTCGAGAGTAATAACGTTCTCACCCTTGATGTGGACCCCGATAATGAATTTAACTGGAATGAAGATTCTCTGCAACAAGTGTATCGAAAATTTGACGATTTGGTTGAAGCCTATAACGGTCAAGATTTAACGGAATACAATCTACGTCGGATCGGTTCCGACCTCGAACATTTTATTCGCGCTCTTTTGCAAAACGGCCGGCTCGGGTACAATTTGCAAGGTCGCGTTGCCAATTACAGTATGGGACTCCCTCGCGTTGAGAGTCCCGACAGCGACGGAAAATATTAATGAGGAATGAAGAATGAGGAATGAATTTTTGGCTGCTCCATCTCTCCTTACTTCCCCATCTCTTCCTGCTCTCTATGACTAAAGACGATATGATTAACGACGATGAATTTTTGGGATTATAAGCCTTGGTGGTGTCAGCCTTGGTCGATTTTATTAACGGGAGGAGGGGCGATCGCGTTGAGTGGGTTGTTGGGGCGATCGCTTTGGCTGACGGTTTTCGTGACCGTGCCGGTTTTATTATGGTGGTTCTATTTTCTCATTCTCGTGCCTTGGGTGGTGCGCGAAGCAATGGAAAACAAGGACGGAGTGGATGGGAAGGATTAGCGATCGCTCTACTTTTTAGCCACGGCCATCAGGTGAGCGCTCACTCCTAGCAGGCTCGGTTCGTGCTCTAAAGTCCGAGAAAGATGCAAAAGGCGTTCTCGATATTCGTTATTATTCCACCACTGGTCAAAATCGGGAAGCAACCAACCCGGTCCTTCTAAACCATAGATTCCGGCATCTTTAAAACCCGCTTCTATTATCTCCTCTCGTAACTCGTCGGGATGATGAAAAAAGGTATCCATGAAATATTCCGGTTTATTGGTGGGGTTTTGATGGTGTCCGCTTTGCAGATCGAGATCGACAATCGCGGCGAATTCGGGATCTTTTAAAGCACCCTTACACAATCCCGCGAAGGTGGAGGCAAAACGTGAAATCCCCACAGCGAGGAGAGTTCCGCCCGGTTTGAGAACGCGATGGGCTTCTTGTAAGGCTTTCAGGCGATCGCTTTTGTCCGTGAGGTGATAAAGGGGACCGAAGAGTAAAACCCCATCGATGGTCTCCGATCCCTGCGATAGCGATCGCGCGTCCCCGACTTCTGCACTGGCAAGGGGGGTGTCCGGTTGAGAGCGGGAGGCTTCTTCGGCCAGTTGGACGTGTAAGGGGGTAATATCGATAAGGTGGACCTCGTAGCCTCGTTTTGCCAGCCAACACGCATAACCGCCGGGACCGCCGCCAATATCGAGAATGGAGGCGGGTATGGGGGGAAGGAAGCGATCGAGCAATTCCCGCGATCGCTCTGCTTCTAGTTTTCCCTCTTTTTTCTGCAAGCGAGTGGCTTCGTATCCGGAAGCATAATGATGAGAAATATCTTCGGGTTGGGGGGATTTGCTGTTGCTTGTCATCTATTTTCTCCGCGCAATTTTTGGTTATATCAACGTAGAGTTTAAGTATGGTTTTTCTATCGGTTTCGAGTTTTAAGAAAATTTTTTAGTGGATAATGAAATTGGCTATCATGTCTGAAGAATTACTTTCTCTCCTCGAAAAAGCGATCGCTCTCGCCAAAAAAGCCCATGCAGGACAAATCGACAAAGCAGGGAAACCCTACATCAATCATCCCCTGAGAGTGATGACCGCCCTCGAGGGCCTTGATGAGAAAATCGTGGGGGTTTTGCACGATACCATCGAAGACTCCGATCTTACCTTAGCAGACCTCGATCGCTTCGGTTTTCCCGATTCCATTATCCAAGCGATCGACTCCCTTAGCAAACGACCTCAAGAAAACTACGACGACTATTTAACTCGCGTCATGGGAAATCCCTTGGCACTGAAAGTTAAAATTGCCGACATGACCGATAATGCGAATCTCAATCGCATCGCCAACCCTACGGAACGAGACTACCAAAGACAGGCTAAATATATCAAGACCCTGCCCAAATTGAGAGCGAGATTAGAAGCGATCGGCGATCGCAAAAGCGAGAATTAATTGCTTTCAAACTTGCATTCCCAAGCGCAATGTTTCGATCGCCAAAACGCCAAAAGCCGTCGAAGAAATGCTAAAAAGAACCGTCCGCGCCATAAACTTAGAAAATCCACTAATATGAGCGATCGCGTGACCGAGACGAGCAAAGAAAAAGATCGCCGTACAAGCAATAGTAATCGGACTGGATACATCGAGAATTGCCCCTACCAACACGATCGCTGCAAAAGGAGCAAAACTTTCAACCGCATTTTGATGGGCGCGATTGGCACGATTGACCCAATGAGGAAGGGGCGATGTCGGTGCAACCTTGTAATCTTTAGGAGTCAGCAAACCTCGGGTGCCGACCAATCCAATTACGAAGGGAATCCATAAAAAACCCGTCAAAATTGCTGTTAAAACGAGATAAAATAGTTCGGTGCTCACGATTACCTTTTGAGAATGTACGGGAAACACTGCTATTTTCCTTCAATATTTTGAAGACATCTCTATTTGCAATGATTTCTTAAAATTTAAAATCTCCAACAGAAGAGCGATCGCTCTCGTTTTAAACAACTGCAAAATCGGTTATTTTGCGGCGTTCTAGGGTTTTGAAAGCAAGGACGATCTGCTGGTGAGAAAGACCGCGATCGAGGAGTTCTCCAGCAATTCCCGCTTCAGTTCCATCCTGTTGAATCCAGATTTTACCGTTGATAATTTGCAGGTGGATGAGGTTACCGTAAATTCGTTGATTTTTGTGCCAACCTGTTTCTAAAAGAATGTAATGATGGCTTTTGTCATCAAAAACAAGGTGCAATTCACTTTCGGGATCGTGACCCAAAAAATCATGGTAGTCTTGCAGGACTTTGATAGCAGCTTGTTGGAGGGTACGGGTTAGGGAATCCATTTGACGATTGTTTCTTGGTTAAGGTCAATAAGCGAATGATTTTATCTTCAATTAAAACCTGTCCGGCCTCTTCCTCAAAGATCGATTCTCGAGTATCTTCAGGAACGGCTAAATAGAGTTTTCGATCGGCTTCGTATCGAGTGAGTAATCTTTCATACAAGACAAATTGACCGACTGCTTGTTCGAGATCTTGCATTTCCGAGATACCGCGAAAACTTTTGATTTCAACGGCGATCTTTTCAATGTCTTTTTCAGCAGCGATGAGTTGTTCTGCACCTAAATCGATATACAGGTTCTTTTTACGGGCGAGTTTGAGACGATAGGGATCGTGGGTAATCGTCCAACCGTCTTTTTTTAGGGCGTTGCATACGACTTCATGGTAATAGTCTCGGGCGGGCATGGCTCAATATTTTTGTTAACAATCGGCAATGAGACAATCTTCAATAAGCACCATTATTGCGAGGAAATAAAATAATGCCGACGGTTTTAAAAATGATAAACCAATCTAACATCATCGTGCGCTGTCCGGCATAGTAAACATCGAGATGAATGCGTCGTTCGTAGGGAAGATCATTGCGTCCGGAAACTTGCCACAATCCCGTAATTCCCGGTTTGACGGTTAAAACTTTAGCCATGTGCCGTCCGTAATATCTGAGTTCGTCGGGAACGAGGGGACGCGGACCGACAACGCTCATATCCCCCTTTAACACATTCAAAAATTGCGGTAATTCGTCCAAACTGGTCAAGCGTAAAAATTTGCCAATTTTCGTGATGCGGGGATCTTTTTTGAGCTTGTAGGTTTCTTCAAATTCTTGTTTGAGTTCGGGATAGCGAGCAAATAATTCTGCTAAAACTTCATCGGCATTACAAACCATCGTTCTAAATTTAAAACAGCGAAAAGGTTTGTAATCTTTCCCCACCCGTTGCTGCACGTAAAAAATCGGCCCCGGAGAAGAGAGCGCGATAAAAAGTGCCAAAATTAAATAAATGGGGAATCCTAAAATCAAAACGCTCAGGGAAAACCCGATATCGAACAGGCGCTTGCATTTCCTGCCATTAACAATAAAACGCACGAGATTTGCAAATTGTCCCCTCAGTCGAGGCGATCGCGTTGTTGTCGTTGCGTTTTTTAGCGATTTTGCCGGACCTTCAGCCGTCATGATGCTCCTCCTTACCACAAACCCCGTGTTGTTTCAATTGCCACCCAGTTTCCATTCGTGCCAGCAGCGATCGGCAAAGGCGAGATATTGCCGGCCGAAAACCTCGGGGGTAAATCGTTCGGCATTTTGGCGACAAATTTCCGGCTCGATTTTCCCTTGATATTCGGTAAAAATCTCGACCGCATTCACCAATGCCTCGACGGTTTGGGGGGCAAAATGCAATCCCGTTCCCGTTTGGGGAAATTGTCGCACATCCCGGACGGTTTCTAATGCGCCCCCTTTGCCATAAGCTATGACGGGAGTGCCGCAAGATTGTGCCTCGACGGGAGCAATTCCAAAATCTTCGCAGGCAGCATAAACAAAGGCCTTGGCTTTTTGCATATATTGTTCGACGATTTCATTCGACTGCGATCCTAGCACTTGCACATTTTTACCGGCTATGGCTTTAATGCGGTTTAATTCTGTGCCATTGCCAATGACAATGAGGGGAAATCCCAAGCGATTGAAGGCTTCGACAATTAAGCCAATTTTTTTATAGCTCACCAAACGGGAAACTACGAGGTAAAAGTCTTCTTTGTCTGGAGAAAATCGAAAGCGATCGCAATTGACGGGAGGATAAATAACTTCGGCTTTGCGGCGGTAACAGCGCCAGATACGACGGGCGGTATATTGGGAGTTGGCGATAAAATAATCGACGCGGTTGGCGGAAATTACATCCCATTCTCGCAGGCGGTGGAGGATGTAGCGGGAAAAAATCCCCGGAATTCCCCGTCCCATGGGGCTATTCTCGAGGTAGTCAAAGGTTAAATCCCAAGCGTAACGCATGGGGGTATGGCAGTAGCAAATGTGGAGTTGGTGGGGACGGGTAAGAACTCCTTTGGCTACGGCATGAGAAGAGGAGAGGATGCGATCGTAGTCCCCCAAGTCCAGTTGTTCGATCGCGAGGGGAAGCAAGGGCAAATATTTCTGTACGCCGTTGCGAGCGAGGGGAAAATGTTGCAGGAAGGTATGGCCGATTTTGCGCCCGTACAAATAACTTTGTGGATTGGTCGATTCAAAGTCAATTAAGGCATAGAGATCGGCTGCAACGTGCTGGAGAATTTCCCGCACCACCAATTCCGATCCCCCGGTTGCTTTGGGGGTTAACCATTCATGGATTAACGCCGTTTTCATCAACTCTTAATCATCGATCTTCCATACTTTACCGCACCCTTTCTCAAAAGCACAAATCCAGATCGTTATTTTTTATGATTGTGAGGTTAAGAACACTTGATGCTATTTAGGTTCTTACGCTCATCAAAATTCGGAAAGGGAACTCATTAATTGAAGAGATCGAAAACCATGCTGAAACTTCGAATCGCAAGGGATGCAAAGCGCATAGATTGCGATCTCCCTGCATCAATTTCGAGCGCGATCGCGGGCTGCATCTTTGTCAGGGGAAACGGGTTAAAACTCTTGTTTCTCGAGACTTACAGCGTGTTTCCCCTCCCTTCGGGGTGGATCGCAAAGGCAAGAAAGGGGAGGTGTTTTTGTATGCCATTGCAAGCAAAGGGAAAATGTTGTAAGAAAGTATGCCCGATTTTGCGCCCCTACTATTAAACTATTAAACGTAAACGTTCATGAATCTTTGAAGTTATGAAGATTATTGTTATTGGGGGCTTTGGTTTTTTTGGAAAACACATTGCGGCATCGCTTAAAGGTGAAGGTCACGAAGTTTGGCAACTCTCCCGCGTCAATGGTTACGATCTTAATGATTACTCTCAGATAGAGCAAGCATTTCAGTGTTTTGAACCCGATGCAATTTACAATTGTGCTGCTCATGTGGGCGGTTTGCATTATGTTTCCCAACGCCATGCCACCATTATTCACGATAATATACAAATGGCTCTCAACCTCTATAAAGCTGTAGGGGCAGCAGTGCCTAACGCATTGATAATTAATCCCCTGTCAAACTGTTCTTATCCTGGGGAAATGACATTTTACTCGGAGTCGAACTGGTTAAAGGGTGAGGTTCATTCATCCGTTTATTCTTATGGCAATGCCAAGCGAGTGCTTTATATGCTCTCTCATTGTTATGCGATCGAGCATGGCATTCGTACCTATAATTTACTCGTTCCTAACGCCTTTGGTCCCGGTGATGCAATCGATCCCAATCGCGTTCACGCTCTCAATGGTATGATTATTCGGATGATTCAGGCTAACCGAAACGGCCAGAAACAATTTCCTATCTGGGGAACGGGAAAACCCATCCGCGAGTGGATCTATATCGACGATGTCGCGAAACTCATGACTCTTGCCTTGCATACTCCCATTGAGTTAATTCGTCCTCTGAACCTCGCTCAACAATGGGGCATTTCGATAAAAGAACTCGCTGAGTCGATCGCTCGGGAGATTGGTTTTCGAGGAGAGCTTGTTTTCCAACCCGAGTATCAAGATGGAGCACCGAAAAAAATTATGGATGCTCGCTATTTTCGACAGGTCTTTCCCCATTACCAATTTACCGATTGCGATGCAGGGATTCGGGCGACGGTAAACTACTACGCGCAAGTTCTAGCTGAAGAGGCTTTTGCTTCGTAAATGGCTTGGAAGTTTTAGGGTCTCATCTCCTCAAATGAAATTATATTAGGAGTCCGGAAAATTTTCGCGGTTGGGAATTGACAATTTTAGAACAGCAAGAGCAGATTAAAAATTTATTACCTACAATACGAAGTTTCATTACGTTACCTTGATAATGCGGGACGCAAAGCTGATAGAATTGCGATCGCCAATATTGGGAGTATCGAGAAAAACGTGGTTCAAGCAATCCCAACCCTTGCTCCAAATGCAAAGAGCAATTCGCCCGCTTTAACAGGCATTCCTTTAACAACCTATTTAGCCAATCTGAGCGATCGCATTATCGCCGGAGAATCCCTGACGCGATCGCAAGCCTTAGAATTGAGTCAAATTGAGGGAGAAGCCGATATTTTAGCCCTCTGCGAAGCCGCCGATCGCGTCCGAGAAGCCTGTTGCGGTAATATCGTAGATTTATGCAGTATCGTTAATATCAAGTCGGGGAATTGCTCGGAAAATTGCAGTTTTTGCTCTCAGTCGGCGCATCATCCGGGGGAAAACTCTCCGGTTTACGGATTAAAAACCAAAGAGGACATTCTCGCCCAGGCGAAAGCCGCTGCCGATGCAGGGGCAAAGCGTTTCTGTTTGGTCTCTCAAGGGCGGGGAATCAAGTATAACAGCCCTAAATCTGAAGAGTTTGCAGAGATCCTCGAAACGGTTCGGGAAATTATCGCCACGACTGCCATTAAACCCTGTTGCGCCCTTGGAGAAGTGACTGCCGAACAAGCAGAAGCCCTGCGAGAAGCTGGAGTCACCCGCTACAATCATAATTTGGAAACGTCGGAAAATTATTTCCCCGAAATCGTGACCACCCATCAATGGCGAGATCGGGTCGAAACCATTAAAAACCTGAAAGCGGCGGGCATTCAAGCCTGTGCTGGGGGGATCGTGGGGATGGGAGAAAGTTGGGAAGATCGCATCGATCTCGCCCTCGCCCTGAGAGAATTAGAGGTGGAGTCGGTACCTCTGAATTTGTTAAATCCCCGTCAGGGTACGCCCTTGGGAGAAAGCGATCGCTTGGGTCCCTACGAAGCCTTAAAAGCGATCGCCCTTTTCCGCCTCTTGCTACCCCGGCAGATTCTTCGCTATGCTGGCGGTCGGGAAGCGGTTATGGGAGAATTGCAACATCTGGGCTTGCAAGCGGGAATTAATGCGATGTTGGTCGGTCATTATCTCACCACCCTCGGACAGCCCCCCGAACGCGATCGCGCCCTGTTAGACTCATTAGGACTCGAAGGTGGAGAAGCCCCCATTCCAGGCGAGTACGAAGCCTCCCCGCAGGCGTAGGCGAGGTCGTTCTCTTCGCCGCAAATCAACGAATTCCCCCTCTCTATCACTGCCCTACAAGCTACTTTGGGCAGTGGTCGGGCTGCTTTTAACAATTGGGGGAACTTTTATGGAACCCTCTGCCACTACTTTTCCGTGGAGTTGGGGCGGGGAAAATGGCATTCAAACTTATCCGTTAGGGGTCACTTGTCAAGTAGGTGCCGTGTTGCTGGCGGGTTGTTTGGGGGGGAAACAAGCGGGAGCGCTTTCCCAGATTGTTTATGTTTTGTTGGGGTTATTCGTCACCAGATTTCAGCTTTTTACTCACGGCGGCGGATTGGAATATATTAGAATCCCGACATTTGGCTATATTTTGGGATTTATTCCGGGGGCTTGGATTTGCGGCTCTTTAGCGTTTCGTACGAAACCCGCTTTAGAATCTTTGGCATTTAGTTGTTTTTGCGGTTTATTTGCCATTCACGCCCTCGGTATTACTTATTTAATTGGTTTATATTTTTTCAGCGCCCTCGATGGGGGTTTTCTTGCCTTGTTACAAGGGATTTATCAATATTCCTTGCGTCCTTTGTTGGGACAAAGTAGTATTGTTTGTGCGGTTTCCGTGCTTTCGTTTGCCCTGCGGCGCATTATGTTTTATTGAAGATTGTTTGATAGAGTTCTTCTGCGGGTAAATCGGAAAGTTCCAAGAGGGTTTGATAGGGATCTCCCGTTAAATTAAAGGCGATCGCAAAGGCAGGTTCTGTTTTGAGACCCGTTTGTTTCAGTTGGCGAATTTGCTGGCGAATTTTCTCGCCGCCATATTGCAGGAGTCTGGCTTCGACTATCATATGTCGAAACGCTTTTTGTCGGATAACGGGGCGCGACTGTCCGAAGATTTCAAACGCAAAATTGTTACGCTCAAATCTAACAATAACCGTCGGGAGTTCATCTATTATAGATTGTGTAAGAATAAAATTCTGAAAATGTCCAAAATTTTCAGTTAAAACTCGTTTAAATTTTTCGAGATCGGGGGTATAACAAACAATATCGAGATCGCTATCGGGAACGTCGATATTGAGAGGAATTGTTCCCGTAAGAACGGGATCGAAAGCACTTAATTTAGGAAGGATCTCTGCTAAAATAGAATAAGCTGCTTTTTGTCTGGGCGTACCCTGTAAAAGATAAATTAAATCTGTCCAATCTCGTTTCATATTATTTGTGGAACGGGCATCGATGCCTGTTAATCACTATTTTTTGAAAAATCGCAAGGCTATGAGTGTCAAACCCGCACCCATTAATCCAAAGATAACGCTAATGGTCAAAGGTAGAAAAGTTAAAGCAATTTCGAAGTAAGGTCGGTTGGGAACGCCGAATAATTGTTCTACCATCTCGCGACTTTCTTCTTGTCCAATGGTAGAGGCAACGAGAGAAGCGACGCTAATTCCCACCCCCGCGATCGCAATAGTATCATTAAGAGTGCGTTCGTTTTTCGTGCGTTCGAGCTCGATAATTCCCTCTACAATTTGAATAAAACTATTCAGAGGTTTAAGACTTTCACTCAAGACTTTATAATCTATTTCGATTTGTTCGGCTTTATCCTTCGCCGAGTTCGCAAATTTCTCAAAAAATTTCAGATCGCAGATATTGGAATTATCGCGATCGCGCATCCATTGCAGACGATTTTTATAATTTTTGCCGTTAATTTCAATATTCATCAGTTGTTCTTGAAAATAACCGAGATGAGTCCCGCACACGCGAGAAACTTCTAAAGCATTTCCGAGGTCTTTTTGCAAGCGATTCAAATTGAGTTGAGAGCGTTCTAACCATTTTGAGATGTTCTCAACCATATTTTTAATTTCTCCTGCTGCTCTTTTTAAAGTTGCTTTAATGGTGCGACTTTGTTCGTAAACCCAGAGAATTTTACTGCGATAATGAAATAAAGCCATCAAATCGGGATATAAATCTCCCGTAATTTTGTCAATTTCTGTTTGAGTTTTATATTGGGGAAATAAACAAATTAAAAGATGATGGGTCTGATTTTCTCCATCAAGGAGAGTATCGGGTTGTTCGAGTTCGTAGAAATAGACCTCCTGATAGATTCCTTGTCCGATGAGATTTTGTTTCCAATTAAAATCCTTGATAATTTCTAAGTTTTTGCAGCAAGATTCGGCAATTTTTTCAATTTCTTTGAGATCTTGAGTGGCACTATCGATCTGTCCTAAAAACAGCCAGCTTTTTCCGAGTTTGGGGGGGATTTTTGTGGTATGGTCGCGAATGATACTGACAAATTTTTGTAATTCTAATAATCGTTCTTCAGTCGAGTTTTGTTCGCGATCGGGATCGTTGTTTCGTCCCGTACAATTTATTTGTAAAGCTAAGGTATCGCCTAATTTAACGGGATAGTAATAACCATCGAGAGGGGCATCGAAAGGTTTAATATGGGAATCTAATAATTCAATATGATTGGAGAAATCTCGTTCTTTCTTTTTGAATGTTTCTATATTTTGTTCGATATAGGTCTCGTCATAGATTCGATTCCAAAAGCGGCGGCGATCGCTGTCTATTTCTGCTTCGGTTTTACCGAGTCCGCTATACAGATCGTAGAGGAAAATATCGACACTCGGATCGGAGATGGAGGGGATGGGGTTCATTGAATCTAACTCGATGTTTGGCGAATATCTGGGTCTCTTTAATCACTGTTTAACCATTGTTTGATTTTGTCAACTAGATTGGGTTGTTTCAATTTCTCGGCCCCTCGGGCGTAGTATTGACTAATGCGATCGAGAATTTCATTGGCGGCAATATCTGCTTCTTGAATTTCTGGGGTCGCGTTGGCGATTTCATTGGTTCGGTTATCTTTAGTACGATAATTTGGCGGTATTCCTTTGGTTCGTTCCGTGGCGATCGCGACTAATTTTTTGCGTCCTTGGCGATAGGGTTGTTCGAGGGTTGGCGTGGCGATCGCGAGGTTATGTAAATCCGTCATTCGCGTTTCTAGCGATCGGGCAATTTCGTTAATTTTTGTTTCTATTTCTCGAGGGAGTTCTCGGGTTTGTTGAGAGAGTGCAAAGAGGAAGGCTTCAAGGATGAGAATATCGGCGGGAGTCATGTGCTGGATGGGATAAAAGTCAATTTTGAAGTTTTCCTCTAAAACAGAGGTCACTTACGCGATCGCTTGTAAATTGACAGAAGAATCGTTAGGATCGAGTAGATTCTCAATGACTGCTTGAGTCACGTTCATTTTTTGAGCCATTTCTATTATAGAGAGTCCCGTCCGATCCATTACCCGTTCCAGTTGATAAATAAGAACGCGTTTGCTTGCTGTTGCTTCCACTTCAGGCAACAAACCTTCCTCGGCTAAAAAGTCATCAAAGTTACTGCCAATATAGCGATCGCTCATCTCGATCCTCCTTTTTTATTCTTGTTGTAGTTTTTTCAGTATGAAAAGGTTTCATTCATACAATTTTAGAATCCCTCATTTTCCAGATATGATAAAGGACGACCAATAATAAGGGTGAGAATAAGGGCGATCGCGCTTTATTTTAGCAATCTTTTCATCGAGATCGATGTCTTCTTGGAGGATAAATTGTACTTGAGGAATATGGGATAGGGCAGCGATCGCGTTATCTAACCATTGTTGCAGGTCGGATTTGGTGGCATTCCTCAGCCAGAATTGGGCGTTTTTCAGGGCTGTGGCGGGCGGTTGTCCGGAATGAAGATTTTGGTAAAAAGTGACGATGAGGAGGGTTGTCGGGAAGGATTCGACTTTCCAGAGGGTACTGAGAACATAGGATGCACCTGCCTGCAAAAAGCCACTGACTAAGCCGACATATTCGTCGGTGATGGTTTGGTTGCCAGTGACGGCGGTTTCGCAGGCAGACAGGACGATGAGGCGGTATGCTTGCAGATCGAGAGCGAGGACATCTTGGAGAGTGAGAGTATCTTTTTCGTTGAGATAGAGACAGGAGAGGGCGGGATTTTGGGGGTTATAGGCGGCGTGTCCGCAGAAGTGGAAGATATCGTGAGGGTGTTTCAATGCTTCGGTAACGCATTCTTTCCTCGTGTTTTCTTGGTTGAGGCGTTGGCATCCTCCCCAGCCCCCCTTTGTAAGGGGAGAGAATTGAGTGAGGATGAGTTCGCATTCTACTTGGGCATCGTACAACGTATCGAAAGATTGGGTTTTGTTACCGATTTTGAGGGTGCTTTGGGGATGTTCGACAATGAGGAGATTTTGCCCTTTCTCCCAGTTTGGAGAGAGAGGAGGAAGACCGAGATAGGCACTGGGGAGGGTGGTGCAGGTTTGCTTCTCGAAAAAGGTGGGGAGGGGGAAACGATGCAGGTCGCGATGAGGGATGAGGATGAGATGGTTAATAGCATGGGTTTGCAGGTGTTGTTCGATTTCGGCGATGTTGAGGAGGGTTTTCAGTTCGTCGAGTTGCGTTTCTAGGTCTGCATACCATTGCGTCTCGGTTTCGGAGGTGTCGTCTTCTTTTTTCGTGCCGTATTTGGCGTAGTCTTCGTTCCACTTTTTCACCCACGCTTCGAAGGCGAGAAGTTGCAATAAACTGGGGTCTCTTTCATCCTCGGGTTGGGGAGGGGGAGGGATGAGGAGGGGATCGGGGTCGTGGGGAAGGAGGAGGAAGGTGCTGAGGGAGATGGGGCTGAGATGCCAGTAAATGAGGGCTGTGGTGGGGGTGGTGAGGAGTTGGCGAATTTGGTCGTAGGTGAGTTCTGGGATGTCGCCATAGTTCCAAATCCAGCGCAAACAGGTGTTTTTGCCCGTTTCGGCGAGGGTCAGGGCTTCGTGGAGGGTGTCGGATTGGAGGGCAAGGCTGACGGTAAGCTGGTTAAAGGCGGTGAATTTGCGGGCGAGTTGCTGTTTGGCATAGTCCCCTCCTTTGAATTCTTGTAGCATTCGGTTGAGGCGATCGGTCCCGTCTTGCAGGAGAACTCGCGCTTCTTCGGGTTCTTTGAGGGACAGGAGGACGTTACTGAGGTCTTGGAGGACTTCGAGGTGCAGTTCGGGATAATCGGTTGCAGTGAGGGTTTTTAGGGCGGTTTTGTAGCTGTTTTCCGCTTTGCGCCAGTAGGGACGGGAATGGGAAACTGTGCGCCCTTGAAAATAATGGGTTTGCCCAATTCGGTGATGAATAAATCCCCATCCTTTGGGGTGCGTGTCTTGGCAAATAAGGTTTTGATTGAGAGGGAATTGCAGGCTGTTGAGTTGTCCCTCATAACCGCGTTTATTTAGTTCTGCATGTTCGATACAGAAATGTTTTTCGGCGGTTTGTTGAATGTATCGGGCAACTTCGGGAGAGAGGGTATTTTGTCTGGGTTGGGGTCGGTTTTGTAGGGACGTTGCATGCAACGTCCCTACATGGGTTGCTTGGAAATAAAATAAAAAATTGCGTTGAAACTGGCGATCGTGTTGACTGGACTTGGCTGCTACAATCCCCCGACTGGCCCATGCCTTATGGTCGTCGGGTTTAAATTGCAAGGCTTGGTCATAGGAGGCGATCGCTTCTTCTGGCTTTCCTAATTTCCCTAGCACAATCCCTCGGTTGTTCCATGTTTCATGGAAGTCGGGTTTAAATTGCAAGGCTCGGTCATAGGAGGCGATCGCTTCTTCTAATCTTCCTAAATTCTTTAGCGCAAGCCCTCGGTTGTTCCATACTTCATGGAAGTCGGGTTTAAAGTGCAAGGCTCGGTCATAGGAGGCGATCGCTTCTTCTAATCTTCCTAAATCCTTTAGTGCATTCCCTTGATTAAACCATGCCTCATGGTAGTCGAGTTTAAAGTGCAAGGCTCGGTCATAGGAGGCGATCGCTTCTTCTGACCTTCCTAAATTAAATAGCACAAGCCCTCGGTTAGTCCATGCCTCATATTTATCGGGTTTAAAGTGCAAGGCTCGGTCATAGGAGGCGATCGCTTCTTCTAACCTTCCTAAAGTCCCTAGCGCACTTCCTCGGTTATTCCATGCCTCATGGTAGTCGAGTTTAAAATGCAAGGCTCGGTCATAGGAGGCGATCGCTTCTTCTAACCTTCCTAAATTAAATAGCGCAAGCCCTCGGTTGACCCATGCCTCATGGTAGTCGGGTTGAAATTGCAAGGCTCGGTCATAGGAGGCGATCGCTTCTTCTAACCTTCCTAAATTAAATAGCGCATTCCCTCGGTTGACCCATGCCTCATGGTAGTCGGGTTGAAATTGCAAGGCTTGGTCAAAGCAAGTAAGCGCTTCTTCAAATCTTCCTAAATTAAATAGCGCAAACCCTTGGCTAAGCCATGCCTCATATTTGTCGGGTTGAAATTGCAAGGCTTGGTCAAAGCAAGTAAGCGCTTCTTCAAATCTTCCCAAATTCCCTAGCTGAATTCCTCGATCGAACCATTCCTGATAAGAAAGCGATTCTTGAAAACTTGGCAAAACAGATTGAGAAGTTCCCATTTGAGACATTAACTCGTTAAACTCGTGAACCTCAGACAGATTAGAAACCTCTTTTACTTCCTCTATCTCACTCCTCTCAGAACCTTGTAAATATGCGGCAAACTCTCGTGCCATCCGTCCCAACTCCCCTCGTCCTGCCTCACTCAAACCCTGCAACGCCGCCAGCACTTCCCCCTCTTGGGATTTTCTTCTCACTTTTCCCACATATCCCGCCAACCACTGCACCAACCCCGACTCATCCACCCCACGACTCTGCATCCATGCTTCTATCTCCTCCCTCGTCGCGCCGCCTTTTACCTTCTCTGTCACTTCCTCAAACAGGGCGCGATAGTTGGGTTTTTCCGGTTCTTGGGGTTGCGGGGGGCGTTTTTTGAAGGGATTCCACATCGTCCGAGGGGAAATGAGACAGGATTTTTTGTTCTATTTTAGTGGAGTTTCTGAGAATTGGTGAGGCACGATCCTAAAATTTGACGAATATTCTGCAAGCGAGGATGAGAAAATTGACATTGTTTGCCAAGTTCGGGCATTTGTCCCAACTGCTGAAATGTTTTTTCTGCCGCAAAAACAAAGCGATTCTCTTCCGAGACGCTTCGCGATCGCTATTGTCCAGATTATTTTCAGCAATATAAGTCGCAATTTCGATAAGATCGCGAATAACCTGCGGACGTTTGCGAATTTCACTCATGTTTGTTGCGATCGAGCTTATCTCGAACAGCTTGACGAATTTCCACCCAGTCGCGATCGCCCATCGGGGTTGGTTTTCCAGAATCTAACCCCTCTAATAAAAGAGTTTCAATTTGTTCTTTCGCTTTCTGTTTTTGGTCTTGACGAATCAGATCGCGGATATATTCGCTAACGCTTCCATAACCTCCAGTTTTCACTTGCTGTTCGATATAATCCCGCATGGTGTCCGGGAGGGAGACATTCATGGTTTTCATGGCATCACCAGACTTAAGAAGTTGGCTCTATTATGACAATTTATGCCATTAGAGCGATCGCTATCCTCATCCTCGGAATTTTCTTCAATTTTCGCCAACCCAGTTATTAAATCTGCCACACTCTCAAAATCCAATATCTCCAAACCCAACGCATCCAACTGCGTGAGATTGAGTTTAGAGATACGTGCTTCTATATCCGATTCGAGTTCGCCAAAACGTCGGGAAAGCTGTGCTAAAAGTAATTCTAGCTTACCTTCTCCGCGACCTTCTTTACGACCGCGATCGAGACCGATCTCGATCCCTTCTTCCATCCAACTCGTGACAATCTGCATGACTTCCTCCTTTTCCTCTGGCTTAATTTTAGCGATTTGTTTGACAAATTAACGATCGCCTCTATCCGCTCGCACCAAAATCGATCTAAAATAGCAATAGTCTCATGGAAAGATCGCAATGATTCAAAGCCAAGCCCGATCGCTTTCTTTTGAGGAATTTTTGGCATGGTATCCAGAAGATGGCAAGCGTTATGAATTAATTGAAGGAGCGATCGTTGAAATGCCGCCAACGGGTTCTCACGAAGATTTAAGCGGTTTTCTCGTTGCCGAATTAAACTGGGAAATTCGACGGCAAAATCTGCCTTATTCCATTCCTCGAACCTGTATCGTAAAACCTAATATCTCGCGATCGGGATATCAACCCGATGTTACGATTTTAAATCGAGAATTTGTTGCAGATGAACCGCTTTGGCGAGAAGCATCCGTCGTGCAAAACGGTCGCACTATTCCTCTGGCGATCGAAGTTGTAAGCACCAATTGGCGAGACGATTACGGTCATAAATTGATTGAATATGAAGCCATGGGAATTGCAGAATATTGGTTAGTAGATTATCGGGCTTTGGGTGCAGTTCGCTATATTGGCAAACCGAAACAACCAACGATTACAGTTTGCCAATTGATTGAAGGAGAATATCAAATGCAGCGTTTTATTACGGGTCAGAATGTGCGATCGCAGATATTTCCCCAGCTTGAATTAACGACCGATACGATTTTTCAATCTGCCGAATTACAAAATTAAGCGATCGCCTCGTATTTCTACTGAATCAAACCATTACCAAGGACTGCCAATTAAAGTAAACCCACTCCAATAATAAGGATGGCTAAAGGAGCGATCGCCTAATTCTACTAATTCTGGTGTCAGAGGGATGCTCGTATCGGCGATCGCAATACTCCCATCTTTTAAATAAGTCTCTCCTCGTAACATTGCTAACTGAGCCTGACGTAATGCCCCAACTTTGATCGGGACATCTCGCAGGCGACTATAAAAAGTTCCCATTAAAGCGAGAGTTCCCGCGTCGTTAACGTTCCACAAACTCCCCAAAGCCGATTTTACCCCAGCCGCAACTGCTAAACCGGCAAATCCCAATTCTGCCTCGACATCTCCCAATGCCGTGCGACAGGCACTTAAAACTAATAATTCTGTCGTCGGATTATGAAAGTTTAACTCTCTCATGCGATCTAAAGAAACTTGGCGATCGCCAAATAAAATATAAGAGCGATCGGATTTTCCCGCTCTGAATTCGCCGTGAGTTCCTAAATGAACGATTCCGTAGGCTGTTTGTTGGCGTTGTCCTTTCAATTGTTCGACTGTAAATTCCTCATTGAGAAAAACGTCTCCTTGCCAAAATTGACCGATAATGTCTAATTCTACAGGAACGGCAGGCAAGGCATCTTGTTCGCTAAATTCGGATGCTCCCATCGCCAGAACTTGCGTCTCTTTGATATTTTTATGGGTGGTATCGGTAAGGGAGATACTCGGCATCAAACCCATGCTATACCGTTCGATCAAAAATGCTTCGCCATCGTGAAGGGCTGCCATAGGAAGCGATCGCAATCCCGCGTGTAAAATAAACGCAATATTATCGATTTCTCGTGCCTCGAGTTCGCGTTCGAGAGGAGCAATAATCCATTGATAGAATTGCCGAGAAGGTGTGAGAAATGCCTGGGGACGGCGAACGTTAGTTACAGTATTGCGAAATTCTCCTGCTTGTTTCATTACTCGCTCTCGAGTCGCTTCGGGTAATTGTTGCATGACAACTTCTCCGTTTGCAGTCACCAGAAATACTTGTAAAATATCACTATCTGAAGTATTGGCAGGTTGAGGGGATTCCCAATTGCGATCGCCCGAAGGAAGACTTTCCGAAGAAGCCAAAAGCATTTCTGAAGGATTTTGACTCAGTACGGCAGGCGCAAACATCACGTAAATAATAGAAGGTTTCGTGCCAGTTTTTTGGGCAATATTCTGTAAAATTTCTTGAATTTCAGAAAGCGAAGTTGTGTCAATCTTTTTTAAGTCCAAATAGTTGGAAAATTCTTCAGTCATAGATTGTTCGAACTGTTCTACTCCAGTATCGAGCAAAGATAAACCCAAATTTCTATTGCTTATTAATGTTTGGTAGTTCGCAAGCGTATCGATCGCACTGATGGAATTGAGCAGGTTATCAGGATAGCAAATAGGCAGACAGTTGACCAAGCTGGGAGAAGTTTGATTTGCGATCGAACTATTATTACTACTATCGAGTTCTTCCCCATTAAACGAAAGAATATTTGCAGTAAAGTCTAAAGATAAAGAAAGATTGATAGGAACTTCAAATGATAGATCGAGGGTTGCACTGGTATCGGCAGAAATTGTATTATAGTTTCCATCTAGTTCGCCAACAATCCAAATTCCCGTACTAGGATTGTAGCTCCCCATTGAAAGAATAAAATTTTGTAATTGTATCTCGTTGGGAAAGGAAAGTTGTAGATGAATATCTCCTACTGCGTCGGGTCCGTGATTGATTAAATCGAGAGTTGCGGTAACGGTATCCTCAATCAAAATCCCTCCGCTATCGACGCTCAAAATGACCTCTAAATCGGCATTCACTTCAAATGCACCAATATCAATTATTTCGCGACTGAATGCTCTTTGATCGACACTGGGTGCATCTAAAGAAGTTCCGGCATCGATCGCAATACTTCCGGGTAATAAAGCATGGGTTTGAGTCAAACCGCCATAATTTCCCAAGGGGGAAAGGTTGAGATCCGTCGTGCTAACTCCAACGCGAGTATTATTATTTGTAAAGTCTCCCGTACCGTCAACACCAATGAGATTGTAGCCGAGATCTGCGATCGCGATATTATTATCATCTATCGTATCGTTTGTTGTTGAATTGCCGGCACTATTGCCAGCAATAATGCTATTTAAAACCGAGACTTCTGCCGAGCCACCACCACTATTCTGCATATAAATTCCCCCTCCTTCTCCACCCGCACGATTCTCAAAAATAGTGGTATTGACGATCGACAAAGACAAATCTTCATTTTTACTATCAAAATCAACTCCGCCACCATTAATCTTTGCAGAATTGCCAGAGATTGTTACATTTTCTATCGTGACAAAATTCTCTTTGTCCAGTCTAATTCCTCCTCCGTCAGAATTACTAGAGTTTTGAGAAATGGTACTGTTCTCGAGGATAACCGTGCCTTTATCCATAAATATTCCCCCTCCATTACCTCCCGCAGAATTGCCAGATATCGTACTATTATCAATTGCCGCATCGGTTTGTCTGAGAGAAATTCCCGCTCCCGATACCCCACCTCCTATAGCAACATTTCCCGATATCGTGCTACTTTCAACGGTTAATGTGCTATTTTGGCTGGCAATTCCTCCTCCATGAAGATTGCTGCCACTAATTGTATTTCCAGAAATAGTGCTATTATTAATCGTTGCGATACTATCTTTGATAAAAATACCGCCGCCATCATCCACTGCACTGTTATTGGTAATAATGCTGTCATTAATTGTTAGCGTACTGTCTTTTACATAGATTCCTGCCCCTCCATTCGCTCCTAAACGTCCATTTTGAATGGTTAAATTATTGAGAGTGACAGATGAGTTATTATCAATAAAAAATATGCGATCGCTGCTCTGTCCATCTAAAATAATATTATTAGTCGTGCCATCAATGATTAATGTTTGATTGTTAATACTCAGTTCTGAATTCAAGAAAATTGTCATATTCGTACTAAAGCGAATTTCATCACCATTAGCAGCATTGGTTATCGTATTTCTTAATGCTCCCATCCCGCTATCGGCACTACTCGTTACTGTTAAAATATTTAAGGTATCTGTATAAGCATCCAAGGCTGAATCGGTAAAAGCAATATTAGCTTCAATTGTACCGATTTGTTTTTCTAAAATCCAATTGCCTCCTACTTCATTATTTCCTGTCAAATTTGTCGATGCCGCTACATCTGCTCCTGTTTCTCGGGCTATATTATTCAACAAAACATCTCCTACATCTCCTAATGCTGTAAAACAACTATAGAGTAATATATCCGCATTCGCCCCTAATGCACTTCTCCAATTGGCAAAATCTTCTCGATACTCTGTAAAGTCATTCCCACTCACAAACGCATTTCCCAACCAAAAATTCCCGGTATTTCCTTCTGATATGATATGAATCTCATCCACTTTTTTTCCCTCTATTTCTAGGTGAGATAACTCTTCCCCAATAACCGCAATCCCATTTTCTTCTCGCGCGATCGCAATGCTTCTCGTCCCCGATTTTCCGCCATACAGTAACGTCTGATAATCCGATACTGTTGCATCGATAAAAACCGAAGCGAGAGGCTCTTCTCTCGTTCGAGAAAATAATGTTACGCTCTTGGCACTATCTAATCCTTCTCCGCGAATTAAGGGGACTTCGCTAGGGAGAATCTGGATTTCATTGGCTGCCAAATGTACGTCTTTTCCTGTTATTTGTCCGGCAATCGATATATCTCCTAAATTGAGAGAAAATGATGCGATCGCTTCCTCTTGCTCTAAAGAAATTACCTCTCTCACTTCTGGTGTCGTTAACAATTCTGGCAGCTTCAAAGGATTGAATCCCGTTGCGATCGCTTCTGTTGGGACTTCTAAACTTAAAAGACTCCCTTCATGGGAAATTTTCACCCAATTCGTTCCCGGAATTGCTGCAATAATAATATTACCTCCTTCTGTAGAAATTGTCCCCAAATTGATAATGCTACCGGCTAATAAGTTAATATTATTGCCTGCATTCGCGGCTAAATTTCCGGCATTAACGATCGGAGCGGGTTGAGAGGTATCAAAAGCAAATCGAGAAGGCATTCCCAGTAAAGACTGATAATCATTTTCTCCCCATGCCTGAAACCAATTTCCATCCTCGAATCCGATTCCTGTAGCCGTCGTTGCAAAAAAGTCTCCAGAAACGTTTAAACTGGCTCCAGACCCGAAAATAATTCCCGCCGGGTTCATCAAATAAAGATGAGAGTTTCCTCCCGTAACTTGAATTAAACCGTTAATAATAGAAGGATCGCCGCCATTAACGCGAGCGAGAATATTTTCGATATTGGGTTGAGCAAGAAAGTTAGCAATTTCTGCCGCATTTAAACCAAAGCGTTCAAAACTGTGAAACAAATTAACGCTATCGAGCGATCTCCTGCCGCCGCTAATATTATAATTCGTTCCGTCGATCGTTACCTTCGTTTCTGTATTATCCCTTGCGGGCACGATGGAATTAGCGAGAACGAATTTATCGATCTCTTGCCAAGAAAGCCAACCCATGAGAGATAAAAATAATACCCAAAAACTGTAGCGATACGAATGAAACAACATAAATTTATCGCATAAAATATATTTTTCTCTCACTGTAGCTTTATTGAGTTAAAATTGTCAATATCTTTAGGTATTTTCTTTCGATTCTACTATTTCAATATTTTCTGACTGAAATTTTCGCTCTCGATCGAGTTGCCAACTTTTCACGTCTGTGAATTGTTCCTCAGTTAAAGAAATAATAAGATATGAATAATCCGGCCAGGCGATCGCGCGATCGAATTCAGAAGGAATGGCCGGAGCATCAGGGTGAGAATGATAGAATCCCAATACGATTGCCTTTCGGTTTCTCGCTTCTTTTTGCGCGTGTAAAATATCTTCGGGAGCAATAAAAAAGTTTCTTTCTTTTTGACTGCTGCGACTGGGGATATCAACAATTTGTGGTAAATCTTTTGCTAATTCTTCATTCCAAATGTTTTGCACGGGCATAATATCGAGAACGAGCTTGCGATCGCTCGTGAGAGTCCGTGTCGTATCGTGAGTAATTGTGCCTAGAATAATTCCGCAGCATTCTTCCGGATATGTTTTTTCTGCATGGCGGATAAGCAAATTGAACTGTTTTGAATCAAGCTGAATAGACATTAAAACTCCTAAAAAGGCAGCATTATTAAAAATAAATTATTTTTTGAGAAACCAAAATAAGAGACTGGGCGTCCCCTAATAAGTAGGCTAAGATCGAAAAATCTGGTTTGGTCGGAACAATTTTAGACGTTTCATTATGGCACTGCAAAAAATCCTAATTCCTTTGTCTATTTTAACGATTGCGGGTATGTTGAAAATCTCTGCAACTTCTCGCGAATTACATTGGCAGTCTTTGAGCAAAATTCTACCGAGTTTCAGTCAGTCTAGTTTAATACAATCTGAGGAGATGCGATCGCTAACCCAAACCATTGCTCATATTCAACCCGAAAATAATTTAGAGAATCATTTAAATCATAATTTACCCGCTCGTAACCTGATGGCACAAAATCCCAGCATTCCTCTCGATGGCAGTCCCGTTTACGTCCAAAAACAAGGACAATGGCTGGAGGCAATTCTCACGGGTTGGCGCTGGCACAGTTCCACTGGAGAAGAATATAGCGTTTCTTATGTTGCCAATGGTTCGACAGAAGCAGGGGTGAGTCGCGATCGCATTTTGACTCTAGAAGAAGCAAAACAGCGCGGCATTGCCACCAACGTTTACGATCTTGCCAGTCAAACCGGAATCGAGCAAATGGTTAACGCGCATAATAAATGGCGAGATACGGTCAATGTTCCCCATTTACAATGGTCGCCAGCATTGGCAAATTACGCGCAAGAATGGGCAAATAAGCTATTGCGAGAAAATAAGTTCGAGCACCGCCAAAATCTACCTTACGGGGAAAATCTCGCCTCTGCTTCGGGACAACAATTAAGTCCGGAACGAGTGGTGGATATGTGGGGAAATGAAGTGCAAGATTATAACTATAATAATAATAGCTGCCGACCCGGTAAAATGTGCGGTCATTATACTCAAGTGGTCTGGGACAGCACTCGAGAAGTCGGTTGTGCTGTTGCCAGAAATAATCGTCGCGAGGTTTGGGTTTGCAACTACAATCCTCCCGGAAATATCATCGGACGCAAACCCTATTAAGAGATTTATTATTGGCGCATCGCTTCACTGCAATTTTTGCATATTGAAGCGATCGCCATAACAACCCATCGAAGATTTA
>JAGHZQ010000064.1 GCA_017746715.1 Cyanobacteria bacterium SBLK
AATGTTGTGGATGCTTGGGATTTAGGATATTCGGGAGAAGATATCGTTGTTGCCGTAGTCGATGATGGCATTAAAGTACATCCGGCTTTGATTTATGAAACCGATGGAGTGACGCAGCGATATCGGGAAGATCTCGATCGAGATTTAATGGGAATTGAGGGAGATATTCCCTTGCAAAAGCTCTTTTTTACAACTCGTCCCAATCCCTCTGCAACTGCCGAAGAAATTGACAATTGGGTACCGCAAACCTTTTTTAATCCGCTTCCGGATATAAGCATTCAAAATAATATTCACGGAACTGCTGTTGCTGGATTGATTGGGGCGAGCGGAGTCAATGGCGAAGCCCGAGGAGTCGCTTATGAAAGCAGTTTAACCTCCGTCAAACTTTTTGATACCGAGTACGATACCAATCTCAATCAATGGCTCGAAAAACGAGTCAGCGATCGACAAATTGCCGATGCAATGGTTTCTCATCTGCAAGAGATTCATATTCTTAATAATAGCTGGCAACCCGATCGCCCTTTCGCCAATCTTCCCAATACAATCGCGGCATTACATCAGGGTATCGAATTCGGTCGTGGGGGTTTGGGGAGTATTTATGTCTTTGCTGGAGGTAATTCTGGTTTTGATTGGGAAAATGTCAATTACAATCCTTTAGCTAATTCTCGCTACACGATTGCCGTCGGCGCGATCGACCATTATGGCAAGCAAAGTTGGTACTCAAATCCCGGTGCTTCTCTGATTGTTGTTGCCCCATCTAGTTCTCAATATGGTGACAATAAAGTCGGCATTGTTACCACGGATCATCCTCCTCAAGGGGGTTATAATCCCAATGATTTTTACACCGATGATTTTGGCGGGACGTCGGTTTCTGCGGCTTTAACTTCTGGCGTTATTGCCTTAATGTTAGAAGCCAATCCTACTTTGACGTGGCGGGATGTCCAGCATATTTTAGTGGAAACGGCAAAAAAAGTAGATGAGAACGATGAAGATTGGGAGATTAATGCAGCAGGACACGATATCAATCATAAGTATGGATTTGGGTTAATTGATGCGACGGCTGCGGTGACTTCGGCACAACAATGGGAAGCAGTTGCTGAGGAAGTCGCAATCTCGAGTCCGTTTCAAACTATTGTCAACGGTCAATTGCCCGATAATAATGGTTTGGGGTTATCTTCTACCATTAATATTGAGGAAGATATTATCGTAGAATCAGTTGAGGTCGTCTTTGATGCCGATTTATTTTTTGAGGATCCCACTCAAGTCAAAAGAGGAAATATCGAGCTCGTTCTCACGTCTCCCGATGGGACGAAATCGGTATTGGCAGAACCCAACTATGTCGGCCAAAGTCATCAAAATTGGCTCTTTACATCGGTTCGAAATTGGGGGGAATCTTCACAAGGGAATTGGCAGTTAGATGCGATCGATCGCGTCACTGGGGATACGGCCATTTGGAATGAATGGAAAATCAACTTGTATGGAACCGAAGGGGAAACGACCATCGATCCATTTGAATCGGGTTATTTTACAGTGGGGGCAACGGGAGAAGTCACATTTGACTTTATTTTTGATGGCGGGAAGAATAAAGGAGAACTGGCGATCTTTAGTCTAGAAGGAATGGAAGACTATGTAGAGAGCTCGGAAGATTTTATTCGAGAAGCGGCCCATCGCTCTTTAAGTAACTCTGAAGAAGGGCGCGTCATGATTAGCGATCGCTTAACCGGAGCAAGGTTTTCCGGAAATTTAGGAGAGAAAAAAAATTGGAACTCGGGAACGTACTCGGGCCCGCAAACCTCTCAAATGAATCCGGGCGATCGTTTCGGGTTGATGTTCGTTGGGAATGGTACGGTGGAACAGGTAACGGAATCAGTGTTGACAGAACCCAACGATGAAGGGAAAGTGAAATTTGTAGAAACTTTAGAACACCAACGATTACGACAATCTGGTATAGTCACCAAAGACAGCGAGGGGAATCTAAAAGTTTACAATCGAATTTATGAAAATATTTTTAGTCCAAGTTGGGTGGAAATAGAATTGCAAATATTATAACGATCGCACTCTTCCATTCCCCTCCTGTCATCGCGATCTCTCGATCCTGTCAACCCCACACCATACCCAATCTTGTAGAGACAAGGCATGCCTTGTCTCTACTTTTCCTGCAAAATTCTTCTCCCCCTGCTCCTTTACCTTGTCCCTCCTATCTCCAACAGCGATCGCGATCGCTCTATCCTCTACAAAAATATAAAGATTTATTAAAAAATTGAGAATAGTGTATAAAATTATCATGAAGAACCCGAATACCATTATAGAGAGTGTTTTTCTTTCACTCCCACAAAACCAGCATTATCTTTCGGTGAGGTATTTCGATCGTGTTGAAACAGCTTTCTACAAAGCTCAAAGATAAAATCCATCAAATCTTCCGTACTGTTATTCTCGAATCTAACCTCACACATTCAAAACAACTTACCCCAGATGAAATCAAAACTCTTCCAAATCTCGATCGCATTTCCCCACAAATGCGATCGACTGCCAATCCCAGTATTGACAATCTTTCTGCGGTATTAGAGTCGGGAGATTTACCCGCGAATGGAGACGAATCTCACCCAAAATCGGCGATTTTTAGCCGCGAACGAGACAGGTTGAATCCAGAGGGTATCGAAGATACTTTAAGCCGATCTGAAGGAAGTTCCTCCGTGACTCGCGATTCGCTGACTGGTTTGATATTGTCCGAACCCCATCCAAAGGGATATCCCATAAAGTATCAGGAGATACAAAAATTACTTTCTCGAGAAGGGAAAATAACTCACGAGGTTGTTGCAACATCAGACGATTCCGATCCCCAGTACGATTTTCCTTGGCATCCCAATCACAAAAATAGCCTTCCCGCGATCGCAATTGAGGCAGAAAGTCAGAGCCGCGCGATGGCCGATGAAACGATGCAAGGAGAATTAGAAACGGATGCAAACCGGGGTGCAAACGCGGACGCGAACTCTACTATCGCTCTAATTGATGAGGCTTCTTTGCCTGTCGAAACAGCGATCGCGTCCAAAGTCACTTTGCCCAATTCTATCGGAGTAAAATATCCCATGAAAAGTAGCAGCAAATGGGGCAAAAATCATAAGATACCCGATGCGTTAAAATATGCGATCGCACGGGCTACAAATTTGGAGTCCTATGCTTGGAACGATTTAGAGCAAACCAATGAATGGATGTTCTATTTAACCCCGAATCAGTCTCCGGAAAGTGTAGCATTATTTCTAGGTGCAGAATATGCAGGAGAAGGAAATTTCATTCCCGACACCCATCTTTTCAAATTTTCTGAAGATTTTGATTTGTCGGAGTTTTTGCTCCGTTTAGAAGCGTTGGAAGAGCGGATAAAATACGTGCAGCCGCTCGTTTCCACATCCCTCACATCCCAGCAGTTTTCGTTTGCCGATCAATGGCATCTCAGCAATACCGGACAAACTGGAGGAACGATTGGAGTCGATATTAATGTTGTGGATGCTTGGGATTTAGGATATTCGGGAGAAGATATCGTTGTTGCCGTAGTCGATGATGGCATTAAAGTACATCCGGCTTTGATTTATGAAACCGATGGAGTGACGCAGCGATATCGGGAAGATCTCGATCGA
>JAGHZQ010000065.1 GCA_017746715.1 Cyanobacteria bacterium SBLK
ATCGTACATGGTGAGCAGCCCCTCTTGCCTCCCCTCCTGCTCTCCCCCTCTTGGGAGGGGGCTGGGGGGTGGGTCGGGTTTGAGGCGGGAAGGTTGAAGTTGAACCATAGCTCGAAAATCAGAGGAGGGTCTCTCTATTCTAATACAGATGTTGCGATCGCATCGATCGTATCTTTCCAACCCGATCGATGCGATCGCTCACAATCCCCCAACCCGATTGATGCAATCGCAATTGTTTTGAATTTATATTCAAAATCTGGAAAAAAACTTTAATATAGTAGGTTGGGTTGCGTGCCTACGGCTAAAGCCACGCTACGCGAACAACCCAACAATTGTAACTCACAAAAAACACACGACGCAAACACAAAGATCGATCTTCTTCTCAGTAAGAATACATCTAGCCTTTCATTTTCAGGAGTATACCTTCAGCAATAAGGACAATTATACAAAATACAACACACGCTGAGAGGATAAACTGTTCGACACCAATCACAGGTACTTAATGATTGTAAAAAGCCATCCTTCTGAGGGTTCTCTTGATGACTTCCAGCCAATCCTTCCAATGTTTCTGCGGGAAGGATTTTTTTTGTAGTTTTTGGTAGAGTAGGTTTTTTTGAATGGAATAGCATTGGTTTTACCGTCGATCGACAATCGTAAATTACCCGATCGGTTTTTTCCTTTCAACGATCGCGATCGCAACACGATCGCTCCTAACCAAAATAGCACGCGCGATCGCTCACAATTCTCCAACCCGATAAATGCGATCGCGTTTCCACGAGTTCTCAATTTGGAATAGCATTAGTTTTTTCTGGAAAACATCGCGACGATATCACCCGATCGTTTTTTTCCTTTCGACGATCGCGATCGCAACACATCGACAATCGCAAGCAGCACAAAGCATAACAAATGATGCTCGCACTACCGAAACCCTTGGATCGAGCGTAGTGCGAGCGTCTCGCTCCCTAGCTTTTTGATTACAGTGAATTTCCGGATTTGATATTACTCTCTTCAGGGACAAATCTTCAGAACAAGAATAAGAACAAAAACCATGAACTATCAACAACAATTATAATAAAGACAACAAAAGTCGCTAGGATAATATATACTGCAATAATCGCAGAAACTAGAGTTTGATTTTAAGTCGAAACTTTTATGATAGTTTTCTTGATGACTTCCAGCCAATCCTTCCAATGTTTCTGCGGGAAGGATTTTTTTTGTAGTTTTTGGTAGAGTAGGTTTTTTTGAATGGAATAGCATTGGTTTTACTGTCGATCGACAATCGTAAATTACCCGATCGGTTTTTTTTCTTTCAACGATCGCGATCGCAACACATTGACAATTGCAAGCAGCGATCGCTACCCAACTCGATCAATGCGATCGCGTTTACACAAGTTCTTAATGCGGAAATGCGATCGCCTAAAAAGGTGGTATTAAAAAGGTGGTTTCAGGTATCAAAACCTCAAAAAAAAGTGTGGGTTTTGGCAATCGGGAGGGAGCTTGCAATCCTATCCTGTTAATGCAAAACTTTGCAAGTTCGCAAGTACTCAAATCACGCACGCCCAGTGTTTCGGATTACTCTGGAGCTCGGTTTCCGATTACTCATCATAAACAGCAAAATTCAATCTGCCATCTGCAACAAAACAGGTTTCCTCCCGTCAACCCTTCCAGTGTTTCGGATTTTAGTTTGATTTTTTTGGTTGGTTTCTTTGGGGAGTCTACTTCTTTGTAGTTCTTTTTGAGAAATAGCATTTTTTTTCCTCTTCATGACCTACCTACAGTACCCGATTGTTTTTGTCCTTTCAACGATCGCCATCTCTCCCAACCCACGATCGCGATCGCAACACGATCGCTCCTAACCAAAGTAGCACGCGCGATCGCTACCCAACCCGATAAATGCGATCGCACCTTTCCATCGTACTCTGCCGATGGGCCACCACCACCCGCGTAATCTGCAAATCTGCCAAACTCTGCATGACCCAAGCCTGGGTGGGATTGTCCAAAGACGAAGTTGCCTCATCAAAAAGCAAAATTCGGGGTTTGCGTACCAAAGCACGGGCAATGAATAATCGCTGTCGTTGACCTCCCGACAAATTGCCTCCCGCCTCAGAAATATGCGTATACATCTGCATGGGCATCTCTGCAATCTCGTCGGCAATTCCTGCCAAGCGTGCCGCCTCCCATGCCTCATCAAGGGTAATTGCCGCACCTCCAGCAATAATTTCCCAAATCGAACCGCTCGTTAAACGACTGTTCTGCAAAACCGTACCTAACTGAGCGCGCACCGCACCAATATCCAAGCGTTCCAAATCGCGATCGCCATACAAAACCCGCCCCCGAGTTGGCTTTTCAAACCCCAACAGCAGGCGCGCGATGGTGGATTTTCCGCCCCCACTGGGTCCGGCAATACCGATAAACTCTCCCGGTTGCGCCTCGAGGGTAAAATCCTCCAAAACCCAAGGACTCTCGGCACTGTAGCGAAAAGAAACGCGATCGAGTTTCAACGCCCCGGACAAAATCCCCGGATCGTCCCCTTGGTTGTGGGTTTCCGGGACTGCCTGCAAAATGGGTTCGGCACGCTCCCACAATACCGCGATTTCCAAAACATCAATTAACGTATTGCTGAGACCGGTTGCCGCCCCTACAAAAGTACCAAACGCCGCATAGAACGCCAAAAATTGCCCCGCTGAGAGCCGAGAGGAGGCAACGAGAGGGACGGTGAAGGAAAAGAGGGCGATCGCAGAGATAACGGGCATGGCAACATTAAACAGTGCCAGAAAGTCTTCAATCTGTTGGGTGGAGAGTTTGAGGCGCATTTCCCGCGCGTAGTTTTTCGCCCAAACGCCGAAAGCGCGGTCTTCAGCTGCTGCGACCCGTAATTTCGAGATACCGTTGAGGGTTTGTACCGTCAAGCCGAGAATTTTGCCGCTTAGTTCTTGTAAGGCTTTAAATTTGCGACGGGTCATTAAACCTGCAACTACCGTCACTGCAACGGTAACGAGAGCGATCGCGAGAGCAACGCCAGCGAGGGTGCTACTGTAGTAAAACAAGAGCCCCAGATTGAGCAAAGAAAACAGGCTAGAGAGTAGAGTGGTGGTAATGGCTCCATTGAGGCGATCGTAAATTTGCCGGATCGCCGAGGCGCGATTGTCGATATCGCCACTGGGGTATTGCCGAAAAAATGCCGCTTCTAACTTTAACAACCGATCCCAGATGGCAGCCTGTACGTCCGCACCGGCCGCCGTTTGCAAGCGCAGAGTGAGGATGTCCCGAGTCAGTTGCAAGATTGTCGCCGCAAAACCAGCCGCCAGTAACCCCGTCCCCATTTGCCACAATAGAATTCTGTCACCATTGGGAATGACAGAATCTACCAAAACTGCCGTCGCTTGGGGAACGAGCATCCCTGCAATAGAAACCAAGACCCCCCAAAGGACGACCCGAGCCATATCCCCATAGCGATCGCGCAAGGCAAATTGCAACAAGTCGAGGGGAGAAATGGGGCGATCGCCGAAAGGTCGATAAAACGTATAGGCATGAGGAGAAAGCGATCGAGCGGTACTGTAGCCGACGGGAATGCGCTTAAAACTCACGGGATCGAAGATTTGATAGCGATGGCCTCTCTTATCCGGCAAAAGGGCGACGGGACGAGCATCCGAGTTTTGCGGGGTTGTGTCGGTCTCGGTTTCAACGAAGCCTAAGAGGGGACCGAGATCGGATTGCCACCATCCGGCATCGAGACTGATGCGCCTCACCTGAAAGCCAGAAGCACGAGCGATCGCTTCAGGTGAGTTCTTTCTGGGAGCTTTTTGAATGGCGATGCCCGAGGCTCTGCCTACAGCTCCCATTGCGATAAGTAGAGGCGTATCCCCGGCGATCGCCTCGATCTTGGGGTTGAGGATGGAAGTGAGTTCTCGGAATGCCTCATTCATAGTTGGCGAGAGTTGCTAATGACTCCCTACTATATCTCTCGATCGCCCAGTAAAAAAGCGAAAAGCAGGATCTCATCGGGTAAAGATATCTATCGGACAAAGCACGGCGATCGCCTATCGCAGGGCGCGCCTATATTGACAAAAATAAGGACTGTCTCTAATATTACATTAAAGTGTAACTATTATGGAATAGTTCGGGTTTAATCATTATATCAAATTCGGATAATTGTTCGAACTTAGCTTTTCTTGCAAAATTCTTCTTCCCCCGCTCCCCCTGCTTCCTCTGCTCCCTCTGCTCTCTCACCGAGAAATATGGTGATTCAAGCGGATTTGATATTACTCGCCCCCAACAAATTGCGATAAACTCCCTCAATCTCGCATAACTCCTCATGCTTGCCGCGTTGCACCACCCGACCGCGATCGCAGACAATAATCTCATCGGCATCAACAATGGTACTCAAGCGATGCGCCGCCACGACGCAACTGCACCCCCGCCGCTGCAAGTTCTCCACTAACTGCATTTCCGTCTCTACATCTAAGGCACTCGTTGCTTCATCCAACACTAAAATCGCGGGATCGTTGACCAAAGCGCGGGCAATTTCCAACCGCTGACGCTGACCCCCGCTCAAATTGGCGCTCCCCTCTAATAAATGACCGTCATATCCGCCCAACTGCTCCATGACGACATCATGAATGAGTGCATCCTTGCAAGCACGAATTAATTGTTCCTCCGGCACGTTCTTATCCCATAAAGTGAGGTTTTCCCGCACCGTTCCCTCAAACTGAAAGATATCTTGTTCCACCAAAGCCAGCGATCGCCCCAGCACCTGGCGGGGAATCTCCCCCCGAAGCATCCCATCCAGCAAAATTTCTCCCTGCCAAGGTTGATATAAACCGCAAATCAAGCGCAAGATCGTAGATTTTCCCGAACCCGTCGCCCCCACCAAAGCCACGCGCTGCCCCGGTTCGATCGCCAGACTAAAATTCTCGATTAAAGGGGGATCGATAGGAGAATAACCAAAGGTAATATTTTTCACTTCAATGCGTCCTTTGAGGCGATCGCCTAAACCGAGATCGCTCTTCTGTTGGCTTTCTCCCTCGGTTTCCGTGGCATAGACCCGCATCAATTCCGGATCGAGGTCATTATTCAAGGCATCATCCAAACGAGCCAAGTCACCTTGCAATGTTTGCAATAGGCTGGCAAACCCCACTAATGTATTCACCGGACGCTGAAATTGCAACATCAAGGCTTGAAACGCCACTAACATCCCGATGGTCAATTCTCCCGCTATCACCCGCATCCCGCCGATCGCTAAAATCAGTACGGTAGAAATTGCCGTTAATAATGTCGGCATCATCCCCAAAATGCGATCGTATACGGCAAGTTCCTGTTGCAAGTTAGTCGTGCGGGCGTAATATCCCGACCAACGGGCAAAAAAATCTGACTCCAAACCCAACGCCTTGAGGGTTTCGATACTCTGAATCGCAGAAATGCCTATTCCGGTCATGCTGCCCATATCCTGCACTAATCGCAGATTTGCATCGATGCGTTTTCGTGCCATCCATTGTAACGCAAAGATATTCGCGATCGCCGCTCCCACCCCGATTAAAGTCAGCATCGGGTCGTAAAGCCACAAAACAATACCATAGAACGCAACCATCACCGCATCGATGGCCGTCGTTGCCAACTGTCCCGATAACACCTCTGCAACCCGCGTATTAATCTCTACCCGAGTGCCAATTTCTCCCGCAAACCGTTGGGCGTAAAAACGTGCGGGTAAATGCAGGACGTGCTGATAAAATCGAGCTGACATCTCCACGGCTAATTTCACTTTAAATTTGCGTAACAGGCGCAGGCGCAGCAGAGTGAGGGCGCTTTGTACCAAAGCAACGATCGCCATGCCTGCCAACAACGGCTGTGCCCAATCCGTCATCTTTTGCACGAGAATGCGATCGACAAAAATCTGGCTAAAAACCGGCAGTGCCAATCCCGGTACGACCAAGAGAAATCCCGCCGCAATTAAATATAAAATTGCGCCAAAGGAGCCTTGTAAGGGCTCCCGCAAAGACCGGATAACATTGGGTTTTCGCCCCCCT
This sequence comes from Cyanobacteria bacterium SBLK, assembly GCA_017746715.1. Classification (GTDB taxonomy): domain Bacteria; phylum Cyanobacteriota; class Cyanobacteriia; order Cyanobacteriales; family Spirulinaceae; genus CCY15215. The sequence continues at coordinate 6,024 of JAGHZQ010000065.1, forward strand.
TTGACGAAATCCGGTCCCGGTTTGATTTCCAGTAAAACCCCCGTGAAAGCGCGATCGAACTGCTGCCAAGAAACCTGTCGCCGTCCCCCTCCCGGATCGTTGAGATAGACTCGCTTGCGATCGCATCCCTCGACGACCAAAAAGTGATTGAAATTCCAAAATACAATAAATGGGGGCGTTTCGTGCCAAATCCCTTCCAGTTCGATCGCATAACCTTCCGCTTCCATGCCGTAGCGCTTGGCTGCCAGAAGGATTTGAGAGGCTTTTGAGCCATCCCTGGACACTCCGCATTCGACCCGCAACTCCGCTAAGGGGACGATGCGATCGTAGTAACCTAAAATAATGCCGAGGGCGGCTGCACCACATTCGACCGCCTCCATTTGGTTAACAATGGGAGTTTTGACGCGCACGGGAAAATTTGAACTCTGAACGTTGAGGGAAAGCCTCTCATTTACCCTTTTAAGCCTAGCATGGAGGCCAAAGCGATCGCGATCGCTTTTGTTTTGTTTGTAGAGAGAAATAGATTGACACCGCGATCGCGCCAGCCAAAATTAAAGCAAAGTATCGGGATCGATACCGAGTTGTATCAGGCGATCGCGCAATTGTTGATTTTTCTTCTCTGCCTCTTCTGCGATCGCTTCAGCGCGATCGGCTCTTTGTTTTTCGAGGTCTTTTTCTCGTCGTTCTTTGTCCTTCTCTGAGAGTGCGCGATCGCGCTCATTTTCAGCAGAAATCGCTCTTTGTCGTTCTCGTTGTTTTTCCCTCGCTTCATAGTCAGCACGCTCATTGGCTGTAGAAATCCAATCCCCAAAACGATTGTAAAAGCGCAACCATACCCCCTCTGCCCCCTCATAACTTCCTTGCCACAATCCTAACCCCAAACCTAACTCTTCCAGCCATAATCTTCCCTCCTCTAAATCTAATTCTTCATATTCCCCCGACTGCAACACAAAACCCCTCAATTCGTTCTCATAGCGGTCATAAATAACATAATAAGGAACTTGTAAAATTTCCTCATACACCTCCCATTTTGTCGGTGGAGCCTTCTCTTTTTGTTCGGTTCTCCCCAAATCTTCATCTTCCGTCCCGGGAGAAGCCAATTCTACCACCAAAAAAGGACTGATTTCTTCTTGCCAAATCAAATAACTCAAGCGCAACTCTTGCATATTTGTACTTTGTCTCGCCCCCAAGACCAAAAACCAATCCGGTCGCTTGTACCATTGAGTATGGGTGCGATCGTAGTAGAGATTCAAATCTTTGCCAATAAAATAATCAGTGCGAGGATAATGAGGAGATAGACAAGTTTGAGTCAACAAATTGGGTTGAAAGTCATGAAATTCGTCTGGCAAACCAGGCTCCTCCGGATCTTCGCTGGGTAAATCGTACATGGTGGGCAGTTCCCCCTCTTGCCTCCCCTCTTGGGAGGAGTTGGGGGATGGGTCGGGCTTGAGGGGGTTGGGTTGAAGTTGAACCATGAGAGGAAAATCAGAAGAGGGTATCTAGAAACAAGTGTACCTCAACAATGAGAAAGGCGATCGCTCTCCCGTCCGATCGAGGCGATCTGCAATTTCCCACTTTATTTACTTTAAAACCCCCTAGCTTCTTTTCACAAAAAATAGCTAGGGAGGATCGAGGGGAAGCGAAACTCTCAATAATTCTACAACAGGTGAAAGATCAAGAATTTGCGTGTTGTTCTTCAAATGTTTTGCGATCGGGAAAAATATTAAACACGCGATCCATGCTCGTCAACTCAAAAAGCATGGATATTTGTTCGTTAATAGAGCAAATACAGAGAGACGCATGAGCCGCGCGCACGGTTTTCAGGGCGAGGACTAACGCCCCCAGTCCCGAACTATCCATAAATGTTACGTCTTTGAAATCAATCAAAATCGTTTCGGCACCATTTTTAACGCTTTCACCGATCTCTTGGCGAAATTCGCTGGCCTTGGTTCCATCTAAAATCCCAGCAGGTTCGATAATTTTGACTTTTGTATTGGTGGAACTCATACTTCCTTTGTTTGCTTCAAATTGAGATTTTGACAACGTTTCGCCCTTGGCATATTCCAGTCGAGATCGGAGCTAGAGAACAGGCGAGCCTCTCTCATTAAACCGGACTTGGCGATGTTTTGGCAACTTATAGATGCTCGATACTTCTCAATCATAATAACCCGATCGCCATTCGTCATTGGAGATTGTATTCTGAGATTGGAGGTTGTGGGGAGAGAAAAAAATGGACGATCGCGATGTTGTTATCATCGGTGCGGGTCACAATGGCTTGGTTTGCGCGGCCTATTTGCTAGAAGCAGGTTACAAGGTTTTGCTATTAGAAGCGCGATCGCGCCCCGGAGGAGCCGCCACGACGGAGGAAGCCCTCCCGAAGACCGCACCGGGTTTTCAGTTCGACCTCTGTGCTATCGACCACGAAGCCATCCATCTGAGTCCGGTGGTGCGAGAATTGGAATTAACGAAGTATGGATTGGAATATCTAGCTTGCGATCCGGTGTTATTCTGTCCCCAACCCGACGGGACTCATTTCCTCGCTTGGCGATCGCTCGAACGAACTTACCGCGAAATTGCCCGTTATAGCGATCGCGATGCCCGCAAATACGTTGAATTTATCGAATACTGGCAGCATTTAAACAATGCTCTCGCGCCCATTTTTAACGCTTCTCCCATGGCAATCCTCGATATTGCCAAAAACTACGATCGCGGGAATTGGCAGGATTTATGGCAAATTTTCGGCTCTCGTCCCAAAATTCTCGATTTTCTTCACAATCTCATTACGTCTCCCGCCGATCTTCTCAATGAATGGTTTGACAGCGAAACCGTGAAAGCCCCCCTTGCCTGTCTCGCCGCCCAAATTGGCGCGCCCCCCTCCCAAAGAGGGATTGCCATGGGAGCCATGCGAATGGCAATGCGCCACGATCCGGGCTTATTTCGACCCCGAGGGGGGACGGGCGCTCTGATTGCCGCCCTTGTCAAGCGAGTGGAGGAGAAAGGGGGTAAAATCTTGACAGGACAGCGAGTAGAGCGGATTTTAGTCAATGATGAAGGTCGGGCGAGCGGGGTGCGCGTCGCCAATGGCAAAGAATATCGCGCCAATTTGGGGGTGATTTCTAATATCGATGCCCGTCGCCTCTTTTTGGACTTGTGCGATCGCGTGGATGTGGATTGCGCTGCACCCAAATTAAGGCATAAATTAGAACGACGTACTAACAACAATAGCAGCGTTTTAAAAATCGATTTGGCACTGTCAGAAGCCCCCGAATTTATCGCCCGCGATCGCCATGAAGAAGCGTTAATGGGATCGATTTTAATTGCCGACTCCACCCATCATGTCGAAAAAGCCCACGCGTTTTGTTCCTTTGGGGAAATTCCCGAGGATCCGATTTTATATGCCGTTTGCCCCACGATACTCGATCCCGGTTTGGCACCGAAGGACAAGCATACCCTCTGGCTCGAATGTTTCGTTCCCTATCAAATTGCTCGCCATGAGGGCATCGGGTTCAATGGAAGCGGTTGGACGGCAGAATTAAAAGAAGAAGTTTGCGATCGCGTTTTGGCTAAATTGGCAACGTATGCTCCCAATATTCTGCGATCGGCGATCGCCCGTCGCAGCGAAAGTCCCCCGGAACTCGAGGGGCGTTTGGGACTTTCCCGAGGCAGTCCCCATCATATCGACATGACCTTAGATCGCATGGTTTTCTTTCGTCCCCTCCCGGAATTAGCCGATTATAAAACCCCCATTGATGGCTTATTTTTAACGGGAGCGGGAACTCATCCCGGGGGGGGGATTTCCGGAATGCCCGGACGCAATTGCGCCCGGGCGTTCGTCCAAAACCAACAACCCTTCTTAGAAAAATTAACCGACGTACAAAACTCCCTCGTCTCCTTCCTGCGATCGACTCTCGGAATTGATAACCCACCTCCAACCTAACACCCCCCAGCCCCTCTTTCTCCCCCTTACGAAGGGGGGTTAGGGGGGATAACCAATAACCAATAACCAATTTGATATGCGCGAACCCAAGAAAAACTTATTTTTTTACCACCTGTTTAAATGGTCTGTCGTCAGTCCCATGCTGCACGGGTATTTTCGCGGGCGGATTTATGGGGTAGAAAATGTCCCTCAAGACGGTTCGTTAATTGTTGCCAGCAATCATGCCAGCAATTTTGACCCTCCCATCGTCTCGAATTGCGTTTGTCGTCCTGTAGCATTTATGGCCAAAGAAGAACTTTTTAAAGTTCCTGTTTTAAAACAAGCAATAGAACTGTATGGAGCTTATCCCGTTAAGCGTGCTGCTGCCGATCGCAGTGCGATTAAAGCAGCACTTTCCTGTTTGAAAGAAGGTTGGGCAGTGGGCATCTTTTTACAGGGAACCCGCACCCCCAACGGTCAAATTACCGACCCGAAATTAGGGGCAGCAATGATTGCAGCGAAGGCAAACGCGCCCATTCTGCCGGTGAGTTTGTGGGGAACGGAAAAGATCCTCCAAAAAGGATCGCCCATCCCTCAGATTGTCCCGGTAACGGTCAGAATTGGCGAAGCGATCGCGCCCCCCGAATCGAGTAAAAGAGAAGAACTACAAAGCGTCACGGAAAAGTGTACGATTGCGATTAATTCTTTGCACGCTTTAGGCCGATAAATTCAAAATTCAAAATTCAAAAAAAGTCAAATCGTCAAAACCCAACCCTCACCCCCCAAAACTCAACCCCCGAACTTTACAAGGGGTTGCCCGAGTGCTTAGAATGAAAAGTTGCTAAAAAAATTTAGTAAAAAATGTACTGTTATTGAAAACGGAGACAAACCCATGGGGGAAGCCCAAGAACCGCTTTTGTTACGCGTGGCCAAAGGAGCGCAAGCCCATCGCCCGCCTGTCTGGATGATGCGACAAGCCGGACGCTATATGAAAGTATATCGAGAGTTACGAGAAAAATACCCCAGTTTTCGGGAGCGATCGGAAAATGCCGACCTCGCCATTGAAATTTCCCTGCAACCGTGGCATGCTTTCCAACCCGATGGCGTCATCATGTTTTCTGATATTCTCACGCCATTACCGGGCATCGGAATTCCTTTTGATATTGTCGAACATAAAGGCCCCGTCATCGATCCCCCCATTCGCACGAAAGAACAAATCGAAAAACTCCATCCCCTCGATCCCGAATCAGCCCTGCCTTTTGTCAGAAAAACCCTCAACACCTTACGAACAGAAGTTGAAAACAAGTCTACCGTTTTGGGATTTGTCGGTTCTCCTTGGACTCTCGCCGCCTATGCTGTAGAAGGGAAAAGCTCGAAAAATTATGCCGTGATTAAAGAAATGGCATTTTCCCAACCCGCACTGTTGCATCAACTCTTGAGCAAACTTGCCGACGCGATTGCCACCTATGTCCGCTTTCAAATCGATAATGGGGCGCAAGTCGTACAATTGTTCGATTCTTGGGCGGGACAACTCAGCCCCCAAGATTACGATACCTTTGCCCTACCTTACCAACAGGAAATCGTGCGGCAGGTGAAACAAACTCACCCCCATACGCCTCTAATTCTCTATATTAGCGGCAGTGCAGGGGTTTTAGAGCGCATGGGCAAATCGGGAGTCGATATCGTTAGCGTAGACTGGACGGTAGACATGGCCGATGCGAGAAAGCGTCTGGGGGCGGAGATGAAAGTACAAGGAAATATGGATCCCGGTGCTTTATTCGGCTCTCAAGATTTTATTCGCGATCGCATTCTCGATACCATCAAAAAAGCAGGACCCACAGGACACATTTTTAATCTCGGTCACGGCGTTTTACCCGGTACTCCAGAAGACAACGTTCGCTTCTTCTTTGAAACCGCCAAAAACGTCGATAAACTTCTTGCTGTTGCTTAAATGGATTGGGTGGACATATTCCGCCCATTTTGAATTCTAAATTTTGAATTTTGAATTAAAATGAAGCGGATTTTTATTACGGGTGGAAGTGGCTGCATCGGTCATTATATGGCTGAGAGCCTGATTCAAGAAACCCAACACGAACTCTTTTTTCTGGTGAGAAATCCGAAGAAAGTCGGGTTCGATTGGCGATCGCGTTCTGGCGTAAATATCGTGCATGGAGATTTGCGAGAAATCGATCGCTTTGCCGATTTATTAAAAACGATTGATGTCGCAATTTTGGCAGCAAGTGCATGGGGAGGGACGGCAGAAGTATTTGATATTAATGTGAATAAAACAACCCGCTTAATGAATTTATTGGATGCAGAAAAATGCGAACAAATTCTTTATTTTTCTACGGCCAGCATTCTCAATCAAAATAATCAAATTTTGAAAGAAGCCAGTGAATTAGGAACGGATTATATTCGTTCTAAGTACGATTGTTTGACGCAACTTCCTCGCCTTGAAATTGCGTCTAAAATTACAGTATTATTTCCCACTTTAGTATTTGGCGGCAATGGTAAGAATAAACCTTATTCTCATATTTCTTCTGGTTTTGTCGATGCGATGAAATGGATTAGTTTGGCACGCTGGTTTAAAGCGGATGGGAGTTTTCATCTCGTTCATGCCCAAGATATTGCTGGAGTGGTCAAATATTTAGTCGCTCATCCCATTCCCTACAATGTTATCGATCAATTAGATGATATTTACCTCAAGCAATTAGTTTTGGGAAGCAAACCCATGACTGTCAATGAGATGATTAAGGAAGGTTGTCAGTATCTTGGCAAACGAATTTATTTACAAATTCCCTTATCAATGTGGCTTGCGAATATCCTCATTAATGTCTTTCGCATTCAACTCGCACCGTGGGATCGTTTTTGCATGAATTATCGTCATTTTACCTACAAAAATCCAGTTCTTCCCTCATCATTTGGAGAATCGGATTTTTGTCCGACTTTTTCCGATCTTCTTAGGATTAGCGGCGTGAAGGGACGAAGAATTAAGAATTAAGAATTAAGAATTAAGAGTAAATATCAATTGCTAATGACCTATTACCCATTATCTAATTGCTAAATTATGACAGCTTTTCGGATTGGAATTGCCGGTCCTGTGGGATCGGGAAAAACAGCTTTATTAGATAGTTTGTGCAAGGCATTGCGAGATGACTATCAAATTGCTGCCGTGACTAATGATATTTATACTCGAGAAGATGCTCAATTTTTAGTACGATCGCAGGCTCTCGAAAGCGATCGCATTTTAGGGGTAGAAACGGGAGGCTGTCCTCATACGGCAATTCGCGAAGATGCGTCGATGAATTTGGTGGCGATCGAGTCTCTCGAAGAAAAGTTTTCGCCTTTAGATTTTGTGTTTATCGAGAGTGGAGGAGATAACTTAGCAGCAACCTTTAGCCCGGAATTGGTCGATTTAACAATCTATGTCATTGATGTCGCCGCAGGGGATAAAATTCCCCGCAAGGGCGGTCCGGGGATTACGAAATCGGATTTATTAGCGATTAATAAAATCGATCTTGCCCCTTTAGTGGGAGCCGATTTACAGGTGATGGAAAGAGATGCAAAAAAAATGCGCGGCGATCGCCCTTTCGTGTTTACCAATCTGAAAACTCAACAAGGATTGGATGCGATCGTCGATTTTATTCTCGCGCAAAAAGTTTAGATAGGGAATTGCCCCTTCAAAAAATGCTCGTCATTATCGGACTTCAGGTATCCTAACGCCAAACCCAATCGTTTTCCCCAATGGTTGACATTCTTGAGATATTCTCACAACTCGCTCTTAATTTTTGTCCGAGCTAAAAATAACCAATAACCAATAATCAATAACAATGACTTCCTTTGATTTAAAAAACGATCGCCTTCTCCAAGTGACCTTATCGAATGAAAAAGTTATGGCAACAGCCGGAGCAATGGTGGCTTGCGATGGTAACATTAAATTTGAAAAGGCATTATTGGGAGGAGAAGGATTAGTCGGCGTTCTCAAACGCAAAGTCACCAAAGAGAAATTTGAACTCATGTGCGTTAAAGGCTCGGGGACGGTATATTTTGCCAACAAAGCCCGAGAAATTTCTATTATTCCTCTGAATAATGATAAAGTATTTCTCGAAAGTAACAGTTTATTGGCTTTTGATGAAACGTTAAAAACCAATGTTGCTTTTGCAGGAATTACTGGAGCAACTTCAGGTCAAGGACTATTCACAACTACCGTTGAAGGTAGCGGTAATGTCGCTGTTATTTCTCAAGGGGGAATTTTAGCATTTGAGGTCAATGGAATGTATCCATTTTGCGTCGATCCTGATGCATTCATCGGTTACAAAGGAAATATTCAAAAAGAATTTATTTTTGATGTGAATTGGAAAACAATGGTCGGAGAAACTTCCGGAGAAAGCTATCAGTTAAAATTTACCGGACAAGGTACGATTTACATTCAACCCGCAGAACGAGTTTATCAAGAAAAAATGTGAAAAAAAGTCTCAACTCAATGATTTAAACTTGGAGAAACTATGCCAACTTATAGCTTAGTAAATTACAAAATGCTTGCTGTAGAACTGCAACGTGAAGAAGTTTTTGCCAAACGCGGTGCGATGCTTTGCTACACGGGAAAAATTAACTTTACCCGCAGTTATCTGGCTGGAGGAAACGTTCAAAATTTAGCCATGCGAGAAGTCACCAATGAAGAATTAATTGTGATGAGCGCCCGAGGAACGGGCAAAGTTTGTTATGGTTATCAGGGCGAGTACGTAACGATTATTCCTTTACAAGGAGAGAGATTGTATATTGAAAGTAACAGCGTTTTAACCTATGATAATCGCTTGCAGGTTGGCACGATTTTTCAAGGCAATCAAAGCGGCATTCAAGGAATTGTTAAAGGTGTTGCCAGCGGTCAAGGTTTATTTACGACCACTTTTTCAGGACAGGGAGAAGTCGCGATCGTTTCCCAAGGGGATGCGATCGCCCTTGACGTAACGCCGCAAAATCCTATATTTATCGATCCGAATGCTTATCTCGGTCATAGGGGAATGCTAACCTCTCAGTTTGTAACGGATGTGAATTGGAAGACCCTGATCGGTCAAACTTCTGGGGAAAGTTATCAATTCAAATTTACCGGACAAGGTACGGTTTATATTCAAGCATACGAACGATAATGCTCAATTCAAAATTATAAATTCAAAAAACAGTCGATTATGATTTATAATTACAAAGATTTACCCGATAATGACAATCTTAATCAGTTTAGTTATTGCGTGAATGTAATTAACAAAATGATTATTAAAAAAGGCAAAATGATTGCCTATTATGGAATGTTGAGATTTGAAGCAGTGGGGGAAAATTTGCTCGATCTCATCGTTCAAGAGTCGATTAATACCCCTCGTTATGCCAATGAATTTATTACTGCAACGGGGGAGGGAAAACTCATTTTAGGCGATCGCGCTTGCGAAATGGCTTCTTACGATTTAGAGGACGCGCATTTGACAGTAAAAGCCTCCCGAGTCGTGGCATTTTCTCCGACTTTAACCTGCCAAGAATCGACGTTAGGAGGATATTTAACCTTTTTGGGAACGGGACAATTAATTGCCTCATCTAACGGTCCCGTCGTCTTTGTTGAAGCCCCTGCAAAAGTCGATCCCGAAGCCGTTTTAGGGTGGGCGGATTTACCCAGTCCTTCCTATCATTACGATTATGAGTATATTAAAGGTGTTTTTAGTGCGGTGGGAAGTTTGGCAGGATTAAAACAATCGGGTGAAGAGAGACAGTTAAATTTTACAGGGAAAGGAACGATTTTAATTCAATCTTCCGAAAACGGACAAGGGATTAATTAAGAACAGAAGCGATCTCGCTGGCAGATTTGCTCGAATAACAATTGCGCGATCGCTTTATTACCTGCGGGAGTTAAATGGACAACATCGCGAAAATAAGATTCTGTCGTTGTTGCCGATAATTTTGACCAAGTATCATGAGTGTCGATAATTGAGATTTGAAAGTTATTGAGATATTGGAAAAACTCGGCTTTATAAGTCGGAATATTGGGTTTAGGTAAAACATCAATTCGATTGGGGGTAAAGAGAACAATAATTGGAAGACCGCGATCGAGAATGCGATTTAATAATATAAGATTCTTTTGAAATTGTTCCTCTGGGGTTACAGTAACGGGGATTTCTCGATAAGATAAAGGGAGGTGCAAGCGCAATAATATTTTGGGAATGATATAGCGAGAAAAAAGTTCTTGTAGGGCTAATAATGGCTTGCGATCGGGATAGCTGGGATCGATCCCCACGCGATCTCCCGCACTAGTCGGTTGCGTTAAATCGTGGGTACCGATTTGTAAAATTAGCAAATCGCTGTCAAATGTGCCAAATTTTTGCAAGTACCCGAGTTGATTGCCAATTCCCCAAGAGCCTGCCGAGGCATTTAATACCTCTACATTCCCATTTATATTTTTTATTCGTGCTTCTAACTGTTCGGAAATCGTTTGCACTTGATCGGTTAACATTCCTCCATTTAATACCGAGTCGCCAATCATGAGAATTCTCAAAGTGTTTTTGGGTTTGAGTGACGCGATGCGATCGGAACGTTGAGAATATTGATTGTAAATAATTTTGTTGCCAAAACGAGTAATATCTTGATTGGGTTGAAAGCGATATCCCATTGCTACATCGGATTGACTTAATATAGGATTTCCCAAACCCAATTTAAAACGCAATCCTCCTTCTACAAACAAAAAAATTGAGATAACTACCAGAAAAAAGCGATAGGAAATAACTGTTTTGAGTTTCATACTTTGGGGAAAAACTCACGAAGCAATGACGGGGATCGATCTATTTCCCAACGTGTAAAATCGAGTAAATTTAAAATTTGTAAATCCATCATTTAGTTAATAATAAAAATCTTTCCAATATCGATCGCTGCTTGCAATGGTTATTCTCTTCTACTGGCAATGGGACTCCCGTGATGGTGAACGAGATACCATTTTTGCGCCATTTTCCGGAAGATATTGGTTGCCATCGATCGCGCCTCATAACGCTGACTTCCGACAATCTGCATGACATTTTCGACGAGGACGACATAAGCGATCGCTTCTCCGAGATCGACATTGATAATTTCCGTATCGATTTCGAGATAATTGGTATTGCGAAAAATTTGTTCCCAAGAAGTACGCGTATCTTCCCATCCTTGCAAAGTTTCCCGCCCGGGATGGATACAAGAACACCAAGTTCCTTGCGACCAAACTTCGGACATTGCCCCAATATCCTTTTTCTCAAAGGCGCGATAAAAGGCTTCATTGGCTGCAAGTACGACTGTTTTTTCGTCCATTTTTCTTGTAATGGGTAATGGGAAGGGTGTTATGAGAACGAGGTCTTCGCTCTTTACAATAGTTAAGATAGCAGATATTCCTCTATAGGATTTTTATTATATGTCTGATTTGCGCTTAAATCTCGGTTGTGGATTCAAACTGTTAGAAGGTTATGTCAATGTCGATCGCTTTGGCAATCCCGACTTAAAGTTCGATCTAGAGACGTTTCCCTGGCCGTGGCCGGATAACAGCGTTATCGAAATTAAACTCATTCACGTTCTCGAACATCTCGGACGGCAAACCGATATTTATTTGAAGATTATTCAAGAAATGTATCGCGTTTGTCGGGATGATGCCACTATTCATATCATCGTTCCCCATCCCCGTCACGATGATTTTCTGCACGATCCCACCCACATCCGACCGATTACTCCTTTAGGGTTGAGTATGTTTTCCCGTCGTTTAAACCGAGAATGGCAAGCGCAAGGCTGTGCCAATACGCTTCTTGCTCTGTACTTAGATGTAGATCTCGAGTTGGCAAAAACTAATTTTATCCCGAGTCAACTTTGGCGCGATCGCTATCCCGATCGTACCTCAGATTTACAATTACTCTTACAAGAAAGTGCCCTCTACAATAACTTAATCAAAGAAGTCGAGATGTTTCTGAAAGTGGTAAAAGATCGCGGGGAATAACGTTAATGTATCTCGATCCCAATAATGTTAGCGAATTTAACGGTCACTTTTTTGGTTTGTCATCGAGTGTCGAGGAGGCAAATCTTATTTACCTTTCCATTCCTTGGGATGTGACGACGTCTTATGGGGAAGGAACGGCAAAAGGAGCGCAAGCGATTTTAGAGGCTTCCTATGAGCCGGAATGGTACGATTTTGATTATCCCGATATTTGGCAAGTTCCCCGTGCAACCCTCCCCATTTCTAGCGAGATCGCACAGAAAAATCAAAAACTGCGATCGCTTGCTCAAAAAGTCATTCAACATCTTGAAAATGGAGGAACAACCGATGATGAGGCGATCGCAAAAGAATTACAAACCGTGAATCAAGCCAGCATAGAATTAAATGATTGGGTTTATCAACAAGCCCAACAATTAATCAAACAAAATAAGCTCATGGGTCTGATTGGAGGCGATCATAGCGTTCCGTTAGGATATATGAAAGCGCTAGCCGAGCACTATCCCAGTTATGGCATTTTGCAAATTGACGCTCATGCCGATTTGAGAAACGGATATGAAGGCTTTATTTATTCCCACGCTTCTATTATGTATCATGCCCTGCAAATTCCTGCCATTACTCATTTAATACAAGTCGGCATTCGCGATGTTTGTCAAGCAGAAATCGAACTCATTCAAACAGATAACAGGATTGTTGCTTTCGATGATTGGCAACTCAAGGATCGGGCTTTTGCAGGGATAACTTGGGCGCAACAATGTCAGGAAATTATTGCGAAATTACCCCCTCTCGTTTATATTAGCTTTGATATTGATGGCTTGAGTCCGGAATTTTGCCCCAATACGGGAACGCCAGTACCGGGAGGATTGCAATTTAACGAAGCAATCTATTTGCTGTGCGAAGTCGTCAAAGCGGGTAAAACGATTATCGGTTTCGACCTCTGCGAAGTTGCCCCCGGAAATGACGAATGGGATGGGAATGTTGGGGCGAGATTATTGTATAAGCTCTCTAATTTGACGATCGCTTCTCAACAAAGGCATTAAATAAACCGATCTGTAGGGATGTACCACAGTCCCTACATTGGTAGAACAAAATCCTTTAAACCACAGTACCGGTTAAAGGAGAACTAGCACTGGCGTAGGCTTTGACGGGAATGCGTCCGGCTTGATACGCTAGATATCCGGCTTCTGTTGCCATGGCCATCGCTTGCGCCATTTTCGCGGGCTCTCGGGCAAGGGCGATCGCGCTGTTGATTAACAAAGCATCTGCTCCCATTTCCATCGCTGCGGCTGCCTCACTGGGAGAACCGATCCCCGCATCTACCACCACGGGAATATTTGCCTGTTCGATAATAATTTGGATATTGGCGGCATTTTTCAGTCCTTGTCCGGAACCGATAGGAGACCCTAAAGGCATCACCGTCACGCACCCTGCTTCCTCCAAACGCTTGGCAAGGAGGGGATCTGCGTTGATATAGGGTAAAACGGCAAAACCTTCTTTGACTAACTGTTCTGCGGCTTCTAGAGTCCCAATGGGGTCGGGGAGCAAATATTTGGCATCGGGGATGACTTCCAATTTGACAAAATTATTGTCTTCCTGTCCCAAAAGTTTAGCCATTTCTCGCCCCAAACGAGCAACCCGCACCGCTTCTTCTACGGTTTTGCACCCCGCCGTATTGGGCAGCATCCAAATTTTATCCCAGTCGATCGCTTCTGCAAGTCCTTCATGTCCGGGGGCTTTCGTTTGCACCCGTCGTACGGCAACCGTGACAATTTCGCAGCCGCTTGCTGCGATACTGTGCTGCATGGTTGCAATATCGGGATATTTACCCGTTCCCGTCATCAAGCGGGATTGAAACGTCCGTCCGGCAATGGTTAATGTGTCGGGTGATGGGGAAGTTTGGGCGAGGGTTGGGTTGAGAATTGTTGCTGTTAACATGAAATCCACGATCGATTTGTAGATCGTTTATTATCGGCGATCGCGCGATCGAAAATTAACAAATTAACAATAAATTAACCTACCGATTCCTCCTATCTCACTTGTCTTTGCAACTGGTCTTGTAAGGGTTGGTCTGGGGCGATCGCAAAGCCTTTTAAGTTGAGATGGGAAGAAACTTCGTTCTGAGTCCCATCCCCAAACAGCAAATAACAACTCCCGCGAGGTAAAGAATTGATGCTGTTGGCATGAGGAGTCAACCAAACTAAAGGAGGATCCATGGGTGGGTTTGAGTTTTGTTCTTCTTGAATATAAGTTGCGGCAAGGGTTTCTAAAACCACGCGATTTCCCTGTACCGTTCCGGTTTTTGCCGTCCACAACTGCACGCTAAACAGACAGCGACTGGCATAAAAATAAAGGGATGCCGCTGTAATAACCGCTTGTTCAAACGCTTCTGCATCCCAAGGGACACCACTATCCAAACAAATAATCACTTCTTTACCACTGGTAATCACTTCCAGTTCTCGGACTTGCAGTTCGCCAAATTTAGCACTAGTTCGCCAATGAATTAAGCGGGTGGGATCCCCCGTGCGATAGGGACGCAGGGCTTTGGTAATGCCTTCGGTTGCCGATTGATAGCGGCGATCGCGCTCGGTTTGCAAGCTCTCTTCTCGTCCGATGGTATCCACGAGGGGGCAAGATCGTAAGGGTAAAACTTGCGGGTAAACGATCGCTTTTGCGGGTACGGAACGACTGCGAAGGGCCCAAAATAAACCCAAAGGTGTTGCGGTTTTCAGTTCCACATCTTGCCAGCGATAAACCCCTCGTTTGTGGGTGAGATGATAATAGGTAATGCGGTGGGTTTGTTGAGGGAGAATGGTCTCGATCGCCGTGGGTTTGGCTTTCCCGAGAACCGAGGGAAGAGCATCGTAAACTTGGAGGAGCGATCGCGGGCGACTATCTGTATTTTCTAATTCTAATTCGAGAACCAGTTCGTCTCCGGCACTGATGGGGGCAATGAGACGGCGACGCACTTGAATGACATTGAGCGATCTCGCTGCTAGGACGGCACCGAGTCCCAACAGGGCGAAAATAATGCCGCTAATCGCATACAACCATCCCGCCATGGTATTCGTGGCGGCACCGAAAAAACAGAGGCCAATACCCAGTAAAACCCCTCCAGAATAAGCGGGTTTAATCCAATGACGTTCTAACCAATCGAAGAGGCGCGTGATGATTTTCAGCATTTGTTTGGCGATCGCGGTCTTTGCATTTTTTGCTCTGTTAATTTTAAACCTTTATCAGACAATCTTGCATCATGTATCTTGATTTTTAGTAAGATCGCTGTAAAGTATTAACGGCACAAGAAGGCGATCGCAGCAAGATTTTAATGCAATAATTTTACATGAAATTATGCCGATCTTAACTCCAATCCGACCAGCGTGTATTTTTTGATTTCTGCATCTGAGGAATCTTTAGAAGTTTCCTCCTGTAATGTTGCTTCATAGACTTTTCCAATAATCAGCTCGATTGATTCATCTTCAAGGACTTTTTGATCGATAATCCCTTCATATATAACATCATCCTCAATATCTTTGAGCAAAAATTGTCGTTCTTTTTTACTTTTTCCTTCTCCTGCAACACGCAAACGACCAATAATTGTAAATTCTATTATTTCTTCTAATTCTATTTTACTAATCACTTCAATAGCTCTCAGTATATTCGCATAGTCAATACTGGCGCGCTCGCTATTTTCTGGATTAGTCGCACCCCAATCAAAATCAATATTAGCTTCTAATGTAGCCAATTTAGAGAAAAAAGATTTTATTTTTTTCGAGGGATTTCCTTTATATCCCAATAGCATTTCTTTAAAGCGATTTACATTTTCTTCGTTACTAGCTTTCACTAAATCAAAAAATTCTTGAGATACTTTCTCAGCAATATTGTTGCCATATATATCAGGTTGTTGATCTGAAGGAAATGCAACTTGTACTCCAAAAGACCCCCCATAAACTCTTTTAAAAGAGAGCTCTAGGTTCTTCAGAGCTTGTATTTTGCTGCTATATCTTCTTGGATTAAATTCACCAAAAACATCAATCAAGTCTTGAAAAGATTTAAAAACTAATCCTATATTTTTTGCTGCAACTTCTCTTTTTTCTTTGTCATAAAGGTCAGATATTTTTATGTTTAGGATCTCGCGTTTCTCTTTTGAAGCTACCCTCACTGGCGATTCTAATGCCAGCAAAATTTCTTCTTGAGATAGCTGTTCGACTTCTGCTAAAACATCTACTGCTTCAGCCATTCTTTTTGAGAAATCAACAAGTTCTGGATCTAATGGTAGTAACAATCCAATTTTATCTTTGCCTCTTACATATACCCAAATAGATAAGACATTAGCAATCTCCTTGTGTTTTTGCCAATTCTTATTTTTAAGATATTCTTTGAATCTTTCTGGTGAAAGAGATTCAAATCGTTCCAGAGGTAAACTTTTCATTATCCTTGTTGTTTTTCACACTCCCTTATATTGAGGTTTTGTTAATATAATCTGCAAATTCTTTCATGATTTCCACAATCGTTTTTGGGACAAATAGATTGTTTTTTGGAATTTTGATAGTAATAGTTTTTTCATTGCTTGTCTCCTTATATTCTTTGAGTGATATCCAATAAGCACGAGCATTTAAAATTGTTTGAAATTCTTTTATTGTAGCCCATTCTTCTATATTTTTGGAAACAACAACCACAATTAAAATTTGAGGGATTGCACTTTTTTGCCTCAGTCGATTATAATTTTTGACCGGAAGGGGATAGTGAATATAATCATTGTGAATAATTGTGTCAGAGGATGTACATTTTATTTGAACGTCTATTTTTAAAGAGAAAAGTAGCCCTATATCTTCCGGTGCAACAATTGTCATATCAATCCCACCGTTATCGAGAGGTCGAGAACTTTTTTCAACCGAAAATCCACTTATTGCCGCGAGCATTTGTATATAGCCATAACTAAACTCCTCTTTTTTGGCGTTGTCATCCATCACAAAAAGGTTCTATAAAATTTTTCTGTAATCTTACGATTGTATATCATTGAAGGATGAATAACACTTCTCATTAAAAAAATAATGGCTTAAATATTGACTTTACTCCATAAAATCCTTTGATAGTTAATTTGTTCTACTTTGTAATTGCCATTATACACTGTCTGCTAAAAGTTGTACACCATCTGATGAAAATCGCGTTGAGGGCTTGTTGAGAAGCAATTTCTTAAAACTGGTAAAGTAAGGAAGTACCGCGATCGCAAGGGATATGCTAAAAGTTGGCACGATTATTAAAAATTGTTTCCTATTGCTGCTATTCGGAAGTTTGCTCTTCCTCTCCGGTTGCACCCTCCAGAGTAACGCCGTACCGCCAAAACCCCAAGGAATGCTGACCTTGTGGAGCTTTTTTCCCAATCGGGATGTGGATATTGTCGTGCGAAACTATGAAAACGCCCATCCCAACACCGAGATCGTCCATACAGGATATGAATTTCTCGCCCTGCACCCCGCCCTCACAGAACGTATGGCTCAAGGATTGGGACCCGATGCCGCCATCATCACCGAGCGAGAACTCCCAAAATTCATTAAAGCAGGTTTAATTGAAAACTTAGATAAGTACGACATCGATTTACGGGAATTAAACGATCGCCCTCGCATCTCCGTCTACGATTCCGAAGGTCATCTCTACGGCATTCCCATCGCCCATCAAACCATGGCCTTATGTTATAACAAAACCCTCGTCGAACAACCCGCCGCAACCCTCGATGAATGGCTCCAACAGGCGCGCAATGGGACGAGTATCGCGATCGAACCCTCCTTTCTCAATACCATGTGGGGCATTGGCGCCTATGGAGGGGAATTTTTTGACGAAGAGAATCGCTTTACTCTAAAAACCGATGATATCAACCTTTGGTTAAGCTGGCTCAAACAAGCACGGGAACTCCCTTCTGTTTACCTCGATCCGAGGCGAGGAGTCCTTTTTAACTTATTCGCAACTGGAGAAATCGCCTATTTTCCCTGCTGGACTTTTGAATATATCCCCCTGCAAGAGCAAATGGAGGACAAACTCGCCGTAACAGTATTGCCGAGAAGTCAGCGATCGCCCGCAAAACCCCAACTCGAAACCGATGTTATCGTCCTCAACCGCCACACCACCGCCGCCAAAAAAGCCCTTGCCCTCAGTTTTGCCAAATTCCTCATTCAACCCACCCAACAACTCGCCCTCATTTCCGGGAAAGAACATACCATCACCCCAGTTCATCCCCAAACCCGCGTAGACGATCGCCTGCTCCCCAGAATTAGCGTCTTTAAAGAATCCGCCGATCGCGCCGTTGCCTTTCCCATGAGCGACCTCTACAACACGGATCGCCTGCGCTATTACGGCGATATCGCCTATACTCGCGTATTGCAAGGACAATTACTCCCCCGAGTCGGCGCGCAAAACATTCTCAAATTTGTCAAAAATCCACCCCCCGACGAAGCGATCGCCGTTTCCGCCTCCGCCTCGAGCGAGGAAGTCCAAGAACAAGTTGTCGTAGATGTCAAGCCCAATCTCAATTACATCTGGCAACTCGTCCGCATTCAAGGAGAAATACTCAAGCGTCCCTATATCCTCGTGCAACTCTTTTTCGTTATCCTGATTTTACTTGCTGCTTGGCGCATCAATCGCCCCCTCGCCCAATGGCTCAAAAATCTCCTAACCCGCTATCTCGGCTGACCTCCAAACTTGCCATCCCCCGTTCTTTCCTGTTTAATGCCGGACAATTGGCAGCCGATTATCTCCTCTTTCCCAGTCTGTGCTGGCTGGCATTATGGTTATTTTCCCTGCTGTTTTCCCAGTCGGCCACCTTAATCGCCAGCTTTATTCTGCCCCTTGTCAGCGTATTTTGGGGGTATAGCTTACTGGCATTAGCAACCCATTTGTTTTTCGGGCAGGAAATTTATCAATTGCTCATGAAGCGATTTTGCTTGCCCTTAGTTATTATCTATGCGATCGTTCGCGGTCTCGGTCTCTTTGTGGATCTCTCCTTGCTCAGTAGCACGGAACTATTTGAGATCGCCGGGACGACCATAACCCTCCGCAGTTTCTTCATCGGCTCCGTAGGATTGTACCTTTGGTTTACCGGAGTGCAAGGAATGTCCCAGCTTGCCCGTCAAATCCTGCTGAGGCAAATGCAGGTGGATGAGGGCGCATTGGATGCCTCATTGATTCTCGCTCGCTATTTCCTCATCGGTTTCGGACTGTTTATCGCCTTTAGCGAGTTAAACTTGGATGCTACAGCGATCGCGGCCATTTCCGGCGGTTTGGCAGTGGGTGTCGGCTTCGGATTGCAAGATGTGGTCGTTAATTTCGTCAGCGGGATCATGCTCTTATTCGAGCGTTCTCTGCACCCTGGGGATATTATTTCCATTGACGACAAATTGGGACGAGTCGAAGATATCAACATTCGCGCCACCACCATCCGCACGGTAGATAATGTGGAATTGGTCATTCCCAATCAACTTTTTTTAACCGATACCCTCACTTCTTATACCCGTAACAATCGTTTGGCTCGGTTTAACCTCGAAATTCCCATTGCTTGGGATCACGATCCCGAAAGCGTTATTGCTACCTTGCTCGATGTGGTTCATCAAGATGGCAGAATTGTCACCAGTTTGACCTCCGAGGTGGAAATCGCCGAACTCGGAGAAGAAAATATCGGTTATAAATTGCAAATTTGGACCGACGAACCCCTAGCGATCGATGCCATTAAAAGCGACCTCTACCGAAGTATTCTCGCCACTCTAACCGATCGCGGCATTACCCCGGATCTGTCCGAAGACGTGGCGATCGACGTTTCCGTCAAAGATATTGCCCTGCAAGCCTTTCCCGAAGCAATCTCCCCAACGCCCCCCCCAGAAGCGATCGCCTCCCCAAAACAAACCACCCCAGCCAAACGCCTCGGGGGTCGGATTAACAATTTTTACCGTCGCTTTCGCAAAACCGACCCACCCGAGCCAACTCGCAATTTACCGCTCGAACCTTTACCCGACAACAGTGTAATGGTTGTAAAGGAAATGCCGAGCCTCGCCAAGAGTACCGAACCTCCACCCGTCTCAACCCCCAAACCCTCACCCCCAAAATCTAACAAAACCCCTCTTCGGCATCCCTCGGGGACCCCTCAAATTGAATTAATCGAAACCAGTTTTGAGAAAATCAAACCTCGTGCTGGCGAATTTGCCGCCAGTTTCTATGAGAATCTCTTTAAACTGTATCCGCGAACCCGCTCTTTTTTCAATCGCACGGACATGAAAAAACAACAGGATAAATTACTGGCGTCCCTCGTTTTACTGGTGCAAAACGTTCGCGATCCCGTTGCCCTCAAACCCGTCCTGCAAGATTTAGGTGCAAAGCATAAAGGCTATGGCGTTGGGGCCAAGCATTATCCCGCCGTTGGCGATGCCCTCTTGCAAACCTTCGAGCAATACCTACAAGAAGAGTGGACCGCAGAAGTCAAACAAGCGTGGGTCGATACATTCCAAGCCATTACGCAAATTATGCTCGAAGGAGCCGACGGACTCCGTTAATTTTGTTGGACATCATCACCAAAACAAACCAAAACAAGGGTTTGCCCGTCTTGGCATTCTAATTTTAACGAACCTCCGTGGAATTCCACCAAACGCTTGGCAATAGCCAATCCCAGTCCCGAACCTTCTTGAGCGTACAATTGACGCTCAAACTGCATATACGCCCCGATCTGGGCGATTTGTTCCGGACTCATGCCCCTACCGCGATCGCGAATTGACAGTTCGACAAGGTTGCCGCCTCGAGCGATCGCGGCGATTTCCACAGGAGTTCCGGGCTGGGAAAATTTAAAGGCATTATCGATCGACTCCTGCACGAGCTTGCGAAAATACGATTTCCCCATCGGAACCATCGCCTCGGGTAGCTCCAAGCATAAGTCTGCTTCTCGTTCGGCTTCTGAGGCGATTTCTCGAGCGACTTCCGGCACGATTGACTGTAACGAACAAGAAGCATCTTGTTCCTTTAAAGGTTTGAGTTTGTCGCGATCGCCGGCAATCATTTCGAGTTGAGCGTAAAACAGATAATTTTGCACCAATCGATGCAAGCGACGGCCCGAATGTTCTAGAGCTTCGGCAATCTCGCGGATTTCATCGGGTTCGATAACATCGCTCTCAATTTTGAGCAAGCTGGCAAAGCCAATAATACCATTTAGGGGCGTATTAAATTCGTGGGGAAGCGCTTTGAGAAGATTATTTCGCAACGCATCCATCTGCTCTTGAGATTGCGCTCGTACCGAGGCTTGTTTGTCTAAGCGCACCGTAACGGATTCGATTAATTCTTCTGGGGTAAAGGGCTTCGTTAAATAATCGTCAGCCCCCAATTGCATCCCTTGGCGCAAATCCGTGCGATCGGCTCTGGCCGTGAGAAAAATAAAGGGCGTTGTTGCCGTTTTCTCTTCCTCTCGCAATCGTTTTAAAACACCGTGACCGTCCAATTCCGGCATCATTACGTCGCAAATAATCAAGTCGGGTTGATGCCGAAAAGCCATTTCGACTCCTTCGACACCATTGCGAGCGGCAATCGGTTCAAAATCTGATAATTCTAAAATGTCTCGAACATTAGAACGCACGCAATCTTCATCTTCAATGACTAAAACCTTATACATGGATTTAAACTCCTACAATAAAGAGATATAAAAATTAGAAATGGGCGGGATTTTCCAGTTCCCAGCAGGCATTATGTTCCCAAACTCGCTCGTTCTCTTGCAAACAATGTTGTTCTGTTGCAATGTAAGGAATCAGGAGGTAGTGAGGAGAGGAATTACTCCAGCGATCGCTCAAAAAGAGAAACCACACCGAGAAAAAAGAAATTCCGGCAAAACTACTGGCCAGATAAAGCAACAAAGATATATTGCGGCGATCGCGTTGGACGCGACCGATTTCCCCATTGAGAGAAATAATCCCGCGTTGAGCGCGATGCCAAGTTCGATTTAATTGCTGCCATTGCGTCATGAGTTTTTTTCGCAAGCATTCGACTTCATAAAGAGAAGACTTGCGAATTTTCTCAACTTGAAATTCTTGTTTGGCCAGTCTAATATTAATGGCTTTTAATAGCTCATCGGGGGTGAAGGGTTTGGTTAAATAATCATCAGCACCTAATTCCATCCCTTGACGCAGAGCGGCGCGATCGGCTTTTGCCGTGAGAAAAATAAAAGGCGTAGTTGCCATTTTCTCCTCTTTCCTCAATCGTTTTAAAACATCGTAACCGTCCAATTTTGGCATCATCAAATCACAAATAATCAAATGGGGTTGATATTTGCAAGCGAGTTCGATTCCCTCTTCTCCATTGCAAGCCACAATCGGATCGAAGCCCGATAATTCTAAAATCTCTTGGATATTCGAACGCACGCCTTCTTCATCTTCAATCGTCAAAACTTTATACATGGTTTTGTTTGAACTCCTCGATCGATCGCTAAAGTAAAATCTAGTAGGATTTTCAACTTGCCAATTTTTGTTATTTTTCCAAGTCTCGTGAAGACTTCGAAAACAAAATTGTTTTGTAGTAAGATGCAGAATGCGAGCGAGGTGAAACCTATCGGAATTCCCGCCCCATAACCCAATTAAAATTTAAAAGAATCGTTCATTTTTTAGCAGGCATTATGTTGCCAAACTTCCCGAGGACTGCGCCCGCACCCTCGCTCAGCAGTCAGATATAAAAGAGCGGGTCGAACTCGATGGGAATTCCCATCGCGATCGCCGAAAAAGAGAAACCAGCCAGCAAACAGAAAAAGTCCCGCAAACCCCGTCGCTAAGAAGAGGAAGAGGAAAGCATTCAAGCGATCGCGCCAAACGAGCTTGCTTTCCCCATTCAAAGCAGCGAGTCTATCTTGCACCGTTTGCCAATCTCGGTTTAATTGCTGCGATCGCGTCATGAGTCCTTTCTTCAAGCGCTCGACTTCATAAAGAGAAGATTCGCGAATGCTCTCAACCCGAGATTCTTGTTTGGCCAGTCTCGTATTAATCGCTTTCAAGACTTCATCGGGAGTAAAGGGTTTAGTTAAATAATCGTCAGCACCTAACTCCATGCCTTGACGCACATCGGCCCGCTCGGTTTTGGCCGTGAGAAAAATAAAAGGAATGGTTTGACTGCGACGATCTCGATTTAAAACCGTCAGAACTTCATAACCATCCATTGCCGGCATCATCAGATCGCAAAGGATCAAGTCCGGTCTTTCATTCTCAACCAATTCGACACCGATTTTTCCATTTTCCGCAATGCAAGTTTCAAAATCAGCCAAGGTTAAAATCTCTTGGAGATTGTTGCGGATTTGCGCTTCGTCTTCGATAATCAGGATTTTAGGCATGATTCTAGATAAGACTCTTTTACAAGCGATGGGCGATTCCTAGTGGAAACAGGTGGAAAAAGAGCGATAAAATTGAGAAAATTCCTTCGCTTTAATCGGTTTGCTAAATAAATAGCCTTGAATGATATAGCAGTGATGTTGGCGTAGCACTTCCAATTCTTCGCGGGTTTCCACTCCTTCAGCAATAGGTTGTAAATTCAAAGCCTCCGACATTTGCAAAATTGCCGCAACAATGGCCAAATGTTCCGAATTGCTGAGAATATCGCGAACGAAACATTGGTCGATTTTCAGGCTGTGAAAGGGAAGTTTGCGTAAATATTCTAAAGAAGAATACCCTTTGCCAAAATCATCGATCGCGATCCGCACCCCCAAATCGGCAAACTGTTGCAAGGTGCGAGCAGTTGCCGATAAGTTTCGCACGACCGCACTTTCAGTGAGTTCTAACTCCAAGCATTCCGGCGGGATTCCCGTCTCTAGCAAACTTTCTTCCACTCGGTTTAATAAATGCGGTTGACAAAACTGACGTGCCGATAAATTGACCGACACTTTGAGGGGAGTCAGACCCATCTCCTGCCATTCCTTAACCTGCTGGCAAGCATGACGCAAAACCCATTGACCGATGGTGAGAATGGCGCCGGTTTCTTCGGCGATGGGAATGAATTCGGCGGGGGAAATTGCCCCCAATTTGGGATGCTGCCAGCGAATCAGGGCTTCTGCACCGATAATGCGCTCGTTCTGAATATCGATTTGGGGTTGATAGAGAAGATAGAATTCGTCGCGATCGAGTGCGTCGTGCAAGCTGGTTTCCAAAACGGCTCGACGCTTGGAACGCAGGTGAATGGTGGGATTGTGGAATTGATAACCATTCCCTCCCTGTTTGCGTGCCTGTCGCATAGCCCCTTCAGCTTGGGCGAGGACGACGCGGAAATCTCCCCGACCGGCTTTTGACCAAGCAATGCCAATACTGGGAAAGAGAAAAAACTCGCGGTTGTTCAGGAGAAAAGGAGTTGAAAGGGCATCGAGAATCCCTTCGGCAAATTGGGCGGTATTAAAAGGCTCTTCGGTTGGTTGCAGCAAGAAGGCAAAACGATCCATGCCCAGGTAGGCAATGGAGTGCAGCCCTTCGCTGGATTTGGTGCGAAAGTCGCTAAAATACTTCGTCAAACGCCGGGCCATGGCTTCGAGTAAAGCATTGCCCGTTAAATGTCCTGCTGTTTCTCGGACTTGATTGAAACGATCGATGCCCATCAGGATTAACGGCAATTCGCGATTATAACGGGCGGATTGGCGGCGCAACTTTTGAAAAGATTGCTGCAAGCGGAGTTGATTGGGCAATCCCGTGATGCGATCGTAGTGGATGAGATAGTTAATTTCGGCTTTAGCTTGGTCGATTTGATGTTGATGGCGGCGATCGTGCTGGGCTTGGCGAGCGAGGCGCGTCCGAATGGCATCGACTAAGTCTTGCGGGGCGAAAGGTTTGGTCAGATAGTCATCCGCCCCCAACTGCATTCCCTCCCGCCTATCTTTGTGTTCGATTTTGGCCGTTAAAAAAATGAAGGGCGTATCTTGAGTCTCAGTATGTCGGCGCAACTGAGATACAACCTCATGACCGTCCATTTCCGGCATCATGACATCGCAAAGGATGAGATCCGGATGGTGTTCGATCGCTAAATCCAAGCCAACGCGACCGTTTTCTGCGCTCAAGGTTTGAAAATCGTTGAGTTCGAGAATTTCTTTGATATTGGCTCGAATTTGTTTTTCATCTTCAATAACAAGAATTTTGCTCATATTTCCCCTTTAAGTTGGCGTTAGTAGCGCAAGGAACTCGAGTGACAATTAATTTCATTGTGACTTTTATCCCGCTATTGCGACATCGTGGGGAATGGGGATTTACGATCGCGGTATCCTTCGGTATTTTTGCGAGATCGCCGATCCGTACCTCTGGAAAAATACACCGAACGCCCCAAAGAAAAACTCCGTATTTTCACGGAGTTTTTGTTCATTCTCGGAAGAAAAAACAATAAGAAAAAACAACAAAAAATAACTCAAAACAATACGGTTTTCTTATCCGTTCAATAAATTATATTTTTGTAAAATGGCGGCTTTGTCTGGGGCGAGGAGGGCTCGCAACTCGGCAATCTCGTTGAGTAACTGCATTTCTCGCCGACATTCTTCTTGGAGGAGATGAATGTAGAGATCGCGTTGCTCGTCTGTTGGTGCTGTTTTCAACATTTTCAAAGCCACATTGATACTAGAGATGGGATTGGAAAAGTCGGCAATGATTTTATCGAGTAAATCTTCCTTAATTTCTGCGAGTTTCTGACTTTGTGCCATTTTTTTGCGAATCTTCTCGGCCAGTCTTTCTAATTCTTGATTTTTTGTCCGTTCTTGTTGAATTTGGCGATAGTACAAGTTTTGTCGTTTTAAGCGAGAAGACACGGCGCCTAAGAGTTCCGGGATATCGAACGGTTTGGTCAAATAATCATCCGCCCCGAGTTCCATCCCCTGTCGCATATCTTTGCGCTCTGCTTTGGCGGTGAGGAAAATAATCGGAATCATTTGCGTGGCTTTATCGGCTTGCAAGGCTTGCAGCACCTCATAGCCGTTGAGTTTTGGCATCATAATATCGCAGAGGATCAGATCGGGAATTTTCTCTTGTGCCAGATGCAGCCCCATTTCACCATTGTCAGCAGAGATGGTTCGATACCCCTCCAATGCTAAAATTTCCTCGGTGGTTTTAAGAATCGAATATTCATCTTCAATGATGAGAATGGTGAAGTTTTGTTCTCTCATTTTTTCTGATAAAGACAACTAAATAATATTATAGGTTTTCGAGCTTCGTTTAATTGTTTAAGTATGGGTTAGCATTTTTGTGGCACCCGATGGGGCAAAGTCACAATAAATATCGTACCCCAACCGACTTCACTCATGAAGCGGATTTGACCGCCGTGCAATTCAACGCATTTTTTGACAATCGATAACCCCAGTCCCGTGCCCTGAATCGTTCCCACGTTACTCGCTCGGTTAAATGATTGAAATAGTGTTGCCTGTTCGTTTTTGGGAATGCCGATCCCCGAGTCTCGCACTTGGAATTCAATTTGGCGATCGCTCGCCGTTAATTCCAAGCGCACTTCTCCACCCTCGGGAGAATATTTAATGGCATTGGATAATAAATTCATCAAAATTTGCCGTAGGATTTTTTTATCGAGCAAGGCCTTGACTTCGCCAATGGGTTGCGCCTCTCGGGTTCGATAAGAAAAAAGAATTTCGTGGCGATCGCTGCTGATTTGCAGTTCTTGGATGAGGGTTTGACAAAACTCAAATACGGAAATCGATTCTAGATTGATGTTGATTTTGCCGCTTTCAACGCGATTGATATCTAAAATATCGTCGAGAAGCTGAGTGGTATGCTTGACATAAATTTGAATGGTTTCTAAATGTTTCTGTTTTTTTTCTTCAGAGAGTTTATCGGAGAAAGATTTGAGAATTCCCACCGAAGAAGAAATCACGGCGAGAGGCGTGCGAAATTCGTGGGAAGTGATGCTATTTAATTTTTCTAATTCTTCTACTTTCTGGCGTTCTTGTTGGATGTGTCGATTATAAATGGCTTGGCGTTCTAAGCGCGAAGCCACTGAATTGAGCAGTTCCTTTGCCTTAAAGGGTTTAGTCAAATAATCATCGACTCCGACTTCCATTCCCCGACGCAAATCTTCCCAACTGGCTTTAGCTGTCAAAAAAATGATGGGAATGGCATTGGTGACATGATTATCGCGTAAGAGCGCAACAACTTTATAGCCATCCAATCCGGGCATCATAATATCGCTGAGAATGAGATCGGGGAGCTCGTTTTTGGCAATATCCAAACCGATTTCACCCGTTGCCGCGAGGAGAACTCGATAGCCTCCGGATTCTAAGACTTCCTGAATGATACGGCGATTAATTCGCTCGTCTTCAATTGCTAGAATTGTGAATTTGTTCTCGTTCATTGTTTGACCCCCTCATTAATCGAGGTTGATGCGTAAATGACCCATTTTTTGGAAATAGCGATATCGCATTTTTAAGATGCCCGAGTTTAACTCTCTCATTTTTATTTTAGAGCGATCGCGATCGCTACAGGTGAGGGATTGCGATCGCGATTTCAATACCGTTACATTTGTTTGATAAGATAATTTTCCCGATCGAAAATATCCGATGAATGATAAGGTAAATAGGCGATAAATCTCGTTCCCCAACCGAGTTTGCTGGTAAATTCGATCTGACCGCCATGCAAGTCGATACAGCGTTTGACGATCGATAATCCCAGTCCCGTACCTTGAATCGTTCCCACGTTGCTCGCTCGGTTAAACGACTCGAATATCGCGATCTGTTCGTCTTCGGGAATGCCGATCCCCGAGTCTCGCACTTGAAAAACAATATGGCGATCTCCGACCTCGAGATCGAAGCCAACGTCTCCGCCATCGGGAGAATATTTAATGGCATTGGATAATAAGTTCATCAAAATTTGCCGTAGCATTTTTTTATCGAGCAAGACGCGGATCTCACTCGATGAGACACCATTTTTCTCGTGATGAGTAAAATTAATTGGGTGAAGATCGCTACTCATTTGAATCTCTTGGATTAAAGTCTGACAAAAGTCGAGTAAGGCAACGGGCTCGGGATTAAAGCTCATTTTTCCACTTTCAGCGCGATTGATGGTTAAAATATCATCAAGGAGTTGGGTGGTATGTTTGACATAAGTTTGAATGGTTTCTAAATGTTCTTGTTTTTTCTCTTGGGAAAGTTTGTGAGAAAAAGATTTAAGGATACCCGCCGAAGACGAGATCACGGCTAAAGGCGTGCGAAATTCATGGGATGTCATGGAAATAAAGCGAGACTTGAGATCGTTTAGCTCTTGCTCTTTAATCAAGGCTTGCACGATTTCTGCTTCTGCTTTTTTGCGTTCGGTAATATCCTGACAAACACAGATTAGCGTTCCGTCTTCCGTTAGGGTTAAAGAGATTTCTTCAGGGAAAGCACTCTTATCTTTTCGCTGGGCAGTGGCTTCTCCTCGCCAAAATTTTTGTTGTTTTAAAATTGGTATAATTTCTTGTTGAAAGCGTTGCCTTTCTTCTGGCGGATAAAGTTCTTGCCAGTCTTTCCCCATTAAGTCTTCAGCGCATTCAAAACCAAATATACGAGCGTGTGCCTGATTGAGATAAATATAAGTATCGTTTCTCAGAATTGCAATACCATCGGCGGCAGCTTCAATGGCGCTAAGTTGTTGTTTTATTTTTTCCTCTGCTTGTTTGCGATCGGTAATATCTCGAAAAATCCCTCGGGTGCTAACGGGAAGACCGCTTTCCCAACGAGCGTTGATACTTCCCTCCAAAATTACGGTACGGCCTGCTTTAGTTAAAAATGTCAATTCAACGCGATCGATTTTGGTTGCTTGTCCGTTTTGAAATTGTTGAAAGGCAATTTGATAATGTTTTTTGCATTCGGGAGCCATCACATCAAAAATAGAAACTTTGGCGAGTTCGCATTCCTCATAGCCTAATGTGGTTCGCCAGGCGCGATTGACATAGAGAATGCGACCGTCTTCGAGATCGATACTTTGAATCAAATCATTGGCATTATCGAATAGATCTCGCAATTCTTCTTCGCTTTCCCAAAGTGCCTCCTCAATTGTTTGACGTTGGAGAATTTCTTGAGTTAACCGTTCGTTGGTTTCCCTCAATTCAACCGTCCGTTCTGCAACGCGTTTCTCGAGCTCTTCATTAATTTCTTTCAGTGCATTTTCCGCCTGTTGGGAGAGAAATTCTGCGTGCTTGCGCTCGGTAATATCTTCTGAAATTCCCACGATCGTTTCGACTTCTCCTTGCTCGTTGCAGACGGGAAAACCGCGTTCCCAAATCCAACGAATTGAACCATTGGGTTGGACGATACGATATTCTTCACTGCAAGCAAGTCCCTGTTTTTTTCTTTGAATGGTGGTATTTAAACGATCGCGATCGTCTGGATGAACGGCATCAAACCAAGGTTGCGAATTTTGGTAAACTTTGCCGCAAGGAATTTGCCAAATTTCTTCAAAAGCCGGACTGATATAAAGCATGCGATCGCTGCGCGCATCGCGAATAAAAAAGACATCGCGAATATTATCGGCAAGATGGCGAAACCTTTCTTCGCTAGAACGCAAGGCGCGCTCGGCTTCTCGCAGTTCGGTAATATCGATGCCCGTCCCAACGATATATTCAACTCGACCGCTATCGTCGGTTAAGACGGTATTCGACCAAGAAATCAGCCGTTTTTGACCGTCTTTGGTCAACCAATAATTTTCGCCGCGCTCGGGGGTTTTACCCTCTCGCAACTGCTGAAAAATCCGTTTGACGGGTTCGGTGTCTTCTGGCAGGAGAAAGAAATCCCAAATATAGCGACCAAAAATCTCATCGACGCGATATCCTGTGGTTTGCTGACACGTTTGATTGAAGCGGAGAATGCGCCCTTCGCGATCGCTGACGACAATTAAAGCACCGGCAGCATTCAAGACCTGCGTACTGAGGTTGCGTTCGCGCAGGAGCGCTTTTTCGGCCAGCTCGCGTTCGCGGATTTCTTGCTGCAAGCGCTTGTTCGTTTCGGCCAAAGTTGCCGTTCGCTCTCCCACGCGCCGTTCCAAGCGCGCTTCGGTTTGCTTGCGATCGCTGATATCTCGCGCCACCCAAAGCACTTCTACATCCGATAAGGGGACGATTTCCGCTGCAAACCACAAGTGCGTCTCGCGATCGCGAGCGATCGAATATTCAAAATTCTGACGATTTTGCGTGTCTAACGTGGCATTGACAATCTCGATAAATCGATCTTCTCGATTGCGAAATTTTGCGAGGGTTTGACTCATAAAATCCGTCGGACGAGATTGCGAAACGGCTGGATTGGTGGGAACCATTTGAATCTCTTTGCCATTGCGACCGATAATGAGAACGACATCCTGCATGGCTTGGAATAAACCCCTTAACTTGGCTTCCGACTGTTGCAATTGTTGGGTTAAAAGGTTGCGTTCTCGGTTTTCTCGCTCTAATTTTTGCTTGGCCAGATCGAGTTGAGCCGTTCGTTCTCGCACCCGTTGCTCGAGTCGTTCGTTCAAATCATGCAATTCTACCGTGCGATCGCGAACTTGTTGCTCGAGGTTGCTATTTTGCTGTTTTAAAAGATAAAGTTTTTCGGTTTCTAACAAACAAACGCGATCGCGCAATGCTTCGATGGTTTCGTACATTTCCCAAGGCTCGATCGCTTGTAAAATATTCATCTGAGCAATTAATCCCAATAATTCTCCCCGTTCTCCCGTCACGACTAAATGCCGAATAAACTGTTGTTGCATTTGGCGATGGGCCTGCCACAGAGAGATTTGCGGCGGCAGGCTAAATACAGAAGAACTCATGACATCTGTTGCATGGATGCGTTGTAAATCGAGTCCCAAGGCTTGGAATTGGACGATATCCCCTTCTGTCACGATTCCTAAGGGTTCGAGATTTTCTGGCGAATCGGTCATGACGCGAGCGATAATGACGCAATCGAGTTCGCGATCGCTCATCAACCGGGCAATTTCCAAAGTGGGAGTCTCCGGATGCACCCAAGGCACATCTGTTTTCATCACTTCAGAAACCGATTGCATTCGCAACAAGTCGCTGGGTTGTAAAATTTGGCGAAGGGTCGTAGGTCCGATCGTACCGAGAATTTTGCCCTCATCGCTAACAATGGGAAGGTGGCGAATGCGATATTGACGAAACACGCTTAACACTGAAAACGGATCGTGCAGTTGCGATCGCCTCAAGACAATCGGTCTTGCAGTCATCATATCGATCGCTTTGATATTTTCAACATTCCATCCCGCTCCCGCGCGTTTCACTAAATCTCGCTCTGTCAGAATTCCCACCAATTGGTCATCTCGGACGACGAGGGCGCAACTCCCTCGCTCTTCATTTTGCAAATGAATTTCTCGACTTGCATCGGCACGATCTAAAGAACAGGTATGGCGTACCCGATTCATCAATGCCAAAACGTCTAATATCGGCATCTGGGGTTCGACAATCAGAGGTTTGAGAACGATTGCACGCTCGAGCTCGGTAGGATGCAACAAAGATAAAACCATTGTTTTTCGCGGCTTGCTCGATTCTTATGCTTCTATCTTGTCTATATTGCTGCTTTGATGCCAACCGTAGGGCTACGCGATAGTTGTTTTCCGTATTTGAGGGGAACTACGGAAGCAGAAGTGAGAGAAACACGGAGTCTTATCAATGACCGACCCCTCGAGGGGGAGGCTTTGAATTCCAATGCTGCGATCGTTTTCTTCCTTCACTCGCTCCTTTCTATTGGTTGGTAGTGAATGCAGTTTTTGCAAACGCCTAAAGGATTGACCGCGCACAAAAGAAAGGGAGAATGGGCGCTATACTGACAGGTTTTTCGGCGGTATCGATTGAGGGACGAGCGCAGCGATCGCCGTTCTCGATATTCAATTTGACGTTTGATTGCGGCATGGGATTGCAGGCGCATTCGTTCAAAGGCGGGAGAGGTCATAATTTTTTGCTAAATTTGAATGATATTAAAAGAGTTATCTATAATTGACTGAAAAATCCCCAATACTTTTTCTATCTCGTTTATGTAGTCTCTTCGTTCGTCAACCAGTACGCGATCGCCTGCAAGTTGCAAAAATTGCCAATCTTCTCCCGTTGTCACGCAACCGTAAATTGTAGAAATGGCATTGTCTTCGCGATCGTTAAATCGTTGCGTCTCTAAAGAGAAATCGCTATAGGCCATGATATTAATTGGCAATGCAAAATTTTTGGTCAAATAGAATCACATTCTTTCTAATACGGAAATCCCTAACAACGATAATCCTTGTTTGAGGGTTCTTGCCGTGAGATCGCACAACATTAAACGAGAGGTGCGTATGGGTTCTTCGGCTTTGAGAACCGGGCAATTTTCAAAAAATTGATTGAATTTTTGACTGAGTTCGTATAGATATTGGCAGAGGCGATTGGGATATAAATCTCGCTCCACTTCTGCGAGGATATCGGTTAATTGCAAGAGATGTTTGGCAAGGGCGAGTTCGGATTCTTCTTGCAAGAGAATTTCTGGAGAAGTTGCTAGAGAAATTGCATCGCGATCGCTGGCAGGAGGAAGAACTTTAACGGCATCGGGTACTCCCAAAACTTCGCCTTTAACCTTCTCCACGTTTTGGGTCAATTGCTGGCGCCCTTTGTGGAAAAGAAGATTATTAAAGGCAAACCAAAGAGTATAGCTAAAACCCGTCAATTGCAGAATGGGGGCGAGTAAAGGAATGCGATCGATTGCGGCAAGAAGTTTGAGGGTAACATCGATGGCAAACACGCCGGCAAGTAGCACTAATGCCGCGATCGCGATCGGTTTGACCTTGCCCCAAGTATATTGGATTTCTTCTTGGAGGGGAGTGAGATTTTTGAGAGAAATTGCTGCGGGTTTTGTCGGGGTTATTGCACTAGAACCGAGCTGATTTTCTTTGCGAGCGATGCCTTGGGTTCTGACATAAGCATAGAGAAGATAAGGGGCGGTATCTCCTTTCAAAGCCACCATTTTATCGTAATCAAACTTGTATTCGCTCGTCCGATTTTGGCTCAAATCGGCATATTTAACCGCACTGATACCCACCACTTCCGCAATATTTTGCTTGTATGCCTCCGATTCGGTGCGGTTCTCTTTTTCGAGGTTCTTTTCTAACTCTTCATAAGCGCGAGAAACGGCTTCATCGAGTAAATCTTTCAAGCGCACGCTATCTCCCGCACGGGTTTTGATTCTTTTCCCATCTTTGCCTTTAACAATGCCAAAAGGAACGTGAACGGCTTCTATCTTTTCCGGTAAAAGTTTTGCTTGCTTGCCGACTTGAAAAATCTGGGCGAAATGATTGGCTTGTCCGGCATCCGTTACATAAATCATGCGTTCTGCCTCATCTTTTCCCGCGCGATATTGCAAGGCAGCTAAATCTGTCGTGGCATAGTTAAAACCGCCGTCGGATTTTTGTACGATTAAGGGCAGGGGATCGCCGTTTTTATTTGTAAAACCTTCCACAAAGACGCATTTTGCCCCATCGCTTTCTTGCAACAATCCTTTTGCGTCTAAATGCCCGATAATCCCTGGAAGAAGGGGATTGTAAAACGATTCTCCTCGTTCTTCGATGCGAATGTCGAGGCGATCGTAAATCTTGCAGAATTCTCGCCGCGATTGATCGCATAATAATTGCCAAGCTCGCAGGCTATCCTCTGCTCCGGCTTGCAAGCGAACGACTTCTTGACGGGCGGTTTCTTTAAATTCTGCATCGTCATCAAAGCGCTGTTTGGCTTGGCGATAAAAGGCGACTAAATCTCCCAAATCCAAAGCATCCGCCGTCGTTAGTGCTTTGGGATGAACTTCTCGCAAATAAGCAATTAACATGCCAAACTGCGTCCCCCAATCTCCCACGTGATTGAGGCGCAAAACATCGTGACCGCGAAATTCTAAAATGCGCGCGATGCTGTCGCCAATAATCGTCGAGCGCAAATGTCCCACGTGCATTTCTTTCGCAATATTGGGACTGGAAAAATCCACGATCGCTTTTTGCGGGTGTTTGGCTTTTTCGACCCCCAAGCGCGAATCTTCTGCCATTGCCGTCAACTGTGCCCCTAGATAGTCCGGTTTGAGGGTGAGGTTGATAAAACCGGGTTTGGCGACTTCGGCAGACTCGCAGAGGGCGTTAATTGCCAAGCGATCGCAAATCTCTCGGGCGATCGACATGGGATTTTTCTTCAGGCGCTTGGTCAAACTCAGGGCAATATTAGATTGATAATCCCCAAATCTTGGATTGCTAGCAGGAACTACAAGGGGATCCGTATTGCCAAACTCATCGCCAAAGGCGGCGACCAAAGCCTGACTGAATTTTTGAGCGAGTTGGGTTTGAATAGAAGACATGAGAAGTCGGAAGTTGGAAGTCGGAAGTCGGAAGTTGAAAATTGGGAGCGGGGTATAAAACTTTACTCTTTACTCTTTGCTTCTAAAATTGTAAAAATTTTTGTCATTTCTTGTCGTCCTCGCAGTTGAATTTCCATGACGGGTTTGCCGATAAAGCGATCGCGGACTAATTCAAAGGTTTCTCGAGAGATAAGAATATTATAAGGGCGTTCTTCCTCAACTTGCTTATTGAGCGATTCCAAACGGGCGGCAATATTCACCGTATCCCCCACCACGGAATAGTTAAGACGCTGCATTCCTCCCATGCTGCCTGCCATTAACAACCCGGAATGAATGCCCACGCCGATGCGAATGAGGGGAGAACCGTTTTGTTGCAATTCTTCATTTAATCGTTCCAAACGTTGGTGCATGGTAATACTGGCGGCGATCGCGTTGGCGGCATCCTGTTGAATATCCGTTGATTCGGCATGGGGAAAAGGAACGCCAAACACCGCCATAATGGCATCGCCGATATATTTATCCACTACGCCGCCATGTTCCATAATACATGCGGTCATTGTATCCAAATAACGATTCAACCAGCGAAACAGTTCTTGGGGAGTCATCTTTTCAGAAATGCTGGTAAAGCCCCGAATATCCATAAATAAGACCGTCGCATTCAGTTCGGCGGCCAGCAATTCTCCCTCTTGGAAAAACTCGTCCTTATGCTGCCAAATCAAACTCGCCGTTTCGGGGGACACGTATTTTTCAAATAGGCGCATGAGTTGCTGTTTTTCCCACTGTTCTCGCAATTGGATTCCCATCGCGGCTAAGAATAGGGTGCCGATGGGGGTGGCGACGGGGATCCAGAGAGTACGCCACGTTAGCATCCCTAAAGCGAAGGCAAACCAACCGAAGGGAAAGGCCAGTACGACTGCCAAACGCCGTTGTAGGGTACGACGGGCCAGCAACAAACCCGTTGCCACGCCGATAGGAATCAATAGGAGAATTTCTCCCCACATGGGCATGCGACGCAAAAAGCGATCGCCCAAAAGATTATCGATAATTGCTGCATGAATGTAAACGCCAGAAGTGGGAGGATTGGAATTGAGGGGGGTTCTCAGGGGATCGTCGGCAGCTGTGGCGGTAAATCCCACAAGAACCAGTTTATTTTGTAAATCTTTAATTTCAAAGTTCCCTTCGGCAATATCAAAAAAAGAATAGGTGGGAATAGATTCTGTTTTTCCCACCCAGTTAATGAGGCGATTTTGAAACTCAATTTCGGGATCGGGGGGGGGAAGGGTGGCGATGGGGGGTTTTCCTTCTGCTTCTCGCAAGAAGTTTTCTACTTCTACGATGGCAATTCCTAAATTGGGGATGGCAAAATCGGCACTATTGACCCACAAGGTTCCCCAACGGGAAATCCCATCGGGATCTCTCTCGTGGGCGATTTGACCTTGATTGGCGGCAACTTCGGCGAGAATGGGGACGGGTTCGAGGGGGGTCGATTGCCCGTTTTGCAACCGCGTCCAAGTTCGCCCTAAAACCACTGTCCCCAAGGTGTCGATTTGGGTGGCAAATTTTTCATCGTCGGGACTGCGATCGGCAAAAATAATATCGAATCCGACTGCGAGGGGATAGGCAGTATCGAGCGATCGCAATAATTGGGCGTAGCGATCGCGAGACCAAGATTGAAACTGTCCGTATTCTTGCAAGCTCTTTTCGTCAATGCCGATGACGGCGATGCGATCGTCCCATTCCTGTTGGGGTCGCAGTTGAAAAAGGAGATTGTATCCCGCTCGTTCTAGGGGGTTCCAAATTCCCGTGGGGAGGGAAATCATGGTGAGAACCGTCGCGATCGTTCCCGCGATCCAAGGGGGATTCGTTCTCAAATACTGTCGCCAGCGAACAAACATTAGCTACTGAATTATCGAAGGACTGACCTCGATTATCAATTATCTTTCTCGAAAAAAAATGCCGAGGCTAGAGATTTTTGCTTGTCCGCATCGAGGGATTGATAAATGTGCTGGATGCGATCGCCAAAAAATTCTTGGATTTGGGCGGGTAATTCTGCTTCGATCAGGGTATCGAGAGCGACTAGGCGATCGCTCGTTTGGAGGGAATTTCCCGCGAATTTTACGGTTTTGGCCAGATTTTTTAATAAATTTCGCTTGGCCCTTTTCGCCTCTCGATAAACTTGCTCTTGAGAACAACCGACAACAAGACCCATTTCAGCATGAGTAAGATGGGTTCCTTTGCCGAGAATTAACAAATTCTGGCGATCGAGAGGTAAGCGATCGAAAGTTTCGCGCAACATAACTTTAAGGTAATCTTTGGCTAACTCCAACTGACGATCGGGGGTCGTCTCTAAGGTACTGCAATCTTGATAATGTTTGTTACACATGGATTTATCCCGATTTGTCTTCAGAATTCCTCCCCAATCTTGTCAACATACTAAATCATACTTTACGAGACGTCAAGTTTTGTTCCCGATGAGTTATGCTTTAGGGAAGCCTGGCACTTTTTCCATAGGAAATAGGCGATCGTGACGATCGCCCGAGTTAAATAATTAGTTTGTCCATTGACATTTTTAACATAACATACTCAATAAATAAAAAGCATAATCTAAATTGAAGTGATGCTGGCAGATTCAAAACCATATCCCTGTATTTGCATAAATACAGACAAAAATCATCTTTTTCGTGTATAAACTATTCGTGTAAACTTCGAGTTATGCTGAGTATAGTCCTTAAAGCGATTCAAACTACCCCGAGTTGTATGGAGTTCGAGCAAGCGCTAAAATTGGTGAACGAGATTCTCCTAGCCGAGAAAAACAGGCATTTAAGCGATCCGGAGACGACAATCCTGCGAGGAACTTGGCAAGGAATTTCTTATGATGAGATGGCTGCGGGATCTCAATACAGCATCAATTACCTGATGCGGGATGTCGGACCGAACTTGTGGAGATCGCTATCGGAAATTTTAGGGGAAAAAGTTAGTAAAAGTAATTGTCGCACGGTTCTCGATCGCTACCAAAGTTCTGGAGAACAGGGGAGCAAAACCGCGATCGCATCCAAGGAAGAAAAACGCAAAATATCCCGTACCATAACTCAGCAGACTTATCAACATTGGGGAGAAGCTCCCGATCTTTCCCTATTTTTCGGTCGCGTGGCAGAGTTGCAAACTCTCGATCGCTGGATAAGGCAAGAAAAATGTCGTTTGGTCTGTCTGTGGGGAATGGGAGGAATGGGAAAAACGGCCTTATCCCGGCAGTTTGCGGAAACGATAAAAGACGAGTTTGATTATTTATTTTGGCGATCGCTCGGAGATCGGCCCTCAATTCCCGATTTATGTAGAGAAATTTTACAGCGATTCGAGCCGCAGGAAATGCAAGGGCAAAATCGCGATTGCGATATTTCGCAAATCCTAGAATACTTGCGAACCCATCGCTGTTTATTGATTTTCGATGACGCGGACGCAATTTTACAAGGGAGCGATCGCTTTGGCGGTTATGCAGAAGGATACGAAACTTACGGACAATTTTTTAAGCGGGTTGGAGAAACCTCTCATCGCAGTTGTGTGCTCTTAAATTCCCGAGAAAAATTAAGAGAGATCGTGCTCCTTGAGAATTCTACAGAATTCGCTCATTCTTGGGAATTGCAGGGTTTAACTCTAGAAGCTGCAACAAAATTGTTTGTAGAAAAAAAATTGACAGGTCAACAAAGCTGGCCGGATTTGCTCGGATTATATCAAGGGAATCCTTTAGCCTTAAATTTAATTCTCGTCACGATTCAGAATTTCTTCAACGGCGATGTTGCCCAATACATGAAGATTAAAGCAACCTATTTGCCCGCAGAAATTACTAATATTTTACACGAACGGTTCGCGCAAATATCGGAATTAGAACGAGGAATTCTCATTCATTTAGCACGCTCCGATCGAGCCCTCTCTTTATTGGAGTTGATAGAGCAGATGAGTAAATTGGAACTAGACGATGCTATCGCCGCGATCGAGTCCTTGCAAAGGCGATCGTTAATTGCTGCAAAGTATCGAGATCGGGAGACCGAGTTTACCTTAAAAGCAGTCGTCAGGAAATACGTGACCAAGTACTATGCAACAAACGGCAAACCATAAACTCTAGTTTGAATATCAAGGTTGAGTTACTCCCTTATCAAGACGAATCTCGATCGCTGCAAAATTTTTTGATTGAAGCGATCGCAATTTCTTGTATGTTGCTCGCTGTATCTTAAAATATTGGCAAGAGCGAGAATAACACCGTTTAAAAAGCAAATAACCAATGAGCGATCGGGTGCATTATTGTGTTTCTAATACACCCTAATTTTTTAAGGAACGCGTAAATTAGAAACATATTCCCGACCTAAAGGATCGATAACGGAAACCGTTAAGCGGCGATCGCTGGGAACGGGAATTTCAGCGATAAACTCTCCTTGCGAATTCGGCGAAATTTCTCGACCGTTCAGATAGACAAAATGAATGGGATGAACGTCTGCAATAACGCGAACTCGCCCGTTAGAGAGAAGGTCCATCTCAACAATTTTGTCCTCGCGAATTTGACCGGAAGGAATGGGCGGTTGTCCTGGGAAGACAACACCGCCGCCGCCTTCGCTGCATTCAATTTCTCCATCCGTTCCTGCTAAAATCACCGTTCCGGAGATCACCGCCATGCGAGTTTCTCCACTGGGCAATACCGTTAAACCAAATTCCGTCCCCCTCACTCCCGCATTTCCCGAAGGCGTTTGAATATTAAAGCGAGAGTCGGGATTGTTAAAACTACGAACCCTAACTCGAGATCTTCCTTTAGCCAAAAACATCCTTGTTGTTTTTCCGCCACTCTCGAGAATATCCAACCCCGTTACTCTCATTTGGGAGTTTTCTCCCACTTCTACCGACCCGATCGTGTCATCCATTTCTAGGGTAGCCGTCGAACCCGCTCCCGTTTCCAATCCGGCCCCAGTTTCGCTGACAGGGATGCGATCGCCAACTTGCACGGGTTGACCGTTATAGGTCGCGTTTCCCTCAAGAGAACGAATTTGCACGTAGCGATCGCGATTGCTGTTATGGTCGGTGGCACTTTGGGCAATCTGAGGAGTCGTCCAGAAGAGAACCCCCCCCAGACAGAACAACAAGGGAAAAATTAAGATTTTGCGTCGTTGAAAGGCAAGCTGAAACAATCTATACATGGTCATTACAGATTATGATTCTCGGTCATCGATACTACCATCTAATTTACGAATTGGGGGAGTTGCCATCAGGACTGATAAAATATTTAAACTCTGTCGTTCGTTTCCCGTTTGCGTTTATGAAAATTTTACCGCGATCTCCCCTCGCGAGAAATACGACCATTACGGCGGTTGTTGTTATTATTATTTT
The DNA here is from genome assembly GCA_017746715.1 of Cyanobacteria bacterium SBLK. GTDB lineage: Bacteria > Cyanobacteriota > Cyanobacteriia > Cyanobacteriales > Spirulinaceae > CCY15215. The sequence goes on from JAGHZQ010000065.1 coordinate 45,573, forward strand.
TCTCTTTCTTTATATCCTTAAATTTTCCGGCAATATTACGGGATTTTTTCGCATTGGCGATGTTCTGCCCCTCTCTCCTTTTTTAAATTCACAGGATGCATTTATTTATCAAGGAGAATTAGGATATGACGGACAGCAATTTTTAAGTATTGCTTTCGATCCATTCTTACAGAATGAAGACACAATTGCTGCTTTAGATCATCCTCTCTATCGTTATCGACGCATTTTTTATCCCTTTCTTGCTTATATTTTAGGACTGGGCAATGCGCGATTAATTCCTTATATTATGGTGGCAATTAATGGTGCTTGTATCGTTGCGATCGCATTTTTATGTGGTTTGTATTGGCAAGAAGAACGAGAGAAAATGTGGCGTTCTCTCCTCGTTCTTTGCATTCCGGGATGTTGGATGGTTTTTTCCCTCTCCACATCGGATTTATTGAGTAGTTTGTTGCTCGTTTCTTCTCTCTACTGCTACAAAAAAAATAAACCGATTTTAACGGCAACTTCTCTCAGTTTAGCTTGTTTGACGCGGGAAACAATTTTGGTAGTTTGGTTTGCTTTTGTTTTGGTCAGTTATTGGCAAAAGCACTGGCAACAATTACGAAATTTATTTTTTGTTCTCATCCCTGTTTTTGTATGGAATATTAATGTTTTTATACACTTTCAAGATCGAGGAACATTAGGGACAAAAACAAACTTTACCTATCCTTTTTTCGGGATTATTCAGAAAATCCTTGGCTTTTTCCAGAATGAGTTTACCGTAAGTACCATTTTTGAGATTTATTTGTTTGCAATACTGATAGCGTGTTTCACATTTATTCTCTTTTACAGTTATCGAAATTTGGAGGATAATCGCTTGATTTTAGGAATTGCACTAACTTATGGATTGTTATTTTGCTTCAGCAGTATTACAATATTGGGTTATTATTTAGATTTCTCGCGAGTCTATATAGATGTTTACTTTTTACTCTTATTAACTGGAGGAGACGGCACGATCGCGATCGCTCCTTTGGCTGCTTCGGGATTGGCAAGTTTGGCATTTCTTATCGTACAATCTTAGTCAATTCAACAGGTTGGTTTGATATGCTGAATGCGATGCTTTGACCTAGCTCAGCAACCTTCAGTATCCCCCAACCTCAAAATTCAAAATTATCAATTCAAAATTATCAATTTAATATGAGCGACCCAGAAAATTTAGATGAAAGAGAGCAATTTCAGCACAATTATAAAGCGGGTAAACTTGCTTTTGAACGCGGAAAATATCGCGCCAGCATTCAGTATTTAGAAATAGCTTGCGAATTCGTCAATCGTCCTTCTCGTTTGGGAGGAGAGGTACAAATGTGGTTGGTGAGTGCCTATCAAGCTGCGAATGAAACAGAAGCCGCGATCGCGTTGTGCGAAAAACTATTACTGCACGCGGATCTCCAAACCAAAAAACAGGCCAAGAATTTAATTTATATTCTCAAAGCACCTAAACTGCAACGCCCTCAAGAATGGATGACCGATATTCCCGATCTAGTCAATTTAGAAGAAAGTACCTTAGAAAATCGTTATGCTAGCGTTCAATCCAACCCAAAAGATAAGAGCGATCGCTTCATCGCTCCTGCTCCGCTCGATCCCTCAGAAATAAATACCCAAGATAATCAATTTATCGGCGTTGCTTTCATTTTTATGTTGTTAATTTTAGGCGGTTTATTTTTTTGGAATTATTAATCTAAAGAGACATTCCTCCCAAATGCGATCGCAATTCTTCGAGCATTGTTTTAGAAGTTACGGAAAGTTGAGAGAGTAACTGAGAGGCAACGCTTAAGGCATCTTCGTTTTCTCGAGAATCCTGCCATTCGCGAATTAAACCCAAGAGAATATGTTCGGTATTAATGAGCAAATGCCCGCCTTCAATAGCCTCTTCGAGGGAAAGTTCCAAAACGCGTTTAGCTTTGGGGGTTAAAGGAACTTTTTCCCCAGTTCCTCGACCTTCTCCGATGAATTCCTTCACTAACTTTCGCGTTTGCCCTAACTCCATTCCCCAAGATTTTAACAAGCGTGCGGCTTCTCCGCTTCCCTCTCCCATCACGCCCAATAAAATCTGTTCCGTGCCGATAAAATTATGCTGCAAGCGTGCGGCTTCGTTGCGAGCTAGTAATAAAACTTGTAAGGCTTTTCCTCCCAAGCGATCGTAAATTGCCGTATCGACGAGATGTTCGAGATCGTCTTCATCGGGAATCTCTAAAAAATGTTGTTCGTTTGCCCATTCATCTTTCATCTCGCTGACTTTACTCCAGTCAACCACGCGCCGACGCACGCAACATTCAGCATAAAAAAACGCTAATAAATCTTCCAAAATATTGACATCGATCGCATGATAGACGTACTTTCCTTCTCGACGGGATCTCACCAATCCTTGTTGTTGCAGTTTCCCTAAATGGGGTGCGAGTTTGGCTTGAGGAATCTTCAGTCTGGCTTGTAATTCTCCTTCCATCATGCCTTCAGGATGTTTTTTGACCAACAAGCGCACAATCGTCAAGCGTGCAGTAGAACCTAAAGCAGCGAGAAGATCTGCATAACGGGTAATGTTATCTTTTTTCATAAGAACGAGGGAGTAGGGAATAGGAAGTAGGGAATAGGGAATAGGGAATAGGGCATGGGGTATGGGCAAATTTCAACAACCAACACTGCGACTTCGCGGCTGCTGAGCTTGTCGAAGTACAGTGCAAGCAACTAACAATCTATAATAATTTTTTGATATTCTGTCTCGGTAAATCGATCCTCTGAACTTTCGAGGCGATCGATAAAGAGAATACCATCAAGATGATCGAGTTCGTGTTGAAAAATACGGGCGATGAAACCCGTTAAAATATCTTTTTGCAGATTGCCGTGGCGATCGCAATATTCCACCTCAATTTCTCGCGATCGAGGGACTAATCCCCTCACCCCAGGGACGCTCAAACAGCCTTCCCAATCTTTCTCCATTGCTTCCGAACGTGCTAAGATACGGGGGTTGAGCATAGCAGTCGGCTGCATTGAGGGGGCGTGGGGATAGCGCTCGCTCGGTCTCGAAGCAATGACAAATAAACGAGAAGTGCAAGCCACTTGAGGCGCGGCAATACCGACTCCCCTCGCCTCGGCTGCCGTAACGATCAAATTATCGATTAAGGTTTGAATTCGGGGATTGTTAATATTTTGAACGGCCTCGGCTGGTTGCCGCAAAACAGAATGACCCAAGCGCGCAATATCGAGAATTTCAGACATAATACGGAAAAAACAGCTGCTTCCCCATTCTAGATTCTCCTTTGTCCTCCCCGACACGCTGCAAAAGTCACGAAGAAAGAAGAAAGAGCGAGTAGAGATGTGAATTTCTCCTCATAAATAGGATAAGATACAGAACCTTCACCTCGAGTTTGCCAGAGCCACCCAAAACGCCCATGTCTCCCGATCGCCTGTGGAAAGCCATTTTAAAACGCTTGGAAGCACGAGTGACCCGTCCCACCTTCGAGACGTGGATCGCCCCCGCCAACTTGCAAGAATGGCGCGATCGTCTTTTGATCGTGCAAGCCCCTAACCCCTTTACCCGAAATTGGTTGCAAAAGCACTATATGACGATCGTGTCCGAGGCCGCAGCAGAAATATTGGGATATCCCGTAGAAATTCAATTCACCACGGCCCGGGGGGATGATACCATCGGACAGCCGCCCCCGCCCCCCCGCGCCTTTTCCGAGCGCCTTATCGGAGAAGATCGCCATCCCCTAGCGAACCCATTTAATCTCAAATATGTCTTTTCTCGTTTTGTGGTAGGGTCGAATAATCGCATGGCTCACGCAGCCTCCCTCGCCGTTGCCGAGTCCCCCGGACGGGAATTCAATCCCTTATTTCTTTGCGGTGGAGTCGGACTGGGGAAAACTCATCTCATGCAGGCGATCGGTAACTATCGTGTAGAAATCGATCCCGATTCTAAAATCTTTTATGTTTCCACAGAAAAATTCACCAACGATTTAATTACTGCAATTCGTCAAGATAGCATCCAAAGTTTTCGCGATCGCTATCGAGCGGCAGATGTATTATTAGTAGACGACATTCAATTTATTGAAGGAACAGAATCTACTCAAGAAGAGTTTTTCTATACGTTTAATACCCTGCACGGAGCCGGCAAGCAAGTGGTTTTAGCGGCGGATCGCTCTCCCGATCGCATTCCTCGCTTGCAAGAACGCCTTTGTTCTCGTTTTTCAATGGGATTGATTGCGGATATCCAACCGCCGGATTTAGAAACCCGCATGGCAATTTTACAAAAGAAGGGAGAAGATAATAACACCCATCTCCCTCCGAGTGTCGTTGAATATATTGCCTCTCGCTATACCTCAAATATTCGGGAATTAGAAGGCGCTCTCATTCGCACGATCGCTTATATTTCTATTTCCGGGTTATCCATGACTGTTGAAAATATTGCCCCGGTTTTAAACCCGACAACCCATAAAGTCAAAGCAACACCCCAAGCAATCTTAGATATTGTCTCAGAGACTTTAAAGGTTTCCATCGACGATCTCAAAAGCAGTTCTCGCCGTCGCGAGATCGCTAAAGCCAGACAAATTGCCATGTATCTGATGCGACAGCATACCGATTTAAGTTTGCCGAGAATAGGAGAAGAGTTTGGCGGTAAAGATCACACCACGGTCATGTATAGTTGCGATAAAATCGCCCAACAACGCCAGAAAGACAGCCAGTTAAACCAAACTCTCATCCAACTGAGCGATCTAATCAAATGATTTTGTTGTTTGCAATCCCTCTTTGCCCCCCTTTGTAAGGGGAGAAAGAGGAAAGGAACTGGTGAGGCGTTCTATGTATCCTGAAACACAATTTACCAATGTTCAACAAGATTTTAAATTTTATTTTAAGATTTAAAACATTTTTCGGATAATTCCAATTTTGCCTTCTAAGGTGTATAAGTACGACCGAACAAAGTCAAAAATAATCTTTTGTCTTTGCATTGCTATCTAGGAGCGTCCGTCATGAGACTACCTCGACATTGGCTGCTATCTCTTTCTCTCAGTGCATTTTTTAGTTTTACCATTCCGATTATCGCGAGTGCGGCCATTCTCTTAGCCTTGTGGATTTTAAGCTGCATTCCTCTTTGTCAGGCGATCGCCGAAACAAATATCCAACGGGTATTAGCATTTTTAGCGACTTTTGGCACTGGAGACCCGGTAGCGGGGAGTTTGACCATTGGCTGTGCTTGGGGTTTTGTTGGGGGTTTATTTGACTTATGCACGCCCTATCGCTACCAACTTTCCAAATAAATCGAGGTAGCAAGGAATGTCAAGATTATTTTTTCTCGTAACTTGTCTATACATTTTAAGATAATGTGTTAATATTTAGCCTTCTTAAAAAAAAGCAATATAACGATCTCAATTTCTATAGTTATCCCTTTATTAATTCCCTGTTGTCAAATGTATTATCTGTATCTGCATGGATTTGCTTCGAGTCCGCGATCGCTCAAAGCAAGATATCTGCGCGATCGCTTTGCCGAAAGAGGGATAACGTTACATATATTAGACCTCAATCAAGGAGATTTTGCCCATCTGACCCTTTCTCGACAATTACAACAGGCAGAAGAATCCTTTCCCGATACAGATGAATTTATTACCATTATCGGCTCGAGTTTGGGGGGATTAACGGCGGCATGGTTAGCACAAAAACACGATCGCGTCAAGCAAATTGTCTGTATGGCTCCGGCTTTTAATTTTCCCGATCTTTTTACGGCACGATTGGGAGAGGAAAAGCTACGAGAATGGCAAGAAACCGGGTTTTTATCCGTCTATCACTATGGTGAAAACCGCCGCCTTCCCGTGCATTATGAATTGCTAACGGATGCGCGACGATATCAAGATTTAGAGTTGCAATGCGTCGTCCCGACATTAATTTTACACGGTCGCAATGATGCCGTCGTTCCCATTCAGACCGCTCGCGATTATCAACAAAATCGCCCTCATGTCAAATTAGTTGAATTAGAAAGCGATCATTGGCTAGGAAACGTCATACCGCAACTTTGGCAGGAGATTAAGCAATTTTGCTTGTAGGGACGTTACATGTAACGTCCCTACAGGATTGGCGATCGCGATAATCTTGCCTTAACCTCATTCTGGTAGTCTCCTCTGGTTTGTCTATCACTCGAGCAAAAAAAATTAGATTGCGATCGCAATGATGAAGAAATTTAACATTCGGACATTTTTCGGGGCTGCTGTCGCATTCGGCAGCCTATTCTTGGGTGCAGAAAGCGTCACTAGCGCCCCTATTCAAGAATTTGTTTCCGTTAACCGCTATGCTGTCGATGGTGCCGTTGCCGAGATAATCTCTGCAACCCCCGATGGAGATACCCTCATTTATACGAATGCGGACGATGGAAAAGTCGGTTTGCTCGATATTCGCGATCCCCAAAATCCCCGACCCCTCAATAATATCGATGTCTCCGATATTGGAGAACCCACCGCCGTTGCCGTGACCCCCAACGGTCGTTATGCTTTGGTCACGGTACTCGATCTAGCCGAAGAAATTGCCGACCAGCAACCGGGAACCCTTGTTTTTATCGATTTAGCCCGGCAAGAAATCGCCGCCCGAGTCCCCCTCCTCGGCATCGGACCCGATAACCTCAACGTCACCCCCAACGGTGAAAAAGCGATTATTGCCATCGAAGATGAAGAAGACGAAGATAACTTACCGGGTCAGCGACCGGGATCGGTGAATTTTGTCACCATCAATTACAATAATCCTGCCGCTTCCCAAGTGAATAACGTAGAACTGGATTTAAGCGAGGTCGAAGGGGTAAACTATGCCAGCGATCCCCAACCGGAATACGTCGCCATTAGTAAAAACGGTCGCACCGTTGCCATTAGCTTGCAAGAAAATAACGCGATCGCCGTCCTCGATATTGCCAGCGAAGAAGTGACTCGCATCTTTTCGGCAGGGACATCTGTTCACGAACGTGCGGATATTGTCGAAGAAGACGAGATTGATTTTTCCCAACCCTTAGAAGGTCGTCGAGAACCCGACTCCATCGCCATGACTGCCGACGGGCGCTATATTATCACCGCCAATGAAGGAGATACGGATCTCGAGCGCTTTGGGGATGGCATTTGGAGTGGGGGTCGCGGTTGGTCGATTCTCGACGTACAAGGGAACGTCATCTACGATAGCGGCGATAGTTTAGAAGAACTGGCAATTTTACGGGGACAGTATCCCGAAGGGCGATCGGAGAATCGAGGCATTGAAATCGAAGGCGCCGCCGTTGCTGAATTTGGCGATCGCGAGTTTGCCTTTGTTGCCTCGGAACGGGGAAGTTTCCTCACCGTTTACGATATCACCAACGTACGCGCTCCGGAATTGGTGAGCTTTTTACCCACGGGAAAAGCCCCCGAAGGCGTGCTGCCTTTACCCCAACGCAACCTTGTCCTCACGGCGAACGAGGACGACGGGACCATCGACTTTTTCGAGGCGAAAATGCTTTGGGAACCGACGATTATGAGTCCTCGGGTGGATTTGCCTTTTAGTGCGTTAAGCGGTTTAGTACCCGTTCCCAATAACCCCAGCGAACTTTACGCCATCCCCGATAATGCCATGCAGCCGTCGCGAATTTTCCGCATTGCGATCGGACGGGAAGGGGCAATGGTGGAAGATGCCATTATGCTCACCAAAGACAGCGAACCCGCCAACTACGACCTTGAAGGCATTGCGATCGCGCCTCGGGGGGGATTTTGGTTAGTGAGTGAAGGAGACAACCGCGAAGGGCGAGAAAAACCCAACATTCTCATTAAAGCGAACTCTCGCGGGGAAATTGAAGAAGAAATTTTCTTACCCGAAGATGCCGCCGCCAGTATTACCCGCTTTGGGTTTGAAGGCGTGACCACCAGTTCCGACGGCGAAGAGGTTTATGTTGCCATTCAACGGGCATTTGAAGGGGAAGAACTGGTACGCATCGGCGAATACGATGTTGAGGAAGGAGAATGGAGGTTCTATTACTATCCCCTCGATACGGATAATGTTGGCGGTTGGGTTGGTTTGAGCGAAATTTCCCGCGATACCGACGGCAGTTTCTTAGTTATCGAACGAGATAATCAAGGGGGAGAAAATGGTGCTTCTAACGTCCGCGTCAAGCGTATTTATCGTTTTTCTCTCCGAGGTGTAGAAGAGGGTGAAACCGTAGAAAAAGAGTTAGTCGCCGACCTGTATGCCGATAATGATTGGTATGAAGAAAAAGTCGAAGGATTGGCAGTCACGGAAGCGGGATATTGGATCGTCAGCGATAACGATGGTGGGGAATTATTTACTCGCTTGCTGTTTATTCCGCGTTAATTAGGATTGTTTTTTCTGGAGAGGCGATCGCAGTTGATGCGATCGCCCTTTTTTGTTTTACGAACGCCACGCCTTAATCACGACAGCAGCAGAACGCGACATACCATAGCAGATGATAGCGATCGCCAAAGCTAAGCCAATAGCCAAGCCAGCATCTTTGTTAGTAACGGCAATCTCTCGAATGGTGTCGAGAGTAGCGTGGGTAGTAGTTGTGCAGGTTTTAGGATGTTCCATAACTTCCTCGCAGGTTAATGTGTTGCCCAACCCCAAGAGAATCAAGATATATGGGTATAGAATCTGTTTGTATACCCATGCGTTACAATAGATATAAGAAACATATAGTGGCTTGATTCCCTCTGAAGAATTGAGCTATTTTTTTGTCCTTTCTACTTTTCTAGTATAGTAATTTTCCTAGCATTATAATCTTTCAAGAATAGATTGTGTCAAAAATTGTATCTATTCATTCCTACCGATCAATTGAGACAATAATGCTGATAAAGCACGAAAACGGCTGATTCTCTAGCAAGTCCATTACAATCCTAAGAGCGTGCCAATTCTTTAAAGAACACACCTAACTTGCTGAGCAGGCGGAGCTTACGGGAGGGGTCTGGGGACGTCGTAACCGTCCCCAGTGGGGGGTCTGGGGGGCTAGCCCCCCAGAAAGACTTATCTACCCCAGCAACAACTTATAAACACTTCAAACCTCAAAAATCAAGAAAGAGAATCAATATCGATATCTAATTTTTGCAGTTTTTCTTTTAACTGTTGCAATTCAGATTCAGCTTGTTCTCTCTGTTTTTGTTCGCGTTCTGCTCTTTGTTGCTGGCGATCGCGTTCGCTTTCAGCCGAAATTACTCGTTTTTGCTGGCGATCGGCTCTTTGTTTTTCAAACTCCTTTTCCAACCGTTCGCGATCTGCCATTTCCAATGCGCGATCGCGTTGCTCCACACTTTAGTATACATGCAGTGTAACCCCAGCAAATCGTATTTGCTTCGGGAACTCGCACCAAGACAATGAATCAATCTTCAAAACTTGTCAAGGAAAAAATTTCCTTTTTTGGGCAAACACGGGAAAATAAAGAAAAGCGATCGCGCGTTGTTTTTTGAGTTCCTTCGCGCGATCGCAAGGATTAATCGAGATTTCAGCAATGCGATCGCGAGATAGATACAACAGATTCTTATTCTCTCATCCGCTTTGCCCAATTTTTGACCTTACAGGAATAAGACTTTTTTTGCTAAACTGTAAATTAACTCTAGATGTTCTCAAAACTATTTTTCTTTATTGAAAATTTATTCATTAAAAACAAAAAGACAAATGATCTCCGAAGATATTGTTTACAAAGAGTATTATCGCAAATACTGGAAGGACTTTTCCAAACAAAAAACCTCAGATCTATTGTTGATGCACCCCTTTAGTCTTGATGCAATCTTTGTCGCTCCTTTACTAATTCCTTTTAAATCGTTATCTTTGCTAACACTACATTCAAAACTTAAAAAAACCAGAAGCAAGAAATTAAAAGATTTCTATTTTGAGCGCAAACAAGAAAAACATTCTAAAATTAAAGTACAGCAAGGTTTTGATGTGATAAAAAAATATGATGAGATAATAGATGCAGGCAATGAAGAATTATCAGGACTGGCAATTTTAGGAGAACCAGGCATGGGAAAATCTACATTTTTACAAAAGATTGGGCTTGAATATATCGAAGGATTAGAAAGAAAAAAAACGAGATTTAATGATATTAGAATTCCTATTCTAATTGAATTGAAGATATATAATGCAAAAGAAAAATTACAACATTACGATTTTGAGAATGAGGATTCTATCAATTGTATCGAGCAGACCATTCAAGAGCGACTCAAACAATGTAATATTTCTCCAGCAGATCGAGTGAGTACTCATTATTTAAACAAAGGTAATTTTTTGATATTGCTTGATGGATTAGATGAAGTGTCTTCAGGGAAAAGAGAGAATATTATCTCTCATATCAATGGATTGGTCGAACAATATCCCTCAAACAAATTCATTCTCTCATGTCGTACAGAGGCATACGATCGCAAGCTCAACTTTGGTTCTTTTAAAATTCTTGGACTTAGCAAAGAGAAGATAGAAGAGCTTATTTATAAATGGTTTGAAAACTGGGCTAAACTGACAGACAACCAAGCAAAGCTAGTCAATGCTACTAAACTGATAGAAAAACTTCGCGATGAAGAACATATATCTTGCAAAGATCTCGCACAAACACCACTCCTTTTAACATTGATATGTGCTGCCTATGATAAAACCTTAGATCTACAAAAACAAAAGAGTCAAATATACAAAAAAGCATTAGAATTCTTGCTGTATGAATGGTCTAGTATCAAAGGGATAAACCAAACAAAAAAACTAATTATAAACTACGAATTGCAAGAAAAGGTACTATCGGAAATCGCTTTCCATGGCTTTAAAGATAACCGTATCTGTTTTAGCGACTTCCATCTCATCTCAAAAATCCAAAGATTGCTCGAAAAATCGATTAGCCGCGAAAGAATATCAGAAGATTCTTTAAAGAAAAAGAGCGCGATAGTCCTCAATCAAATGATTGTCGATCAAGGAATTTTTAGAAAAGAGTCTGAAGGATTTTATTATTTTTCACATCTAACCTTACAAGAATATCTTGCTGCTCTCTATATCGATCGCCAAGCCAAAGCCGAAGAAGTAGAAAAGTTGATCGAGGATCGTATTTCCGATCGCTCTTGGCGAGAAGTCTTTTTGATTGCATCTGGTGTTGCTCATAACGAAACAAAAGCCAATCAATTTCTCATGATGCTCGAACGAAAAACATTGAGCTTTTTGGATAAAGATTCCGATATTACGATGCTATTGAAGTGGACGGCATCTATTGTTTCCCAAGAAAAACCTGAAGATTTCTCTCCGTTACAAAAACGCGTCATTATGTTGCTAATTTTCCTCATCTTAAATGGTATTCCCAGAGTGCAAGAGAGCCTTGAGAAGGATAAGATTCCCGGTAAGAGTAAATTTGATGAAAGCGTACTCGCCGCATCTAATGCTATCTCATCAGTAGAAAAACTTTTTGAAGATTTGAAAATAGAGCTAGATATGAAGGCTATTTATGAATTTGGAGAAGCTCTAGATTTAGCAAACCGAATCAAAAATTATATTCACGATCGTCAAGCTCATATCAAAGACGAAAAAAGCTACAAAAAAAAGAATTTAGAATCTATTAAAGAAATAAAAAAACAAGAGATAAGAGTGAGAGAGATCGTCATCAATCTCAAAAAATTTTGGGAATCACTTAGAGAAAAAAAAGTATTGCGAGAGCAAAATATCAACAAGATTTTACAAGTATTAGATGACATCATTCAAAAATTGAAATCGCCAGAGAACGATAAGCGTATAAATGGATATTTTGAAGTGAGAAATAGGGTTTATAGCGAGATATACAAAGCACTCGATCCAGAAAAAGAGATCGGAAAAATCTCAAAAGGAATCGATAAAAATTTCCAGACAATGACAAGATATATAGATGCAACTCGCTTACTTTTGAACTGCAAGGATAATACCGTCCATGCTACAAAAGATGTATGGGAAGGGATCTATCAAAGAATGCTAAACTACAATTTTATTGGTTTAAACTATGAAAAAGTTTGGAGCTACACGGAAAGAGCAGCCAATAAACTTACACCACAACCAGATATTCACGTCCATCATAAGATCGACCAACAAGGGAATTTTAGTGTTGAGGCTCTTCCTACTCAGAACGGCGAAACAGAAAATATAATTAGCCAAAGCGGTAAGCCCGGTGAAATTGATGCTTTGAGTACGTCTAAAAATATAGAAGAGACCCAAAAGCAAATCAAGAGACCTAGCAGTTCGGAATCGATACTATCATCTATCGCAGAACTCAATCGATTGATCGACGAGCGCTTAGCCAGTTTTCCGAACATGAATTCTATTCAGCAGTTAGAAGTAGCCATTAATGTTCTCAAAGAGATTGAAGAATGCGAACTTTTGAAAAAAAATTTACTGCAAGCCAAAAAAGAAGGAAAATTAGATGACTTAAAATATGACACCAAACTAGGTGATTTAATTGTTTCGCACCTTGAATAGAATAATTTTTGTTGGAATAACTCATAGACAATTTAAGTTCGCGATCGATGGAACGACGACGACAGCTCAAACGTGGAATATTACCGTCAGCGATCGCGCTCCCAACGATATCGGCAATATTTGTTTCTTGATGCCAAACCATGCGAGTGGGCTGTTGAAGTAGATCTCTTGTCACATAAGCAACATCACGATCGCAATTTGAGCCGGGGAAAACAATAACACTAAATTTTATTGTTTTGAATAATAGATAAATATGAGAAACGCGAGGATTTAGGCCAGCAAAAGAATATAAATGTTTAGGAAAATTTATTGAGAGATATTACCTTCCGTTTCCGGATCGAACAGATGAATTTTATTAATTATACACGATAACCAAAGAGAATCGCCTTCCTTGACCTTTTCATCGGGAGAAATGCGAACTTGTAACTGAGAATCGGAGTTTTTCGTGAGATGAACTGATAAATAAGTGTCATTCCCCAACGCCTCCACCAAATCCACGCCAACCGACAAGCGATCGCTTCCCGAATCAGCGAGTATAAAATGTTCCGGGCGAATTCCCAACAAGAGAGAGCGCCCCCGATAACCCCCCAGGCGATCGCGCCATTCCTCCCCCAAACTCACGCAAAAATCATCGCAATGCAAACTTAAATCCTCATCTACCGCAACAGTGAGAAAATTCATGGGAGGAGACCCGATAAACTCCGCCACAAAACGATTCGCCGGATGATTGTACAATTCGAGAGGTCGGGCAATCTGTTGAATTTCCCCGCCATTCATCACCGCAATGCGATCGCCCATGGTCATCGCCTCGGTTTGGTCGTGGGTGACGTAAATGGTGGTAATATCTAACTCTCGCTGTAACTGCACGATTTGACTGCGGGTTTCCGCCCGCAACTTGGCATCTAAATTCGAGAGAGGTTCGTCCATTAAAAAGACTTGGGGATTGCGAGCGATCGCTCTCCCCAAAGCTACCCTCTGTTTTTGTCCCCCGGAAAGCTGTCGCGGCAAGCGATTTAAAAGCGCCTCAATCTGTAATAACTCCGCCACCCCCCGCACCCGCTTGGCGATCGCGATTTCCTGTTGGGACTGATAGCGCCAGCCCGAGGGCAGCGATCGCGTCACCCCACCCCAAAGACTCGCCCCCCATTTCCCCAAGCGATCGCCCAAACCTCGCCCCTTCTCCTCGCGCCCCATGCGGCGCAATCCAAAAGCAATATTGTCATAAACCGACAGATGGGGATAGAGGGCGTAACTTTGAAACACCATGGCAATATCGCGCTGTTTGGGGGGCAAATCGTTAACGAGACGATCGCCCACGGAAATATTCCCCGCCGTCAGCACCTCTAACCCTGCGATTGTCCGCAACAGGGTACTTTTGCCGCATCCCGACGGACCCACCAACACCATAAACTCCCCATCCTCCACCTGCAAATCGATCGCCCGCAGCACATTCGTCTCGCGATCGCCCGCAAAACTCTTATAAACCCTATCCAAAACAACCCGAGCCATGTTCAGTTATCAGTTATCAGTTATCAGTTATCAATTATCAATGAAAGGGACACCCTAGCAGCAATTTATTCATTTTCCCCACTCTCAACTGTCAACTCTCAACTGTCAACTCTCAACGAATCCCCCACTCCCCCATTCCCCATTCTTCACATTGTCTGGCATAATCGAAATTCTGGGATTCTCATTGATAATCGGTCATCAATCATCGATCGCTGAACAAACAATTGGAGTACGTTCCCCTTGAAATTTCGTTGGTATATCCTTAGTTTGCTGGCCGCTGTTTTCTTTGCCTTACCCGCAGAAGCAGCGCGATTGTTATTGTGGGACTTCGATCGCGATCGCAATCGCCTCAGTTTCACCACCGATGTTGGCGTAACCCCCTCGGTCAGACTCATCTCCAATCCGACGCGCTTGGTGGTGGATCTCCCTGCTGGCAGTCGTTACAGCCGAAGTCAGAGAGTCGGCGGCGCGATCGCCAGCGTGCGGATCGGACAGCCCAATGCCCAAACCTCTCGCCTCGTGGTGGAACTGGCACCGGGATATTACCTCGATCCCCAAAAGGTGCAAATTGAGGGGACTCCCTCCCAATGGACAATACAACTGCCCCCACCTCAACGCTCTGCCCCTAATTTTCGCCCCGTCGTTCGCAGTAATATTCCCGAATGGTTTCAAATTACCAGCAATGGTTTTTTCGTGCGCCTGCGCGATCGCGATCGACCTGATGAGATTGAAGTCGATCGCAGCAATGACGGGCGTACCGTCGATATTACTTTAGAAGGGGCGAGGGTACGCGGAGCCAGATCCTCAGAAACTTTTAAGGTGAATCGCTACGGAGTTGAGGGAGTTCGCTTTACTCAATTGGGAAATAACGCTAGGATTGTGCTCTCTCTCGATCGCGATAGTCCCCGTTGGGAAGTCTCCGATCGCCGGCGAGGCATTTCCATCGTTCCCGAGGAAGGCAGTCAAATTTTACGGGACGATCCGCCCCCCGATCGCGTCTCCAACACCAGCGAAATTGTCATTCCCGTTCCTCCACCCCAACAACCCTCTCTTCCCGATTGGGGAAATGTTTCCTGCCCCAACCGAAGCGCTGTCGTGGTTATCGATCCCGGACATGGAGGGAAGGATCCCGGAGCGATCGGCATTGGCGGTTTGCGAGAGAAAGATGTGGTGTTGCCCATCTCTTTAGAAATCGCCGAACGGTTGCGCCGTTGTCGGATTAATGTGATTATGACTCGTTCCGACGATCGCTTTATCACTTTACGAGGACGCGCCTATATGGCCAACCGCGCCCGCGCCGATATTTTCGCCAGCATTCACGCGAATGCTGTCGGGGGCTATCGTCCGGAGGTGAATGGCATGGAAACATTTTATTATTCCCGAGGCTATCGTTTGGCGCAGGTGGTGCACCAAACTATTCTCGAAACCGTTCCCATTTATCGCAATCGTGGGGTCAAACAAGCGAGATTTTATGTGTTGCGAAATACGTCAATGCCTTCCATTCTCGTAGAGGTGGGTTTTGTGACGGGAAATGTTGACTCTCGCAATTTATCCAATGCCGCCTATCGCAGTCAAATGGCACAGGCGATCGCGCTGGGGATTTTGCGCTATTTGCAATACTATCGGTAATTACATTGTTCTTTGTATCGCGATCCGCCAGGGATTGAAAATCCCTGTCTCATAGGTCAAATCCATTGAAATGGATTGGGAAATTTCGCGATCGCAATCTTAACTAACGCCTGAAGAGCCATAAAATCCTTCTCTCCAACAAGCGGCGATCGCGTTTCGGCATCGATTGCTTGTTTCCCCCAGACTACATCTTCGAGTTCGTCCAAGCGATCGATTAAATGTCGTTTTGGGCTGATGAATCGCACCTCCAATTTGTGAAAACTGTTGGTATATTGGATAAAGCAAGGCGATCGCAATAAAATTTTTCAACGATGAAAAAAGCAATTCGATTTATCGATCTTTTTGCAGGATTAGGAGGGATGCGCTTAGGATTAGAACGAGCTTGTCTGGAACTGAATTTAAAGGTTGAGTGCGTTTTTACATCGGAAATTAAACCCAATGCCGTCCGAACTTATCAAGAGAATTTTCCGAATAGTAAAGTTTGGGGAGATATTAGAATCATTCCTAGCGAAGAGATTCCTGATTTCCATCTTCTCTTGGCGGGTTTTCCCTGTCAAGCCTTTAGTACGGCGGGAATGAGACAGGGTTTTGCCGATACTCGAGGCACTTTATTTTTTGAGGTCGAACGAATTTTGCGCGATAAACAACCGGATGGGTTTATTTTAGAAAATGTGGCAGGTTTGGTGACAAATAATAAAGGTGAAACTTTAAAAACCATTCTCCACATCTTAAAAAATTTAGGCTATTTCGTCACTTGTGAGGTGTTGAATGCTCTCGATTTTGGCGTACCGCAAGATCGCAAACGAATTTATATTGTGGGGATGCGATCGCATTCTCTTTCTCTCAAAGATATCCCCACATCCAAACCCGTGCCTCTATCGCATATTTTAGAGACAGGAAAACCCACTTTAAAAAGCGAATTCATCGATAAATTGCTCTCTCACTATTCCATGGAAGAATTAGCAGGTAAATCAATTAAAGATAAACGAGGTGGGAAGAATAATATTCATAGTTGGGATATCGATCTGAGGGGGAAAACAAATGCAACGCAAAAACAATTGTTAAATCTACTCTTAAAAGAACGACGCAAGAAAAAATGGGCGAAGTTGAAGGGAATAAAATGGATGGATGGGATGCCTTTGACGTTAGAGGAAATTACGAGTTTTTTCGCTCCCGAACATTTATTTGAGTTTGAAGATTTGCGAACATTATTAGACGATCTGGTAGCCAAAAATTATCTTGCTTTCGAGCATCCTAAAGATGAAGTAGAAGTATTGAATAACAATAACCAGAAGGTCAAAAAAAGACTGGCGAGAATGGATTTACCGAAAGGTTATAATCTAGTCACGGGTAAACTCAGTTTTGAAATTTCCAAGATTTTAGATCCGAATGAGTTTGCGCCGACATTAGTAGCGACAGATATGGAAAGATTAGCAGTGATTGATGGGGAAGGATTGAGAAAATTAACGATTCGAGAAGGGTTGAAATTGTTTGGTTTTTGCGATCGCTATCAAATTGATTTACCCGAGAAAAAGGCCTTTGATTTATTGGGAAATACCGTGGTGGTTTCGGTTATGGAGAAAATTAGCGATCGCCTCCTCAGAACTAAACATTTATGAAGTGCGATCGCCTCATAAATTCACTGATAACTGGTGATTGTTGACTGGTGACTGATTATTGGTTTGGTTAAATCCGCACAAAAGCGATCGCCAACAATTTGAGAACGGGTATGAATTGGTTGTGCGTGGGTCGTTTTCGTCAGAGGCAAAGGCTTAACCCGTAGCGATATTCTTTGACAAACGAGGCGATCGCTACCCGGTTTGAGATATTCCCAAGCATAAGTTCCCGAAGCGGGAGACTGTGCCGGAGCAGGGGAAGACGTTAATATAACCAACAAA
Source organism: Cyanobacteria bacterium SBLK (assembly GCA_017746715.1). GTDB lineage: Bacteria > Cyanobacteriota > Cyanobacteriia > Cyanobacteriales > Spirulinaceae > CCY15215. The sequence continues at coordinate 63,056 of JAGHZQ010000065.1, forward strand.
GCAACAGCCAAACCGAGAAGAGTAAAAATAAAAGTTTTAATCATAACCTTCCTTCGCAATAAATACACCAGACTTGGCTACAACAGAAATTCACCTAATTCCAAAGTACCCAAAAAATTATTGCGAAGGCACAAGATCCACGCTCAAAATCGTCCGATTGAACCCATTTACCCGTTCGTAAGCGAACCGATCCACGCTTTCCATGGCCAGAAAAATCCCTAAACCTCCAAGCGGACGCAACTCCGGTGGCTGTTCTACCGCTTGCAGGGCGCGCGCTTGAACCTGTTGGGGATTGTAAGTCATGCCCGTATCCTCCACGAAAATCGTCAGGGAATCGTCCTCAATGCAGGCAAAAAGGTGCAACTGCCCCTCAATTCCCGCCTCGTGATAGCCGTGAACGATAATATTAGTCGTCACTTCATCCACCGCTAGCCGTAAATTATAAGCGGCTTGGCGATCCAACCCCGCTCGTTCCGCCACCGCCTTAACATAACCGGCGATCGCTCCCAAAGCCTCGAGAGTTCCTGTTACCGTTAACGATCTCATGCTTCCTCCTTGCGACGCACCGCGATCGCGGTCATGTCGTCAAACTGTTCGACACCGGCTGCATATTCCCGGACGCGATCGGCAATGTCCTGTAGAAGCCCTTGAGCCGAAGAAATTCCCATAGAGAAAACTTCTTCCAATCTTGCCAAAGAAAAAAAGCGATCGTCTGCCGCCCGAGCTTCTGTAATCCCATCGGTATACCCCAGTAAAACCTCGCCGAAATCGAAATGAGTTTGACGCACTCGATAGGTCATCCCCGCCAATAAACCCAACGCCGGACCCGTCGCTCTGAGTTCTTCGCGAACATTGCCACGGCGATCGAGGAGCAGGGGAGATTCGTGACCGCAATTGATATAAGTTAGAATTCCCGAATTTGGGTCTAAAACCCCAAAAAAGAGGGTGGCAAACATTCCCAAATCCCCGTGATTGATGGCAATGTAGTCATTAGTCAGGCGAATGGCTCTCAGGGCGTTGAGATGGGCGGGATTGACGGTTTCGCCAAAATTCCCCGAAAGGGGTAAGCCGTCCTCGTCGAGTTCTGACAGTTCCACGTACAAACTCGCCGTTAAATCCCCGCGAAAGCTCAACCCTTCTAAATTAGTCTGCCCGGAAAAAATGCGAATTAAACTGCGAAATAAACCCATAAACAAGGCAGCCCCCACCCCCTTATCGCAAACATCGGCGATCGCCAAGCCTACTTGTTCCCCCGGTAAAGCAAAAATATCGTAGAAATCTCCCGCGACTTGCCTGGCGGGTTGAAAAAAAGCGGCAATTTCCCATCCCGACCACTGAGGAATGCGCTCGGGCAAAAAGTTGAGTTGAATATTGCGCCCTTTCTCCAACTCGTCGTTTAAAGTGGCGGTATAGTGCTGCAACTGGCCGTAAAGTTGGGCATTCTCCAAAACAATTCCCAATTGATCCGCCATCGCCTGCATGAGACTGACCTCATCAAAGCCAAAGTGATTGGGTTGGGAGTGAAGGAGCGTTAACAAGCCAAATAGCCCCTCTCGCCGGAGAATGGGAATGCCCAACGCCGATCGCACCACATAAGGCTGATCGGGAAATTGCAGCCAGCGATCGTCATCCCGCGTATCCACAATCAAACCAATTTTTCGTTGCTGACACACCCATCCCGCCAAACCGCGATCGAGAATATTGTTATAGAGGCGAAATCGCCCGTCGGGATCCGCATCCTCGCGGGTGAGAATCGCATCTTGAATTTTGCCCGAAGCATCCAGTAAAAAAAGACTGCCTTTTTCCGCTCCGGTCATTTCGGCGGAAATGTCCAAGGTTTGTCGGAGAAATTGATTGAGCAATTCGTTTTGAGACGGGGAACGAGCGATCGCGATAAACCCTTCGAGCAGTTTGCGTTGCGCCTCAAAAGCGGCTTTTTCCATGGCCATTTCGGCAACTTGTCGCCGCAGCCGTTGCAGTTCTCGCTCTTGTTCTGCTTGTCTTTCGTCCTCTGTCATGCTGGCATCGCGATCGGGGGCGCTCCTATTTTCTCCTTCTAGCGCAAAAGTTCCAACCCGATCTCTTGCGTTTCGCAGGTGGTAAAGAAGTTGAGAAATCCGGTAATGGACATGGTGCGGTAGATTTCTTGAGCTAAACCAACGAGAACTAACTGGCCGTCTTTGGCACTGGCTTGTCGGTAGAGAGAGAGCAACATTCGCAACCCCGCACTGGACATATAGGGGACTTCGCTCATGTTGAGAAGAATTTTGCTTTGAGGAAGGGCCAGAGGCAAAACTTGCTGTTGTACCTCGGGCGCGGTATTGGCATCGACTTCCCCGATCAGTTCGACAACAGTGATGTCGCCGACTGTTTTGACATTGATGTTCATAACTTTCATGGTCGGTTACCGGGATGTAAGGAACGGGCGGTGTGACCCCAGTGCCCCTCCTAAATCCCTCCACTGGGGGGATAAGGGGGGAGGGAACGCGCACCAAGAGAGAGGTCGGTCGTGCAGTCTGGAAAATCTTGCACCCTTAATATCGGACTACAGCCTTCAAGGTCTAGTTTCCCTGCTCTTAATTTAATCTTGGCATTACATTCAAGTTCATTCAATGTAACGAGGAATTTTCCTTTTGGCCGGGGAGCTTAATAATTATTCTGCCAGAGCCAACCCATCCTCGAAAAGATTTGTTAACTGGGTAGAGATGTAGTATGCTACGTCTCTACTGATGTACATAGCGATAGCAGGCTTCGGCGATCGCCCAATCCTCTTGGGTATGGACGACCAAAACCCGAACTTTCGCATCAACTGGGGCAATATCTGCATCAATGGGATCGTAGCGATTTTTCTCCCCATTCAAGGTAATTCCCAGAAATTCCAACCCCTGACAGGTTGCCTCTCGCACGGCAGCAGAACCCTCCCCAACCCCCGCGGCAAAGACCAAAGCATCCAATCCTCCGAGGCTGGCAACCATTGCCCCGATTCCCATTTTTAAGCGATGGATATACATCTCAAAGGCCAAGCGAGCGCGATCGCTGCCCTTTTCCATTTCTGCCAATACATCTCGCATATCTCCCGACGTTCCCAAAATTCCTTTTAATCCCGATTCTCGATTGAGCAGGCGATCGAGGCCATCGACGCTCAATTTCTCCTCTCGCATTAGATAAATGCCGATCGCGGGATCGATAGAGCCGCAGCGAGTTCCCATCATCAGCCCTTCAAGGGGGGTAAAGCCCATTGTGGTATTGATACTCTTCCCATCGGCGACGGCTGCCAAAGAAGCCCCATTGCCCAAATGACAGGTGATGAGTTTGAGGGACTCGAGGGGGCGATTTAGCATTTGCGCGGCGCGACGGGCGCAATATTCGTGGCTGATGCCGTGGAAACCGTAGCGGCGAATGCCTTTATCCAGCCAATCGTAGGGGATGGGATAGGTGGCGGCGGCGAGGGGAATTTGACTGTGGAAGGCCGTATCGAAGACGGCCAATTGGGGAATGTTCCCCAAGGCTTGCTCGATCGCTTCGATGCCTTCTAAATGGGCGGGATTGTGGCTGGGGGCGAGGGGAATGAGCTTGGCGATCGCGGCTTTGACTTCCGGGGTAATGCGGGTGGGTTGGCTGTATTCCGTGCCGCCGTGTACTACCCGATGCCCGACGATATCGATTTCGGCTAAATCTGTCAATATGGCAGTTTCTCCTCGGGTGAGGGTATCGAGAAGTCCCGACAGAGCGCGCGATCGCGATTCCGTCTCGAGGGCAATTTTGTATCGGCGATCGCCCGCTTTAGCGCTTAATTGAGCGCCATCGGATCGCCCCCAATCGATCGTCCCTTCCCACAACGGTTCTGGCGGGCGTTCCGGTAAAGTCCCATCAATTTGATAGAGGCAACTTTTTTGCGTGCTCGAACCGGCATTCAGAATTAAAATTTTCATTAGGTTCCTTCCCTCTGACGCAATTCTGCCCGCAGGTGGGCGCGATCGCCGATTTTGTGCAGCAGGGGACCCCGCTCGGCCATTTCTACAATGCTGACAGACGCCACGGGCATGGCAATGCGATCGCGAAATCGCCCCGCGTCAATTCCCAGCAGGGAACAGAGCATAATGCGAATGGTGGCTTTATGGGAAACGACTAAAACATTCCCCCTCTTATAGGTTTGTTCGATTTCTTCGAGGACTTCCGAACTGCGGCGGGCGATATCGATGCCCTTTTCCCCTCCCGTGGGGGCATTCCACCCCGAATCCGCCAACCAGCGCACGTATTCGTCGTGAAAATCCCGGTTCACCTCTTCCGGGCTTTTTCCTTCCCATTCCCCATAAAAAATCTCTTTGAGTCCCTGTCGGCGTTGGATATTCATCTCGAGGCGATCGCACAGGGGTTTTGCCGTTTCGATCGTCCGTTGCAAGGGACTGGCATAAATGGCTTGCCCAGAAATCTCTTGATAAGCCTCGGCAAAGTCTTCTGCCATTTGTACCCCTTCTGCGGTCAAATCAATATCCAAGCGACCGCAATAGGTTCCTGTTTGCGAGGAGGCTGTTTCTCCGTGGCGTAAAAAGTAGATTTTTAAGCTCATGACGAATGAATGACCGGCGATCGCTCGGATAAAAAAGATGGATTAAGTTTAATTTCTAACTAGAGAGGGATGCAACTTGGCTTTATCAAGATAAAGAAAATATGGATTACTTATAATCATATCTTTACTTTAGATTTTATAGCAAGGAAAGACAAAAAAACAACAAATTAAACAACTGTTTTATTGCTATGGCATCTTTCTTTCGGAAGAATCGATAAACTTAAAAAAATAGAAAAAATATGGCGATGATATCGCGATCGTTTATAGATTTTTATTGTAACCAAATACACAAAGATTGCGATTTTTACCGATAACCTTTTCTTAAACTCTCCATCAGAACTCATGGGCAATCGTGCGAAATTTCTCTGGCGCAATTGTCTCCATTCATCTCATTCTCATTAAATTTCATTGCCATGACACAAACACCCATCCCCTCCACCGCTATCTCGGAAACCCTCTCTCAAGAAGAACTTCGGAAAATCCATGCCTATTGGCGCGCCTGCAATTACTTGGCTGTCGGCATGATTTATTTGCGGGATAATGTCTTACTCAAAGATCCTCTCAAAGCCGAGCATGTCAAGCGTCGTTTATTGGGTCACTGGGGCGCTTCTCCCGCCTTAAGTTTTAGCTATATCCATCTCAATCGACTGATTAATAAATACGATCTCAATGCCATTTTCATGGCAGGACCCGGTCACGGCGCGCCGGGGGTTATCGGTCCGGTTTACCTCGAAGGCACTTATTCGGAAGTTTATCCGGACAAAAGCGAGGACGAGGAAGGGATGAAAAAGCTCTTCCAGTGGTTCTCCTTTCCGGGAGGCATTGGCAGTCATTGCACCCCGGAACTTCCGGGATCCATCCACGAAGGCGGGGAATTGGGCTACAGTCTCTCTCACGCTTACGGGGCGGCCTTTGACAATCCCGATTTACTGGTCGCCTGCGTTGTTGGGGATGGGGAAGCGGAAACGGGGCCTCTCGCTACAGCATGGCACTCGAACAAGTTTCTCAACCCCATTCGCGATGGAGCGGTTTTACCGATTCTTAACCTCAATGGTTACAAGATTGCCAATCCCACTATTCTGGCCCGCATCTCCTCGGAAGAATTGGACAATCTCTTCCGGGGTTATGGGTATACCCCCTATGTGGTGGAGGGAGAAGAACCCGAAGCGATGCACCAAAAGATGGCGACGGTGATGGAAGAGTGCATCAGTCAAATTCGCGCCATTCAAGCAGAAACTCGCACTACGGGAGTTCCCAAGCGTCCTCTCTGGCCGATGATAATCCTGCGATCGCCCAAAGGCTGGACCGGACCCAAAGAAGTAGACGGTCATAAAACCGAAGGATTCTGGAGATCGCACCAAGTTCCCATGGGGGGAATGCACAGCAATCCAGAACATCTGCAAATGTTGGAAACGTGGTTGAAGAGTTACAAACCCGAAGAACTCTTCGACGAAAACGGGACGTTAATGAAGGAATTCAAAGCGATCGCCCCCAAAGGACACCGCCGCATGAGCGACAATCCCATTGCTAACGGGGGTCGGGTGCGGAAGGACTTGCGGATGCCAAATTTCCGCGAGTTTGCCATCGAGATTCCCAAACCCGGGACGGTGGAAGTGGAAAATACTCGCGTTTTGGGTTATTTCCTGCGGGAAGTCATGGGGAAAAATATGGAAAATTTCCGCATCTTCGGACCCGACGAAACCGCCTCCAATCGCCTCCAGTCCGTCTATGAAGTGACGAAAAAGGCTTGGATGGCCGATTATCTCCCCGAAGACGAAGACGGCAGCGAAATGGCCGCCGACGGGCGAGTGATGGAAATGCTCAGCGAACATACATTGCAGGGATGGTTGGAAGGATACCTCCTCTCCGGTCGTCACGGTTTTTTCCATACTTATGAAGCCTTTGCTCACGTGGTCGATTCCATGTTCAACCAGCACGCGAAGTGGTTGGATATTTGCAAAAAGGAAGTGCCTTGGCGCGCCCCGGTTTCTTCTTTAAATATTTTGCTTTCCTCTTTGGTTTGGCGACAGGATCACAACGGTTTCAGTCACCAAGATCCCGGTTATATTGATTTGGTGGTGAATAAGAGTCCTGATGTCGTTCGCGTTTACTTCCCCCCCGATGCCAATTGCTTGCTCTCTGTCGCGGATCATTGCTTGCGGAGTCGCGATTATGTCAATGTCATCGTTTCTGACAAGCAGATGCACCTGCAATATTTGAACATGGACGAGGCGATCGCTCACTGTACCAAAGGCATCGGGATTTGGGAGTGGGCAAGTAACGACGATCGCGGCAAGGATCCCGACGAACCCGATGTGATTATGGCCTGTTGCGGCGATATTCCCACAATGGAATCTTTGGCGGCAACGGCAATTTTACTGGAGGAATTCCCAGATCTGCGAGTGCGTTTTATTAATGTGGTGGATCTGTTAACCCTCATGCCGGAAAGCGAACACCCTCACGGTTTATCGGATTATGATTTCGATACCTTGTTTACCCCCGACAAGCCCGTCGTTTTCAATTTCCACGGCTATCCTTGGCTCATTCACAAGTTAACCTATCGTCGCACCAATCAAGAACGCATTCACGTGCGAGGCTATAAGGAAGAAGGTAATATTAACACGCCTTTAGAGTTAGCGATGGAAAACCAAATCGATCGCTTTAATTTAGTCATTGACGTGATCGATCGCGTGCCTCAGTTGCAATCTCGCGCGGCTTATGTTAAAGAGCGCATGAAAAATAGCATCATCGAAAATACTCACTATGCTTTCGAGCACGGGATCGATAAGCCCGAAGTTCGCGAGTGGAAGTGGCCGTATTAGTAGAGACTTAGCATGCTACGTCCCTACATTAGGTTGAGGATTTAGCGATCGCCTTGCTTTGAGAAAAATCGTTTCTCCCGAGGCGATCGCTCTCCTCAAATGTTCTTTTTCGCTCTCAAAGGGGCGAGGAAAATTAAGTTATTTTCTCTTTCCCGTTAACAATTTAGTCTATAATTAGAAGCGCTTTGATTTTGAGTCGTATAAGTTCCCTATTTAGTTATGAACCAACCCATAAATGGCTATATTCCCAAAGGAGACAGCAAAGCTGATTGGAATAACGCATCAGCTGAATATTCTGAGGAAGACGAAAAGCTAACGATTTTGGGTCATCCCGTGATGGAACGCTGGGAAACCCCCTATATGAAAGAACTCGCTGCAATCGCGACAAGCAATAGAGGGCGAGTTTTAGAAGTCGGTTTTGGTATGGGAATTTCTGCTTCTTTCGTACAAAGTTTTCCTATTCTCGAACATACTATTATTGAAGCCAATGAAGGAGTATTTCAACGCCTCTTAGAATTTCAAAAAACAGCAACCCAGAAAGTTACGCCCTTATTGGGAATGTGGGAAGAAGTCGTTCCGACTCTACCCGATGGGAGCTTTGATGGGATTCTTTACGATACCTATCCTATTGCTGAAGAAGATCTGCATACCCACCAATTTCGCTTTCTCAAGCATGCTTATCGCCTCCTGAAGCCCGATGGAATTATAACCTACTGTAACTTAACATCTTGGGGCAATCTTAAAAGCCAATATCCAGACGATCGCAAACTGTTCGAGCAAACTCAAATCCCTTATCTTCAAAAAGCTCAATTTTCTCGGTTCGATATGAAAATTGTTCGGGTCGATCCACCCTCAGATTGCCAATATTATAAATTTAAAACGATTCTCGCTCCCATTATCCAAAAATAATCGCTGTGATTCTGCGGTATCTTTTTAATTTTAATGACAGAACAGTTAAAAATTTCCCAAGAAAATGAATGGCCGATCGGAAATCTAATCGCGATTTCTACCTTATTTGCCGCTTTGTTAACCTATTCTGCGGCAGCTATCTTTATTCGTTTGTGTGAAGAGGAAATCAGTCCTAATGCGACGGTATTCGATCGCTTGGCGCTTGCTACTCTTGTCTTTGGATTTTGGAAAGGTCTTCAGATCGTCCGTCAGAAAATTTCCCCGGAAAACCCTCCGCAACAGGAGCAAAATCTCGGTCGAGATTGGTGGTTGTTGCTAACAATGAGTGCTTGTTATCTCGGCTTGCAAATTTCATGGGCTTGGTCGATTAGTCAAACGACTGTTGCCATGTCAACTCTATTGATTAGTTTAAAACCTATCTTTACCTGTCTCTTTGCTTGGATTATTTTGGGACAGCAATTTAGCAAGAAATTCTTGATAGGCGTAATTATCGCGATCGCTGGTACGGGAATTATTACTTTGGGCGATCTGCAAATGGGGGCGGGAAAAATCCAAGGCGATCTTGCCGCTTTGCTCGCTGCAGTTTTGGAAGCCGCATATTTGCTAACTCTAGAAAAATTGAGAACCAAATTAGATTCGATCGCGATCGTGTTCTGGTGTTGCGGACTGGGGACTTTAGCAAGTTTTCCGATTTTTTTGTTGACTGAAGAGAGAGTATTTCCCATTTCAATAAAGGGATGGATATTTGTTATTTCTCTGACGATAGTTTGTCAAATATTGGGTCAAGTTTTTCTGGCTTATAGTCTCAAACAATTTTCATCTGGATTTATCTCCCTTCTGCTTCTACTCGAACCTATTTTAGTAGCGAGCGCGGGTTGGGCAATTTTTGGAGAACAACTAGATTTATTAGATTGGATTGCTTTGCTAATCATCTTACTCGGTCTATATATCACCCTAATCAACCAGCCCGTTAAAACCACTGCCGATAAGTTTTAATTTAAAGCTGGAAAATAATCCTCGCAATCTCCTTTTCTACGAATATCCCAAGTGGCACAATGTAAAGAACCGCCAAATTCAAAGACATTTCGGAAAGGAATAGTAAAAACTTCAAATCCATGTTTCTCTAAGAGTGCTTGTAATGGTTTTTCTCGTTCCTCAATAATAACTTTCTCTGGAGATATACTCAAAACATTCATGGATAACCATTTGCTCGATTGGCAAAATAAAGGCATTTCATCATTGTTGGAAGTGGGCTGCGGTGCAAAAATAAACTCCCAACCACTATCGCGAAATATTTTTTCTTCCTCGGCAAGAATGGGTCTTTCTGGATTGGTTAACACTAAGCCGGGACGTAGGGGAACGAAGGTACAATCAATATGAGAAGGGAAAAAGTCGAGAGGAAAATGAACGGCATGAACGCGAAATCCTTTGGGTTCTAAATGTCTTTTCAGCCATTGGATACCCTTTCGGTTTGTGGTCATGGATTCTTGAACAAAAATATCCCGTCCAAAACGACTGCAATCTGCCGCATCAAAAATCACTTCAGATTGAGTCACGCAAAACTCAAAATTGTGCATGGACGCAAATCTTTCTTCTAAGGACCACGCCCAAAAATCCTCGCGGTACATTTCGTCTGACATGGTGGGTTTGGGTGCAGCAGTCCAAACGACTGTAGGATCGCTATCCCAATATTCGTAAACCAATTTGCGATAGGGAAGATATTCAAAAAAGCGACCCCGCCTTGACATAGTCGCTTCAACAATTTCATTCCCAAATGTAATCATTACATCCCTCGGACAAACATTACAATATTGATTGACAACCTCAAAATAAGGGGTTTTCAGAGATTGACGAAAATCATAGACTTCAGGTCTTCTAACAATAACCCCTTGAGATTCCAACAACGCAACTAGTCCGGCTAGCTCTTCATTAGCTTTATCAGTAGTTTTTTGTTTTTTTGGCCCGGTTGGAAAGGACATAATTTCTGCTAACTTTTTATCTCTTAACTGAGGATGATTTCCGGGTTCGGTTGGTTCAAAACAGGCATAATCTGCAATACCTACGATAATTTCTTCAAGATCGTCCCACTCATTCCAAGAGTTAACCAAGATAGCGCGATTTTCAGTTGAACCTATTGTCATTAGAAATTATATGTAACTAAAGTAAACGCTAGTTTAACCTAGATTTGTAATTGTCGTACCCTTTAGAATACAAAAATTTACATTTCGCAAATGGTGTTTTTTGATTTTGATGATTTTTCAATAAAAATCAATAGCTTAAGAAAATAATTTCCAATTGATACCGAATCGATCGTGCTAAAAGATTATTAGAAGTAATGCCTTACTAACTTTCTTTGCAGAGTGTAAAGGAAATGTGAAGCAATTACGAATAGTTTCTTAAAACGTTTGCTACAAACTATGGACTGATTCAAAGGAGATTAACAACACTTCTTTTTCCCGTTAAAGCAAACCCTGATGGCGATCGATTACTTTGGGAGTGAGTGTTTTTTCTCTCGATAAGGGGCGATCGCACCGTGCTAGAAAGGAAGGAACGAGTAATGTACAATCAATATGCTTACTCGTCCCGATATCTATTCTTAACTGCCGATTAAATGAGTGAGCGAGCAATACGTTTATCAACTTAATGGCTCATCCAGTGTAGAGGTTAAAAGTCCGAATATGTCTAGAAATTCATCTCTTTCTTCCGTATCTCCTGCGGTACTCGTCATTTTAGATGGTTGGGGTTATCGCGAAGCAAGCGATGGAAACGCGATCGAAATTGCGAAAACCCCTATTATGGATAGTCTCTGGCAGGCCTATCCGCGAACCTTAATCCGAACTTCGGGAAAAGATGTCGGTTTGCCAGACGGTCAAATGGGAAACTCGGAAGTCGGACACTTGAATCTCGGTGCGGGTCGCGTCGTTCCCCAAGAATTGGTTCGCATTTCCGATGCTGTCGAAGATCGTTCCATTCAGCGCAATCCCGCTTTAGTGGAAATTTGCCAAAAAGTTAGGAAAGCCGGTACGAAATTACATTTATTTGGTCTTTGCTCTGAAGGCGGCGTACATTCCCATTTACTGCATTTAATCGGTTTGTTAGAAACAGCCAAAGCGCAAGGCATTGACGATGTTTGTATCCATGCGTTTACCGACGGCCGCGACACGAAGGTGACTGAAGGTGCAAACGCCTTACAAAAGATTGAAGATGCGATTAAAACGATCGGCATCGGACGCATTGCAACGATTAGCGGTCGCTACTATGCAATGGATCGCGATCGCCGTTGGGATCGCATTCATAAGGCTTACGATCTCATGACCCAAAATGGTGAGTTAAGTGGAAAAACCGCAGTAGAAATGCTTAAGTATTTTTACTTAAAGGAAACCACTGATGAATTTATCCCGCCGACCCGAATTGCCCCAGGAGCGATAGAAGCAGGAGATGGGATTATTTTCTTTAATTTTCGTCCCGATCGCGCTCGTCAATTAACCGCAGCCTTTATGCAAGAGGAGTTTGACGGTTTTGAACGAGAGTTAGTTCAACCCTTACACTTTGTTACCTTTACCCAATACGATCCCAAACTGCCCGTTTCCGTTGCCTTTCCGCCCCAAAACCTGACAAATATTCTCGGAGAAGTGATTGCCGATAATGGCTTAAAACAATTTCGCACCGCCGAAACGGAAAAATATCCCCACGTCACCTATTTTTTTAATGGCGGTTTGGAAAATCCCTTGGCGGGAGAAGACAGAGAATTGATTCAAAGTCCGATGGTGGCAACTTACGATCGAGCCCCTGCCATGTCTGCGACAACCGTAACGGATACCGCCATTGCAGCCCTTGAAAAAGGGATTTACTCCCTCGTGGTGATGAACTATGCCAACCCAGATATGGTAGGCCATACGGGGAATATGGAAGCAGCTGTCGAAGCGATTGAAACCGTCGATCGCTGTATCGGTCGTCTTGTGGAAGCCGTCAGCAAAGTTGGCGGTACGATGCTAATTACTGCCGATCATGGCAATGCCGAATATATGTGGGATGAGGAACGCCAACCTTGGACGGCCCATACGACTAATCCCGTGCCATTAATTTTAATTGAAGGGGAAAAACTGAAAATTCCCGGTCACGGAGCGAGCGCCCAGTTGCGAGAAGACGGTCGCCTGAGCGATATCGCCCCCACTATCTTACAAATTTTAGGTTTGCCCCAACCCGAAGAAATGACCGGGCGATCGCTCTTCAAACCCGTCAATTTCGATCTCAAACCCAATCGCACCCCCGTTAAAGTGGCACTTTAACAATTCGTAATTACCCATTCCGAAATAATTCAAATACCTGACGACAAAAGCCTTTTAACCTCTCTGCTACATCAGTAGCGGGGAGGTATTTTCCTTCAAATTGCCAGTTAGCGATCGTGGACAATCGCCAGGCTTCCCCTTGATGGTTAAAGGCGGCAGTTTCCATCCCAATCACTTGATAAGAATCCTCGAGGGGGTCTTGATAAAAGCGAATCTGGACGAGAATGCTGCGTCCTTGGAGACGAGGACTCCACCCGGGAAAGTGAAAGCCAATATCGATAGAATCGGGATCCAACCAATCTCGAGTATCGGGGTCGTTGCACCAAGGTTTGAGATCGGCTTTAGAATCGGGAAACTCAGCCTTAAACAAGTTCACCACGGCAGCAATTTTGCTTGCGACCTTAACACTTCTGACTTGTTCTGCTGCGTTCATGCCTTGTGCTCCTCGGTTAACAATACTTAAAGAATGGTTTATATACTAATTTACGGACAAAATCGGGCCAGTTTGTTCGTTGGTTTACGAAATCGGGAAACAGCGACAACTTTAAGCGCTTATTTCCCTTATACTGCAATCTATTGAGGAGAATCGAAAAAGAGTGTTAATAAAAGAGACTATTCGCGTGGGTTCGCTGGAATGGTTTTATCGAGAAGAGAAACCGGAAGGCGAGAGCGATCGCGCCACCATCGTTTTTTTACACGGCATTCCGTCCCAAAGTTATAGCTGGCGAGTATTGATGTCCCAACTTTGCGATCGCGGCTATCGGGCGATCGCCCCCGACTGGATCGGTCATGGGTTTTCTGATAAGCCGGAAAAACGGGAATTTGCTTACACCCCCGATGCCTATATCGACGTTTTGGGCAAATTACTGGACGCTTGGGAGTTAGATAAGATTCATTTAGGGGTACAAGGCTATTTGGGGTCTGTAGGGTTGCAATATGCCTTACAAAACAGCGATCGCATTGAAAGTTTGCTGATTTTTAATACCCCTCTCGATCCGACAGCAAAATTACCTTGGAAAATGCGTCAATGGGGCATTCCTTACGTGGGGGACATGCTAACCCAAGATCCTTTGTTAATCGATCGCACGTTGGAAGGGGGAAGTGGTTTCGTCGTCCAAGATGACGATTTAGATATTTATCGCCGTCCCTTCCTCAAAGAATCGGCTGCGGGGAGGGCATTAAACGCCACCGTCCAAAATCTTCGCCTCCCCAAAGCAACGGAAGAAATTAAAAACGGTTTGGAAAAATGGGACAAACCCGCGCAAATTATTTGGGGAGAAGGAGACCCTTGGTTAAAACTCGATGCGGTGGAAAGTTTGGTAAAAGCAAACCGTAATATTCAGTTAGAAAAATTACCGGAAGCCAAACATTATCCCCAAGAACATTGGGGTCAAGAAATCGGGGCGATCGTAACGCGCTTTTTGCCATAAAGGGGGGGGATTGAGTGCGATCGCTTAAAAATACCATCGTATAGTTAATGCGATCGCACCGTGTCTTTTGGAGTGCTGCCGTTTTGTTGTATATTTTGCTATAACAGAGAGAAGATACAAGCGTATTTCTCAATTAACGGATAATTTCCAATGATAGGAGAAGAATTTGCCTTTAGTGTGATTAGCAGTCTTTTTGCGAATGCCCTACAATCCAGTGCTTTCCAATCGGTAAAATTCGTACAGCGCCTCAAAATCAAAAATCGTGTTGAAATTGCTACAGCAGAAGTTGCACAACTGTTGCAAGTCTTTCTCTCTCAAGAAAATATAACAGAGCATCAGCAAAGATTGTTAATGCAAACCTGTGTTGAGGAACTTCGCCCTCTGGCTGAAACTCCAGAACAGTTATTTAAAGGCTCTTTAAATGGTCAACAGATTTTTGATAATTTATACAAAGATCGCCCTTTTCCTGAAGTTGTCGTTGACGAAGGGTTAAAGGAAGTTTATGCACTTTTATGTCCTCGAATTGCCACGCTATTGTGTAAAATTCCAGCAGCAGTAACGGAATGGGAAGGCGAAGCATGGCGAGAAAATTTTCGACGTTTTGATGAGATCGTGGAAGAGTTGCGATCGCTTTTTGCAAAGGTGGATGCTTTAGCCATAGAATCCTCTCAACAAGCCGATAAAACCCTCAGAAATGCTCGCCGTATTGTCGCCCAAAAAATCGGGATCGAACTCGATTTAACGGGTTTGAGAGCAGATCGTCCGGTTGCAGGAAAATTCGCTAATTTTTTCGTTCATCCCCAACTCGTTTATCAGGAGATCGAGCAGGGTAAAAATGAGATTATTGAGACAGAAAATGATAGTTTCGATCGCTTTATCGGTTGGAAAAACCGAGCAGTTTTAATTGGCGGACCCGGTGCAGGCAAATCTACTTGGTCAAAATGGTTGCAACGAGAAACGGTATTGAGCGATCGCTGGGAAGGGATTGGAGTTCGCGTTGAATTACGCGGTTTAACTGGCGATTCTTTGCCCTCTTTAAACGATCTCATTCGCAAGATAGTAGGGGATGTTTTAAAAGATGAAATCACAAGCGATCGCCTGCATCAATGGCTCGAAAAAAAGCAGGTTATTTTTATTTTAGATGGGTTTGATGAAATTGCACCCAGTTCTCGCGACACGGTACGAAATTGGATTCTAGAGTTACAGATTGCGGCGCAGAATTGTCCGATTGTTTTGACTTCTCGATCTTTAACGACGGAACATTTAGGGAGTTTGGGTGATGAGTGGTTGAGTTGGTCGGTCGAACCTTTTGACGAATCAAGAATTGTAGATTATATTCAACGCTGGTATCAGCATACACCTTTATTAGTGGATGGCGATCGGGAAATTGACGCGCATAAACTCGCACAAGAGTGGCGCAACGATCCGACAATTGAACCATTAACGGGAAATCCGCTTTTATTATCAACTTTGTTAATGGTTCATCATTTAGATGGTCGCCTTCCTAGCGGACGTTCTAAGCTGTATGAGCGTTATGTTGAAGGAATGTTGGGATTATGGGACGATCGCCGCAAAGTGACCGCAACTAGCATACAACTTTCTCCAGAACAAAAACGCAAAATTTTGCAAGGTCTTGCATTATCGATGCACTTACAAGAAACAGACCAACTCGATGAAGAGGAAATATTGAGTCTAATTGCGAAATTGCTCGATGAAATGAAGATAGAGTTACCGATAAGGGAAGTTGTAGATACGTTGAGAGAGCGATCGGGGTTAATTGTCGGACCCGGTATTTATAGTTTCGTTCATAAAAGCGTGGCAGAATATTTAGTAGCGGAAACGATTGTACAAGGCGATCGGCGAGACGAGTCGGGACGAAGGATAGATCGCTGGACTCTCTTTGAGAATCGAGATAGCGATCGGTGGAATACTATTATTTTTCTTTGGGCTGGTCTAGCTTCTGTTGCTGATGTTGAGGAATTTCTTGATAAATGTAATGAGCATAAAAGTCATGAGCTTGCTTATGGACTTCTTTACGATCAATATGATAATATACCTTCAATAATTCGTATTAAGTTTTTACGGGATCTTCTAGACAAAGAATATGATTTTTATGTAGCTATAGATAGTTCATTTTATATATCAACCTCATCTCTTACTTCTGAATTATGGGAAGTCCCAAAAATGAGGGATTTGGATTTGCCAATAACAAACTTAACAATTAGAAAACTTGGCGGTCAAACAGCAGAGTTATATGATTTATTATCTTATGCTGTTACAAATAATGATATTAATTGGTCAGATGTTACAAATACTACAAAGAAGGTGATGAGAGATATCATGTGGACGCTGTGTATTCATAATATTCAAGATGTTGATAACTGGGAAAAATGCTTAAGGTCTCAACCTCCTGAAAATGGTAGAAATTCGATTTGGATAGCATGGTCCATTCAGTCTATTATTGATAATTATTTAATCAATAGCGAACACCCTAAGTACAAAGTATTTCTTTCGATTTTAAGCGAATACTTTCCCGATCATAGTAAATTCATACCGATCTGGCTTATTGCGACATCACGAAGTTTATTTGCACACTTCTTTAAGCAAAATCAAGTACCATCTAAATACTATATCAATACCCTTGACAAAAAGGTAATTGAACAAAGTTTACAAATACTTACTTCTACTAAGGAGTTCTTTATTGATTCTGAATTGCTACAAAATATAAAACACTATCATATATTATTTGGGCGCGAAGTAGTAGATTTACTCAAAGATTTTATAAGAAAAATAGACGAACTATACGATCGCAAAATCCTAGAAGACGAATCCCTTTACAAACAAACAAAGCAATTCATACAAAAATTGATAGAGCGTCGAGAGCGAGAAAAAGTAAGAGAATGAAATTTAGAAACTTTAGTCGAGTTATTCCCCGATCGCGATTACATCGAAATCAACCGAGAGGCGATCGTCGTTCATCAATAGCGATCGCTTCACTGCCAGAAACAGGATAATCCTTGAAAAGCGATTGCAATGGTTGCCAACCACAACGCAATCGCCATTTTGAATTAAAACACCCGTAAAATACTCGCCACCTTAATATCATCCACGGACTCAAATTCATGGATGGCATCGACCGCTTTACGGAAATTGCCCTCTCGGACATCGTGAGTAACCACTACTACCTCCGCGCGATCTCCCTGAAAGCCGATTTGCACCAAAGATTCCAAACTCACCTCATTATTTCCGAAACAAGTCCCCAAATGCCCTAAAACCCCCGGACGATCGCCGCACAAGAAACGAGCGTAAAATTTAGTTTCCAACTCGTCAATCGGCGTAACCGCAGCATAATCTTGATGGAAACAGCCATAAAGAGGATGAGCGCCTTTACTGGCATCAATACTCTTGAGCAACGCCACAATATTGAGAATATCCGCCACCACTGCACTCGCCGTCGCCCCTTTCCCTGCACCGGGGCCGAAAAACATCACCTGTCCCAAGGGATCTCCCTCTACAAAAATGGCATTGTACACCCCATTCACGCTCGCGAGAGGGTGTTTGTAAGGGACGAGAGTGGGTCCGACGCGCACTTGCAAACTGTTATGAGTATGACTATCTTTTTGAGCGATCGCTAGCAATTTAATGGCAAATCCCAAGCGATCGGCATAGGTAATATCGGTGGTGTTAATTTGACGAATGCCCTCCCGTTCGATATCCTCATAGCGAATGCGATCGCCAAAGGCTAGAGAAGCCAAAATCGAAATCTTATCCGCCGCATCGAATCCATCTACATCCGCCGTCGGATCTGCTTCGGCATAGCCCAAGTGCTGCGCTTCTGCGAGCACGTCACCAAAATCCCGCCCCGCTTCCTTCATCTGGGTCAAAATATAATTAGTCGTCCCGTTAATAATCCCCGTCACGCGCTGAATGCGGTTAGCTCCGAGGGACTGTTTTAAAGGTTGTAAAATGGGAATTCCCCCTCCTACTGCCGCTTCGAGGAGGACGTAAACCCCCGCCTCATTTGCGGCTTTGTAAATTTCGTCCCCGTGACGGGCAATGACCGCTTTATTCGCCGTTACAATATGCTTGCCCGAAGCGATCGCCTTGAGGATCAGCGATCGTGCCGGTTCGATTCCCCCAATCAATTCCACGACAATATCGACTTGGGGATCGCTGACAATTGCTTCTAAATCTGTCGTTAAAATTTCCCGAGGGAAAGCAATATCCCGAAGTTTATCGAGAGAGCGAACCCCCACGCGATAAATTTCCACTTCAGCGAGCAAAGCATTACGCCCAGCTGAATTCAATAAAATTTCTGCCGTTCCCGTTCCCACGGTGCCCAAGCCCAGCAACCCTATCGTAAAAGCCACAATCTGTATTTCTCTAACATTGTCCTTCCTCTAGAGTAGCGAGAATTGGCAGTTGGGGAAAGGCAGAAGGATTGAGAACAAAATCTTTAAAATCTGATTTTTCCCGCTAAAAACATGTTAAATTGCCGAGTTGAGCGCGAGGGAACTCCAAAAATATTCCAAAGATGTCCATTACCTGATACATTTACCCAGTATCGGCAAATACAGTTTAGAGAAATAATATGAAAGCTCTGGTTATCGGTGGTGATGGTTATTGCGGTTGGGCAACAGCACTCCACCTTTCTAATAAAGGATACGAAGTCGGCATTCTCGATAATTTAAGCCGTCGCCATTGGGATAGTCAGTTGGGAGTCGAAACCCTCACCCCCATCGCCCCTATTCAGAAACGCTTGCAACGGTGGACGGAATTGACCGGGAAAACGATCGATTTATTTATTGGCGATATTACCAATTATGATTTCTTAATTAAAGCACTGCGAAAATTCGAACCGGAAGCGATCGTTCACTTCGGCGAACAACGAGCGGCTCCTTACTCCATGATCGATCGCGAACACGCGGTCTTTACCCAAGTTAATAATGTCGTGGGTACGCTCAATATTCTCTATGCCATGAAAGAAGAGTTTCCCGACAGTCATTTGGTGAAGTTGGGAACCATGGGAGAATACGGAACTCCCAATATTGATATTGAAGAAGGTTATATCGAGATCGAACACAACGGGCGCAAAGACACGCTTCCTTATCCCAAACAACCCGGCAGTTTTTACCATCTTTCCAAAGTTCACGACAGCCACAATATTCACTTCGCTTGCAAAATTTGGGGGCTGCGAGCTACAGATTTAAACCAAGGGATAGTGTACGGGGTGAAAACTGAAGAGACAGCAATGGATGAGATGCTCATCAACCGCTTGGACTATGATGGCGTTTTCGGGACGGCATTAAATCGCTTCTGTATTCAAGCTGCTATCGGGCATCCTTTAACAGTGTACGGAAAAGGCGGTCAAACTCGTGGTTTACTTGATATTCGCGATACGGTGCGCTGCATGGAACTCGCCATCGCCAATCCCGCAGATCCCGGACAGTTCCGTGTTTTTAACCAATTCACGGAACTCTTTAGCGTTGCCGATTTGGCTCAAAAAGTTAAGGAAGCAGGCGCAACAATCGGATTGGACGTGACCATTAACAATCTTCCCAATCCTCGCGTCGAGTTAGAAGAGCATTATTTTAACGCGAAGAACACCAAACTTCTCGATTTGGGCTTGCAACCCCACTATCTCAATGAATCGTTACTCGATTCTCTCCTGAATTTTGCTGCCAAGTACAAACACCGCGTTGACAAACAACAAATTCTGCCGACGGTTTCTTGGCATCGAGATAAGAAAGAGGATGAATCTCCCTCTAGCAATGGTATGGGAACGAATGGTTCTACTCCAACTGCTTCTCCCAAACCCGTTGCAGCAACATAATGCTTTAAGGCGATCGCCCCTCGAGCCCCTAGAAAAGTATATAGAGATATTCCTACGGACATCTCTATATTTTTTTGCCTTGGCGATCGAAAGACCTTGGCTGAAAATCGCGTAAAGAGCGCGAAACCACCTTGGACAGGGAGCACTCGCTCCGTTGCTCTGAGTGCAACTGGTTTTGTTCTATGACATTCCCCTAATACTGAAAATAGAGGCAGCTAAAACGACAATCTCTAAAGACTCAACCTCCTTCTACTAGACTTTTTTTCAATCGCAAACTATCTTCGATAGATTGGTTGCGTACTTCTTCTCTTCACAATTCACAATCTGTACAATCGCCACTTAAGTAGTTTTTTGGGCTTTGATAATTATCCTATAAGTTTAATTCTGAAAATTTAATAAGTTTTCCCTGAATTTTGTCAATGAAATATTGTCTATTTTTAGAATAATGAGATATAATAACTGTTTTGAGAAAAATTTAAAATTATCAAAACTTAACCTTACTCTCGGCACAGCTCTTACTCTCAAAAGTAAAAGTTAATATCTTTAGCTGCAATCGTTGATTGATGACAGTAAAAATGCTATTGTTACAATATTGTGACAGTAACAATACCTAAGCAATTGCAGTAATTCAAAAAGTTAATGGCTGCAAATTTGCCTTGGCAGCTAAAAAATACACAAATTCAAAATTCTTTCACATTCAATATCTCAAATACAACGTGTTGAATGAGCATATAGAATATCGTGTATTGGGCTTTTGCATTAAATCAACATTAAGTGCATATATTTTGAGTTGGGTTGATTTAACGGGTCTTTACAATTGCGCTCCTTGTCCGCGAGGAAATACGTAGAGCAATCTACACGCAGAAAAGAAGGCCAATCTCTCGATCTCTGGCTGCCAATAATCGGGAGCAACTCTTGCATCAAGAAGATTATTTTCTGTCTTGGTCAGTCTGATTTTGCAGAATCGGAAAGAGGAGGTATTGTTGGGATAATCTCCCGATACAGTCCTACACAATTAAAACCCAAAGTTTGAAGTAAGTTTAACCTCAAAAATGAACCATCAACACAAAACCTAAACTTGATATGCCTATGGATTTAGGCACATTAATTTCTTATTACAAGAAAGTGTGAAGGAATATTCTTTTCATGAAGATTACGTAAAAATCACGGAAACAATTGACAGAAATCACTGACTCTGTTACTCTGAGTGTAATGAGCAAATAAGTAAATTGCTATTTACCTCTATTTCAAAAAAGTGCTCTTTTGAACAAAACAAACAAATAAAAAGTGTCCTTTTGAACAGAACACAAGAAATTCAAAAGAACACGTTTATAAAATTCAAAAGAGCAAGTATGCTATAGAGATAAATACGCTATAGAGATAAATCAGCTAAAGCCAATAATGAGACTGCCATCAACTTTATTAGTTTTATGTCCTGATTTCTCTATACATAGTTTTACTTACTCAATTTGTTTGTTAATTGGTCTACTCCTCTAAACCATTCAGTCTAAGCTATATTCCAATCTAGCTATATTCCAATCTATGGAATTCCAACCAGTCTAGAGAATAGTTTTTAGAGAGTAGTTTCCAAATAATTTTTCCAAACAATTTGAGTTCAATTTTTGAGTTCAATTAATGGGGGTTTGTAGATAAGGTTTGTTAGGGATTTGTGTTAGATTTGGATATTCAATTAGAATGTTCAAATCATGGATATACCGACCGACTAGATAAAATAAATTATATCGATCTAACTCGATCGATCTAACTTGGCCGTATATTTCATTAATTTTCTACAACATTACCCTAACACCGAAATAGAGGCAGTGGAAGTGACTGCGATCACATCAAAAAGGAAAAACTTTCTTCTAGGAGAGAAAAAATGACGATTTCAGTTTCATCGTTACCATTTGTTCGGAGTGCATCGGGTATTGTATCGGGTAATGTTGTTATTGGTGAAAAGCGCTTGACCATTGATGATGTTGCCAATGTTGCCCGCCATCGCGTTCAAGTCCATCTGAGTCAAAAAGAAGAAGTTCAAGCGCGGGTGCGCGCTTCGAGAGAGTATATCGACAATGCTGTCAAAAATGGCAAACCCATTTATGGCGTGACCACGGGATTCGGCGGCATGGCCAATCAAGCAATCGCCCCGGAAGAAGCAGCAGAATTGCAAAGCAACTTAATTTGGTTTTTGAAAGCGGGAGCGGGCAAGCGCTTGCCCGATGCCGACGTGCGCGCCGCCATGCTCTTGCGGGTTAACGCACTCATGCAGGGTGCATCGGGAATTCGCCCCGAACTCATCGAGCGCTTGACCACCTTCCTTAATGCAGGGGTTACCCCCCATGTCTGCGAATTTGGTTCTATTGGCGCGAGCGGAGATTTAGTTCCCCTCGCGCATATTACAGGAGCGGCGATCGGGTTAGACGAGAGCTTTACCGTTGACTACAACGGTCGAGAAATGTCCGCCCTGCAAGCCTTAGAAATGTTGGAACTCGAACCCATCGATCTTCTTGCTAAAGAAGGATTGGCGATGACCAACGGCACTTCGGTCATGACGGGAATTGCCTCATTATGCGTTCGCGATGCTAAAGTCTTGCTTTCTTTGGGAATGGGCGCTCATGCCTTGATGATTCAGGGATTGGGAGGGACCAACCAATCTTTCCATCCCTTCATCCATCAACTCAAACCTCACTTCGGACAGCGTTGGTCGGCACAAAAAATGGTCGAACTTCTCGAGGGTTCCGAGTTAAGCCGGGATGAATTGGATGGGACTCACGACAATCGCGGTCGTGAATTAATTCAAGATCGTTACTCCTTACGCTGCCTGCCTCAATATATCGGGCCGATCGCCGATGGCATCCTCGATGTGGCCCAACAAATGGAAGTCGAACTCAACTCCGTCACCGACAATCCCCTGATTGACGTAGAAAAAGACAACAGCTATCACTGCGGGAACTTCCTCGGTCAATACGTAGGAGTCGGCATGGATCGCATCCGCCATCTTCTCGGACTGCTGGCCAAGCACCTCGACGTGCAAATTGCCCTCTTGGTGGCTCCTGAATTTAGCGGCGGTTTGACTCCTTCCTTGGTAGGGAATACAGAGCGCAAAGTCAATATGGGACTCAAAGGATTGCAAATTGCCGGTAATTCCTTGATGCCCTTATTAACCTTCTACGGCAACTCCATCGCCGATCGCTATCCCACCCACGCCGAGCAGTTCAACCAAAATGTGAACTCCCAAGGATTTGCTTCTGCCAACCTAGCCCGCACGGCAATCGAAATTTTCCATCAATACATGGCGATTTCGTTAATGTTTGCCGTACAAGCCGTTGATTTGCGGACCCATCTGATTGCCGGACATTATAATTCCCCCGAACTGCTCTCGCCTGCCACGTTACCTTTATACAATGCCGTTCGGGAAACCATTGGCAAACCCGCTTGTGGCGATCGCCCTTACATCTGGAACGACTGCGATCAAGCCTTAAACGAGCATATCGCCTTAATTGCTGCCGATATCGCCACCGAAGGCAAAATTGTTAAAGCCATGAAAGATACCCTATCGAGCCTTTCGGGTATCTAAGTCCCGCCTCGCATTGCGTCTAGCTCCATATTCTGCAAATCAAACAATGGTACAGCACAACATCTATCTCAAGCCCGCACGCGCACCTTACTTCACTTTTGACGAAAGCGCATTTCCTCTCAGAGGAGATCGAGCGCAACAACTGCAAGAAATCGGTCGGCAATGTCTGGCGATCGCTCGCTTGAATGCGGAAGATTGGCGGCAGATTGGCATGGTAATTGCTCCCATCGCAACGGATTCCCTTCACCGTCGAGTTCGTCGTCCATTTTTCCCATCTCTTCAAGTTTTCCCACAAGCCGCGATCGCCATCGGTCAATGCTTAAAACTGCTAACCCTTCAGAATGAAGATTGGCAAAACATGACGAATTGGCTCTCTCGCGATTAGATATAAAGAGAGCAAGAAATTCGGACAAATTTTCACAGAGGAGCGATCGCCATTGGGGTACAAGAGAGCGATCGCCGAGTTACCAAGTTCAGAGTTCGCCTTGAGTCCGAATTTACCAAGATCGCCGCAAAACGCGATCGTCATGCTATCCAATAAAAACCTGGGGGTGTTACCAATGGTTATGAATATTGCTCAAAACGTCGAACGAGGCGCAAAATTTGTTCCTAACAAATCTGCAATTCTGTTTGAGGGCAAAACCTTTACTTATCAAGAATTAAACGAGCGAGTCAATCGTGCGGCCACCGGTTTGCGCGCTCTAGATGTGAAGAAGGGCGATCGCGTAGCCCTCTTTCTGCCCAATATTCCCGAATTCATCATTGCCTATCTCGGCATTCAAAAGTTAGGGGCGATCGCGGTTTCCATCAGTGCCGCCCTTAAAAGCGATGAAGTTAAATTTATTCTCAACGACTGTACGGCTTCGGTTATCGTGACCACCGCAGAACTCGTCCAACACGTTCCCGCCGACGATCTCGCCTATCTCGAACACATTCTCATTGCCGAAGGAGAAGCGACAACCGGCCAATCTCTCCACGATTTAATGGCCGCTTCTTCTCCCGACTTGCAAGCCGAGAAAATGGAGCGAGACGATCCGGCAGCCATTCTCTACACTTCGGGAACGACGGGTTTTCCTAAAGGGGCAGTTTTGAGCCATGCCAACGTTATCTCGAACATGTATTCCGTCAATTATTCTTGCGGCATGCGTCACGATGACAAGCTCTTACTTTATCTCCCCCTCTTCCATTGCTTCGGGCAAAATTTCATTCTCAATGCGGGTTTGAATGCTTGCTCTACCATTGTTTTGCAACGGCGTTTCGTCCCGGAAAAGGTCTTTGAAGCCATTACGACAGAAAAGATCACCATGTTCTTTGGGGTGCCGACAGTGTTCATCCGCATGTTGGAAATGTTCCCCGACTACGACTTCAGTTCCATTCGCTTCAACTTCAGTGCAGCGGCTCCGATGAGTCCGGAAATCGTGCGTCGCTGGCAGCAAAAACACGGTCACGTTATCTATGAAGGATATGGATTAACCGAGACATCTCCTTTTGCGTCCTACAATCATCCCATGCAGTATAAGTTTGGTTCTGTGGGAATGCCCATTCCCAATGTGGAAATGAAGGTCGTCGATGAAAACGACAATGAAGTTCCGTTAGGAGAAATTGGCGAACTGGTCATTCGCGGTCCGAATGTGATGCTCGGTTATTGGAATCGTCCGGAAGCGACAGCAAAAGCAATTAAAAATGGTTGGTTTTATAGCGGCGATATGGGTTGGATGGACGAAGACGGCTATTTTTATATCGCCGATCGTCTCAAGGATATGATCAATCTTTCTGGATTTAAGGTCTATCCCAGCGAAGTCGAGCGGGTGTTTTATCAGCATCCGGCAGTTGCAGAAGTCGCCGTTTATGGCGTTCCCCACCCGACGCGGGGAGAAATGGTCAAAGCCAGCGTGCGCCTTAAAGAAGGATGTTCCGTAACGGTGGAAGAATTGCGGGAGTTTTGCGAACAACGGATGGCAAATTATAAAGTGCCTCGGGCGATCGAATTCGTCGAGTCTTTCCCCAAAAACCCCACGGGCAAAATTTTGAAGCGGGTTTTGCGGCAACGGAATATTTATAAGGTTGCCAGCAAAAATGTCCCGGCTGCCATCGCTAACTAGTCATAACATAAAATGTTCGGTTTTTTCCTATAGGTAAGAAGTTAGGAAAAATCACCTCTTCTTTCCGATTAGGAAGAGAGAAAAGTGCAATATTGAAAAGTGACAATGACAATTGCACTCGCTCCTCCCCATTCATCGGAAAATACTCTCCCTCATTGAGAAAACGGAGATTTCACTGTCCGAAACATCAAGAAATAATGACTGACAATCAGGAGACTACTATCATTATGCCCACTCAAAAAGCTGTAGGAATTCGTTCGATCGCTGTAAGTTTTCCGAAGACAATTCGCACGAATGATTATTGGAAAGAGCGCTATCCCGAAATGGTCGAGCAGGCAGAACAAAAGAACTTTGGCAAACTGTTTTCCGTTCGCCAATCCCAGCCGACGGACGAATATACGAAAGCCATGCTTCCTTATATTCAAGATCCTTTTCGGGGTGGTGTCGAACGGCGAATTTTGGGACCGGGAGAATCTTCTTTGACTTTGGAATATCAAGCCGCATCCGATGCGCTGAGTGCAGCAGAAATGTCTGTTGAAGATGTAGATTTGATGTTAGTTGCCTCTCTTTTTCCCGAAGATATTGCTCCAGGCAATGCCTCTTTTCTCGCTCGAGATCTCGGCTTGCGCGGAGCCGCGTGGAATATTGAATCCACTTGTTCGAGTGCTTTGGTAACGTTACAGTCCGCCGAAGCCATGGTGCGATCGGGCTTGTATCGCAATGTATTGGTTGTCGTGTCTACAACCTACAGCCGTTTTGCCGACGAAGACGATACTTTGTCTTGGTTTTTCGGCGATGGTGCTGGAGCCGTCGTCATTAGCGAACTCGAACAAGAAAATCAAGGAATCATCTGCTCGAAAATTTTACATACCGGCGAGACCTGCGGTGCAGTATTTAATGAATTTTTACCCAAAGGCGATAAAACGAAGGTTTGCATTCGCATTCAAGGCTCCAAAGTGATCCGAGAAAGTGCTAAATTTATTAAGGCAGGTTGTGAAGGGGTTTTGAAGACTGCAGGTTTAACCTTAAATGATGTAGATTTCTTTTCATTCAATACTGCATCGGCTTGGTACGTTGATTTCTGCCAAAATTTATTGGGTATCGATCCAGAAAAAACGCTTAATTTACATCCTCGCTACTCAAACATTGGTGCGGTTTTGGCACTGGCTAATTTGTACCACGGCGCTCAAATGGGCAAATTGCGCGAGAATGATGTGGCTTTAGTTTCAACTTGGGGCGCATCGGGTACAGCTGGAGCAATGTTAATGCGTTGGGGTAAAGTGGCTTTGGGTCCTGCTCCCGCTCTACCCCTTAGCGAACGAAAAGTTTTGGCAGCAGTGGGCTAAATATCTTGTTTCATACGGGTTATGAATTAAATTTAATTCATAACCCATCGCATCTGCTTGAAAAAATGCAAAATTTTGCAATTTGGCATTCTCGCCATACAATTTTGTATATCTCAATGCCTTGAATTAGGAATAATTTTATGGAAAACGAACTGGAACTTGTTAACTTAACCTCGACAAATGTATCCGAAATTTATTCCGCTCCATCTCCCCAGCCTCAAAACTCGCAGAGAGAGTTCGATGGCAAAGTGGTTTTGGTAACGGGTGGGTCTTCTGGAATTGGCCGGGCAACAGCTATTGCTTTTGGTCGCGCAGGGGCTAAAGTTGTGGTTGCCAGTCGTCGCGTCACTGAAGGGGAGGAGACGGTTCATCAGATTGAAACTGAAGAAGGGGAAGGTATTTTTATTGCGACTGATGTTTCTAAGGACAGTGATGTAAAAACGACAATTGAGAAAACGATAGCAACCTATGGCCGCCTAGATTGTGCTTTTAATAATGCCGGTGTCATTATTGCTAATGCACTCAGCAATTTTTCAGAAGAAGATTGGGATTGCGTTCTTGATATCAATCTTAAAGGGATTTGGCTTTCACTAAAGTACGAAATCCCAGCAATGCTCAAACAAGGAAAAGGGACAGTTGTTAATATGGCATCTATCGCTGGAATGATTGGGATTGCAGGCAACGCAGTTTACTCAGCTAGTAAAGGGGGTGTAATTGCCTTAACGCGAACGGCAGCAGTTGAATACGCAAATTCTGGAATTCGCATTAATTGCATTAGCCCTGGCGTGACCCAGACTCAGATATTGGACGATCTCCCTTCGGATGCGCTCAATGGTTTTATTAATAATCACCCTGTGAAAAGGGCTGGGCAACCCGAGGAAATTGCTAATACCGTGCTATGGTTGTGTTCGCACAAATCAGCCTTTATGACAGGACATAATTTAGTGATTGATGGAGGATATACCGCTCAATAGCTTAATTAATCTCAACAGATAAAATTATAATACCTGCCGATAATATGACGAGTTTATCAAGTCAATTATTAGCAGGTATTTTTTATGAAGCAAAAAATAATCAAAAAATCTTGAATCTCTCCACTGCTCGTGACGTTGCGGGAAGGTTTGCAAAAAAACTACCGCTCAAAGTCGCTCTCTCCAAACCATTTTGTTAGAATCAAGAGAACGATTAACACATCGTGCGATAACATCCTAAAGAAAGTATATAGCGATCGGGTGACTGTTCCGATAGATTAATTTTTCTTGGATTTCACATAATACCCGAAATTCACCTCCCCCAAAGGTTTACCGTCTTGTATTTGGATAAACTCCTATGACTCTTACACTAAATTTTCCGGGCTACACAATCGAGCAAAACCTCTATGAGGGCGTGAAAACCTTAATTTATAAAGGATATAGACAAGCTGACTCCACTCCGATCACCATCAAAACCCTAAGAGCCGAATATCCAACTCTCGAAGAAATTACCCGCCTCCGCCACGAATACCAAATTCTTCATGACCTCGATATCGATGGCGTAATCAAACCCCACAAACTCCTCAACGTGCAAAATCGTCTGGCGCTCATCTTAGAAGGCTTTGAATCCGTATCTCTCAAACAGTTTATTGTCTCCCATCGAGTCTCGATTGCGGAATTTCTGGAAATCGCGATTGCTCTAACCCAAACCCTCGGAAAACTACAAGAAAGTCGAGTCATTCACAAAGATATTAAACCCCACAATATTCTCATCAATCCCGAAACTCGTGAAACTAAACTGATAGACTTCAGCATTTCCACCCGCCTCGAACAAGAAAACCAAACTTGGAATACTCCCAACCAACTCGAGGGAACTCTCGCTTATATGTCTCCCGAGCAGACCGGACGCATGAACCGTTCCCTCGATTATCGTACTGACTTTTATTCTTTGGGCGTAACTTTTTATGAAATGCTAACGGGTCAACTGCCTTTTTTCTCTAATGACCCAATGGAAATTATTCACAGTCATATTGCCAAAACACCAACTATTCTTCACAAACTTAACACGGAAATTCCTGAAGTTCTCTCCACCTTAGTCGCAAAACTCATGGCCAAAACTGCCGAGAAGCGCTATCAAAGCGCTCGAGGCATTCAAGCCGACCTCGAAGAATGCCACCAACAATGGCAAAACACCGGAAAAATTGCTAATTTTATCCCCGGAAAACTGGATGAGTTGGGACAATTCCTCATTCCCCAAAAACTCTACGGTCGAAATAGAGAAGTGTTAACTCTCCTAGAATCCTTCGAGCGCATCAGCGAAGGCGCAACAGAAATGATGCTGGTATCGGGGTACTCTGGAGTCGGAAAAACTCGCGTCGTCCAAGAAGTCCACAAACCTATCGTCAGACAGAGAGGATATTTTATTGCCGGGAAATTCGACCAGTTTCAACGAAACATTCCCTATGCAGCATTAATTCAAGCTTTTCAAGACCTCATTCGCCAAATCCTAACCGAGAATGCTGAAAAGATTAAAATGTGGAAAGAGCAAATTCTTGCTGCTGTTGGACAAAGCGGACAGGTCGTGATTGAGGTTATCCCTGAAGTGGAATTGATTATCGGGTCTCAACCCGAAGTCCCGCAACTAGGAGCATCGGAAAGCCAAAATCGCTTTAATCAAGTATTCAAACAATTTATTAATGTTTTTGCTCAAAAAGAGCATCCCTTAGTTGTCTTTTTAGATGACTTACAATGGGCAGATATTTCATCTTTAAAACTCATTCAACTCTTAATTACCGATCCCGACAATCAATATTTTCTGTTTATTGGGGCATATCGAGATAATGAAGTCAGTCCCACCCATCCGACAATTTTAACGATAGAAGAAATTGAGAAAGCT
Organism: Cyanobacteria bacterium SBLK; assembly: GCA_017746715.1. Lineage (GTDB taxonomy): Bacteria > Cyanobacteriota > Cyanobacteriia > Cyanobacteriales > Spirulinaceae > CCY15215. The sequence goes on from JAGHZQ010000065.1 coordinate 92,802, forward strand.
GGCGCAAGCATCCAAAATATTGTATTAGCTCCATTACAATTGGATAATGTCACTGAGTTAGTTGCCGATACAGTTCAAGAACGAGAAAAATCACCAATCTTAGCAGAGCTTTTATTCAATAAAACCCAAGGAAACCCCTTTTTCCTAACTCAACTCCTAAAAACGCTTTACGAAGATAATTTAATCTCTTTTGATTTTGAACAAGGTACTTGGAGTTGGGAAATAGAACGCATTCAGGCATTTGGAATTGCCGATCTAGGAGTGGTGGAATTAGTAGCAAGAAATATTCAAAAACTCCCCGAACAAACTCAGAAAGTTTTAAAATTAGCAGCTTGTATTGGCAACCGCTTTTATTTAGATATTCTCGGTATCGTTCACGAAAAATCTTCCCTTGAAACTGCACGAGATTTCTGGCCAGCACTACAGGCAGGTTTGATTTTACCTTTAAGTAAGGATTACAAGATACCTTTGGCTTTTGATGAACACCAATCACAGTCTTTATCGTGGGATGAACGAAGAATTTCCTACAAGTTTTTACACGATCGCGTTCAACAAGCTGCTTATTCTCTTATTCTGGAATCTGACAAAAAAGTAACGCATTTGAATATTGGTAAACTGCTTTTACAAAAAACAAAAGAAGAAGAATTAGAGGAAAACATCTTTGACATTGTCAACCAACTTAATATTGGCTTGGATTTGATAAGTGAATCAAACAAGAAAGAAGAGCTCGGAAATCTCAATGTACTTGCTGGGAAGAAGGCAAAACTATCAAATGCTTATGAAGTTGCAATGAAATATTTTGATATTGGTGTGGATTTGTTACCAGAAAATGATTGGAAAAATCGGTATGATTTTAATATCGAATTTTACAATAATGCTATAGAAGTGAGTTATTTAATAAATGATATTGAGAAAGCAGAAGCCCTATCAAATATTGTTTTTTCTCATGCAAGCTCTCTTCTTGACAAAATCAAAATATATGAACTAAAACTTGAGTTCTATTTTTCTCAAATCCAACTTGAAAAAGGACTCAATCTAGGCTTGGAAACCCTCGAGCTTTTAAATATAAAATTGCCTAAAAAACCCAACAAGTTGAATATTTTAATAGGGCTGATGAAATTAAAATGGCAACTAAGGTTAGTAAAAAAAGATGATGATATCATGAATCTTGCTGTAATGACAGACCCTTATAAGTTAGCAGCACTTAAAATAATGATAACGTTGATTCCAATTACTTTTACTCTGAATCCAAGTCTTTTTCCCATTATAGTTTTGAAAATGATAGAGATATGTTTAACTTATGGACTTTCCGAATTATCTGCATTTGCATTTGGCTCCTATGCGATTATCCTCAATGCAGCTTTGGGTGATTTTGAATCAAGTTATCAGTTTGGCTGCCTTTCGTTAAAAGTATTGGAAAAATTTGAATCGGAAAAACTGAAAGCAAAAGTTTACATGATGTTTAATAGTTTTGTGGTTTTTTTAAAAGAGAAAGCAAGAAATGCTCAATCATCTTTTCTTGAAGCTATTCAGAGCGGTCTTGTGACAGGTGATATTGCTTACGTCAACCAATGTGCAATTAATGCTTCGATACAGTTGTTTCTTATTGGCGAACATCTCGATTCCGTAGGAAATTTTCAAACAAAATATATCAAAATGATGGAAGTCAGTAAAGAAGAATTTTTACAAACATTACTTCGTACTTGGAATCAATTATGTATTAATTTATCTAGTGAATCTATAGAGCAACCCTGTCAATTAACGGGAGAAGTTTTCGATGAAGAGAAAATGATGTCTATATACGCAGAGACTGATAACTTACCAGGAATTATACACCTTAAAATAGTGCAGCTAATTGCAAACTATACATTTAGAAACGCAACTCAATCTTTAGTAATTGCTCGCTTTGCAGAACAGTACCAGCAGGGAGTCCAAGGCACGCTGTATGCAGTACATTATAATTTTTACTTTTCCCTAGCCCTTCTTGCTAACTATCTTGGCGCCGATCGCAAAGAACAAAAACAATACCTGAAAAAGGTAAAATCTAACCAAAAACAAATGAAAAAATGGGCGCACCACGCCCCCATGAACTTCCAACATAAATACGACCTTGTCGAAGCCGAAATTGCCCGCGTCATCGGGGATATAAATAAAGCCGCCCTCCTCTACGATCTCGCCATCTCCGGAGCTAAAACCCATCAATACATTCACGAAGAAGCCCTTGCCAACGAACTCGCTGCCGAACATTACCAAGCTCTCGGACGCATCAACATTGCCAAAATCTACATGACCGAAGCCTACTACGGTTACATTCGCTGGGGAGCAAAAGCCAAAGTCAAAGACCTCGATCGCCGCCACCCCGACCTCATTATCCGCACCATCCGCACCGTCATGGGCAGCGAATCCCCTCTTACCTCTACCACCACCTCCCTAACCACTCATTCCTCCACCAACACCCACACGACCACCGGACTCGCCAGTCAAGTCCTGGATCTCAATACTGTTTTTAAAGCCTCCCTTGCCCTCAGTGGAGAACTTGTCGTAGAAAACCTCCTCGAAAAACTCTTGAAAATCTCCATCGAAAATGCTGGCGCAACAATGGGATTATTTCTCACTAAACTCAAGAAAGAATGGACGATTGAAGCCAAAGGACAGATAGACCAAACCCCGAAAGACCCTCAACAGACAAGCGCAGCCACAGAAGAAACTCGCGTGAATGTAGAAATCGTCTCTACCACTCGTCATGCTTTTCCTCGTGCCGTACTCAACTACGTCGAACAAACCAAACAAAACCTCGTTCTCGATAATGCCGTTACCGATGATACCTTCGGCAGCGATCTCTACATCCAAGAACAGCAGACCAAATCCATTCTTTGCCTCCCTCTCATTCACCAAAACAAACTCACCGGAATTCTCTATCTCGAAAACAATGAAATCTCTGGAGCATTCACCCAAGAGCGCCTGAAAGTCATTAACCTCCTTGCTTCCCAAATTTCTATCTCCGTCGATAACGCCAGACTTTACACTCAACTCGAAGAATACTCCCGCACCTTAGAAACTAAAGTCGCACAGCGCACTCAACAACTCAGCGAAAAAAATACCCAACTCGAAGACACCCTAAAAGAACTGCAAACCGCCCAGAAACAAATCGTCGCCCAAGAAAAACTCGCTTCCCTCGGTGCCCTCACCGCCGGCATCGCTCACGAAATTCGCAACCCCCTTAACTTTGTCAATAGCCTTGCCAATCTCTCCGAAGATTTAACCCAGGATCTCGTCGAAGAAATCAATCGCCAGAGTGACAAATTAGACGCAGAAAGCATCGAGTTTCTCAACGAATCTCTCGAGTATCTCAAACGCAATGTCAGCGAAATTCACCAACAAGGCAAACGCGCCGATAGTATTATCACTAGCATGCTCATGCATGCTCGCACGGGGAATAGCAAACCCCAACCCGGGGATCTCAACTTCGTTGTAGCAGAAGCCGTACAACTCGCCCATCACAGCCTCATTGCCAAAGATGCCAGCTTTAATGTGGAATTGAATGCCGAGTACGACGAATCCATTGGCGAAATCGTCATGGCAGCAGCCGATTTGGGTCGTGCCATTATTAATATTGTCGATAATGCGTGTTATGCCGCTCGCAAAAAAGCTATGGCTCTCACTGAGGAAGAATTCATGCCCGAGGTAAGCATTATGACCTGCAACCGAGATTCGGAAGTGGAAATTGTCGTTCGCGATAATGGAAACGGCATCCCAACTGAAATTCAAGACAAAATTTTTAACCCCTTCTTCACCACTAAACCAACTGGAGAAGGAACGGGTTTGGGTCTATCCATCTGCAACGATATTATTTCCGGTCAGCATCGCGGTAAAATCGAAATTGTCAGTCGTGAGGGAGGAGGGACTGAAGTCACGATCGCCGTTCCCCGACAACTCCCCGAAATCGAGAGCTCGGAAACACAATCTCCCACCGAAGAAACATCTCCCATTCCCCATTTTCAATCCGAAAACCGCACGCCCTATTTTAAGGATTAATGAGTTATTCGTTATAGGTTATCAATCGTTCCTTAATCCTTCCCACTCCATGCTCATCAATGCTACTCTCCCTTCGAATTGAAAACTTTGCTCTCGTCGATCGCCTCGAATTGGAATTCGGGCGGGGGTTAAACGTGTTGACAGGAGAAACGGGAGCGGGAAAATCTATCATTCTCGATGCCATCGACGCGACTTTAGGGGGAAAAATATCGAGCCGCTTTATCCGCACCGGCAGTCAAAAAGCCATGGTGGAAGGAACATTTTTACTCAACAACGCAATCGCTCAATGGTTGAGCGAACAAGAGATCGAACCCATCGAGGAAGGTTGCGTCATTTGCTCCCGAGAACTGGCCGTCACCGCCAAGAATTTTCGCTCTCGTTCTCGTATTAATGGAGTTCTCGTCAATCGTACCGTTATCGCCCAACTGCGCGATCGCCTCGTAGAAATTACCGCCCAAGGACAAACGGTACAACTGTTCAATCCCAACCATCAAAGAGAGTTATTAGACGCTTACGGGGGTGAAACCCTACTTCCTGCCCGTTCGCTCGTTGCCAAACAATACGAGGCAGCTAAGACCGCTAAAGATGCCTTAGAACAGCGCCAGAAATCCGAACAGGAGCGCTTGCAGCGCCTCGACTGGTTAAAATTCCAAATGCAAGATCTCGAAGCTGCGGAACTGGGAGATCGCGAGGAACTCGACAATCTCAAACAAGAACGAGATCGCCTCTCTCACGTTGTAGATTTGCAAAATCTCAGTTACGAGACCTACCAACTCCTCTATCAGAGCGATAGTGAAGACGCGATCGCGGATCGCCTGGCCAAAACCGAAAGTTTGCTTGAAGAAATGCTCGATTACGACGGGCAACTCGAATCGATTTTAGACATGGTTCGCAGTGCCATCGCCCAAGTCGTGGAAGCCGGACAGCAACTCAGCAGTTACGGGGATAGTTTGGAGTCGGATCCCCACCGCTTAGAAGAAGTTGAAGAGCGCATCCGCACCCTCAAACAAATTTGCCGCAAATACGGGCCCGACCTCAAAGACGCGATCGCTTATTACGAAAATCTACAAGCCGAACTCTACCAACTCAGCGATCGCGGTCAATCTCTTGAAAATCTCGAACAAAACTATCGAGAACGCCAACAAGAATTAGTTGCCGCTTGCGAAACCTTAACCCAATACCGTCAAACTACCGCTCGAGAACTCGCCCGAGAACTGATTGGGGAACTCAAACCCTTGGCAATGGATAAAGTTCGTTTTGAATGCCGGGTTACCTCGATAACGCCCACCGTCACCGGCAGCGATCGCGTAGAGTTTTACTTCTCTCCCAATCCAGGCGAACCTTTACACCCCCTTTCCGAAACCGCTTCCGGGGGAGAAATGAGCCGCTTTCTCCTCGCCCTCAAAGCCTGCTTTTCTCCCGCCGAAACCCATGCCAAAAGTCAGAAAACCCTGATATTTGATGAAATCGATGCGGGGGTTTCCGGGAAAGTCGCCGAAGCGATCGCGGAAAAACTGCACCACCTCAGCACCCCTCACCAAATTCTCTGCGTCACCCACCAACCCCTCATTGCCGCTCTTGCCGATCGCCATTTCCGCGTCGATAAGCGAGTAGAAAAAGCCAAAACAAAGCCACTTTCTTCAGAGAAAAATGGGAAAGATAAAGTTAAGTTATCCATATCGGGAAACGAACCTCGCACCCTCGTGCGCGTGACTCGTTTGGAAGATCGCGACAGCCGCCGAGACGAACTCGCACAACTGGCTGGCGGTCACTCCGCCCGAGAGGCTTCTGCTTTTGCCGAGTCCTTGCTCGATCGAGGCGCAAATCGCCGACGTTTCGACAGCGAATAACAACCCAAACGATAAAGATTTATTAAGGTTGCATTAATGCACAAACTCGATCCTCGCAGTAAACTAAGGAAAAAACTGCGATTGTCATGGCAAAATTGCGATCGTCGAGAGTTTAATCGCTAAAATACATTCATCCGGCTCTGCTCAAATCCCTGAATATTTCCAACTTATAAAACAATAACGAATATGACTGCTGCATCTCCTAGACCAACTGTATTAGAACACACCGGGCAAACCATTGATGTCAGCGTTGCCCCTGATGGTGGAGAGCAAAACGGCGTAAGTCCCAAATCGGGAGGCAGTAACGGCTCTTCTAACGGTTCTTCTTCTAGCGCCCTCGTTTCAGCAAAAGGAACATTCTCGAGTTTCCTCGCCCCCCTGAACAAAGAGTCGTTCCAAAAAGTTGTTGTAGACGTTGAAGACAAGCTCAAAGTTGTCAATCAAACCCTATCGTTACTTGATAGCGTCTTGGACAGCGAGGGATTTGACGCAATTCTCGATGAAATGTTGCGCTCGATTACCCTGAAAACCGGTGAATTGCTGGCGGCCGATCGCACGACGATTTATTTACTCGACGACGATCAAGACGAACTCTGGTCGATCGTTGCTAAGGGCAGCGATGGCAAACCCATCGAGATTCGCATTCCCGTGGGGAAGGGAATTGCTGGAGAAGTCGCGCAGTTCAAACAAGTTATTAATATCCCCTATGATTTTTACGACGATCCGCGATCGGCAGCCGCCAAACAATTTGACAAAAAGAATAATTATCGAACCTATTCCATGCTGGCATTGCCCCTCCTTAAAGATACGGAGGAAGGTGGAGAAGCCGAATTGGTGGCAGTCGTCCAGCTCATTAACAAGCTAACCCCAGATTGCAATCCCAACGATTCCCTCGACGATCGCATTTCTCACGAAGGATTTACCGATAACGATCTCGTCGTTTTTGAGGATTTTGCTCCCTCCATTCGCCTTATTCTCGAATCCTCGCGATCGTTCTACAAAGCCACTCAAAAACAACGGGCGGCAAATGCTTTAATTGAAGCGACCAACTCCTTAAGTAAGGGCAATTTGGATTTAGACACCACCCTGAAAACAGTGATGGACGCGGCCAAAAAACTCATGAACGCCGACCGTAGCACCCTCTGGCTCATCGATCGCGACAAAAATGACCTCTGGACGAAAATCCCCCTTCCCGATGGCACTCTCAAAGAATTGCGCGTTCCCGTGGGCGTGGGTTTTGCCGGACAGGTGGCAGCCAGTGGCGAAATTTTAAACATCGGTTTCGATCTTTACAATCATCCCGACTCGGAGACTTCCAAAAAATTCGACCCCGCCAACGGCTATCGGACTTGCAGCATGCTCTGCATGCCCGTCTATAATTCGGATCACGAACTAATCGGCGTAACCCAATTGGTGAATAAGCTCAAGCAAGGGGAACATGAAGACTACGATCCCTCCACTTGGCCCGAAGCCCCGGAAAAATGGAAGGCGAGCTTCAATCGCAGCGATCAAGAGTTCATGAAGGCATTTAACATCCAAGCGGGAGTTGCCCTGCAAAATGCCACCCTTTTTGCTAAGGTTCAGCAGCAAGAACAAATGCAGCGCGATATGTTGCGGAGTTTGACCAATGGCGTGATTTCCACCGATAAAAAAGGAACCATTCTCGCTGCCAATGAAAAAGCCAAAGAATTGCTCGGATTTGATGAGAAGAATCCCATCGAAGGCAAAATCATGAGCGAGTTGGTAGAAATCAAAGGCAAAGATGTGACCGATAAAAGCGACGTGGCCAAAAAAGGCGAGTTTTCCGAATGGTTTTATCGCGCCCTGCATCCCAAAGAGGAAAAAGACCAAGAACAATATTATCCCGATAAAGTCATTATCTCGGCAGCGGGAGAAGAACACAGCGTCAACTTGTCCATTAACTCGATTTCCGACACGGCAGATTCGAGCAATGTTTACGGCGCCTTGGTGGTCATGGACGACATCAGCGACGAAAAACGCCTCAAGAGCACCATGTACCGCTATATGAACCAAGAATTGGCGGAACAATTGCTCGATAGTGGCGGCGAACTGAAAATGGGGGGAGATAAGAAAGAAGTATCGGTATTGTTCTCGGATATTCGCAGCTATACCTCTCTGACGGAAAAACTACAGGCCGAAGAGGTGGTAGAGATGCTGAACCAGTACTTTGAGAGTATGGTAGATTCGGTCTTCGAGCATAAGGGAATTCTCGATAAGTATATCGGAGATGCCATGATGGCGGTCTTCGGAACGCCCAACGAACTCCCAGATCACGCCCTCAAATCTACAGAATCGGCTTTAGATATGCGGGTTCGTCTCGCTCGCTTCAATCACCAACGCAAGCAAGAAAAGAAACAAGAGATCCGCATTGGTATTGGCATTAACTCCGATGCCGTGATTAGCGGGAATATCGGCTCGAGCAAGCGCATGGAATTTACCGCCATTGGCGATGGCGTCAACTTAAGTTCTCGTTTGGAAGGAGCAAGCAAACAATACGGTTGCGATTTGGTGATTAGCGAGAATACCTATCGCAAATGCGAAGAGGAGTTAATGGTGCGAGAACTCGACTGCATTCGCGTTAAAGGGAAAACTCAACCCGTAGCGGTCTACGAATTGATTGCCAGAAATGGTACAGACGAGGAAGACTGCAAGCAGAACGAAATGAAACACATTACCGCAGCGCTTGAAGTTGAGAAAGAAGCCTTAGAGCAAGAAAAAGTACTGCATCCCGATAAAGCGGCAGAAATTACGGCCAAGCAAAAAGCGATCGAAGTCAAGCAAGAAAAAATCATTGCCAATAAAAAACTGATCGTTCAACTCTATAAAAAGGGGCGAGAGGTTTATTTAAATCAAAACTTCGGCTTGGCTCACAATTACTTTGCCACGATCCTCGAACTCGATTCTAAGGATAAAGCCGCTCGGCTGCACATGGATCGGTGTCACCATTTTATCCACAATCCTCCTGAAGAAGACTGGGACGGCGTTTGGACCATGACGAGCAAGTAACGCAGCTTCAAGAATCAAGAGTAAAGAGTAAAGCAAGGAGAGTGGGGAGACAATTCCCCATTTTCCCCGACCCATCATCCCTGAAAATGATACACTTAGGGGATATACTATTTTCCCAGCTTCATGAGCCATTCAGAGGAAGACAAAAATCCCGCGATCGCCGATGTACCTGCTGATTCGACGCGGTGGGTTTTGACTGCACTAACGGAAAAATTAGAACAAACGCGAAAAGTTAACGAACAATTACAAGAATCGAATGGTAGGGCGATCGCGGCACTGGCGAACAAGTTTCAAGACGATCAAAAAGCCGAACTCGAATTAATCCAAGCCAATACCAAAGCCATTTCCGATTTGATCGGAACTTTGGATAAATTGCAGTCGGGGCAGATGTCCATGACGCAAATCATGTACGAGAAGCAGACAATTCTCAAGGAATTTCGCAATATTATCAATACGATTTTACAGAAAAGCGATCGCTATCAACAAGAAACCTGCCGCCAGATAGAAACCATCGCCCGAGAGGTGATGTCCTTACAAAAAGATTTTGCACAAATGCAGAAAGATATTATTCGGATATTACAAGAGTTATCGCAGGAACGAGATAAAGAACGAAACAATAGAGATTAATTGAGTCGCGATCGCTCTCGCCGAGTATCGGGAATCCGTGCTTCGTCTCCTGTAGTGTCTAGAGGAGGAAACAAAACTGAATGGACTTGCGTCATTAAATTGTACGAGCAAATAACAAAATATTCGGTTTTGGTTATTCTCTAGTTTGGCTTTTTCTGTCTATCCTCCCAATTTTTGCCCAATCTTCTGGCATCAGACAGAAAAAATTAGGGAACATCTACACAAATCAACGAAAATCGACAACGATACCGTAATTTAATCGCGATCTCCCGTGGAGACCAGAATCGATGATTTCGAAACCTTTCGTTCTGACCATTTCTCTTCTTCTCGTCCTCACTACGCCCTTTCTCGCGCGAGCTAAAGGTTTGAATCAAACCCGAAGCATTGCTAAAGCGACACTTCGCAAAGGTGCTCCGCAATTATTTTCAAAACGAGTATCTTGCAATACCGTAATTACTACGAGTGGTAAGTTTAACAAACTGTGTCGCCGCCATAGCGATCGCTAACGCGTTTGAATATGCAGTTCATACGTACAGAATGCTGGCTTTTCTCGTTCGATAATTTCGCGAATTAAATCTTCAGATAGGCGATCGTCAGCTTGGAGACGCAGTAACACTTTAATATGATAGGATTTGCCGCCGCCGAGGGCATTATCGGGACCCAACCACACGCCGCCCACCACAAAATTCTGGCTGGAACTGTCTTCAATCATGATATTGCGTTCGTCTAAACCCGTATAAATTGCCAGAAGCCAGCGCAACCCCCGACGGGTGCCTCGCCAACGGTATAGTTTCATGGCATTGCGAAGTAGGCGACGCTGTTGTTTTTCATTCCAACGAGGATCGAGGGGCCATGCGACCCACTTGGCGATAAAAGGCAGGAGGGACTTAGGCGCAGTCAGGGGATCGAGATAAGCCCAAAGGGTGTCCGTGGTTTGCACGATGGGATCGAAGGCTTCTTCAAAAATACTGAGAAAGCGCCCCATAAAATCGCGCTCGCCGTAAAAAGCAGGCAGGAAATTGAGATAAGAACTGGGAGGGCGAATAAATAGAGATAGCACTTGTTCGCCTAATTGTTTGGCAGTTGGCCCCGCCTTTTTGAGATAGAGACGAAACTCGAGGGAATAATTCAGTTGCAAGCGCGTGCGATCGCGATCGACGGCCAATTGATTTTCAAAGAAATCCCCCGGAACCCAAAAAGCAAGGCGACGCTGAATCTCGGTTTCGGGCTGTAAATTCTCCAAATTGTCGGGAAATTGCCAGTTTTGGGGAAATTGCCCATCAACGGTTAAATTGTCGGGAAATTCTCCATCCAGTTTCAGCTCTAAATCTAGGGGAGATTTCCAGTTATTTTCTATTCGCACCAAAACATTGCTCGACTGGCCGGGATAGAGTAAGAGATTATCATTTTGCGCGAGATTGCTTTTGACGATATCTCGCCGTCCCAACCCAGAAATCTCTCCTCCGGCCAAATCGACGGCTTCCGTTGGTTTGAGAGAAGAAACGGTTAAAGTAACGCTTGGGGTGGAAGGAGTGAGAGACATTTTGCCTTAGTTAATCAATTGAATTTCATGGCCGAAGCGATCGCTCTCCCGATTCTGTTCGCACCACGAACAAAAAATACTCCAGCGATCGAGGTCAATTTTAGTATCGACGGGTTCTAGCGTCCATGTATCGTACAGGCGAATGCTAAACAGTTGTAATTTGCCCACGCGTATTCCGGACATTTGTTGACACCAAGTAATAATATCCGATTCGTATACCGGAGAGCCTTGCGGCCATCCCTCTTCTTCCCATCCGCCCGTCAGGGGATTGAGAAAGCGATAGAGACCCTCGCACAGTTGTGCCTTCAGTTGTTTTCTGCGTTTTTCTCCCTCCGGGGGTTCGAGATTCGCTAATTCCTGCACGATCGCCCCTTCGAGAACAATTTCGGCTTTGACCTTCACTCCCACATATTGGGGGGCTTCGAGGCGGATTTGGATGCCGAGGGGCTTGCGATCGCTCATGTACTCGACAATTTCCCGTTTTTGCTCCTCCCTGAGAGCAAAGCGATCGGGACTTATCCCCTCGGAAAAATCGAGGCGATCGGTCGGGAGAAGGGGATCGGGATGGGGAACGATTAAGAGGAAAACCGTACCGCCTTCATGGCGATCGCGAACGCAGTGGGCGCGAGCAACCCCACCGCAATCTCGAGCGATGCGCTCGAAATCCTCTGGCATAACGGCAGATTCCCGGGTTCGTAGAAGTTTGGGAATGCCAATAATTGCTTGTTCTAAAGATTGAGCATCTTCCCCACCCCGTGCGGCTTCGTAGTTGGTGACGCTTTTAATATAGGGAATGGCAGATTTGATCGTTGTCAGTTTTTGGGGTTGTACGTTGCCTCGCTTTCCTCCCCCCGTGCGATAGGTTCGCATATAAATTTCCGACCCTCGGGGGGGAATGCGTCCGTATTGCCATTCGAGGGCAGTGTTTTCATATTCTCCTGGAGGGAGGGCGGGACTCGTCGCGTCGAGGGCTCCTCGACCCCGCAAAGCCAAGCGCCCTCCCGGTTGGCGGTAAATGCGTTCTTGGGTTTGCCGTTTAATGCGTCCGGGTTCGCGAATGAGGGGGCCGAATTGCACTTCCCCGGCCTGCAAATTGAGGAGATAGTGCGGGCTGCGATAGTTGGAATCCCCAAAATCCGGCACTTCTTCCCAGTTTTCCCTTTCCCCGTCGAGCAAGCGGACTTGAATGTATTCACCTTTGTCGCGATCGCATTCAAGGATGGGATTTCCCTGTAAGGGAAAGCGCTGTCCGGGTTTGCCATCGCTAACTCCCAACAATTCATTCTCGACTCGCACGCATTCGCTCGCCGTGACGGCAGCTCCAATCGCTCGAACTTTCATGCCGCGAATTTGAGGGGATTGCCTGTACTGATTGCTGGCATAATTTTCCTCATCGGTTTCGTAGATGCAGCGCAGCCAATGCCCGGTATAGGGGGTTCCCAAACTGGTTTCCGGCCATTGTTGGGGGAGGTGCAAGATCGTATCGGCCCCCTCTGTTACGGGATTAATCCCCGCATCTTCAGCATCGTGAAAGCTAAATCCTTGGGTGCGATCGTCTTGGGGTTGGCGGAGAATATCTCTTTGCCAAAGATTGCCATCCCAGGCTTCCCAACGCAGAGGGGGATTTTTGGGATCGATTCCCGTTCCTGTTGCGGCTTGTCCTTTAAAAGTGATTGCTAGAACGTGACCTTTAAGCGGATCTTTTCTCTCTCTTTCCCCTTCCGCTAATTCTTCTCCCAAAACCAGATAGAAACAATTACCCGAGATAAAATTGGGAAATAAGGCAACTTCGCCAACTTCTCTCGTCCAATTGTCTAATTGTTCGGCATTCGGACGGGTTTCTCCAAGATATAAAACAGCAAGAGGATTATCTGGGGGAACAATATCCGGTGGAACGGTACTATCATCGGCAACCAAGAGATATTTTAAAGCTGGAGGCGCGATCGTGAGTTCTCGATCGGTGGTAAAGATAATCGCGGGGTTCGTTTCCGTACGAACCGTAGCGACTTCTGTTCGTTCTTCTACCACAATGCGGCGACTTTGTTCTTTCGAGAGATAAAAGGTTAGTTCGACGGCGGCCGCTTTAGGAGGGTCGAGGGAAATTCCCAGAAGTTCCAGAAAAGTGATGTAATTTCTCAGCGGAACTTGATTGAATCGGAGCAAGACTTGATCTGTCAGCCAAGCAAAGAGTTCGATGAGGGTAATACCGGGATCGCCGGGGTTGTGATTCGTCCATTCCGGACAATAGCGAGGAATTCGCAGAATGCATTCTGCGACGAGATCTTCAAATTTACGGTCGTCTAGATCGGGTTTGGGGAGGGTTTTGAGGAGTTTCTTCAGTTGTTCCTCATCAAAGTTACTATTCAAGGTAGCGTGTCCTTTTCGCAATAGCTTGCGCCTAATAATCTAAGAGTTCTCCTTCGAGGATTTCGGGATCGCGATCGCCCTGCAAATAAAAAGGATAAACCAAACTGCGGGGTTCGAGGCTATTTTTGGGTTGATAAACGATGTTAATTTCCACGCTTCCTCTCGCGGGATCGGGTTCGACGCTCACGCTCTTGAGGATAATGCGCGGTTCCCAACGTTCGATCGCTTCTTCTACGTAAAGCCGAATTTTCAGCAGGGTATCGATATTTAAGGGTTCAAAGACTAATTCTGCCAGACGAGAGCCGAAATCGGGACGATAGACTCGCTCTCCTATGTTCGTCCGCAGAATGATATAAATGGATTCTTCTAGGTTTCGTTCGCTAGAGGATAGTTGCAATCCACCTTGAGGATTGACATTTAAGGGATCGCCCAATCCAGAGCCGATATAGTCGAGTTCCATAATCGCGAGATAGAAAAAACGAGTAAGAGCGATCGCGGTTTGGTTGCAATACAATTGCGATTATAGTCTTTTTTCCTGCTTAAATGAATGATTTTTCAGAGCCGCTACTCGAGTCGTTTGAATCATTTTCTCGCACCCTTGCCGAATTAGAGGGCAAGGGTTTAGAGGAGCGATCGATTCGAGGGATTTTTATGCTAACTCAAAGGATGGCCGAGATGGGCGATCGCTGCAAAGAATTTAGCGAGGCAATGGTGGAAACGGGATTGGAAGAGAAGGCAAGGCAGTTCGATCGCTCCTTTGAATTCAAGAAGGTTCAAGAGCAGCTTAAACGTTTGATTTTTGCCTGTCAGGGAAAATCTTCCTATGCGGTAAAGGATTTACAAGCGCTGATTTGGACGTGGAAACGAGATTTTCAAGACTTGCTGGAGGGGATTGCGCGATCGGAGAAACAAAGCCAAATCAAGGCAAAACCCGCAAATTTATTATTGCGCTTGCAAAACTTACAAAATGAGGTGTTTAATAGTTCCCGTGAAAATGGATTAAAATTATCTTTGTTAAAGCGATTGATGAGCTTGGAGGAAAGTCTTCAATCTTTAGAGAAGCAATTAGAACAAGAGGAGATAGAATGGGAATCTTTGGATTATCCATTGAATGAAATTAACGCGAAACTGACAGCGATCGCAACAGAGTTAAATTGAGAAAGCAACGAATTGCGATCGCTTTTCTTTTATCCCAAAGTTGCCGTTAAAAAAGCCCAGCGATCGCCAATCTCTTCAATAATTTTCGCGGTAGGTTTTCCCGCACCGTGTCCCGCTTTGGTTTCGATACGAATGAGTACCGGGCGATCGCCGGCATGACATTCTTGCAAAGTGGCGGCAAATTTGAAACTATGGGCGGGAACGACGCGATCGTCGCGATCGGCAGTCGTAATTAAAGTCGCAGGATAAATCGTTCCCGAGTTTAAATTATGCAGGGGAGAATAGGCTGATAATACTTTAAATTCTTCTTCATTTTCCGGCGAACCGTAATCCGAACACCACGCCCAACCAATCGTAAATTTAGGAAAGCGCAACATATCCATAACACCTACTGCCGGTAATGCTGCTGCAAATAAATCCGGGCGTTGAGTCATGCAAGCACCCACCAACAAACCCCCGTTACTTCCTCCACCGATCGCAAGGTTTTGCGTTGAAGTATATTCATTTTCAATCAACCATTCCGCAGCAGCGATAAAGTCATCAAAAACATTTTGCTTGTTTAATTTCATCCCTGCTTGATGCCATGTTTCCCCATATTCGCCCCCTCCCCGCAAGTTGGGAACGGCATAAATTCCTCCCATTTCCATCCAGACAAGATTGGCAACCGAAAAAATAGGGGTTAGAGAGACATTAAAACCGCCATAACCATATAAATAGGTTGGATTGCTTCCATTTTTCTCAATTTCTTTATGATGGACTAAGAACATGGGGATTTTTGTGCCATCTTTACTGGAATAAAATATTTGTTCTACGGTATATTGTTCGGGATCGAAATCAACATTCGACTGACGAAATCGCGTACTTTCTCCCGTTACTATATCGTAATGATAAATTGTTGTTGGAGTTGTAAAACTGGTGAAGGAATAAAAGGTTTCCGTATGGTTTCGCTTGCCGTTAAAACCTCCTGCCGAACCAATTCCGGGCAACTCAATTTCTCGAATCAAATCCCCATCAAGAGTAAAAATTTTTAGGGTCGTATAAGCATCTTTGAGATAGTTCAAAATAAAGCGATCGCTCAAGGTACTGACATCTTTTAATGTTTCCGAACCTTCCGGAATAATTTCTAGCCAATTTTCGGGTTCGGGACGATTGAGATCGATCGCAATTAAACGCCCGCGAGGGGCATCGAGATCCGTCAGAAACCAAAAGAGAGAACCCTCATTATCAATGAAACTATAATCAGCTTCAAATTGATCGATCAGTTCGATAACTTCTCCATTTTTCTTTTGTAAATCTTTATAAAAAATCAAATTTCGAGAATCCGTTCCCAGCCAAACGCTGATAATTAAATACTTCCCATCATCTGTAACATTACCGCTAAATCCCCATTCTTTGCGATCGGGACGATGGTAGATTAAAATATCCTCAGATTGTTCCGTTCCTAAGCGATGATAGTAAAGTTTTTGGCAATAATTAACATCCTCAAATTGCGTTTTTTCGTTAGGTTCGTCATAGCGACTGTAGAAGAATCCTAGAGAGTCATGAGTCCAGCAAGCACCGGAAAATTTACTCCATTTCAGCAAATCGCTTAAGTCTTTCTTGGTTTCGATATCTTTGAGTTTCCATTCTTGCCAATCCGATCCCGATCGCGAGAGACTATAAGCGGCAAATCGACCATCTTCGCTAATAGAAAGACTGGATAGCGCAATCGTTCCATCCTCGGAAAATTGGTTGGGATCGAGCAGGACTTCTGGCTCATCTTCTAAATTCTTGAGAGTATAGATAACATTTTGATTTTGCAACCCGTCATTTTTAGAATAAAAATAGCGATCGCCTTGTTTCCAAGGCGTTCCATATTTCTCATAATTCCAAAGTTGGGTAACGCGACTTTTTATAGTTTCTCGTTTGGGAATATTTTCTAAATAAGCGAAGGTAATCTGATTCTGCGCCTCAATCCACCCTCGGGTTTCTTCGGTATTGGGATCTTCTAACCAACGATAGGGATCTTTAACTTCAACACCGTGGTAAATGTCGATCTGTTCTGCTTTTCGCGTGACGGGATAGGACAAAGATTGAGTCATTATGGTTGTGTGATGATTAAGCAAGGAGAGGTTGAAGCGGAATCTCGATCTCGAACTCCGTTCCTTCTCCTAAGATTGAAGTACATTGTAACGTCCCTTTGTGTTTTTCGGTGAAAATTTGATAACTAATCGATAAACCCATTCCCGTTCCCTGTCCGACGGGTTTTGTCGTGAAAAATGGATCGAATATTTTGCGCTGAAGGGTCTCGCTCATGCCGATACCATTTAAAGAGTTCTCTATTTGAGAATAAGCAACTTGGCGAACTTTCTCTTGGAGAAATCGACGTAACTAATGAAAGTATTGATGCCGATCTCTTAGCTGAATATACCAACACTCATACTGAATACTCCAGATATAGAAGTAGTTTTGAATGCTAGTTTACGAGATCGATGTTATAAGAAAACAATGGATGGTAAAACTAATGAAACTGAAAATATACTTGAATATCTAGAAAAAATCTTCTCTCGACGTTTATCTCCTAGTCAAGCTCCTCAGTACTGAGACATTATTCAAAGTTGAAGGGAAAGAAAACTCAAACATTTACAGTAGAGCGATCGCCCTGCTCCCAAATCCTCACCGTTTTATCAAAACTCCCACTCGCCAAAAGATGACCATCGGGATGAAACGCCAACCCCTTCACCGCCCCGTGATGTTCCGTTAAAGTGAGAAAATCTTTCCCCGTTGCCACCTGCCAGAATTTAATCGTCCCATCTTCGCACCCACTGGCTAAAATACGACCATCGGGACTAAAAGCGATCGCTCCGACTCCCTTTTGATGACCCGTTAAACTTGCCTTTGCCTTCCCCGTTTCCACCTCCCATAACTTAATCATCCGATCTTGAGAACTGCTGGCCAAAATCTTCCCATCCGGACTAAACGCGATCGCCGTTACCCCCGCAAATGTCCCAGAATGCCCTTGAAATCGAGCAATTTCTTCTCCCGTTTCCACCTGCCACAAGCGAAGGATTTTATCCAACCCTCCCCCCGCCAAAAGTTGGCCGTCCGGACTAAACGCCAGACACCACATCCCCTCGGGACTGTTTAACAACCCTTCCTTTTCCTTCCCTTCTCGCAAACGTATCCCCTTTCCCGTTCCCCCACTGGCTAAAATGCGACCGTCGGGACTCAAGGCCACGCACAGCACTCCCCCCAGATCGCGAAACACCGCGATCGCTTTTCCTTGGAGAAATTGCCAAATCTTGACACTGCGATCCAAACTCCCCGTAACCAACTTTGACCCGTCGGTGCTAAATGCGAGGGAAGAAACGCTGTTTTCAAATCCGGTTAAGGTGCAAATGCTCCATAATGCTTGCATCGGCCAGAGATTCACCGTGCGATCGCGACTGCTGCTGGCCAAAATCTTACCATCGGGACTGAAGGCGACCCCGGTAATGCCGTCAATATGCCCTGTAAGGACGTGGAGGCACTGCCAATCCTTCGGTAGGAACTGGGAATCGGGCGACCCCTTCAACACCTCTAAAACCGCCTTTGCCGAAGGATAGCGATCGCGAGTCGCCCTCGCCAGCATCCCGTCTAAAATTGCAGCAAAGCGATCGCTAACGGGACTCGATAATCTCTCGCGCCATTGCCATTGCGCCGCCCCCACGTCATACAATTCCAGAGGCTCGATTCCCGTCAGTAAATGCAGGCAAGTCACTGCCAAACTATAGAGATCGCTGCTGTAGGAGACTTGTCCGAATGCCTGTTCCGGTGCTGAATACCCCACCGTCCCGATACTCGTTCCCTTCTTTTTTAATGCCGTTTCCGTCGCGTATTTCGCCGCCCCAAAATCTACTAAAACTAAAGCCTCATCGGACTGACGGCGAATGATATTATCGGGTTTGATATCTCGATGAATGACCTTACCCTCATGGACGAATTCTAGAACCGATAGCAGATCGCTCAACATCTCCCGTACTTCCGACTCGGAAAACTTGCCCTTTTTCTGTAATTCTTCCGCCAAATTGTCCCCCGCGATCGCCTCCTGTACGATATACTGCTGCCGATCCTGCTCGAAATGGGCGTAAAGTTCGGGAATTTGCGGGTGTTTCCCCAACTCGTCCAACCGCATCGCCTCCTGTTGGAAAAGATCGGCAGCTTTTTGCCAATTCCCCTGCTCTTGGGGATAAAATTGTTTGACGACACAGAGGGGATAAGAGGGTTTGTACTCGTCCCGTGCCAAAAACGTGCGCCCGAATCCTCCCGAGGCGATCTCCCCCGTCAGTCGATAGCGTTGGGCGAGGAGTAGCTTCGTCCCGCAATGGTGGCAAAAATTAGCCTTGTCGGTATTGATAGGTTTGGTACAGTCTGGATTGGGGCAGTAGCTCATGAAACACTGGGAGATTGTTCCAACTTTAACAAAATTTCTTGAATTCCCCCGTTAGAAACGCCTCCCTCTCTCTGTAAGATTTATAGAGATAGAGATAAATTCATCGATCGCTCATGAGGAGTTAAGCCTTGAAGAAAGTAGAAGCCATCATCCGACCCTTTAAACTTGATGAAGTGAAGATTGCTCTCGTGAATGCCGGAATTGTCGGTATGACCGTTTCTGAAGTACGCGGTTTTGGACGGCAAAAGGGTCAAACCGAACGCTATCGGGGTTCGGAATACACTGTAGAGTTTTTGCAAAAACTCAAAATAGAAGTGGTGGTCGAAGATCATCAAGTTGATATGGTCGTCGACAAAATTATCACGGCAGCCAAAACGGGAGAGATCGGCGACGGCAAAATTTTTGTGACCCCCGTCGAAGAAATCATCCGCATTCGCACGGGAGAAAAAAATCTCGAAGCAGTTTAGGTGCGATCGCGACAATTTCCAGCCCTTACAATGTAGAAATGTTGCTGGCTGGCAATATTTCTACATTAATCGATAACTTGTACTCCAGTTTTTTGAATCATTTTTTTTTTCAATCGCTTCCCCTGGCGAGATTAGTGCGAGTTACAATCTTTGAACGGGTGGTCGGTTTCTCCAGCAATCCGATCGCTTTGCTCGTTTATGGCTTCCACCGCTCGTCTTTTTTCACCCCGCGATCGCTCGCAAACTCACAATAAACGTGCTGCCTTCTCCCAATTTAGAGCGCAGGGAAACCGTTCCTCCCATCCCTTCTACAAGGGTTTTCACAATGGATAATCCCAAACCCGTTCCCCCCGTCGTCCGCGCTCGCGCTTCGTCGAGACGGTAGAAACGTTCGAAAATGCGGGTTTGTTGAGCGAGGGGAATGCCGGGACCGCGATCGCGTACGTGAATGATGCCCCGCTCTTTTTCTCGAGCGATCGTTACGGTAATGGGATCGCTTTCGGAGTATTTGACGGCATTTTCGATTAAATTTAAGAGAACTTGTTTGAGACGATTAAAATCCGCGCAAACTTCGATGAATTGAGAACTATTTTCAAACTCAATTTTGCGATCGCCGTGATATTGTTTAGCCATCTCAACCACTTCCGTGACAAAATCGTTCAACAAAATAGGTTCTTTGCGTAAATGCAGGTGTCCGCTATCGGCGCGGGCGAGTTCGAGCAAGTCTTCGAGGAGTTGTACCGTGCGATCGGCTTCTGAAGAGGCGATCGTTAAGGCTTCTTTTTGAGGATCGCTTAAGTTACTACCCCGTCGTAGCATGCTTTGCAAATACCCTGAAACAATAGTGAGTGGCGTTCGCAATTCGTGAGAAACATCGCTAACAAATTGGCGCTGATGTTCCCATGATTCGTGAAAGCCCTCGAGCATTTGATTGAAGGCACTTTCTAACCGATGGAGTTCGCTCGGGGCAGAATCGAGATAAATTTGTTCTTTTCCCAATTGTTCGGCGGAAAAACTGGCCGTGAGTTGGCTCATTTTCTGCAAGGGATGCAAAGCTCTTTTAATATAAAAAGCGATCGCAATGGTAATAACTCCGATCGCAACGATACTGACTGAGGAAAGCGTCCACAGCAACTTGCGGAACATTTGGCGATCGACGGTGATATTGCGAGCGATATTCATTTTGCCCACCACGCGCCCGCTCACTTGCAAATTCCCACCGCAAATAGTCCAATAATTATCTTGAATGTGAAAAACTTTGGGAATGGGAGTGGCGCGGCGATCGGCGACTAAAAGCAAGCGATCGTGTCCTCCTCTGGCGAGACTTTTTGATTGCGCGGCGATTTCGCCATCGGGATGCGCTACCCAAATCGCATTTTCTTCTGTCGCGAGGTAGGCGATCGCCCGCTCGATCGCTTCCTCTACACTCATCATTTCGCTATAAATTTCTACACTTTCGCTGAAGCGTGCGGCTAAATGTTCGACCTGTTTTTTATGAGAAGAAATAATTAAATCGTCGAGTTTCCACGCAACGCCAAAGGTGACGCTACTAATGCCCAACACAGACATGGCGGCAATTCCGAAGGTTAGTTGAAATTGCAAGGAATGAGGGTCAAAACGCCGTCCGAGGTTACTGACAACCTTGTGAAGCCATTGAGGAAACTGCATGAGAAGATGCCATAAAAGTACGAATTTTCGATCTAATGGCAGCCTAACCCTACATTCTGAGAGAGGGATGATAAGGAACTGAGGGAGGCTTTCAGGGAGTGGTTTTCGGGAGCGATCGCGCAAAAAAGATAATTACCGAGCTTACTTTTTCCCTCAGATGCAAACGATAGAAAAACAAATCCAGCCTTTAATTTGTATCTAATGTATGGATAGTAATGACTTGAGGGGGAGTAGAATCGGGGGGATAGAGCAACTCGATGTGAATAGAGCGCCGTTCTCGGGGTTTTAAATTAACCGTGACTAAAGATTCTCCTCGCTGTCCTCGTCGCTGTACCAAATGGTAATAACGAGTTTGCAAAATTCCCTCATCATCTGGATATTCTACCTCGATCGTCCCTCGGAAAAAAACATTTCGCGGTAAGGGTTCAAAAAAGCGCAATCCTTGGGAAAGTTCGTCTTGTTTAATAGGGGTTTCTAGGGCAATTGTTACGCGGCGATCGCCATCAGTTGGATTGTATAGTGGTAACTTCAAACTGTAGCGAACGCCATAATTACCATGTGCTTTATATGCCGTATCGGGATAGCGTGCCACCAGGGGAGCGCTTTGAATTTGTTCCGTTCCCAAAGTACCGCGATCGAGAGTGCTAATTCCATAAGAAATAAATTGGCCGCGATCGGGAATTGTCAAGAAATTGACGTTAGAATTATCTGTTAATGTTGTCTCCCACTGAGATCCTAAAGCGACTCCCGCAACCCGACCGTAAAGAAAAGAACCCGCTTGAGAATCGGGAGGAGTGGGGGCGCGATCGCGAGGTTTTGCTAAATTTCCTTCTTGTAATAATGCCTCCCATTCTGACAGCATTGGCAGGCGTTCCCGTCCTGTTTCATCTTGAGGGGCAAACATTGCCAAACTTGCCAAATAAACGCGATCGCTACTCCACAAGCGCAGATAACTCGAACGTCCGTTAATCGGCGGATCGAAGTCTTTCACCGGAATCGGCAAATTGAGCAACATTTGACTTTCTCCCGGTGGAATAGTCATCACAAAAGGAAACTGAAGTTGATGCCATCCCCGCAAGATTTCCCCCATAACGCGACTCCCCGGACCTGCATAAATTTCACCTTCTGGGTTCTCTAAAAAGGAATCGAGAGAGAGAAAAGGAGCATCGGGTTGAGATAAATAACTCGCAGCTTGAAAAATGTCGATTTTGACGGGTTCATTGTTGGGATTGTAAACGATTATTCCTAAATAAAGGGTTCTTAAATCCTCGGGAGTTGGTGCTTTGGCGACGTGATGGGCAAAAATATCAAAATAACCCATAAAAGGAAAATCCAAATGCGCTTGAGAGTGCGTTTTCCCAATTGGCGAAAAGGTTGAAAGTAGAATTCCCGGTTCGAGAACTAATTCCGGACTGTTACTATTAAAAACGGGAATCTCGTTTAAACTTCCAGGTAAGGGCCTGACGGTTTGCGATCGCAGAATTTCTTGAGGCGGTGAAGAAGATAAAGGTGTTGGAGTAGATGCTAAGAAAAAGATAGCAGACAAAAAAGTAAACATAATAGGAAGAAAACTGAAAGTTGTATAATCAAGAGCGATAACTTATATTTGTCCAATACAAGTACAAAAATGGTAAGATTAAAAAGCATCATTATGCCAATCCCATCTGCGATTATCTTCTGCTATTTTTTTCAGGACAATCGTGCGTATTATTTTATCTTCAAATATTTTGTGATAGAGATTCCATCTTAAAATTTTAGCCCAAATTTTTTGAGGGATTGGAGATATTAAAGCTCTGGCAATAAGTTTCTTAAATGGTTTCGATCCCGTGCTGCTCACAGAACGATACTCCTCATAACAAGGATAACTTTTAAAAAAATCAACAACACGCCTAACAGAAGAAAAAGAGACATCATCGATCGCGAGATAACCGCCAACTCGAAGCAAGCGATTGGCATAGAAGCAATCCAAGAGAGTATGGTCAAATGTGTGTAGACCATCTATAAAAATAAAGTCAAATTTTCTTTCATTTTCTGCTAATAATTGCGGCAGTGCAAACTCTGACTTGGCTTCAATATGATGAAAAAAGTCAATCTCCGCTTCTTCTAAATGTTTAATGCCAATGCCATGCCAAGTTGTATTTTGAAATGGATCTATAATAGTGTGGAAAGCTCCAGACCGACCTTGAAGCGCCGAACAGATATACAATGATGACAACCCATAAGCACAGCCTACTTCAAGAGTTTTTAATATTCCAAAATCTTGATGAATAATATCAAAAAGTAATTCTCCTTCACGGCGATCGATCGCCGCCTTCAGTTCATAAGTTTTCCCATTCCGATCTACAACGGTTTTTGTTTTGTAGAGTTGTTCGATAATCTGTTTCACGGTATTTTTCTTTCTAAAGTCCGGATAATCAAAGTTGCAAAACTTGCAATGCTCAATTAATCAGTGAATTTCCGCATGCAAATTTACTACTTTTAGTGAATTCTTCTCGATACTACCATCAATTTTTGCAACTAACCAAGGTAAAATAATCTTGTGAAATATTTCCGGATCTTCATCGTGCGGACAGTGACCTGCTTTATCTAAAGGTACAAATTCTAAATTTGGATTTAAACCTAAAAAATTCTTAGATAAACTAAACGGAATCATCGGATCTTGACGACCCCAAATTAATAATATGGGAATGGTTAACTCGGGTAAAAGTTCGCGAACCGATCGCGTCATACCCGACTGACGCACCGAAGAAGAAAGAGCGCAAAAGGCATCAAAAGCGCCTTCATCCGTTGGCGGTAACGCTAAAATATCCACCAATTCCCCATCGACTGCCTCCTTATGTCCGTAAGCCAAAGTCACCCAAGTGCGAATCATGGAAGGACGGCGCACAAAGTGAAATAACGGTTTGAGAAAAATCGGCGCGGTAAAAAAGCTCTCAATCGCAAACACCAAAGAGCGAAAGGGTTTGGGAACGCTCTTTTCTCGCAAGGTCAAATCCGGCAAACTCAGCATTGCCAACCCCTTCACCATTTCCGGATGGGTTGCCGCCGTCATAAAACTCACCAAAGACCCCAAAGAGTTACCTACTAAAACCACGGGTTCGCCGATAAACGTTCGCCAAAAATCGTAAACCTGCGCCACCCAAAGTTCGGCACCGTAGGGAGCGATCGCCTTCCTCGAGCCGCCAAATCCCAATAAATCCAGCGCATATACCGTTCGCTCTTCCCCCAACACGGGAATATTTTTGCGCCAATGCTCGATAGCCGCCCCAAATCCGTGCAGGAGTAGCACTGGCGTTTTGTCAGCAGGCCCTCGCAAAAAACTATAGCGCACCTGCCAGCCCCGCCAAACCCAATCTCGTTGTAAGCCAACGCGTTCGTGCCATTGTGTTGTTGAAATCACAAGCAAAAGTTATAAAAATTTACCTTTATCGAATTGTAAGGGGAGAAAGACCGCGATCGCTACGGATTCCCGAGGGAACTACCTCTAAAGTTAAGTTAACAAACTGGGACAAAATCCGAGGGGGTCGTTAAAATGGGGATTAAATCAAAATTAATCCGATGTGACTACAGACTGAATTGACAAAAACCAAGTCAACAAGCGGTTGAGAAACGCTGAAAAAATTAGTTCGGCATATCCAATCAACCAAGAAAGCGGTTTGTGGTATTTACAAAGCGGTAGGGCATATCGCGTTAGCCTCTGGAGAAAGAGTAAGACCCAGTAAAAAAGTTCGCTTTTTGAAAGGCATCCTTCTATGAAGGAGGAATTCTCCCGCCTTTAGGCAGAGGAGCAGTCAACAACGACTATAAATCAGTACACATACACCTGTGAAAGACAAAAAACATCGCCGAGATCTACCTCAAATCAACGAAAGAGTTCGCTACCCCAAAATTCGATTGATCGATACCGATGGCGGCCAGCTCGGGATCGTCACCTCGGAAGAAGGGCGGCGACTGGCTGAAGAAAAAGAACTCGACCTCGTACTGGTCAGCGATAAATCCGATCCCCCCGTCTGTCGGATTATGGACTACGGCAAATACAAGTTCGAGCAAGAGAAAAGAGCCAAAGAAGCCAAGAAAAAACAGCACACGGCCGATGTGAAAGAAGTCAAGATGCGCTACAAAATCGAAGAACACGATTATCAAGTGCGCGTCAACAACGCTCAACGCTTTCTGAAGTCGGGAGATAAAGTCAAAGCTACCGTTACCTTTAAAGGTCGAGAGATCCAGCATTCTAACTTAGCCAGAGAACTTCTCGAACGCATGGCCGAGGATCTGAAAGACTTTGGAGAACTGCAACAAGCCCCCAAACAAGAAGGGCGTAATATGATAATGTTCCTTTCTCCAAAGAAATAAAATCGGGTTATTGGTTATTGGTTGCCCGCACTGAGCTTTGCCGCAGTGTTGGTTGTTGGTTGTTCCTCAACTCCTAACCTCCAACCCCTAACCCCAATCTCCTAACCCCCGACCATGAAACAGTTAAAGAGTAATAAAGAGCGGGACGACTGGACTAAAAAACTGCTTAACGTGGTCAATCTCCGCCCGGAAGAAGGCGAGAGAACCCTGTTAATGCTGATTGCCTATACCATTACCTCCGTCGGGTTGTTGTGGCTCGAACAAAGCACAATCGCCCTATTCCTCCAACGGTTTGGGGCGGAAGGGCTGCCCGTTATTTACATTGCCAGTTCTCTCATGGGCTCGGGGTTGGGAATTCTCTATTCTTGGCTGCAAAATAATTTTCCCCTCAAGCGCGTCTTTTTGGTAGTCGCCCTCCTCATGGCTGCCCCTCTCATTGTCTTTCGCGTGGGTTTGGAATTAGGGGCCATTAACGGTTTTCTCGTCCTTGCCACTATTTTTGTCCTCCGGTTGTGGTTGGATGCGGAAGAAATTCTCAACGATCTCAACTCCCAAGTTGCCGCCAACCAACTTTTTAATATTCGGGAAATCAAACGCACCTATCCGATTATTTCCAGTGGTTTGTTGATCGGGGATGTGATTTCGGGCTTCTCCCTGCCGGTTTTGGTTTACTTGATTGGCTTAGAAAACGTTCTCATTCTCGCCTCCGTCGGCCTGCTTGGCGGGGGTTTTACCTTACTCTATCTTGCCAATCGCTACAAGCAAGCCTTTCCCGATACACCCGTACGAGAAATCGATGAATTGGAGTCTGCTTATACCTCCAAACGCATGAGCGGGACGCTCCGTCGTTATATTATTCCCCTCTTTGCTTTCTTTATCCTCGGTGAATTGCTCTATTTGGTGGTGGAATTCCAATATTTGGGGGAACTCGAGCGGGTATATCCCAATACCGAAGATATGGCGGGATTTTTGGGATTGTATTCCGGGATCGTGGGAATTTGCGAATTGGCAACTCAATGGTTTGTTTCCAGTCGAGCGGTGGAACGGTTGGGTGTTTTTGTGGCGGCTATGTTTTTACCGGTTTCCCTCTCGGTTTTGGGGTTCTGTACGATTCTGTTTAATGTGGGGGGTTTAAATCTCGATAGTGCCAAAATTCTCTTTTTCGGGACGGTGACGATCCGCTTTTTTGATGAATTGTTGCGCTATACCCTCATTGCCGGGATCGAACCGTTCTTGTTTCAACCCCTACCGGCAGAAATTCGCAGTTCGATTCAAACGCAGGTACAGGGAATTGCCGAACCGCTTACCACTGGACTCACGGGGTTGGGAATTTTTTGCGGCGTTTGGATTTTCGGGAAAGTATTGAGTCATCTGGATGCAGAAGTCGCCCGACAGATTCAAGGGGGGGCGTTTGTCATTGCGATCGCCGTGTTTTCCGTGGTTTGGGCGTTAAGCGCTCTCTTATTGCGGCAAAGTTACATTACCCTCTTAGTGCAGTCGGCCGAACAAGGACGCTTGGGATTTGGCAGCGTTGACTTGAAAGCCTTTAAACGCGCCATTATCGAGTCTTTGGATGGGAAAACGACGGAAGATGACAAGCGATCGTGCATTCAGTTATTAGAACGCATCGATCTGCCGAATGCAGGGGAAATTCTCGCCCCTCGCCTTGCCAAACTCTCTCCGGATTTGCAACGCTACTCGATGGTGGCGATGATTGAATATCCCAACGCGATTTATTTAAAGGACGTTCGCAGTCTCATTCAAACCCGTCCGGATCTGGAGGTTCTGGCGCTATCCTTGCGCTATGTTTGGCTTTCTCAACCGCAACTGGATACTCATACGTTAAAACCCTATTTGAATCAACGGGTGGATCCGATGGTGCGGGGGACGGCGACGGGATTGATTTTGAATCGAGGCTCCGAGGACGATCGCCAAGCAGCGATCGCTACGTTGGAAAAAATGCTCACATCAGAGAAGGAACGAGAGCGTATTATTGGGGTACAAGCGTTACAGTCAACCGATCGCGATGATAATTTAACCCATTCCTATCTACCGCAATTATTGCAGGACGATTCGGCACGGGTGCGCTGCACTTTGTTGAATGCGATCGCCAAAAAACACCTAGAGGCTTATTATCCCTCTTTATTGAAAGGGTTGTATTATCGTTCCACGCGAGAAGCGGCGAAAAAATCTCTCATTGTTTTGAGGGATGAGGCATTACCCTTGCTGGCGATTTTGGCCGAAGATGTCCGCAAACCCGATTATATTCGCTTGCAGGCATGGAGTGCCATGTCGGAAATCGGCAGCGATCTAGCGTTAAAAACCTTAGTAGAGCAACTTTTGACCAGTTGGGGAACCAGTCGGCGCAATTTATTGCGGGTCATTTTGAAAATTCCGGGGGAACGGGGGATCGAGACGGTTTTGGATCGATTGGGGCGATCGGGGGTGGAAGAGTTAATGCAGCAAGAATTGTTATTGTTGGGACAGATATTTGCGGCGGAAATGGATTTGAATTCCGAGGTGGTTGCGGGACGAGAAGCGGATTTATTGCGATCGGCTTTGGTGGGATTGCAGTCGGATATTACCGATCGCTGTTTCTTGATTATGAAGTTACTCTATCCTTTTAGTTCCATTCAAGCGGCAATTTTGAATTTAGATTCCGATTCGGAAGTGAGCGTGGCTTTGGGGTTGGAGATTCTCGATAATACAGTGGATTTGCCTCAAAAACAAATTCTTTTGCGGGTGTTGGAGAAACGTCCCACGGCGGATCGCCTTGCAGATATGGAGGAGATGGTATCGTATCAACCCATGAACCCAAGCGATCGCTTGCGCCGCCTGCTGGATCTGCGGCATTTTCTCTCAGATTGGACTTTGGCTTGTTGTTTCCATTTGGCGCGCGATCGACGGTGGGGGGTAACGCGGGAATCGGCTTTAGTAGGGTTGCGCCATCCGAGCAGTTTTGTGAGAGAGGCAGTTTTGACCTATTTGAAGGTTGCCAGTCCGCGAACCTGTTACGAATTACTCTCCATTTTAAAGGACGATCCGGATCCATTGGTAGCAGCGCAAGTAGATAGTTTGAAAAATGAGTTTGTGGAGCGTAAGGTGCAGCACAAACCTTTACAGGTGAGAACTCAGACTTAGAAGAGCGATCTCGCTCCAATTTTCATTGAGGGAATCAGCCAATTTTTCATGCGTGCTAGTGAGTTGGCTCCGATTCTTCAACTGCGCTCGAAGACGGGATTATTAAGCGGCCAGTTCCGAGGCTCGTTGAGGACTTCGGCGATGGGGAGAGCAGTTTCTAAGCCATTCATGTAGCGCTTGACAAGGCGATCGTACAGCAATAAATAAATTGCCGCTCCGAGGTTGGTACAGTGTCGGGTGGGAATAAATACGCGGCGATGGCATAATCCTCGTACGCTTTTGGGGACGCTTCCATCTTCAGGACCAAAGAGATAGATAGCATTTTCGGGATGCTCGAAGACCAATAAATTTTCAGACGCGGGTAATAATTCAACCGCTACAGGAACGGCATTGTCAAAATATTCGAGGGGGCGATCTTCGAGAATGATATCCACATCGGCAAATCCTTTCATGCGCTCTTCCCGAGGGATGCGATTTTGCGCCCAAATTGCTTTCGCGCAACGCTGACCCGTTATCCAAACTTGGGAGATATCAAAACAGGAGGCCGCACGAACTGCTGCTCCCACATTAAACGGATCGCGGGGATCGTACATCAAAATTGCAGGGAATTCACCTTTTTTGGCAGCTTTGAATGGCCATTTGGGTTGAACGAGAGAGGCTTTACTCACGGAACTCTCCTAGCTTTACATTTTCTTATTCTATTTTGCCACACCGTTATAGTTTCCGGGTTTTCTGGGATGCTATTCCCCGCATAATTACGGATGTTCGCGATTGAGTGCGATCGC
This sequence comes from Cyanobacteria bacterium SBLK, assembly GCA_017746715.1. GTDB lineage: Bacteria > Cyanobacteriota > Cyanobacteriia > Cyanobacteriales > Spirulinaceae > CCY15215. The sequence goes on from JAGHZQ010000065.1 coordinate 122,234, forward strand.
GATCGCATCCTTTACCCCATCTTCATCATCTTAAAGATTGTATGAACTCACTTGGGATTGCCCGATGCGATCGCAATTTTTGGCGATGAAATTCACCCGAGGAAACCAGACTTCGTCACGTTGCCCCCCGAGAAAACGAGGGATGATAAAGACATCGAGAGAGAACCCGACAAGAACCATGTTGACCCTCCAACTCATCCCCGGTGCACTTTCTGAAATCTTCGCCACGGTCTGCGATACGGGCATTTTAACCCTTGGCGATCGCTACGGTTTAATGGCAGCAATCCTTGATGAAAATCTGGGAGACAACGAACGCAGAGCTGTCAATCGCATTCTTCGTGCCGTACGGCGAGGGAAAATTCAATTCGCTGCAATTTAACTGTTCAAACATTTTCTCTCCTATTAACTTTCACTTGAGTTATTTGGTCTCCCTACCCGATAGATCGGTTGGGGGATTTTTTTTGCCGATCGCCAACAATGCGATCGCGATCGCATTTCGGTAGAAATCCCGATCGCTTTTGATGGTAATTACGATCGCTTGATGCAGTGCGTAAATTCACCGAAACAATGGCATGGAGATCGCCTCCACTCTCGAGAAAAAGAGAAATAATAAATAATGTCGAGAGAAAAAAACGGTAGCCAACAATGTTAAATCATCATCTCCTCATTCCGGGTGCAATTTCTGAAATGGTCGCTTCTATTTCCGATACAAAAGTATTAAGTTTGGGCGATCGCTACGGACTCATGGCTGCAATTGTCGATGAAAGTCTCGATGAAAACGAACGCCTCGCTATCGATCGCATCCTTCGCTTCGTCGCACGCGGGAAACTCAAATTTGCAGACCATTAAGAGATTGAGATAAGAACCATTTTCTCTCGCATTTCGTTTTGATTTGAACCCTAAATTTTCCTCGGACTTCCCCAGTACGAGGATTTTTTTTGCGATCGCGATCGCCAGACAGGGAAAATTCGATCGCGGGGTTTCCTGATGGAGATCGGTAACAACCCTGTATGAATTCACTTTCAACTGTCCTCTCAGATCGCCTCCTCTCGCGATGCAATTCACGTATTTTACCAACCCGCGATCGCGTCGCATTTATCATAAAAGCTCGATAATAAAGGTGTCGAAAGCAACATCCTCAAAAACAATGTTAAACCTCCAACTCATTCCCGGCGCCCTTTTTGAACTTTTTGCTTCCGCCGTTAACACGGGTACTCTAACGATTGGCGATCGCTACGGACTCATGGCTGCTATTCTGGAGGAAAATCTCAGCGAAGAAGAAAGAGATGCAGTCAATCGCCTCCTTTATGCGGTGCGTAGGGGTAACATCAAATTGGTAACCTCTTAGAGGGGAATTGAGTATCGAGTCATGGGCCAACGAAGAATCCTTATCGCGATCGCGCTAGCGAGCACCTTGATTTTTCTGGCTTCCTTGGGTGCATTTATTCGCGATCGCCAACGAGTCATTAAATTAACCTTAGCGACGGGTTCTCAAACGGGAGTTTATTATCCCTTTGGAGTCGCGATCGCCCAAACTATCGCTCAACATCAACCCAAAATTAATATTCAAGTTCTGCAAACCAATGGCTCTCGAGAAAATATGCAGTTGCTCGAATCTGGAGAAGTGGAACTGGCGATCGTGCAAAGCGATACGCCAACTTTCCCAGATGCTCGAGCCATTAGTATTTTATATGCAGAACTGTTTCATCTTATTGCAACTAAATCTTCGCAAATTGAAAGTATTGCCGATCTAAAAAACAAGCGCATTGCTCTCATGCCCAAGGGGAGCGGTTCTTACGATGCTTTTTGGACGGTTGCCGATCATTACAACTTTAAAAAACAAGATTTTCAGATTATTGAAATTACCCCAGAAGAAGCATTAAAAGCATTTCATCCCGAGAATATAGATGCCATTTTTCGCGTTCAACCCGTCGGCAATACCTGGACGCGAAAATTATTGCAACAAACTGAAGGCAATCTCATCGCCATCGATCAAGCAGCTGCGATGAAAATTCTCATCCCCTATTTAGATCGAGGAATGATTCCCAAGGGAACGTATCAAGCATTACCCCCCGTTCCCGATCGCGATATTGAAATGGTGGGGGTACAAGCCACATTGTTAACGCATAAAAGAATCAAACCAGAAATTATCCGCGAGATCGCCGAAATTCTCTATGAATATCGATACGATTTAGTGAAATTAGAACCGAGAGCCGCCGCAATCTCGCCCCCCAATGTCGGCAATAATGTAGGATTGCCTTTGCATCGCGGAGCGAGGAGTTATTTCGAGCGGGAAAAACCGAGTTTCTTAACGGAAAATGCCGAACTTTTCGCCTTTATTCTCTCTATTTTTACTTTATTCTTTTCAGCAATTTGGTCGTTGCGATCGGCACTCTTCCAAAAACAAAAAAATCGCGCCGATCGCTACAATTTACAGATTTTAAAACTCACCGAAGCGGCCCAAACCGTTGACAATCTCGAACAACTGCAAAGTTTGCGATCGCAATTATTCACTATTTTTCGCAAAGTCGTCGAAGATCTCGATCTCGATCGCATCACCCCCGAATCCTTCCAATCCTTTAGTTTCACTTGGGAAGCCGCCATCAACACCATTCACCACCGCGAATTAATTGCCCTGAGCAAGCGGGGAGCGTCGGGAGATGGGGAAGAGGGGGGAGCGTCGGGAGATGGGGGAGAAAAACCCGTCCTCTTTTCCTAAGCGATCGCTATTTTTTGAATTGATTACCGCATTCTCGGGAAACTGGGTAAATCTACCGCAGCAAGAGACTTGATTTTTTTCTGGGGACGGGGTTGTAGGGTTGGAGCCGGTGCTGGAGTAGGGGACGGAAAACGGGCGATCGTTCCCGTTGATTTGCGATCGCCGCCCTTGCTTTTGCGAAAATCCGGGAGGGAAACATTCAATCCCAAGGCGGGGGGTTGATGGGAATATTGAGAGGTATGAGGAGAAGGTGGTGTTGTTTCTTCTCGAAGAGAGTGAGGAAATTCTTGTTCCGATTCTCGTTGCGGTGGGTTCATGGTTCGCTTGACCCACGTTGGCGGCTCTCCAACTTCCGATTGTTGGTTTCTAAATTGTAACGACCAAGGTTGAATCGGTTTGGGTTTGAGAGACCCGGAAAAATTAAGCGTTTTGGGAGCGGGAGACGCGGGAGGGAGCATTTCCGGCGATCGCTCTACCTCTTTAGCGGGGAAGTGGGGGAATTGGCTGATTTGTTCCCTGTCTTCTCCTGTAAAGGGACTCGATGGCGAAGACGCGGGAGGCAAACTTAAATACTTATCCAAAACCGCTTTAAACTGTTGGGTGTGCTGTTGTTGACGGCTGAGACGATCTCGTAGTTGCTGGGAGTTATCCGAGGCTTGCACGAGTAACTGAGACTGTTCTTCGTAGCGCTGTCGGACTAAGGCGCATTCCCTCTCCAACTGGACGATATGAGTTTGGGCAACCTCTAATTGAGAGGTTAGGGTTTCGATCAAAGAGTGCTGGCGTTGGGCGACGTGATGGGAGGCTTCCAACTCCTGAAAGAGCAGTTCTACTTGAGCTTGTGCCTCGAGCAATTCCGGATCGGGTTTCGATGGAGGGAGAGAATTCTGTCGCGATCGCCGCCGTTCGGTTTCCAAATCTTCTCGCGTTTGCGTTAGTGCTTGTTCTAAGGCAGCCACTTTTTTCAACAATTCGCGATTGCGCTGGCGTAATTTTCTAGCCAAAGTAAACCAATCGGCTTCATTAACGGTATGGGGATTATTCGTAAAGATTTCTTCTGAGGAAGGAAGTTGCTCAAAAACCCGCGAAGCCTGAGACTCTCCCAAACTCTCTTGGGGAGAAGGGATATCATTCCCCCCCGTGGCAGAAGAATCAGAGGAAGAAGAGCCAATGGAAAAAGAGTCCTCAAAAGAAGATTCCCGACTCGAGCTGTCTTCTGATGCGGGTTGATTCTTATTAACTTCACTCATAACTTTGGGTCAATCCCCATTTTTTGAACGATAATAGTCGCGGTCGCGATCGAGGAGATTGTACCGAGAGGCAATGGCCAATGACTCGAGCACTCCCTATTGACATCTCCTCGCTTTAAAAAAACAGAGATTCTGTGGTTGACCGCAGAAAGTGGGTTCAGACCCATTCGCAGTTCGCAATTGGGAGACTTAGCTTTCTTTCAGCCTGTCAACAAACTCCTAAATCCCTGGGATAGAAAATCCGATCTATCTGGGTCGTTACCTTTCTTTTTTCAGCCTCTGCCAGTTCGGAACGCTCCCCATTCTGCCTATTTGTCCTTGTCGTCATACTGTCGATTTCCTAACAGGTCAGTTGGACATAGCAAGGTTTTCTCGCCATCCCCCAACCTCAAAATCCGTTGTTTCGGTGTAACAGGAGCTTCCCCTTTAACTAGAATGGTTCTTCACGCCGCTGATTCAGCCAACATAGTAACACAAAAGACTGACGGGTTCGTTAACCGTTCATCATTCGAGGCGTTTTTCTTCCAATAATAAACGCCGTTCCGCCCGAGCGATCGCGGTATAGGTTGATTCGATAGTTTCCGGCTCTACCGAAATGGCACTAATGCCCCACTCAATTAAGCGATCGACGAGTTCGGGGGAACGGACGACGGCTTGAGAGCATAAAGAACAGGGAATTCCTTCTTTTCTCGCTCCCCCGATTAGCATTTCTAGAGCGATCGCAACGGCGGGATGAGATTCATTATAAAATTGTGCGAGTTGAGAATGTTCGCGATCCGTTCCCAATAGAAGTTGGACGAGATCGTTCGTGCCAATCGCAATTCCTCGCACCCCTGCTTTAACGTATTCCGACAGTAAAAAGATAATGGAAGGGACTTCAGCCATGATCCACAGTTGAAACGACGATCTTTGCAACAATCCTGCAACTTCCACCTGCTTGCGGGCGGCCAAAAATTCATCGATACTGCGAACGAAGGGCAAAATGAGATGTAAATTGTCCCATGTTTCTCGCACTTGTTTCAATACCACCAGTTCGATCTCAAACAGGGCGGGATCGATCCGATAAGTATGAGTCCCTCGCACGCCCAAAGAAGGATTGAGGGCAACATTGGCAAATTTTGGTAAAGGGGGACATTCGGGCGATCGCCAATCGGTCGAACGATAAAACACCGGACGCGGTGCAAAAACTGCTGCCAAGCGATCCACGCGATCGCTTAATTCGGCAATGAATTCTTCGCGATGACGCAACCACCACGTCAAAGACTGAGATTGCAATAATCCCAACATCATCAGCTCGGAACGAACCAAGCCAACGCCATCCACTGGAAGGAGAGAAGCGCGTTGAAAAGAACTCGGCTGACTGAGATTAACCCATAACTGCGTCCCGATCGGAGGACGTTCGTTATTCCTGACGGGTGACGGGTGACTCTTCGGCAAGCTCAGAGCATCGCGGGTGACGGGTGACTCTTCAGCAAGCTCAGAGGATCGCGGGTGACGGGTGACGGGTGAGTGAGGTTCTGCCAAATAAACCCGCCCTCGAGTGCCGTCAATGAGAATGGATTCACCGGTTTCCAGTAATTGAGTCGCATCAATTGCGCCCACCAATGCCGGAATTCCCAATTCTCGCGCCAAAATTGCACCGTGACTGGTGAGATTGCCTTGTTCGAGAATCAATCCCGCGGCTCTATCGAGCATTGGCAACCAAGAGGCTTCTAGGGTTTTGGCGACTAAGATTTCCCCAACCGGAATCTCGCGATTTGCATCATCGCGAGATTCCAGTACGCGGACGGGGGCGATCGCTCGTCCCAAGGAAGCACCGACTCCCGTCACGACGGGCAGCGAGTCCGCCATCGCATTCTCTGATGATTCTTGCCGATGAGAAGAAAGGGAGCGTTCTTCATTCCACTGCCAGAGATGCAAGTGTTGCGCTGCATCTTGTCCCCGAGAGAGAACCCATTCCCAAGAAAAATCGGCTATTTTTTCTGACTGTATTCTTCGAGTGAGCTCAATGATGCCTGCAAGGGCGATCTCATCGAGAACAGCAGTTTCTTGTTCTGTCTCTGACAGCGATCGCCTTTCCAGACAAGTTTGGGCAATGTCTTCTGTCACAATCCGATAGGCGCGAGTTTGATGTCCGGGTTTCCGGGTTGCGATCGAGCCGGTTGTCGGATCGATCCTATAGGTTTCCGGTTGGGTTTCACCGCGTATCCACGCGTTTCCCAATCCCCTCGTTGCTTCAATCTGCCATTGACTCGGGCGGGCGATCGTTCTGCCCGAAGCGATCGCGTCCTCGAGGGGCTGAACCAAAACCGCGACTTGCACGCCCTCGAGTTCGATTCCCTCGCGCTGCCAATAAAATAAGCTCTTGGCTCGAAATGGTTCGCTCCAAACTTGTTTGAGGGCGCTCTCAAAATATTGCGGTTCGCACCAACAGGTTCGCCCTTGCAAAAGTCCTCGCAGGGGACGTTCTACAGTTTGAGAAATTGCCAGAGAGGGACGCAAAATTAGGGCGCGCGTTGAGAGTTGACGGGCAGCTTGCAGAAATCCCTCGAGCCATTCGGGAGGAAGGGAAATTGTTTCGATATCCTGACAAATATTGCGAGCGAGTTGTTGGAGGACGCGATAGTCATTGACATTAAGGTGAAGGGAAGAATCCGATAAATCCGTCAAAATCGGTTTGGATTCTCCCGGAAGCGTTAAACATTGCTGCCATGCTGCGGTTGCGATCGCAAATCCCGGTAGAACGGGATATCCTTTCTGGAGCAATTGACTCAAAACAAAGGCTTTTTCTCCCACTCGAGAGCGTTGGGAGGGTTGAATGCGATCGAGCCATAAAAGATCGGGCATGGGAGCAGTTAACAATTATCAGTTAACAGTTATCAGTTATCGGTGAGAATTGCTTCGCAAAATTCGAGGAGTCGATTTAAGCCCCAAAATTCATCTTCTCGAGTTGTGGGGCTGGCAATATGGGAAACGTGACCGCCTTGTGGGGTTAAAAGAAGATGAGTGTTGGGATTTTGGCTTGCAAGCCGTTGGATTTCTGGAACTAGGGTCGCATCGAACAAGGGATCGTCAGCAGCGTAAACCAAGAGGTGGGGCAATTCCAATCGTTCCAATAGATAAAGACCGCTCGTTTGCTTGTAATAATCCTTAACCGTTTTAAAACCATAGTAATCGATAACCATTTCGCGATCGAAAGCGCGAATGGAATCAACTCGCTCGATCGCTCCCCGTTTGACGCTTTCGGGAAAGCGATCGCCCCGCAGCTTGGCCGCTCTGTACAATTCTTTGGCCAAAACCCTTTCTATAATGCGTCCGATGGGATATTCCAACAAGCGCGTTAGGGAGCGATCGCTTTCTAAATTCGGCGATAAGACAGCAGCCGTCCGAATATATTGGCTCTTTTCTTCTCGCGCTGCTTTTAAACCCCACAAGGTAATTTGTCCCCCCAAGGAAAACCCCGTTAAGGCGACTCTCGGCGGACATCCCAATTTCACTAATTGTTCTGCCAGCCTCACCAAATCAAATCCTTCACACCAGCCATCGGAAGACGGCACGGGGGACAGTTCCGCACTCTTACCATGCGATCGCCAATCGTAAACCAAAACCGCCCAATTACGGGCGTAGGCTTTGCGAGCGAGGGTTCTGGCATACCAAGCCGTTTCAATATCTCCGGTAATACCATAAGTGAGGATCATCGTTCCCACAGCATGGGGGGGACAACTCCACAACCCCCATAAAGGCACGTCTTGAAATCCAGCAAAACAATGTTCTTGCCAAGGGATGAGAGGCAATTTTTGCAACCAAGGCGATCGCTCTCTCCGTCTTTGCCACATTTGGCTATAGGTATAGGTTGTAAAGAGTGTTTGTACTAATCCATTCCTCAAATACCAAGTCGGCCGGTAGGGGATCGCAAATTGCATGGCTGGGATTTCTCTAATGCTCTTTGTTAAGAAATCATAAAATAACTTGGCAAATTTCCGAAACAAAGACAAAAAACTGAGATCGGAAGGGGAAAGGATGGGAAGTTACCCCTTATACTTATAATCAAATACAGAAAACTTTACTTTCTGCTTGCAGTTCTTATCAAACCGCAACAGATTTTAAAATTATCCTATAGTCCTAGTTCTCTAGCCATGCCGCGAATACTGGTCATTGACGACGATCCCGCAATTTCAGAATTGGTTTCCATCAACTTAGAGATGGCTGGATACGATGTGAATCTGGCTAGCGATGGTGTCAAAGGTCAAGCATTGGCCGTGCAACTGCAGCCAGATTTAATTATGTTGGATTTAATGCTGCCCAAAGTTGATGGTTTTACAGTCTGTCAGCGATTGCGACGAGACGATCGCACGGCAGATATTCCCGTTCTCATGCTGACGGCGCTGGATCAAACCGCCGACAAAGTGGGGGGATTTAATGCGGGTGCTGACGATTATATGACCAAACCCTTTGAACTCGAAGAAATGCTGGCTAGAGTTCGCGCTCTCTTGCGGCGTACCGATCGCATTCCTCAAGCTGCCAAACATTCGGAAATTCTCAGCTACGGACCGCTAACCTTAATTCCCGAACGGTTCGAGGCCAATTGGTTTGATAAAACCGTAAAATTAACCCATTTAGAATTTGAATTATTGCACTGTTTGTTGCAACGTCACGGCCAAACTGTTTCTCCGAGCGAAATTCTCAAGGAAGTTTGGGGTTACGATCCCGACGACGATATCGAAACCATTCGCGTTCACATTCGTCACCTGAGAACGAAACTCGAACCCGATCCCCGCCATCCCAAGTTCATCAAAACCGTTTACGGTGCGGGATATTGCTTGGAACTGCCCGGAAGCGAACGGGAAGAAATGGCAGAAAACTCGGCCACGGCTTAAATTTACAGCTCGTCAAAAGATTATGCGAGAGAATTTGTCGCGAATCAATCTAGCTTTTAATTTACGCCTTGCTTGTCATCAAAAAATGACAGAGTCTTCAAAAGTCCCAAGGCAGAAGCATAAGATTCTTCGATTAATTCTTGTTGTTCTTCGGGGGTATCGGCAAGATCGTCCGCAACGAGTTGTAAAGAACCCAACATGGCATTGAGTTGACTGCGAACCTTGTAAGAGAGACGCGATCGCAATTCGTGAGAAGCGCGGATGGAAGCGCGAATCAGGGCTTCGTTCGTGGGTAAGATCGCATTTTGTGCCTTTTTCTTCTTACCAAATTGTATATCGTAGAGTTGAGCATATTGACCGTCGAGGGCGAGCAATTCTTCGTGAGTCCCTTCTTCGACAATTCTCCCGCGTTCCATGACGACAATTTTATGAGCTTGTTGAATGGTTGAAAGACGATGCGCGATCACGATAGTCGTGCGATCGCGGCACAATCGATCGATGGCTTCTTGGACTAAGCGTTCGGAAATGGTATCTAGAGCGCTTGTTGCTTCATCGAGAATTAAAATATTTGGATTTCTTAATAATCCCCGAGCAATCGTAATTCTCTGTCGCTGACCTCCGGACAGCACGATCCCGCGATCGCCGATCGGGGTATCGAGACCTTGGGGTAAATTCATAATAAACTCATAAGCATTGGCTTGTTTGATGGCCGTAATAATCTCCTTTTCTGTTGCATTTTCGCGCCCGTAAGTAATATTGTAACGAATCGTATTATTGAACAAGAAGGTATCTTGACTCACGACTCCCAAGGCCCTTCTCAGAGAGAAAATATCAACTTCTTTGAGATCGATACCATCTAAAGTAATTTTTCCTGCAGTCGGATCGTAATATCTGGGAATCAAATCTACTAATGTCGATTTTCCCGCACCAGAAGACCCGACGAGAGCTACAATTTTTCCTTTGGGAATCCAAAGATCGATATCTTTTAAAACTAAATCTGAATGTCCGGGATAAGCAAAATTCACCCCTTGAAAGCGAATTCCTTCTTTTAGAGAAGTATATTGGCGAACGCCATTTTTCATGAAAGGTTTGTCATTGACGTGCAAAAAATGAGCAACAATTTCTACGCTGGGAGTTGTATTAGATAATTTGCTCCGATTATTATTTAATTGACCGATGAAGGGAAGTAAACGAAACAAAGTGAACAAATAAATTAACAAAATCGTTGAGACCGATTGGAGTTGTTCGCCGAACAGGTAACGACCGATAACCACAATCGCTAAGATCGTGACAATTCCTAAAAATTCGTTGAGCGGAGGAACGACCGCAAAATTAGCTTGAGATTTTAGATTTGCGACTTCGCGTTCTTTAATAAAGCTCTCTAAGTGTTTGTACTCTTCTGCTTCCGTATTTGCCGTTTTAATTAGACGAATGCCCGATAGGACTGCCATTAATCTTTTGGTATACTGACCGGATTTTTCCGAAAGAATTTGACCGTAGCCTTTGGAACGATTAATTAAGTATTGATTGCTAAAAACAACACCAGTTAATAAGACTGTAGAAATAATCGTAAGTTGCCAAGATAAAGATAATAAAATCCAGAGAAAAGTTGTAATTGTGATAATGTTGGTGAGTATCGACATGGCAATTTTAATAGTTTGAATTGTTCTTGCCATTTCTGTATTCAGTATATTAATCAGACTGCCAATTTCATTTTTACTGTAAAAATCTAAATCAATATCTAATAGTAATTTAACTCCAGAAAGACGCATTTTAATAGAAAGGGAACGAAAAAGATAATTGGAAACAAGAACGGTTAAATAAGTGGCTAGATTTTTCAAAATAATTGCGAACAGAATTACCCCCAGCATGGTAACGAACTTCAAGTCTCCTGGAAATTGCTCGAAAAAAGACATGATTTTGCGGAGGAAAGTTGGACCTTGTTGCAAAAGTCCTGTATCCTGTCCCAAAAATCCTAATAAGAGAGGAACGATTAAGGCCGTACTGATTCCATTAAAAAGCGATCCAGAAAATCCCAAAAAAATAGTCAAAAACATTAACAGGGGATATTTGAAAGCATAGTTCAGTAACAGTCGATAAGAGTTCATACCATTCAATTGTAATTGGAAGTTGTCGATCGCATTAACTCGAAATTATGTCTCCTGCAAAAATGAGTAAAGCTATGCACTAAAAATTATACCAACAGCTCAGATCCATTGTTTGGGACATCAAACCATTCGCTTAAGTCTTTAGAAGGCGAAACCCTTTCCAGAATTTTAGCAATGCGATGTTCCCAAGAATATTCGGCTATTAATTCGGGAGGATGAATGGATTCGATCGCCCATTGAGGATATTGTTCTAGCGCTTGTTCCAAAGCCCGAGAAAAGTCTTGAGGGCGATCGGGTTCGCACCAATGGGTAATCAAAGAAGAAGAGAAAAATTCTTGGAGAGAAACAATGCGGGTAGAAACAATAGGTTTTCCCACAGCAATGTAATCAAATAACTTCAACGGTGAGGTCCAACGAGCGGCTTCTCCAGATAAGTGAGGGTAAAGGAGAATATCGGCTGCTTGTAATAGACCGGCCAACTCTATTTGGGGCAAAAACCCTAAAAGAATAACATTGTCAATTTGGTTCTCTTTAACTTTATCCCGGTATGCTTGCATGCCCTGTTCTGGACCTCCTGCAAGAGCAAATAAAACCTCGGGGTGGTCTGGGGCAATTTCTAACAGAAGATCGATGCCTTTAAAAGTTGTTAGCGCTCCCGCATAAGCTGCTAAATAGCGATATTTTTCTCCTAACAAACCCTTACGCCAAGCAATTGCAGCTTCGGGTTTTCTCTCAAAGAAAGATTGATTGTAACCGTTATGAAATTTAACAACTTTATCAGATGGCATTCCATTTTCCAATAAATTCTCAATAATGGGATCGGCAATGGTAACAGATATTTTAAAAAGCGGGCTATTGACAATTTCCGGTTCGTATTGCTTCTGTTCAAGGTGATGCTTTTCATAAATTGCAGGAATACCATGGCTCACAGCCGCTTTAATAAAATTCCAATCTCGCGAGTGAACCAGTCCTGCTTGATGGCGGAGTTGAAAGGGAAAATAATATTTGCAAGCAATCGTATTAGAATTTGCGAATTTACCTCCCACGCGATTGCTAAATGGAGGAATGGGTAAAGGTAAGACTTGTAGTTTGTCTTGCAGATTGTAAAACTGTTTCAAGGTTTCATCAATTCTCTTGGCTCGAAAAGAAAACAAATGAGGAAAGGGATTCAAAACTTGCCAATCTTTTTGTAAATAGACAAGAAGAGCAGGATAGCCTAAATTAGCAGCAGCATTAGCACAATTAGTGATTTGAACCAAATGGGCTGCTGGTGTGGGCAGTGTTTCTCCAACAAAAAAAATATAGTACTTGCTCATTTGCCAATGGATATGATTGGTTCAAAGAATAAAGGTTAAAAATTTTTTCTATCCTACGATGCTATCATGGGCCAAAACAAGTAATTATGTATCAACCCACTCCACTCGAAACTTATCTCAAACAATACTTCGGCTACGATACCTTTCGACCGGGACAGCGTCAAATTATCGAGGAGGCCTTGCAAAATCGAGATTTACTGGCCGTTATGCCGACAGGAGGGGGTAAATCCCTTTGTTTTCAATTACCGGCTTTACTCAAACCCGGTTTAACCGTTGTGGTTTCTCCTCTCATCGCCCTCATGCAGGATCAAGTAGATACTTTATTGAATAATGGGATCGGGGCAACATTCCTCAATAGTAGCTTGGAATGGGAGGCAGTGCGATCGCGGGAACGAGAAATTCTACAAGGAAGAATAAAACTTCTCTATATTGCCCCAGAAAGATTGCTGAGCGAGTCATTTTTGCCATTTTTAGAAAGCGCGCGATCGCGCGTGGGGATTTCCGCTTTTGCTGTAGATGAAGCCCATTGCGTCTCGGCATGGGGTCACGATTTTCGCCCAGAATATCGCCAATTAAAGGTATTGCGTCAGCGCTACAGGGAAATCCCGGTTTTTGCTTTTACCGCAACGGCAACCAAGCGAGTTCGCGAAGACATTTGCACTCAACTCAATCTCAACAATCCGCGTATTTATATTGCTAGTTTTAATCGTCCAAATCTTTATTACGAAGTTAAACGGAAAAATCGTCAAAGTTATAACCAACTATTACAGGCTATTCGCGCTCAAAAAGGGTCATCGGGTATTGTTTATTGTTTGAGTCGCCGTAAAGTTGATGAAATTGCCTTTCGACTGGAAAAAGATGGCATTTCTTGCCTGCCTTATCATGCGGGAATGGAATCGGAAAAGAGAATCGACAATCAAAATCGCTTTATTCGCGATGACGTGCAAGTTATCGTGGCAACTGTTGCTTTTGGTATGGGGATTAATAAGCCCGACGTACGTTTTGTTTTCCACTACGAACTGCCACGCAATTTAGAAGGGTACTATCAAGAATCAGGACGGGCGGGACGAGATGGGGAACCCGCAAACTGCATTCTCTTCTACAGTCCGGGAGATAAACCCCGCATCGATTACCTCATCGACCAAAAACCCGATGAAAACGAACAGCGCCTTGCCAGACAGCAACTCAATCAAATTATCGACTATGTAGAGGGAACGGAATGCCGAAGAACGATTCAATTGCGTTACTTTGGAGAACGATTTTCAGGGAACTGCGATAATTGCGATAATTGCCGCAATCCGCAACCCATTGAAGATTGGACGATTGAGGCCCAAAAATTTCTTTCTTGCGTGGCTCGCTGTCGGGAAAAGTTTGGGATGACTCACATTATTGATGTGCTGAGAGGGTCGAGCAAAAAAAGGGTTTTAGATTACGGACATCATCTATTATCGACTTATGGAATTGGCAAAGATAGAAGTGCGGATGAATGGAAGCATCTATCACGATCGCTCCTGCATCAAGGTTTATTAAATGAAACCAATGATGGTTATCGAGTTTTAAAGTTAAATAAAAAAAGTTGGCAAATTCTCAAAAAAGTGCGATCGGTGAGTATTGCCGTCCCGCAAACAACAACGAAAACAACGAAAGCAGACAAAAATCCCCGACAAATCGAAGTAGAGTTGCTTTTCGATCGCCTGCGCCTGTTGCGAAAAAATCTCGCCGATGCTCAATCGGTTCCTCCCTATGTTATTTTTGCCGATTCCAGTTTGCGGGTCATGGCACGACAGCAACCGCAGACCCGAGAAGAATTTGCCAAAGTTCCTGGAGTAGGGGCAAGAAAATTAGAGCGTTATGGCGATCGCTTTCTCTCGGAAATTCGCGAGTTCGCTCGAGAACGGAAACCGCCCGTGCAAGTGGCTTCCGACACGCAAATGACAACCTTTGGGTTATACCAACAGGGGTTAAATATCGAGGAAATCGCTCGAGAACGGGGTTTGCGTCCCAGTACCATTACTTCTCATTTAAGCGAACTGATTGAAATGCGACAGCCCATCGACCTCGATTGCCTCGTCTCCCCCGAACGGCAAAAAGCGATCGTTGCTGCGATCGAAAAAGTAGGTGAGAAAGCCTTAACTCCTATTCGCGATGCTTTGGGAGAAGAATACAATTATGAAGAGATTCGCCTGACGCGATCGCGGTGGCGCAGAGAAAAAGAGGATGAAGAAGAGCCTTTTTAGATCGCTGAATTGCCTGCTTTTAAGACCGTACATTATCGAATTTCGATTGCTTGTAATTAAGATTCTATTTGACTAGAATGTAGTAAATTTTTTTCAGTACAGGACAAGAATTAGAAAGAATCAAGAAAAGTATGAAACTTGTAAACAATCTTGTCAGGAGAGTCTAGCTCAGTTTGTTTGAAGGCACTTATTGTAAATTTTTTGTAACTGATAGGAAAATCCAAAAATCAATGGTAAACCCACTAGAATGAGAAAGATGAATAAAAGATAGCGATCGTCTATAGCTAGGTAAATATTGAGCCCTTTCTGCATTACATACCAAATAGGTCGGTGAAATAAATACATACCGTAAGAAGCGTAAGCAATAACCGTACAGATAGGGGAACAAAATTTTAAATATTTTGCCAATCCCCAACAAATATTATATACAGAAATTGAAAATGAAAACATAAAAATATTTAGGATTGCATATCTAACAAGAAGTCTCCCTCCTTCATCTATAAGATAATCATAACCATTTAAGAAACCAATCAACAAAGACGTAAAACAAACAATAGAGATACAAGAAATATATTTCCAGCTTTTGCGATTGGGTAATTCTTTTTCCGCACATAAAATCCCAAGAAAAAAAACTAAATAATATAGGGCGATTCTAAAATCAGTTAAACCAAAATATCTTGGTAAAATTAAAAACAAAACCCAAAAAAATACAGGAATTGCTATCCTAATTTCTTTTCTCAAGAAGCTACTCTTAAACAGTAAAAAAATAGAGTAATAAATCACTATCAATCCTATAAACCAAAGTGTTCTTATTGGTATCATATCCTTTCCATAAAATATGAGCTGTAGTCCGAATAAGTGAATCAAAATTCGGAGTATCTGGTTAATGTTGTACATCCAACAAAAGAAAATTAATGCCAAATAATATAGGGGAAATATTCTTAAGAGTTTGCGTTCAATAAAAATTTTAACTTCATTCCAATTAGTAAAATATCTCTTTTTTATATTGATTAAATAGCCAGATACAAACACAAATAGGCTTAACCCAAAATATCTATTCAAATGATTTAGAAATGAAAGGTTAATAGGAATACCGAAGTTGTTGAGATCGTAAAAATTAAATGTATAATTGGGCAAGTGATGAAATAAAATAATGAGAATGGCGATCGATCGAATCCAATCAAAAATAGGCAGTCGCTTATTCATAGAAACCTCTACATTTTGCGAGTTTTTTATATTGGCATGCGTTCGGGATGAGTCGCGTTTCTATGGAGTTCAATTTTATTACTCTCCCAAATCCTAGGTCTCAAAGGAATAGAGAGTACAAGTAATAGATACACGCTCGAGCCTATCCTGCCAACTCGCGTTGGCTTAGCCTTTCCCTAAGGAGTATCCCCCACAAAAACGCATTTTAGCAATGCTAGCCAGAAATAAGAATCTTGCTCCATACTATCCCAAATGGAGATGCAGCAGCCCTATTCAATTCGTTATATTAGTACATGGGGTTTTTGATGAATCGCTTAATTCTGATGAAACCCTATCCGGACTTTCTTCTCAAGCCTCTTGTCCCGTACCGAGAAAATCTGTAGATTGGTATTGTTTCATGAATAGTCTTAGAAAGTCGATTTAGTTCGATATCGCTCCAAACAAGAAGTCACGATAGCATTGGAATTCATCATATCGTCCTTTTAAGGATTTGAGGCTTTGCGCTTTCGCCAAGGATTTTTATTGCGTTGAGGTAAGAACCATTGGGCTAGGCGATCGAAAATCCTCGTGTACAACGTGCGCGTAATTTCTTTAGCATATTGCGGTCGATACTCATAGGTACAATGAAGAACCTTCACTTCCCCACCTAAATCTTCTGGGTAGGTGCTTTTATACATACTCATATAGTTATAAATATAGGGGAGAAACTTAACATTAGGTTTAACAACTTCAAGAGCAGAGGCAAAAGCCCCTTGATCTCTTAAGTATAAAATTTCCTGATTCTTCAGAACGAGATCGAAATATTCTTTAGTTTTGCTAAAAAATTCTGTAATTCTGTCACTTTTGGAAAAGGCAATCATTCCACCATTAAATTGTGCGCTACTTTCTGTTAATGGAAATCCTAAAGATTGTAGAGTAGGTAAAACTATAGACTGACTGCTTTCATCTTGTTTAATTCTTAAAAGATTGATCGAACTGGCAATAGATGAACGAACATCCTTAACAAGCAATAACTCAAATTCATCCAACCAATCAAATAAACGATCGATATTTGATAGTAAGCAAATATCATTGTCTAGATAAACGGTTTTTGTAAATGGGGAAACTTTTTCCAAGCTGAATTTAGCAAGACGAGATGAAAGCACCACATTTTTACTATCGGGTGCTTCTTTGAGAAGAATATTGCCAAAATTAGTCAAGCAAGGATACAAAATTCGAGGAACTCGATTGATTAAAATAAGAATGGGTTCTTGATGGAATTTCCTGACAGAAGTGAGGAAGTGAATGCAATCTTGAAAAGCATATGTTCCTGTTAAGATTGTAATAAACCCTTTCTCTAAAGTATTCATGGTACTCCAAACTTTATTGTTTGTAATTTTACAATAAAAACTTGTTCTTGGTCAGAGAGAGCCTCAGAGATAATTATCGATCGCGAAAGAGCGTAGTGGGTATTTAGGGGGATCGATCGAGGAATTGATTGGAGGGATATTGGCTCAATATCCTTTCTTCCGAGAGAATGTCTTCAATTTCAACCCATTCTATCCTACAATACCCGAATGCACTTTAAGTTGAAGGAGTAAAGCAAGCAATGCGGGTGGCGCAAAAGCCTCTAACCGTTCCCAAGGAATTTTTACTCCCACCCGGAGGGATAAATCCAAATGTTCTTCTCTGTACGTTCGCTGTAATTTTACTGATAGCCTCGAGTATTGGTTATTTTCTTTGGCATTGGCCCCATTGGTTGAGCTTTTGGTTCAATGTCCTTGCCCTGCACCTATCGGGCTCGGTTATTCACGATGCCTCTCATAATTCTGCCCATGCTAACCGCATTATTAATTCAGCGTTAGGCCATATTAGCGCTTTGATTTTGGGTTTTGCCTTTCCCGTCTTTACTCGCGTTCATCTCCAACACCACGCCAACGTTAACGATCCCGAAAACGATCCGGATCATTTTGTTTCTACTGGCGGTCCCCTTTGGTTGATAGCCCCTCGTTTCTTTTATCACGAGGTTTTCTTTTTCAAGCGTCGTCTATGGCGAAAATACGAACTCCTAGAATGGTTTCTCAGTCGTTTGTGCGTTGCCATTTTAATTGTCGTTGCCATTCGCTATGACTTTTTCTCTTATATTGTGGATTATTGGTTCGTTCCCGCTCTCATCGTGGGAATTGCTTTGGGACTCTTTTTTGATTATTTTCCCCATCGTCCCTTTCACGAACGCAATCGCTGGAAAAATGCCCGCGTTTATGCCAGTCCCATTCTCAATTTAATGATTATGGGACAAAATTATCATCTCGTTCACCATCTCTGGCCGTCAATTCCTTGGTATAAATACCAACCGGCTTATCGCGCCACCAAATCTCTATTAGAATCAAAAGGCAGTCCCCTTTCCTTGGGAATTTTTCAAGGTAAAGATTTTTGGGGTTTTCTCTACGATTTGTTTGTTGGCATTCGCTTTCACCGTCAAAAACAAAAGTCGGAATAGATTGTCTGTTTGGTCGTACCGCGATCGCCAGTCAAAGAAATACTAAGTTTGTAGCAATTCTCTATCAGAACTGTTTATAATCGGGCTACATCGAACCATACCTTAACTTGGAGAGTAAATAATAATGCCCGGTTTGCTTGGTTTGACTTACTCAGATACACTCAGAGACAATGCTCGAAGCGCGATCGCCAAGATGGCAAAAATGATGCTTCATCGCAATTTTTATCAACAAGATGAGGTATTTGAGAGCGATCGCCTTTGTGCCACTCGCATTCATGTTAACGTTTTGCAAAAATCTCCCCAACCTTATCGTTGCAGACAATATCTCCTTTGGTTGGATGGAGAATTTTACAAACAAGACGAATTGTGCAAACAGTATAACCTTCCTCCCCAAAGCGATCCGGAGTTATTCGTCTCTCTCTACCAACAAAATCAAAATTTTTCTTTTCTCAAACAAATAGATGGATTTTTTGCTGCTTGTTTCTACGATACCCGCGAGCAACAACTCCATTTAATTAGCGATCGCTACGGAATGCGCCGCCTCTACTGGACGGTTTACAAAAATGCCCTCGTTTGGAGTGGAGAACTGAAAACTTTTCTCGCTCTACCCGATTATCAACCCCAAATTGACCCGCATGCCATTGAAGATTTTCTGGGGTTACGCTACTTTATTGACGATCGGACTTGGTTTGCAAATGTTAAACTCTTTCCCGCTGCAACAATTTTAACTTGGGACATTCAAGAGCAGTCTATGTTGCAACGGCGATATTGGTGGTGGGACGAAATTCCTCCCCTTCAATCTCCTATCGATCGCCAAGAATTGGTGGAAGAGTTAGGACGACGTTTTCGCTTAGGCGTTGAATGTCGCAGCCGCAGTCATCATGGAGAAAGAGTGGGATTAACACTCAGCGGTGGCTTAGATTCGCGAGCTATTCTCGCTGCAATTCCCTCCCTTGATTATATCCTAGAAACAGCCACTCTTGGTCAATTCAATTGTGAAGACGTGCAAATTGCTCGAAAAGCTGCCAAAATCAAAGGCGCTAATTTTCATCCTATTGCGATAAATTCTGACAATTGGCTACAATCTCGTGGCAGTCATATTTGGGAAACTGATGGAACTTGCAGTCTTCTGCATATGCACTTCGTGCCACTTCTAAAAACAATCAAGCACTTAGATTTATATAACAGTAATTTACACGGTGCAGGTGGAGATGGGGTAGTAGGAGGAGATCATCTTTTTGAGAAAGAGCAGTTTTCGTACTATGTTGAAAAACGATTGGGACTCACTAGCTTTTCCTTATCCGACCAACATAAAACCTCAATAATGCAACGATTTCAAGCGTATTTCAATCGCTTAGATTTCTCTTTCCATATTCTCTATATTGATAATCGTATTCGTTCATTTTTATCCAAAGATTTTTCTCTCAGTTTGCTTGGAGGATTGGAAACTCGCTTACCCTTTTTAGACAATCAGTTAGAAGAACTTCTCTATGCTATTCCTATTCATCTCAAACAAGGAAACCAACTTTATGAAGAAATGCTGCTAGCAAGCTTTCCAGAATTTTATCGCACTCTTCCCAGACAAGGAAGTGGAGAGCCAATTGGTTTACCTCGTTGGCGACGCAAAATTAAGAGAAAAACCCAGCAATTCCAAAATAAAATTGCCCGCAAGCTACAATTTTTAGGAATTAACTGGAATCGCGATCGCTCGCAATTCCAGAATTTTTTCTCTCCTAATCCTTGGATTCGCCAACAGCCTACTCGTTCATTCTACAGTAAAATATTGACTGCTCCCGATGCTTACTATCGCAACTATTTGACTGTCGAACAAGTGAAAAATATCCAACAAACTTGGAGAGAACACTGCGACGGGAAAAATCATGCTGATAAACTCAGTTTAACTCTCACTTTAGAGCTTTGGCTGCAACAGCTTTTTGAGGGAAAATATCGCTCTGATGCAGATTTTGAAAGTTAGCACTCCAGCATATTTATCCCTGCCAAAATTTTGCTTTCAACATGGTTTTAGAATGATTATTTCTCCTTCTCAAAAACCTTTAAAGTTTTCTATTCTTGCAAGCGATCTTTCCAAAAGTGGCGCAGGAAGATGGGGTGGTGCGGTACGAACTTTTCTCCTTGCCCGCGCTTTGGAAAAATTAGGTTATGATGTAGAAATTTTGGGTTTTGTGTTTGGGGATTCGCCTCCAGATCCCGACATCACTCACTTTCCGTTAAAAACAGTTTCTGGAAGTAATTATCCTCAGTTTTTTCGCTCGGCGGGTCAGTTAATGCGAGCCATTAGCGGCGATATTCTCTACCCTCTGCGACCGAAAGCAACAACATTGGGAATTGCCTTATTGAAACGATGGCAAAGTGGCAAACCTATTATTTTAGATATTGACGATTGGGAATTAGGTTGGCACGGTGGAGATGAGTTACGCTATCCAGAAAATTTAAAACAATTCGCTCGGGATATCATCAAACCCGATGGCGCATTACGCTTTCCCGAACATCCCTTTTATCTCAAATGGATGGAAAAACTGGTTTCTCATGCCGATCTCGTCACGATTCATACTCAATTTCTACAGAATCGCTTTGGTGGTACTTATATTCCTAACGGCAAAGATACCGTACTCTTCACCCCACAACATTACGATCCCGAAGCCAGCCGCAAGCGTTACGATTTACAAAATTATCGCGTTTTAATGTTTCCGGGAGCTCCTCGACCCTATAAGGGCGTCGAAGACGTTCTTATGGCTCTCGATCGCCTCAATTGGAAAGATTTGCGCTTAGTTATTGTTGGGGGAAGTCCTTACGACGATTACGATCGTCAACTCAAAGAAAAATGGGGGCGCTGGATTATTGCTTTGCCGCCTCAACCCCCGCAAACCATGCCCGAGATTGTTGCTGCCGCTCATATTATCGTAGTTCCCCAACGAGATAATCCCGTCGCACTCGCACAATTTCCCCTCAAACTGACGGATGGCATGGCCATGGCCAAACCCATTATTTCCACCCGTATCGGCGACATTCCCACAATATTAGGAGAAACAGGATATCTCGTCGAACCGAGTTCTCCTCAACAAATTGCCGCGCAAATCGAGACCGTATTCCAAAATTACGACGAGGCAATCGCCCGAGGGCGTGCGGCAAGAGAACGATGCGTGGAGTATTATAGTCTTGAAGCAATGGCTGCCGTTCTTAAAGAGGCGATCTCAAACAAGCTCGATCGACGATCTGCCAAACTTTAAATCGGACAATTTCAACCGAGAAAATCCACTCTTGCTGAATTGGGTATTGTTTATCATTTATCTTCCTTGAAATGACTCCTAGACAATTATTGTTTAAATTTGCCTTACGGCATCCATTTTTAGTAATTTTAACGATTCTTTCAGGATTTTCAGGTGCAATTTTTAATGGAGTTAGTACGGCATTAATCGTTCCTCTTATTTTGGGTTTTCTGGGTCAGGACAATCAACTTTTAAAAAAAGGACCGGCCGTTCTCCAAAAGTTTTTGTCTTTCTTCGATAGCTTTGCAGGAGATTGGAAATATCTCGCAATGTTAGGTTCGGTTTTATTGGCAATTATTCTCAAAAATCTTACAGCTTACATCTCGGCAATTACGACCAGTTATTTTTCTCAGTATCTAACAAATGTAATGAGACTCGAAGGACTTAAGTTGTTGTTAGAAGTGGATCTTGACTATTACAGTAAAACAAAAGTAGGCGATATTGTTAACTTCTTAAATCGAGAAATCGGACGAACCGTAAATGCAATCAAACTTTCTCTACAAATCCTAACAAATAGCATTACTATTTTGGTTTTTCTCTGGATTTTATTGTCCTTGTCTTGGCAGCTTACTTTAATTTCTACATTGCTTTTAGGTTGTCTTTCTTTGAGCAATCAACATCTGATAAAAAAAGCAAAAACCTATGGTAGATTGGTCTCGCAAAAATCTAATGCTTATTCGGGAAAATTACTGGAAATTCTGACCGGAATTCGCTTAATTAAAACATCAAGCACGGAGGAATTAGAATATCAACGAATTACTAAAATCATTCGCGAACGGGAACAAATAGAGTTGAAAGCTCAAGCAAATTATGCGATTCTTAACCCAATTAACGAAGTGGGTGGCATTGTGATTGTGATTGCCATTGTTGCCCTCGGTCGCTATTTTTTTCTCGATGGCCTGCAATCTCTGTCCACGATTCTTCTCATCTATTTAGTTACGCTGTTTCGCTTGTTGCCGATTATCGGCAAGTTAAATACCCATCGCAGTCGCTTTGCCAATGCGATACCCAGTGCGGCGATCGCTGCCAGTTTTCTGCAACGGGACGATAAACCGATCATGGAAAACGGGACGCGGCAATTCCAAAGTTTCACTCGCGGGCTTCGCTTTGAAAACGTGGCGTTTGCTTATCCCGGACACGACGAATCAGTTCTGCAAGATATCGATCTCTGGGTTCCCAAAGGCACGACTGTCGCTTTAGTCGGGTCTTCTGGAGCGGGGAAATCGACCCTAGTCGATCTCGTCCCTCGCTATTACGACCCAGTTCGAGGACGCATTACGATTGACGAGATCGACCTCAAAGATTTTCAATTTCGCAGCCTGCGAAGGGCAATGGGAGTTGTCGCCCAAGATACTTTTTTATTTAATAATACCGTTGCTTATAACATTGCCTATGGTAAAGATGAAGCAACGGAAGTAGAGATTATTGAAGCTGCAAAACGAGCCTGCGCCTATGATTTTATTATGGATTTACCTCAAGGATTCCAGACGGAAATCGGCGATCGCGGCACGTTGCTTTCGGGAGGACAGCGACAGCGCCTTGCCATTGCCCGCGCTCTCTTGAGAGACCCTCAGATTTTGATTCTCGATGAAGCCACCAGCGCCTTAGATACCATTTCAGAGCGGTTGGTTCAAAAAGCGATCGACGAACTCTGTCGCGATCGCACCACTCTTGTCATCGCCCACCGCCTTTCCACGGTACGGCAAGCCGATAAAATCGCTGTAATGGATAAGGGACGTATTGTTGAATTTGGCAATCATGAAGAGTTATTAGCCCTTGACGGACAATATGCCAAACTCTATCGCATGCAATTCGGAAAGCAAGCCTCTAAAGTGGTTTTACCGACTAATGCCAGTCTGATTCGAGCATCTTTACGCGCTTCTCGAGAGTTGCGATATCGTTTATCTTATGAGGTCAGAACGCGATTGAATGCCATGTTAGGATTGCTGCAATTAGTAACAGAAGATTTAGTCGATACGCCAGAGGAGCGAGAAGAACTTATCGAAGAATCTTACGAGGCGGCATTACAATTGTTAAACACGCTTGCTTTTTATGAAGAACATGGCGCGCAATTATCCAATCGCGAGGTTTAAATTGATTATTTAAGTTCGAGAATATCGTGAATTTGAAAGTTACGATAAGACATTCTTTTTAACGCCTTCATTCAATTTTTGAAGTCCGGATTTTGGCACTCAATCTTAAGATATCCCGAATAATTTAGCGATCGCGACAAATTTGAGAAATTTTCAGATTCCCCCTCTTGACTCTCCCCTTGACTGGAGACTTTATTCTGGAGAGAGTTATCGCGATCGCCCATCGGGAGGAAATCATGCAAACCCATCTACAAGTTCAAGGAATGAGTTGTGCGGGATGTGCCAGTCGCATTGAAAAAGTTATTCAGAGGGTTTCCGGGGTCAATGAATGCAATGTCAATTTTGCTTTATCTCGTGCTACTGTCACCTATAATCCTCATGCAACTACTGTAGATAATATTCAGCAGGCAGTAGCAAAAGCAGGTTATCAGGCTTCTCTTTTAGTCGAAGAAAATGTAGGAGATACCGAGCAAACTGTCCGAACAGCCCGACAAAAAGAGTTAAATCAAAAAGTTATTGTTGGCGCGATCGCGAGTTCTTTCCTCGTTTTTGGTTCGATGCCCATGATGACGGGATTGCACATTCCTTTTATTCCCATGTGGCTGCATAATCCTTGGTTGCAACTGATTATTAGTTTACCCGTTATGACCTGGTGCGGCAAGGACTTTTTTAACGGTGCTTGGAAATCGTTAAAACATCGAACGGCAGATATGAATACGCTAGTTGCTTTGGGGACGGGCTCGGCTTATCTTTATTCTTTATGGGTTACCTTTTTTGTTGACTT
Source organism: Cyanobacteria bacterium SBLK (assembly GCA_017746715.1). Taxonomy (GTDB): domain Bacteria; phylum Cyanobacteriota; class Cyanobacteriia; order Cyanobacteriales; family Spirulinaceae; genus CCY15215. The sequence continues at coordinate 146,590 of JAGHZQ010000065.1, forward strand.
TTTTCGCGATCGCGGTTTATCCTCCGATGTTTATTATGAGGCAGCAGTTGTTATTATTACGTTGATTCTTTTTGGTCGTTTGTTGGAAAATCGCGCTCGAGGAAAAACTTCGGAAGCGATTCGCAAACTGATTGGATTGCAAGCCAAAACAGCGCGAGTTATTCGTGGCGATCGCGAACTCGATCTTCCTATTCAAGACGTTACCGTCGGCGATATTATTCTCGTGCGTCCGGGGGAAAAAATTCCTGTAGATGGGACAATTATTTCAGGTAATTCTACGGTTGATGAAGCGGCGATCACCGGCGAATCCATGCCCGTACAAAAGCAAGTCGGCGATGAAGCAATTGGGGCAACAATTAATAAAATGGGAAGTTTTAAATTTAAGGCTTCTCGTATTGGTAAGGATACGGTATTGGCACAAATTGTTAAATTAGTCCAAGATGCTCAAGGGAGTAAAGCCCCCATTCAAAAACTTGCCGATCGCGTGACGGCTTGGTTTGTTCCCACTGTCATGACAATTGCGCTGATAACATTTACGATTTGGTTTATTTCTACACAAAATATTACCTTTGCTTTGGTGGCTATGGTTAGCGTTTTAATTATTGCTTGTCCCTGTGCATTGGGTTTGGCGACCCCCACTTCAATTATGGTCGGGACGGGTAAAGGTGCAGAAAATGGCATTTTGATTAAGGGTGCGGAAAGTTTGGAAACTGCTCATAAATTGCAAGCAATTGTTTTAGATAAAACAGGAACAATTACTAAAGGCAAGCCCAGCGTTACCGATTATATTACTGTAAATGGCATTGCAGAAGGAAACGAGATCGATTTATTAAGTTTAGCCGCAGCTGTTGAAAAAAGTTCCGAACATCCATTGGGACAAGCGATCGCAGAATACGCTCGAGAACAGGGAATTAAAAGTTTTCCAGAGGTGACGAATTTTGAGGCGATCGCGGGAATGGGAGTGGAAGGAAAAGTGATGGAAAAATGGGTGAGAATCGGGACAAAACGCTGGTTTCAACAGTTGGGAATTGACACGGAAATATTCAGCGATCGTGCTCGAAAATGGGAATCGGAAGCTAAAACAACGGCATGGATCGCCGTTGATGGAAAAGTAGAAGGATTATTGGCGATCGCCGATGCGTTAAAACCTTCTTCCATTGAAGCGATCCATACTTTGAGAAAAATGGGTTTGGAAGTGGTGATGATGACGGGAGATAATTTGAAAACTGCCGAAGCGATCGCTAAAGAAACGGGAATTCGACGCATTTTTGCAGAAGTAAAACCCGACCAAAAAGCCGAGAAAGTCCGAGAATTACAAGCAGAAGGAAAAACCGTGGCGATGGTAGGCGATGGAATTAATGATGCTCCCGCACTGGCACGTGCAGATGTGGGAATTGCGATCGGAACCGGGACGGATGTGGCGATTTCTGCCAGCGATATCACCCTGATTTCGGGAGATTTACACGGTATTGTCACGGCAATTCAACTCAGTCGCGCTACCATGAAAAATATCCGCCAAAATCTCTTTTTTGCCTACATTTATAATGTTGTTCTGATTCCTATTGCTGCCGGGATTTTGTATCCTGTATTTGGCTTGTTGCTCAATCCCGCGATCGCGGGTGCGGCGATGGCATTGAGTTCGGTTTCTGTTGTTACCAATGCCCTACGCTTGCGTAATTTTTCAGTAAAGTTGTAAAATCTGACTCACAAGACTTACAATGAACGAGTTGCTGCATTCTTTCTTTTTGTGGAGAATATTGAAATGAAAAAATGGGTTTTGAGTTTTTGTTTGTCTTTAATAACCTTACCCATATGTTCTGGAGATGTTTGGGCAAGTAGTAGCGATTTAGTCGTGCTTGAAGAAGAGCAAATTGATTGTGAAAAATTGGATCTCATTGAATTTTCTGAAGAAGAACAACGATACCTTAACGATGAATTGGATGATGATTGGATTAATAAGTGGATTCTTGAAACTATGGATGGAGAAAGATATATAGGAACGCTGTATGCTTACACATTTTATGATATAACGGATGAATCGAATATAATCCTATTTTCACCAGCAGGTATTCCACTGCAAGATTCTCGTCTACGATGTCCCGACGATATAATATCCCAAGAAAATGCTTTATTGATTATCGGGCAATGTAGCGATCGCGAATAATATTGAAGTAGTTCGCTCGTTAGTTCATTATTAAAATATTTTGATTTCTTTCTACTTCCAAACTTGCGATCGCGGTTGCGAGATAGCATTGAGTTCGGTTTCTGTTGTTACTAATGCCCTCCAATTTCAGAATTTCTCGATTAAGTTTTAAAATTTGACTCACGAGACTTAAAATAAAAGAGTTCCTACATTCTTTCTTTGTCCGGAGAATATTGAGATGAAAAAATGGGTTTTGAGTTTTGGCTTATCTTTAATAACTATACCCATAATTTCTGGAAGTGTTTGGGCCAGTGGGAGTAGTCCGATCGTTGTCGAAGAAGAGGAAATTAATTGCGACCAATTATATCTGCTCGAGTTTTCAGCAGATGAACGAAGATATTCTAACGATCGCATCGGGCCTGATTGGTTAAGAAGCTTATTTTTGACCACTTCAGATAAAGAGAGATACATGGGAGATGCGTATCTTTATGAAGCAGATGGAGGGGAGCAAGGTGCGGAAGAAGTCTACAATATCTATTTCACTCCACTGGGAATTTTTCTACGGAGCGGTAGTCGATGTCCGATAAGAATATCTCAAGAAAATGCTCTATTGATTTTACAAAAATGCGGATTCTGAGCAAAATAAAAATTAGGTTTAGAAATAATCGAATTCTAGTTTTCCCTGTATGAGGGGTTCATTTTGGAAATAAAAACAGTTATCTGGTTCTAAACCCGCTTGTTTGACTTGTTCGCGCCATGTTGTCGAACCATAACTCTCATAATCCATATCTAGTTCATCGGCAATATCTTTAATAATATCCGCGATCGCCTCGCGATAATATTTATGTTCCGGTAAGGGAGTCATAATTTCTAAAGTACCCGCATCATAGGCAATTTGACTGCCTCGACTTTCGCCCAAATCGAGTAATAAGTTTTCAAACTGCTGCCAGCTTATATTGTGGAGCAAAACGCGGTTAGCTTTTTGTTGGGTTAAAGTCATTTTCTTGTTTTATTTTCTGGACGAGCGGAATGGCCGCGATCGAACCAGATAATGTAATAAATTTCTGCATCTCGAAATCCGAAAATCCGTTTCTTTTCGTCAATTCTCATTTCTGACAATTTGATATCTTCAGGGCAATCGTCTGGTAAATTTGGGTGATTAGTAATTAATTTATAGCCCGTTCCCACCGATTGCCCTCGTGTTTTTGAGCCGTGATTTCTAATTTGTCCCCACGTATACCGTTCGATTTTCTTGAGTCCTTTTATCAGATCGTCAATTTCTGAAGCCGTCCAACTCGATAATTGCCAGCGATTTTTATCCGCATAAGTAAAACGGAAACAAGGGTGTTTATCGTCATTCCTGCTAAGCGATCGCAGTTGCAGTGCTGCTTCGGAAATCTTGCCTGTTTTCTTATTTTGGGAAGGTTTGGGAATTTTCTTTTTCTTGTTTCTACTCAATTAGACCTCCACAAATTGAGAATAATAGGCTTTCATCTCTTCGTGGGAAATTGAATTCGTCGAACGTTCGGCAGGCTCTAAACCATTACGAGCATTTAACCAAGGAGACTCTGAGTGAGTTAAGTCGCGTAATTTTCTGGCACTTAATTCTCCATAAGACTCCCAAACCTCTTCGAGAACCTCGATCTCATCCTCTGAAAACTCAATATTCTCCGTGTCGGGTTGAGGAATATCGTAATATTTATAAGTTTTGTATTCATCCCAGACCTCTCGGACGACCGGACCCGAAACCCAAGCCTCGATCGCCTCGGAAAACAAGGGCTTCTCTCTTAAGACCAAACTCCAAGCCTGTGCATAATAGAGCAGTTTTTGTAACTTTAAAGGAGAAATCGTATCGCCAGCCTCGCGATCGAGACGGCGAAGAAAATAGCGAGCCACATCCAGTGCCTTTTTCATCTTTACCTTGCAAACCTCCATATCTATCCCTATTTTAACTTTCCGAGTATCTTCATCATTCCCAGAGCCACAGTAATATTAATATAGATAAGTCTAAGTCGCTTTGTTCTGGGGAGCCAACCGTGCGAATTCCGCTCGACTACTACAGGATTTTAGGGGTATCCATTCAGGCGACCGCCTCCCAACTCGGTCAAGCCTATCACGATCGCGCCTTGCAATTACCGCGTCGAGAGTACAGCGATATTGCCATTAATTCGCGCAAGCAGCTACTCGACGAAGCCTACTCGATCTTGTCCGACGGGGAAAGGCGATCGGAATACGATGCGAGTTTTTTAGCGAAAACCCAACCCCTCAGTACGCAACCCCTTCCCCAAGATATGGCTTGGGAAAGCGAACGAAACGCCCCCACCGCATGGCTGGAAATTAACAACGAGCAATTTATCGGGGCGCTGTCGATCTTGCAAGAACTGGGAGAATACGAACTGGTTATTAGTTTGGGTAACCCCTTACTCGATCGCGAAAATTTAACCCCCGAACAAGAACGCCTCATCAGTTCCGAGTTGGTTCATGCCGATATCGTTCTCACCATTGCCCTTGCCTGTTTGGAATTGGGACGGGAACAATGGCAGCAAGGGCAATCGGAACGCGCCGCCGCCTCGGGCAAAGTCGGACAGGATTTACTCTTGCGAGAAGGGCTATTTCCTAACATTCGCGGCGAAATTCAGGCGGATATCTACAAATTGCGCCCCTATCGCGTTTTAGAACTGCTTTCTCACGACGAAAGCGCCATTAGCGATCGCCTCAAAGGGGTACAACTCCTACAAGAAATGCTGCAAGAACGAGGCGGCATCGATGGTAGCAACGACGATCGATCCGGTTTGAGCGTCGATGACTTTTTACGCTTCATCCAGCAAATTCGCGGCTATCTCACCGCCGCCGAACAACAAGAAATTTTTGAACTCGAAGCGCGGCGACCTTCTGCCGTTGCCACCTATTTAGCCGTTTATGCCCTTGTGGGACGAGGGTTTGCTCAATTTCAACCCTATTTAATTACCCGCGCCAAGGAAATGTTACAGGTGTTGGGACGGCGACAGGACGTTTATCTCGAACAAGCCGTTTGCGCCCTGTTATTGGGGCAAACCGAAGAAGCCAGTCGCGCTTTAGAGTTAAGTCAAGAATACGAACCCCTCGCCTTTATTCGCGAACATTCTCAAGGATCGCCGGATTTGCTGCCGGGATTGTGCCTTTATGGGGAACGCTGGCTGCAAACGGAAGTCTTTCCCCATTTTCGGGATTTATCCGAGTTGCGGGCTTCTCTCAAAGACTATTTTGCCGACGAACAGGTTCAAAGTTATTTAGAACAACTTCCCAGCGAAACCGACAATCCCGATCGCTGGTCGGTCGTAGAACCCGCGACTGCCTCGATTTCCCCTTCCGGACAGCGCACTGTTGGGGCAATGGCGGCAGAACGCACGTTGCAAGAAACCCCCTCGGGTAGAGCGGCCGCGGGAACGGCAACGCTAACTCCTCCTCAAAAAACCGAGGGCATTCCTTCCCCCTCCAACCGCAGTGCTTCGCGTTCCCGCAACGTCTCCAGAGGAGAATCGCGAAGCACGCCTACCGCCCAACGCCAACCCGCACCGCCACTCCCTCGGCGGCGACGGGAACAACCCGAAGAGGAGGAAACGAGCAATCCTCCTGTGGCGCGACGCAGCAACCGAAGGCGTTCCCGTTCTTCTGGTAATAGTTCTCAATTGCTGCGCTTCCTGATTTTAGGTGCGGGGGGCATTGCCGCCATCCTCATTTTATGGTTGGCGATCGGGTATGTTCTGCGAGCATTATTTGGCGAGACGGATAGCGTACCGGGGTCGGAAGCCAATCAACCCGTTATCTCTGTAGAGGCTCTCATGGTTGTCATTTCCCAAGCAACTGAAGAAATTGCCCCCAATGCAGCCCTAGGAGATTTGAGTGAAGAAGGCGCTCGCCGAGTGGTAGAAACGTGGTTATCGGTTAAAAAAGCAGCGTTGGGCAAAGATCGTCAAATCGCTTTGCTCGATAGTATTTTAGCCGATCGAACATTGAGAACGTGGCGGGATACGGCAGAATCTCTCCAACAAGAAAATGCCTATCGAGAATACGAGCATGAAGTGCGCGTTGAGAATGTAGATTTTAACCCCGATAATCCCGATGTGGCGAGGGTTGATGTTGCCGTGCGAGAAATTGCCAAGGCTTTTCGCGGGGGACAGCCCGATGCCAGTCAGTCCTATGATGATAATTTACGAGTTCGCTATGAGTTAGTCCGTCAAAACGATCTCTGGCGCATCCGTAGCATGACAGTGCTTTAACAATTAAAAATTCAGAATTCAAAATTCAAAATTATTTATGGAAGCGCGATCGCTAGAATTGGCTCGGTTCTTTTTGAAGTTAGGTACTATCGGTTTTGGAGGGCCTGCGGTTCATCTTGGCATGATGGAAGAGGAAGTGGTGGAACGCCGTCAATGGCTGACGCGGGAGCATTTTCTCGATCTCGTCGGGGCGACGAATTTGATTCCAGGACCCAATTCTACGGAAATGGCCATTCACATCGGTTATTCTTATGGCGGCGTCGTCGGGTTAGCAGTGGCGGGAATCTCTTTTATTGCGCCGGCGGTGCTGACAACGGGGATTTTAGCGTGGCTTTACGTGAATTTTGGCACCCTACCCGCTTTTGAACCGTTATTGTACGGGATTAAACCTGCCGTTTTGGCCGTGATTGGCGGGGCGTTGTGGCGTTTGGGCAAGAAGGCGCTTAAATCGCGATCGCTGCTTGTGATTGCGGGTTTGGCGATTGCTTTGTTACTGTTGGGGGCGAATGAAGTCATCGCTTTATTAATTGGGGGCTTTGTCGGGATGTTATGGCTGCGATGGCAATCTCCCCCGAATAATGTTGCAGAATGGGCGATCGCGACGTTAAATTTGACAGCAGCCGGACGCGCCTCGGCAACGATAGAAGCAACCACCCCGGCATTATGGCAGTTGGGGTTATTTTTTCTCAAAGTCGGCGCGATTTTATTTGGGAGCGGTTATGTTTTAATTGCCTTTTTAGAAGGGGAATTGGTGGGGCAAGGTTGGCTGAACCAGCAACAATTATTAGACGCGATCGCGATCGGGCAGTTCACCCCCGGTCCGATGCTTTCCACCTCCACCTTTATCGGTTACATTATTTTGGGCATTCCGGGGGCAACGGTGGCAACTTTAGGCATTTTCCTGCCTTCTTTTCTTTTGGTGGCCATTCTCAATCCCATCGTTCCCCTGTTGCGAAAATCCCCTTGGAGTTCGGCTTTTTTGGATGCCGTGAATGCCAGTGCCGTTGCGTTAATGATCGTGGTAACGATCCGCTTGCTCCGGTCGATTATCTGGCAACCCAATCTGGGATTGCCTTTCGATCCCGTGGTTTTGTCGATTGCGATTTGCGGCGCGATCGCCCTGTTTCGCTTTCGACTCGGTCCGGTTTGGCTGGTGCTTGGCGGGGCGATACTCGGCTATCTCTCTTCCCTCATTTTCTGAGTTTTAGGGCGCGTTATGACTCCCTTGCCTGCCGGAAGGGGCGATCGCGAGATAAAATCTAAAATAAACCTAAAATTATTGCGAATGTTTGGAAAAATTCCCCTTGCTTTACTCGGTCTCTCCGCAGGTGGCATCTTAACCATTATGGGCTTTGTCGCTTATGCGTTGGGCAAACCCACCTTAAATTTAGTAGGCTTTTTTTACGGCTTGCCTTTATTACTCGGTGGATTGGCGCTCAAAGCCTCAGAACTCAAACCCACCCCCTACAGCAAACCCACCCCTACCGATGTGTTGGCATTGCGGGAAACCCAAGCAACGGAGATCCAAATCAAACTTCGCAAAGATGTGACTCGCTACCGTTACGGTCAGCAAGTCCATTTAGATTATTCTCTCACCAAACTGGCGATCGCCCCCTCCGATGACGAACTCCCCAATCTGCAAGCATTACGAGAAGAAGCGCTCGACAACAATTACGGGTTAATTCTCGAGTTTTACTCTCCTTTTGTCACCCTCGAACAATGGCAAGAAAAACAAGAAAAAATCGAAAAATTCTTTGGTCCGGGCATTCGCACCACCCTCACCCAGCCCCAAGAAGAATGGGTGGAACTGGCATTAATTACTCTCGATGATACAGAGCCAAAATAATCGCTTTTTGAATTCAAAATTCAAAGTTCAAATGATGCGCTTTGTTCGTAGATTACTTTTTTTCCAATCTCGTTGCGTACCATTGTAAATACCGACCGGGAGCAACATCAAATTCGCAAGCGGTATCCAACAAACATTGAGCTTGTTCGCTCAAAGAATTAAACTGTTGCAAATCTCGCGGTAACTCATCTTGTTGCTGGAGAATGCCCTTCAGTTTTTCTAATAACTCTTCTTTTGAGAGAAATTGTTCGGGGCGATCGGGTTCGAGGACGACATAACAATCCTCTTGATACATAATTGAATCGGCCATCAGTTTGGAAGTTTTCAAGCGCAATTTTCTTTTAAACTATAAACGAATTTTGTCTCTACGCGATCGCTATTTTTCATACTTCATCCCTTATCCTTGCCCATGAATCCCTTTCTCAATCTCAAATACGAAACCGTTATGGAAGACTTAGGCGAGGATTATAGCGATCGCGTCTCTGCGGCTTCTTTTCCCGAACATACCTTGCGCTATCGGGGCGATCGCTTACTTCCCCTGATGAATTTAAACCCCGAAACTGTTGGCGATGATGACTTTATCGAGGCATTTGGCTTATTTCAAGGGGTGCGTCCTTTTCTCGCCTTGCGCTACCACGGCTATCAATTCGGCCAGTATAACCCCTTTCTCGGAGATGGTCGGGGTTTTCTTTACGGACAAGTTCGAGGGACGGATGGGCACTTATACGATTTTGGCACGAAAGGATCCGGAAATACCCCTTATTCGAGAAGTGCAGACGGACGCTTAACGCTCAAAGGTGGGGTTAGAGAAATTTTAGCCGCTGAAACCCTCCATCAATTGGGGGTTAAAACATCTCGTTGTTTGAGTTTAATTGAAACCGGAGAAGCCTTATGGCGAGGAGACGAACCCTCTCCCACTCGTGCCTCCGTAATGGTGAGATTTAGTCTTTCTCATATCCGTTTCGGCACATTTGAGCGACTGCATTATATCAAACGTCCCGATTTAATCCGCAAACTCCTCGATCGCGTTATCGAAATTTACTATTCCCACATTCCACAAAATGAAGAGAAATACTCTTGCTTTTATACAGAATTAGTGCAGCGCGTTGCTATTTTAGCGGCGCAATGGATGGCGGCGGGATTTTGTCACGGGGTACTCAATACCGATAATATGTCGATTGTGGGGGAAAGTTTCGATTACGGTCCTTATGCGTTTATTCCGACTTATAACCCTCGATTTACTGCTGCATATTTCGATTATAACGGACTCTATTGTTATGCCAATCAGCCTGGAATTTGTAAGTGGAATTTGGAAAAATTGCAAGTGCCTTTAGCAATGGTGATGGAAAAAGCAGATTTAGACGCAGGACTGGAACAATTTGAAGATTATTATTACGATGAATATTATCGTTTAATGGCCAGTAAGCTCGGTTTTGAATCGTTACCGCGACAGCAAGCACAAGAATTAGTTTGGCATACGGTGAAGGTTTTAGAAGAAACGCAAATCGGCTATCACGAATTTTTTAGTGAGTTAGGGGAGTTATTTTCCCATTACTGGCGTAAAGATGTGGATGAGGTCTTAAAAAATACCTCTTTTGTTTTAGAACCTTGGGAAACATGGCGAAAGCTCTATTATCAACGCTTAAATGATTTTCCTGTTGATGAAATGGAGAAAATCAAAAGTCACCTCCAATATCAAAATCCAAAAACGGCATTACTCAGACCGATTATTGAGTCGGTTTGGGAACCCATTACTCAAGAGGATAATTGGCAGCCTTTTTACAATCTATTGGAGACCATTTTGTCGAGAAAATAACTACAACAATTCAAAATTCAAAATTATCAATTCAAAAATAAAACCTAAATGATGCGATCGCACACAAACCGGAATAGAATTAATTGGATAGCGATCGCACTTGTCGATCCTGTCGTCACGCACCCCCATTTTCAAACCCGCGATCGCATTTCTGGCATAGTTTGCGATCGCCTCCTCCATTCAACGAAGTTTAATCGAACTATCTCCGATCGCTAAATCTCTAAAAATAAGGAATTCCATGTCCACCACTCGACGATATTGGCTCAAAGGTATTTCATTGGTCGTAATTTTTTATCTAATCTTTAACTTATCCAGTCCATTGTTCCTCGATCGAGACAAACAGCTGAAGAATATAGAGACTCCCGATCTCATTCTGATCGCCCTTGTCTTACTTTTCAACTCTGAGTTACTTAATAAATTAGAGAATATTAGTTTTTCCAAGGATGGAAGTTTTAAGGCTGAATTTAAACAGCTAAAAGAGTCTCAAGAAAAGCTCGAAGAAACTCAGAAACAGCAAAAGAAACAGATAGAAGAGACCCAGGAACAGCAAAAAGTCCAGATTTCTAATGTGAATAAAGAGATTAGTGGTTTACACGAAGCAATTAAACACTTCAATTCTAGAGAAGATATTCTCCGTAGAGAACCTGACGCAATTAACAAGAACCTAGCACTTGTGGGATTAAAAGTACGTTCTGGCGATGTTATTGATGCCATTACTCCGATTTACGCTGTAATTACACCCGATTTTACACTGGGAAAACAAGTCGATGGCGTGCAGTATGGCGGTATGGGAGGAGGGGAGACTCCCCTTGTACGGGATGGCTGCATCGTGACGGGAGTTAACCTATACAGAGGGGATTATTTTGGTCGAGAAGAAATTATTCATATAGAATTAATTTGGCAAAAATTGACTCAAAAAGGGATTGATTCTGAAGAAGTTTTTTCCCCTAAGCTAGGGAGTGGAAATTATGCCAAGGATATTATCTTGGAAGAATTGCGTACTGAGTCTGACTGTTATATCTATAATTTTAGTTGCAAAACGAGTGACCATACATCGGGTGAGACCTTTTTGCACGACTTCACCATAGATGCCAAAAAGTTGCCAACTCTCTAAAGTAGTCGATCGCGTACTCCAATTCTCAAACCCGCGATCGCACTTCCGACCCGATCGCGATTTTTCAGTTGTCGGAAACAAGGAGCGATCGCCTTCCTCCAGTCCAGTACATCCCAATACACAAAAAGAGGCCGATATCGATCGGCCTCAACATTTCTTAAAGATAGAATTTTTAGGTTTTTTTATTTGTCGATCGCCCTTTTGCGCTTCTTTTTCTGCTCTTGCTTGAGTTCTTGTTCTCGTCGGAGTCGGTTTTCGACAGCTTTTGCAGAAGCTCCCACCGGAAAACCCGCCACGGGAATCGTTTGAAACTTCCGCGCCGCTTCCAACACCTTCAACTCCGTGTAATCGACCCAATGAATACAGTTGACCGGACAAGTATCGATCGCCTCGCCGACGAGATCTTCAGTATCGCCATCTTGACGGATTGCCCGCGCCCGTCCGTGATCCGGCTCGATATAAAATGTATTCGGAGCCGTGTGGGCGCAGTGCTTGCAACCAATGCAAGTCACCTCATCTACATAAACGCCCTTTTGTCGCAGCGCACCGCCTAACTCCGGTTCAAAACCCGTGCGATCGGGAGCATCGCGAAAAACACCCCCCAGTTCCGGCTCGAAACCCGATCGCTCGTCATTGGTATCGAAATCACTCATTTAAGCACCCCAGCGTTGGACGACCAAACGAATAGAACCGTCCTTATTTTGCTCCTCGCGAGCCAATTCAAAGCCTTGCTTCACAGTTTCGCCGATAACGGTGTGATAGGCATAACGCTGAGTCACCTGCTTGAGAAAACCCTCTACCGATAAAGGCTGTTCCCAATATTGCAGATCCGTCACCATTTCGTATTCTTGACCATTCCAGCTAAAACCGATGTCGTAGTCGTTTTCCTGTTCGACGACAACTTCAGCGCTATGGGTTTTTCCTTGATAGCCCCGAACGGTTTCGGGTCCTTCCTTCCAGTCGATATCCAAATCGGTCAATGCTGCTTTGAGGGAAGTCAGATTGCGAATTTGGGTTTTGATATTGCTGAAATGAGACATATGTTAACAATCCTTATTAGTAATTGACGTAGGGGCGCAATACTTGCACCCGATTCCTTCGCGCTCGCAATGCCAGCGCTGAATCCGGCCGACTGACCCGATCCTTTACCAATCCGTCCAAGCAGTTTGGGGATTGGTTTCTGGGTTAGAGAGTTTTTGCTCTAGAGCATAATAGTCTGAAGTTTTTTCCACAGACATCACCCTCCCGAGTTGTTCTTCGATCGCGGCGGTAACTTCGGCGCAGGATCTGCCCACAATTCCCGTGACCTTCTCTTGCACGCGACCGTCCGGATAAATAATGAATTCAAGGGTTTCCATGCTCATCGCTGGTAGGTTCTCCTCTAACGTGCGGGATTGGGATTAAGGGAAAACGGCGATCGCTGCTTTCTTTTTGTCTTACCCGTTTTTCCGCGAGACAGTATTAATAATTCAAGAATCTTAACAAAGTTTCGTACCGATTGAACCAATTGCTTCAATCTTTCGTTAAGTTTGTCGTAACTTTTTTCGAGAGTCAAGCAATTGCCTTGAAATTTTGAGAATCTTATTGAACAGCTACTCCCAGAGATAGATGCAACGCCAATATTGGGACTGGTTTAAAAACGGTTTGCTTTTCGGACTGATTGCCAGTGTGGCGATCGCCTTCTTGAATGTGCCGATTTCTCCGCGTTCCCTCCCCGAGGACGCGGGAGAAACTCGCGGCGTTTGGCTGACGAATGTCAATAGCGGCGTACTCTTTGTACCTTGGGGAATCCAACGAGCCGTTCATTCCTTAGCGAAACTGCATTTCAATACCCTATATCCCGTGGTTTGGAACCGGGGCAATACCTTTTTTCCCAGCAAGATCGCCACGGAAGCGACAGGACGCGATCGCGAACCTTTTTTCCAACTCATGCACCCGAATACTGATGTGCTGCAAGAAATCCTCGACGAAGCACATCGACAAGGGCTGAAGGTTATTCCGTGGTTTGAGTATGGCTTAATGACTCCAAAAGGTTCGGCGTTAGCCAAACAGCATCCCGAGTGGTTAACCCAGAGTCTAGATCGACAGCGAAAAGAATATCGAGATGCTTTTCAGGATAGTGCAGAAACAAAAAAAACATTTAAATTGCCCAATTTGTTCGCCATCCATCAGGTTTGGTTAAATCCTTTACACCCGGAAGTTAAGGCTTTTATTAAAGGCATTATTTTAGAAGTCGTTAAAAATTACGATATCGATGGCATTCAAGTTGACGACCACTTTGGAATGCCTGTAGAAATGGGTTACGACGATCTGACAATACAAATTTATAAAGAAGAACATCAGGGAAAATTACCGCCCAAAGATCCTCATGATGCTCGCTGGATGGGATGGAGAGCCAATAAAATTACCGAATTAATGACGGAAATATATCAAGAAATCAAAGCCGTAAAACCCGATTGTATTATTTCCCTATCCCCCAACTCTCAAAGTTACGCTTACACTCACTATTTACAAAATTGGCAAGTTTGGGTCGCTCGAGGCATTATTGACGAACTGATCTTGCAAGTTTATCGGAGCGATCGCGATCGCTTCATCCAAGAACTTTCCCTGCCTCCAGTTCGTTTCGCCAAACAGCACATTCCCGTTAGCATTGGCATTTTAAGCGGCGTTCTCTCCAAACCCGTCCCCATGCAAACCATTCAAGAACAAGTTCGCATCGTGCGCGATCGCGGTTTTTCCGGCGTGTCTTTTTTCTACTGGGAAAGTCTTTGGGGTTACATTGCCCCCGAGTCTCCCTATCGCCGCCGTCAAGGGTTTAAAGACTTGTTTTGGCAAGGAACTCCAGAAAATGAAGGCTAATTTTCGTGTTTTAGGGGCGATGGCGGGATCGATGAGGGACAAAGAAGGGCGATCGCAACGATCTCAAGAGGAACCATTTCGCTCCCTCAATCCTATACATTTGGCTAATTTAAATTTCTCTTAATGCAGGTTATATTAAGATTATCTTATTACTTCAAGTTACAAGAAGTTATGAATAATTTGCAAGATAGTCCTTTATGGACTCGCCAAGCTGACTTAGAAGATTGGCCGATGCAAGTTGCCGTTAATAAAATTTTGCGCTATAGCATTCCCATCCGCCAAGGTTGGAATATTCATCCTCTTGTCAATCAAACACCGATGGAAATCGAGCATATTTTTCGCGGAATTTACGATTGTGAGTGTTTGACAGTTGCTTTTATGTCTGGAGCGAATCCCGAACATGAATTGCGAAATTGGGTGGAAGCAATTTTAGGAATGATGGGATTTCCTCTTTTAGCCTTGCAGCAAAATCGGACAATTCTTCCCCAATTGTTAGAATGGCAATACCAAGGAAATTGTCCGATTTATGCCGAACGTTTAGCAGTTGATGAAGTTCATCTTTATGAGGGTTTGGCTCAATTTCCCGATATCCCTTCCGAACTCGCTCGTTTATATATTCTCCTTGCCAGACGAGAGAATTTGGCTTGGAAAGTTGGATTATCTTTTCTTTCTGCTTGTTTGCCCGGAATGTCAGAGGATTTAATTACATCTAGCGATCGCGTTCGCGGTGGAGCGACATTTAGTCGTTTGCGTTTTTTATAAGTTTAAATGTTAAATTTTATCTATTTTTGAGGTGTTTCCATGAAGTCCCACAAAGCTAAGATTCCGCAAAACAATTGGCAACCTGTAAAAAGTACGGCTCTGTCTAAAAAAGAAAATAACGCTTTAGGACAATCCTTACCAACAGCCAGCGAATTGCAACACGAATTTGTTAATTTGCCCTCAGATGCAATGATGGGCAATGTTCAAAGTCCAAACCGCGAAAACCCCCTTCAAACCAAACTGCAACTCGGAGCAGTTGGGGACAAATACGAACAAGAAGCCGATCGCATCGCCCGGCAAGTCGTCGAGAGAATTCATAACCCTACAGCCGCGATCGAGCCCCCCGCAAATCTCGATAACAATAATCCCATTCAGCGCCACATTTCTACCTCTTCAGATCGATCTTCATCCATTGAATTCGGCGATCGAACCCAGGAAAAAAATATGGCCATTCAGCAGAAAATCTGGCGGCAAGCAACACCAACCAATACATTAGAAGGTGGCACGCTTTCTTCAGATTTTGAGCAAAATTTAAATAGTGCTAAAAGCGGAGGACAAACTCTCAATTCTAATCTACAGCAGCAAATGGGACGGGCAATGGGAGCAGATTTTAGCGGTGTGAAAGTGCACGCGGATGCGAGAGCCGATCGCCTGAGCCGTTCGATTCAAGCTCGTGCTTTTACCACTGGAAACAATGTTTTCTTTAAGCAAGGAGAATATCAACCCAATAGCAAAAGCGGACAAGAATTAATTGCCCATGAACTTACCCATGTCGTTCAACAAAATCAAGGAGTTGCTCGCAGCCCTCTCGTGCAAAGAGCGATATTTTTACCTTCAAAAAGAGTCTTTGAAATGGATTGGAAAAGACAGGTCGAAAATAATGGCAAGATTAAAAACAATGACAAATTTGATAAAGTTATTACAAAACTTGAAGAGTGGAATAACTTTAAGAATGAAAATAATTTTGACTATGCGTTAGAAACCGGGCAAAATGAACAAATTGGTGGAGGAGGCTTGGCAATCCTTATCGAGTTGAAACTTGCAATAGAAAACTACACGACACAATGGAAGATCAAAACTAAGGGACGACAAACGAGAATTACAAAAATAAAAGAAATTTTAGGAACAAAAGTCGATAAAAAAATCAAAGAAGTGAAGCCATTAATAACCTCTGCTGAAGAAAAAAATGCGAGGCGCAAAGCGTTTAACCCTGACTTAGACTGGGGATTTGCCCCTACAGGAACGGAGTTTTATGAATATACGCCTCCAAAAGCACCCCCAGCAGTAGGAGACATCTTGAGTGTGGGCGCTAAAGTAAAACCAAAACCAAAAAAACCTGACTATACCCTTGGCGCGAAAACAACCTTTGAAAGCGATCAAAAAGTTTTCTATATGAGTCCATTCGATTCCAGAAAAAAACCCGATCCCGAAAATGAAAAATACTGTATTGTTAAAAACTTGAATAATAGTAAGTCTTATGTTATCGAATATGCCAACATAGATTTTAAACCCGTAACGGGATTCAAAACAATACCAGATGGTGAGAATGAAATTGGTTATAAACCACTGTTTCCTCTCGATGGCATTTCAGCCGAAGATGTCAAACAAACGAACTTAGGAGATTGTTATTTGCAGGCTGCTCTAGCCAGTATTGCTACCAAACAACCCAATCATATCAAAAATATGATTAAGGATAATAATAACGGTACGGTCTCGGTCGATTTATACGACGTTAATAGCGACGATCCTAAAAATCATAAATTCACAAAGAAAACAATTGTTGTTGAAAAATCAATTCCCAAACAGTCAAATGGAAGTTACGCTTACAATAGAGGAGCCTTGTGGGTTCTGATGATCCAGAAAGCTTATGCAAAAGGTGGATTCACAGGCGATCCCAATGCGAAAAAACAAAAAACTCCAGCACCATCTTATAAAGCAATTTCAGGCGGGTTTGCCGTCTACGCCTTCTGCATTCTTCTGGGTAAAGAATCAGATTTATTTGTCGCCCCGAACAAGATCGAAGAATCTTATCAAACCTTCCAAACTGCCGTTCCTTGGGATAAGCATACGCAGGATCGGCACAAAAATGTTAAAAAATACTCATCGGACGATTATTCATCCCTAACACTATTGACTAGCATTTTTGGAGATGACGAAAAGGCTCGCAAGCGCATCGATACTTGGATGGTATTCTGCGGTCTCAATAAGTTTGAGGACAAGATTAACACACTCATTAATTCTAACGAGCAAGGCGTTACGCTAGAAGATATCGAACCCTTATTGCAAAAAGGAACTTTTGCAAAAGAGATCGTGAACTGGTTTGAGAGCAATCATATCTTCCCTGAAAAGAAAAATGCCCAAAGCGAATCGTCTAGTGTCAAATTTAAAACATCAGTACCTTGGGATAACATAGCGCTAAGTCAATACAAGTCTGTTAAGAAAAATACACCTAGCGATTATTCTTCCTTGGTGTTACTGATGGAAATTTTTCAAAACGATACGACAAAAATTGATGCTTGGATAGAATTTGTTCAGACAGAGAAGATTGAAGAAAAGATCGTTAACGCCCTCAAAGGTCATATTCAGAAAGCGAAAAAGAAAAGCGAAAGTACGACAGTAACGCTTGCGGATATTGAAGAATTCTTTAAGGGACAGACATTTACAAAGGATATTATGGCATGGATTAAACAACAAAAAATATTCCCCGGCAAATTAGGAACGGGAATCTATTCCAAGGTTCAACTCGAGATGTTCGATAAAATTGATGCCGCATTATCGGCAAATAAACCCGTTACCATGAGTGCAAATATGAAAATTACTGAGAATGATGAGAAAGCCGAAGGACAGGGGGCTGACGGAGAAGAAAAGTTTGGGGGATTGGCAGGTCGTCACGCTTATTCTGTCCTAGAAATCAAAAAAACGAAATCTGCCAATCCAGAAGATGGAGAATCTGGTGAATTCCGTTGGGTGAAAATTCGCAATCCTTGGGGGGAATATAGTCGAAAATATACCAATGACGCTGAGGAAGGATTAAAAGGCGGCAAGGATGAAGCCGATACGGGTAAAGGAACTTCTTGGCTCGAACTCAGCGATGCAACGAAATATTTTACGCTGCTCGGCATTGGCGATAAGTAGTGATTGACTGGTTGGTTTTGAGGCAATTTGCTGATTTTAAAAATCGTTTGTCGTTCCCAGAGGTCGTTTTTGGAAATGTTTGAGTTCCTTATCTTGTTTTCTATCGCGTTGGGGATTCTCCTGTTCGCGAAACCTGCTTTTGCAGCTTTACCTCCTCTCTCGCAGGAAGAATTAGCAGCGCAAACTAACTGTATTGTTATCGGCACGGTTAACCATATCTCCGATCGCGAGATTGAGGTCGAATTGGGTACGGATATTTATTACACTGCAACTGTGGCGATCGAAACGATTGAGAAACCTTCCCCAACTTATGAATTAAAAGTGGGGGCAGAAATTAAGGTAAATTATTGGCAAATTGGAGAACGTCCTCTCGGTTGGACGGGACCGGGGGGACAATATGCTCATTTGCATTTGAACCAAAAATATCGACTATTTTTGATTGGAGCAAGCGAAGATAATTTTGCCTTGTTAGAACCCAATGGTTGCGAACGGATTGATTAGCGCATTCGTTTGACAACAAAAATAGAAAAGTTTGACCGATTCACGCCCCTAAAATTACTTTAGCGAAAGTATAATTGATATGGCTCAAGAATCTACCAAAGAACTCGAAATATTGTATAGGGCGATCGCGCAAATCCGATCCCGCCTCGAGAGTTCCAGCGAAAATCGACAAGTCAGCGCCATAGAAACTGAAAATTTCCCCCCCTCCTTGATGCGACTGCGCGATCGCTTCGATCTGTCCCCCTTCGAGGCAGAAATTTTACTCTTGTGTGCGGCAATGGAACTCGATCCCCAATTTCCTCAATTATGCGCTGAAGCCTCGAATAATCCCCAAGCCAACTATCCCACCTTTGCCCTTGCCCTTTCTCTATTTTCCGATGCCGAATGGGGAGTTCTTGCCGTCGAAAATCCCTTGCAATCTTGGCAATTGGTGCAAATTACTTCCCATCCCGTCATCACTCAAGCACGCCTTTCCCTCGATCGCCGCATTTTCAGCTATCTCCTCAATATTCCCGATCGCGATGGCAAACTCAAAGGCTGGATGTATCCCGTTGCAGAAAAACCGATACCCCTTCCCCCTTCCTACGAAGCGATTGCCGCAGACGCGATCGAAACGTGGTCGATGGCGATGGAACGCCTGCCGATCTTGCAATTGTGCGGCAGCGATACCGACAGTCAGTTAAATATTGCCAAAAACATCTGCCATCGCCTCGGTTTCAACCTCTACAGTCTCGAAGCCGCCATTTTACCCGTCCATCCAGGGGAACTCGAACAACTGCAACATCGCTGGCAGCGAGAAGCCATTCTCGGGAATAATGTTTTATGGATTGATGGCGATCTTGCCTTTTCTTCGGAACGCCGCTTTTCTCTCGGGCGTTTTCTTACCAACCTAAAAACTCCCATTATTCTCAGCAGTCGCGATCGCCACTACTTTCCCCATTGTCCCATCATTTCTTGGGACATTTCCCCCCTCTCCCATGCCGAAAGACAACACTTATGGGAAAGCCATCTCGGAGAAATTGCCGCAGAACTCAACGGACACCTCGATCCGCTTATTGCTCAATTCAATCTCAACCCGCGTACCATTCAAGCGGCATCTGCATCTATACAAAGCGAGAGGGACAACATCCCCGAACGCCTCTGGACGTTTTGCCGTCAGCAAGCGCGCCCTCATTTGGAACGCCTCGCCCAACGCATCGAAACAACTGCGACTTGGGACGATTTGGTATTGCCGACCAAAGAGACGGCTATTTTGCGCGATTTAGCCACACAAGTCAAACAACGAACCACCGTTTACGAACGATGGGGTTTTGCCCGCAAAAGCAAGCGCGGTTTGGGGATTAGCGTCCTCTTTGCCGGAGCGAGCGGAACAGGGAAAACCATGGCAGCAGAAGTATTAGCACGAGAATTCAACCTCGATCTCTATCGCATCGATCTCAGTGCTGTCACCAGTAAATATATTGGCGAAACCGAGAAAAATTTGGCGCAAATCTTTGATGCTGCCGAAACGGGAGGTACGGTTTTGCTTTTTGATGAAGCCGATGCTCTCTTTGGCAAGCGCACCCAAGTCAAAGATAGCCGCGATCGCCATGCCAATATCGAGGTGAGCTATCTCCTGCAACGGATGGAAGCCTATCAGGGTTTGGCAATTCTGACCACCAATTTAAGAGATACCCTCGACCAAGCCTTTCTGCGTCGCCTGCGTTTTATTATTAACTTTCCCTTCCCCAAAGCCAACGCCAGAAGTGAAATTTGGCAGCGCATTTTTCCAGAACAAACCCCTACTCAAGCCCTCAATTTTTGCAGGTTGGGACAGTTAGATGTCGCTGGGGGCAATATCCGCGCGATCGCTCTCAATGCTGCCTTTATTGCTGCCGAAGCCCGAGAACCCGTGATGATGAGCCATATCTTACAAGCAACGCGATCGGAATATCTCAAGATCGGGCGCAGTTTGACCAGTGTAGAAACTCAAGGATGGGTCTGACTGAACGCACGTTAAGTTTAAATACGCAAAGTAAATATACAAAAACTTCGATTTGCTCGGGCCTCAAGGCCCGAGCAAATTGGCTTTTGGCGATCGCCACAGGTTTGACGTGCGTAATCCTAGCAAATTTTGTTCTCTGGTGCGAACGACAAACAAAAAAGTCCGCATATATACCTTTTTTAGTGACTTTCACAAGTTCTTCACATCTCATTGTTAAATTGAGATTAATTGAAATTCTTACTCACATCCACTAGAAAAGCAAAATGATTACAAAATCATCTCCCATTAAACTAAGCGCGATAACTCTTGGAATTTTAGCTATTACTGCTTTACCCGCACGAGCCGGCAAACTCGGTGCAGGTTTTTTTACAATTTTTCTTGAATGCAACAATGATGGTTTGAGTCAGCTTCTTAGTCCTCACTCTCCGTTAAATAGTTGGCAATATACCGTAGATGCAACAGCAGATAACACTGATGGATTTCTCTATGATATCCGAGGTATCGCGACCGTACAAACCGAAAGTGCAGTCTACGTAGCCATCAGTGGAAACACCCCCATAGGCGGCACGGGTTACGATCGCAATATCGACCCGGTTAACTACGGGGATCTCTTCTTCTCGGCGGGAAATGGCACGTTTGAAGAGAATATGCAAGCCGGCAATCTCTATGGGATTCATTTCTCGGGCAGCAGCGAATCCGGCGCGACGGAATTGGGGGTTTATAAGAACGTTGCAGCTAAAGGGGTGGGGATGAACAACTTCGGCCATCGCACCTATGGGAATTACGCGAATACCGTCGATTCCAACGTCGGTAATTTCTTCGGCGACCTCGATGTCAATAATGCCTATCTCAACAATGAAAATACGGGTTACAACACGATCGCTGGCGGTGTCAAGGTGGAAAACGACGGCTTCGAGATGCTGAATTTATCACAGTTGGCGGCTGCGGGCTTTGATGACAGGATATTGACGGGAACGGAAACCTTTGGCTTTAAATTCAATATCGATGCCTTAGTCGAACCTCCCCCCGCACCGTTACCTAAAACAGTTGAGGGTTTGAGAGGCATTGCGGGAGAGATTGGTTTTGACTGGGACGCTCAAACTTGGGAAGCAGAAATTGCAGTGTTGGATGAAAATATCGAGACATTGCAAGGACAAGCGGACGAGCATCAAGTTGAAGCGGACGCGCAGCAAACCGAAGCCGACGCGCAACAAGCCGAAGCCGATCGCCAGCAGCAATTACAGCAAGAAGCAGAAGCGGAAAGCCGTCGCATTCAAAAACAAGAAATCAATCCCCGCAATCGAGAAAACAACGATACGGTGAAAAATAATCCCGGTGGAGCGGGCAATCACGCAGCCAAACAACTGCGCTGGCAGCGAGACAAAATTGAAGCGAACATTCAAGATGCAGAGGACGCGATCGCGCAAAACCCCGGGCAGATTACTGCAAAAGAGCAAGAAATTCGGCAGAAGCAAAACGAAATCGATGCGTTACCTGCCGATGAGGAATTGACTTCGGATACTCTCGACAAACAACAGCAGGATTTACAAAAAGTTAGTAGCTTCGTGGGGGAATTGGAAGCGAAAAAAGCCAATTGGGAACGGTTCAAAACCGAAAATAATTGGGAAAATTTAACCCCTGAAGCACAAAAAGCCTTGGAAGACGCCAATCCGACTTTAGTTTGGATCGAAACCCGCGTCGATGGCAGTCTCGGTAAAGATGCACAAGATTTGGCGTTTCAAAGCGATCGCGTTCGGGAAATCGAGCAAAACATCCAAACCGAACAAGCCTCGCTGATTGCTGCGCGCAACCAAAAGGCTCAGCAGTTACAAAACCAAATCGTGCAACTGCAAGGCAATATTACCGACCTGCAAACCCAGTTCGATACCGCAAACAACGAATTGCCCGGAATGCGGACTGAATTGGAGAAGTTCAACCAAAACCAGCAACCGTTGTTGGATCGACTCAATACTTTGCTCGATGATGCCAAAACTCGTTTAGGGGAATTGGAAGCCAAAACAAATCCCACATTGCAAGAGCAAAATGAACTCAGTTTCTATCAACGGGAAGTGCAAGCGCTCGAACGACAAATTCAAACCGTTGAAACCAAAGAGCTTGCTGAGGTTTACGATAATGTTTACTCAGATTTTAATAAACTGCGTCCCGGTGCGCGAACCGATGAAAGCCCCATCTTAGATGAGAATGGCAATCCGAAAACCTACGCAACTGATGTCGAGGTCACTCAGTATAACGAACGGGGTCGGAAAATCGGTACGGAGATCGTTCCTGCGGGAACAGTGATGAGCGTGGGTAGCGAATACCGTCGCGTAGAAGCGGAAATTGCCGTGCAAAAAGGTCTCAAAGCCGAAGAAAACACCAAGGCAACGATTGCTCAAAATGCCAAACAAGCGGCTGAAACGGCTAAACAAGACGCGCTGAACGCGAAAAAAGTCGCCCTGAAGAATCAAGAAAATGCCTTAACCGCAAAAGCCTCGGAAATCGACAAGAAGAATACTTTGTTGCTGGAGGTTGAAAGTCAAATTGCCGTTGCTCGGGACGAGGCGATCGCGCTCGAAAAAGCAGCACATATGCAGGAAATTCTAGAAATTGCGGAAGCTGCCAATGCAAAAGAGCAAGCCTTAGAGGAACGCTTTGGCGTTCGCCAAACGGCTGAGGGAGGCATTCCTACCACGGAAGCCGAAGCGCAAGACGTTCCCGAACCCGCCAGTTTCTTTGGTTTGGTCGCTCTCGGTTTGGGATTGGCCGGTCGCCAGTTCCGCAAGGTTCGCCGATAAGTTTGTTTGCACTTCATCGACATTGCCGTTTCGCCTGCCGTCTGCAAGCTGTACGAAAGTGCAGCTTTTTTGTTGCGTTGTAAACAAATATTACAATAATGCTGTCATGCCGGCTTAGTGTCTTGACAGTGCCCTAGAAAAGCAACTAAGATGCCATAGCATACCCGGGTAAAAACAAAACAAGCACGAGATGCAAGACAAGCAAAAAGTTACTCTCTATCTTCCGCCAGACCTCCACCGAAGGCTTAAAATTAAGTCAGCCGTGGATGTTGAATCGATGTCCGCAATGGTAGAGAAAGCCATCCTCTTTTACCTGCAACATCCAGAAGTCATTGAAGAAATTGAGGAACAATCTTCCGCAAGAAATCAAGGGCAATCCCATCGGGTTTATCATTGTCCCGACTGTCATTCTCCTTTGGTTCAAAGAGATGGCGAATTGATTTCTTTACAAAACCAAGCTGGCGCTCTCATTGACGAGATTTCTTCTGAAATCTCAGTTGAAAAAGTTCGGGAAAAGGTGATAGAAGAGCTAAGCGCTCATTCTGAATCTCAAGAACAAGAAACTTTAGTTCCTTGTTAGCTCTCTATCCCAAAAAACCGTGACTTTCCCATTTCACCTAATCTGAATCTCATTCCCGATCGCATGGCTGGAGGTATTTGGAATTTTTTCCCCATATCTTTAGATGGCAAGGGGTTTGATGGTTGAGCGATCGCATACTTTAAGGGTTAAACACCATGAAAGAAGAATTAAGCATCCTCATCAAAGCTCAATATCCCTTGATCTATCTCGTCACTCCCGAGGAACAGCGAGCAGAACAAGCGATCTCGCGAATTGCCAGAACGGAAACCCAACACCAACAGGTTTTCATTTGGACGATGACCCAAGGAATGGTGGAATATAGAAACGAATCGGCCGAACGAGATCGCGAACGTCCGAGGAATTCAACCCAGCACAATACAATTTCTCCCGAAGCTGCCATTCAATGGACGATCCAGCGCAAGGAACCGGGAATTTTTATCTTTAAAGATTTACATGACTTTATTACGGGAGCGGGAGTCAAGCGAGCATTGAGAGATGCGATCGCCTCTTTTAAAGGCACGGAGAAAATTATTATTCTCATGTCTCCCTTGCAAGAAATCCCCATCGAACTCGAGAAAGAAGTCGTCGTTCTCGATTTCCCCCTGCCGGATATGGCAGACCTCAATAAAGTTCTCTCCAAGCATCTCGAAAAGACCAAAACGCGGCGTACCACTACAGAAGTGCGCGAAAAACTTCTCAAAGCCGCTCTCGGCTTAACCAAAGACGAAGCGGACAAAGTCTACCGCAAAGCCTACGTCAAAGCCGGTCGCCTGACCAAAGAAGAAGTTGACATCATTCTCTCGGAGAAAAAGCAACTCATCCGACGCAATGGTATCTTGGAATATATCGAGGAAGACGAAACCCTTGATGCAGTGGGCGGTTCCGACGAGTTAAAAAATTGGTTGCGACAGCGCTCTAACGCCTTTACGGAACGGGCGAGAGAATATGGCTTGCCCCAACCGAAAGGAATGTTAATTTTGGGCGTACCGGGATGCGGCAAATCCTTAATTGCCAAAACAACATCGAGATTATGGGGTTTGCCCATTCTACGCTTGGATATGGGTCGGGTTTACGACGGTTCGATGGTGGGGCGATCGGAAGCCAATCTACGGAATGCCTTGAAAACCGCCGAATCAATTTCCCCTGCCATTCTCTTTATTGACGAACTCGATAAGTCTTTTGCCGGAGGGACGGGGTCTTCAGATTCCGATGGGGGAACCTCAAGCCGAATTTTCGGCTCTTTCCTAACATGGATGCAGGAAAAAACCTCCCCTGTATTCGTAATGGCAACAGCAAACCGCATCGAACGATTGCCAGGAGAGTTTCTCCGCAAGGGACGCTTTGACGAAATCTTTTTTGTTGACCTTCCCACGCAACAAGAACGCGAAGAAATATTTAGAATTCATTTGAGCAAGCGACGGGATGATATTTCTCGCTTCGACCTTCCCCAGCTTGCCAAAATGTCCGATGGATTTTCCGGAGCAGAGATAGAGCAAGCAATCGTTGCAGCAATGCACGAAGCCTTTGCCCAAGATCGAGAGTTCGTGCAGCTTGATATCATTGCCGCACTCAAAGCCACTTTACCTCTGTCTCGGACCATGATGGAGCAGGTGACGGCATTGCGAGAATGGGCAAGTTCTCGCGCCCGCTCTGCTACCGCCTCCACGGCTGAATACCAGCGCTTGGAGTTCTAACAGGCTTTCTTCCTCCTTTGGGGGGGAGCAAAGGCTAGCGTGTCGCTAGCAGTTTCTCTTCTAGCAAGTCGCTAGAAATTCAACAAAAAAGCTGCCTTCAGAAGCCACTCTGAAAGCGAGCTTTAAACCCAAAAACCCGATAAAAAGATAACACTGTCGTTTACCTTTTCGAGAGGAAATCCAAATGTCTCATTTCAGCACCTTGCGTACCAAAATTTCCGATGTCGCTATTCTCCAAACTTCTTTACGCGATTTGGGAATCGATGTGAAAACCGATGCCGACGTTCGCGGTTACAACGGACAGCGCGTTCGTGCTGACTTGGTTGCAGTTCTCGATGGCGAATACGATCTCGGTTGGTCTCGCAACAGCGACGGCACCTTCGATCTGATTGCCGACCTCTGGGGCGTTGCTAAAAAGCACAACCAAACTGAGTTAATTAACTCCATTAACCAAAAGTACGCTGTTAACAAAACCCTATCCGAAGTTAAGCAACGCGGTTTACAGAATGCCAATGTTAAATTGGTGGTTCAGTAATCTCTAGCTTGCGTTCCAAAGCCGATGGGTTGACTGTTTCCAAGTTAACCCTTTTTTTGCACCTGATGGTTCGGTATCCCGAACCGCTTTTTGTTTTTTGGGCAAGAAAACCTCTCGAGAGAGGGAGGCGATCGCCGAGATCGCTCCAGTTGCAAATCTCTTTCAATTTTTTCTATAATTGCAGCCAATGCTTCCAATAAATGATTTTTCTTCTGGAGCGGATAAACGACAATGAAAATAGTAATAGGTGCAGATTTCTATGGTTTTCCTTTAAAAGAAGTAGTAAAAGAATATTTACTTCAGAACGATTATGAGGTGCGGGACTATGGCGTTAACAATACAGAGGATACTACACCCTATTACAATATTGCCGAGGAAGTCGTTCGCGAACTCGTCAATCGAGAATACGATCGCGGCATATTAGTCTGTGGAACGGGCATGGGAATGTCGATCGTTGCCAATAAGCATGCTGGAATTTATGCGGCTGTCTGCGAGAGTCCCTTTGCGGCTGAAAAATCGCGCTCGATTAATAATTCTAATATTTTGACTTTGGGTTCAATGGTGACAACGAATGCTGTCGCCAAAGATATTGTAAAAGTATGGCTCGATACGGAATTTACAGAAGGTTGGGATGCCTCAATTCAAGAATGGTTGCGAAACTCCATGAATGATATTTCTTCTCTCGAACGAGAACAATTTACCAAGAAGTGATTCCCAACCGGATACAGGTCTCTCAGAGGGAAAGTGTCAAAGTCCCAACAATGCGATCGCAATTGTTAAATGTTCAAACGCTGAAATACTCGCTCTAAATTTTTCAAATGATGCTGGGGATCGAAACAGGCTGCAATATCATCTGAAGATAAATATTGTGCAATCGTGGCGTTTTCGTCTACTTGTTGGCGAAAATTCCCCTCCGGCGCATTCCATGCAGTATGGGCGCAAGATTGAACGACGCTATAGGCATCCTCGCGACTCATCCCCTTTTCCACGAGGGCTAACAGCACGCGCTGAGAGAAAATAACGCCTCCGTAAACGTTCATATTGCGCTGCATATTACCGGGATAGACTAAGAGATTTTTGACCAAGTTGGTGATATCCCGCAACATGAAATGCACCAAAATGCAGCTATCGGGAAGAATAACCCGTTCTACAGAACTGTGAGAAATATCTCGTTCGTGCCACAACGCTACATTTTCTAACGCCGCGATCGCATTGCCCCGCAAAATTCTTGCCATTCCCGTCAGCCGTTCCGATTTAATCGGGTTGCGCTTATGAGGCATAGCGGAAGAGCCTTTTTGTCCTTTGGAAAAATACTCTTCCACCTCTAAAACATCCGTCCGTTGCAAATTGCGAATTTCTACCGCAAACCGTTCGATAGAAGCGGCAAGGAGGGCGAGTTGCTGGACGAATTCCGCATGGCGATCGCGGGAAATCACCTGCGTTGAAGCACAATCGGGAGTCAATTGCAATTTTTGACAGGCGATCGCTTCAATTCTCGGATCCACATTGGCATAAGTGCCCACAGCACCGGAAATTTTCCCGACGGCAATCTCTTCGCGCAAGCGTACGAGGCGATCGCGATTTCGCAACATTTCTGCCAACCATCCCGCTAACTTAAAGCCAAAAGTAATCGGTTCTGCATGAATGCCGTGGGAACGTCCCACCATCACGGTATTGCGGTGCTGTTGTGCTTGATAGCGCAGGGCTTGGATGAATTCTTCTACTTTCTCTAAAATTAGCCCCAAAGCCGACACCATTTGCAACGCCAACCCCGTATCTAATACATCAGAACTGGTCAATCCCAAATGAATGTAGCGCCCTGCATCACCGACGTATTCATTCACATTTGTTAAAAAAGCAATGACATCGTGACGCACTTCTGCTTCGATTTCCAAGACGCGATCGCGATCGAAATTGGCTTTCCCTTTAATTTCTTCTACGGCTTCTGCGGGAATATACCCCAATTCTGCTTGGGCTTCGCAAACGGCAATTTCCACTTGCAGCCACATTTTCATTTTGTAGGTATCCGTCCAGAATTTGCCCATTTCGGGCAAGGTATAGCGTTCTATCATTTTTGAGTTCTCAGCACGCCTAAGATTGCAAAATAGTTCGTCTATTGTACCCTTTTTGAATTCAAAATTCAAAATTCAAAATTCAAAAAGCGGCAGTCATAATTTTGTCTTAAATTGATACTCGTTCGGTAACGAGAATTGCTTTTTCTCGTTCTAGAGCTTGGCGAAACTCATCATCGATCGCGGGTAAATATAAACTGCAACAAATTAAACCGTACAAATACGGACAATAACCCGGAGAAGGAATATTTTTGAATAATTCTTGAAACAAGGGAATAATATCGAAGGAGGCTTCTTCAATTTCTAAAGCAAGCTGCATGAGGGCAATAATTGCGGCTTCATTTGTCCAATCCATCGGACCTCGGGCGAGATCGAATAAAACTTTTTTCCTCAAAGAATTTTGCCAACCCGTATCGAGATAGGCGATCGCCAATGCCGAGGCAACTTGAATGCGATGCAGCCAAGTCCATAGAGGAATTTCTCGTGGATTTTGAGGCGGATGCACCATAATTCCCAAAAAAGAATCGAGATGTTCTTTTCCCCAAGAAGAAGCAATTTCGCGGGCGCGTTGGACCCAAAGATTAAGATTATAAGGTTGTGCGGCTAGAGCAGCGATCGCCTCAGCAACTTCTGCTAGAGGGGGAGGGATATTAGGATAGGGATCGATTCCTTGATAATGCCACAAAAGATAGTTAACTTCAGTTCGAGGAAGGCGAGGATCGGGAGTTTGTAATTCGATAATTTCAACGGAAATTGTTTCTAGATTGAATTTTTCTTGAAGATAAGATTGCAGAACCCAATGAGAACTAGGAGATTCTAAAGCAGTTAAGGTCAATGTTTCGAGAGGACCTTGTTCTGGATTTTTCTCAAAAGTATGGAGAATATTTATCGTTGCATCTGAGGGATTGGGTAAATAGCCGAGATAAGGGGAAAGTAAAACTTCGAGGTGATTTAATAACTGGGCGGCAGTAATATTATCTTGATATTGGCTGACGTATTCTTGCAAGCGATCTTTCCAAAGAAAATCCGACTGCTGGAAGAATTGATAATAGAGAAAGTAAGGTTTTGCCCAAGGATGTTCGGGTTCGCGATCGAGAACTTTTTGATAATAATCAATCCCTTCCTCAAATCGCCCGGTATCGCAAAATAAATCCGCCATATCGAGAAGTACGCTAATCTCTTCAGAATCGAATTTCAGAGCATTTTCATACGCATCGATCGCGCGATCGCTGTCTCCAAGAGTGCGATAAACCAATGCCAAACTCACTGCTGTTTTCCAACAAGGTAGCATCTCGCAATTATTTTGTGCCAGTTCCAATGCCTCTTCTAAATGCCCCAATTTTCGCAGTAAAGCAATATGAGAAAATGCCAGCATTTCATCATCGGGAACAATCTGACGCAACTGAGACAAGACGAAAGTAATGCGCTCTACATCTTCGCGAATCGATGGGTTGTCAATGCGATCGCCTGGAAATTTTGCGAGTAACGCTTGCAAAAAAAGCGTGCGAGTTTCTGGAGTCAGAGCGATCGCTGCATCGGGACGCGAAAACCAATCGGAAATCCACGGTAAATAAATGGGTTCGTCCAAAATTTGTAACACGCGAGCGAGCCAATAAATGGCTTCGTTATAATGACTGCGATAGGCTAAAATATAAGCTCGAACTGCCAGCAAAGCAAAATAAACATCTTGTTTGAGGGGGACGAGTTGGAAAGGATCTTCGGCTGTTTCGATAATTTGATGGAGGAGATCGAGCCAGTTGGGATTTTGCGGCTCGGTACTGAGGGCAGAACTGAGATGAAAAATCGCTCGCGAGAGTTGCCCTTGTGCTAAAGCACGGCGAGCGCTTTTAACATTGTCTTCTGGAGTTAATTCGACTTGAGATTGGGGTTGATTGGTCACAATTATTTCAGCAAAAAACGAACGGTAAATACTCAATTCACGATGATGAATTCAAAGTCCGATTGACCCCAAAATAAAGGCAGCGATTTTTTGGAATTTTAAATTGCGTATTTTGCACGAACCGGTCATTTATTTTTGGTCTAGCGAGACATATCCCGAATGGTTTCGGGAAGTCGCCAGATTTGCTCCCATAAATCTCGCGGACCTATTCCAAAAACAATTTGTAAAATGAGGACGATCGCCGCGATCGCGAGGGCAGTTTTCAGGCTGACTTTGACAATTTTAATCAACCATGTAAAAACCAACCATGCCACGATAATAGCAGCAATGAGAATAATCAATTCAATTGGCATTTTTGTAAATGGGCGGTAGTTTTGAAGAGCTCCTCGATCGGGATTTAACAAGGAGCTATTCTTGATTTTCCAAAAAGCGATTACCCCAATCCCCTTGTAATTTAATCAAACCCGTAGCGCGATCGCTGCGACCGATGACGGTACCAATAGCACAAGAGCGAGGATTGTGAGCGCGCAGGATTTCGAGGGCGAGTTTGACGGAGGAGGGAGGAACGATTGTTAAAAAGCGCCCGCCGCTTTCCGTATAGAGAGGATCGACCCCCCAACTTTTACAGGCTTCTCGCACGTCTTTGCGGATGGGAAGGCTGCGTTCCTCGAGTTGGATAGTGAGTTTTCCCCCTCGGGCGATCGCGTTGAGCACCCCTGCCAATCCCCCTCGGGTAATATCTCGCAAGCAGTGAACTTCGACACCAGATTTGATTAAATGCAGTACCAAACTGGCAAAGGGGGCGGAATCGCTCTCAATTGTTCCCTCCCATTGACGCTCCGGTTCTTGAGCCATAAGGGCAACTCCATGACGACCGAGATCGCCATTAATTAAGATGACATCCCCCGGACGCGCGGAGAGGGGAGACATCCCTCGATCGCGATCGAGGTAACCGACCCCCGAGGTATTAATAATAATGCCGTCTATTTTGCCCGTGGGGACGACTCGGGTATCGCCAGTGACGATCTGCACTCCCGATTGCAAGGAT
Organism: Cyanobacteria bacterium SBLK; assembly: GCA_017746715.1. Lineage (GTDB taxonomy): Bacteria > Cyanobacteriota > Cyanobacteriia > Cyanobacteriales > Spirulinaceae > CCY15215. Next base: position 177,633 of record JAGHZQ010000065.1, read on the forward strand.
GCTTGTCCCATGGCTTGAACGATACGCCCGAGGGTTTTCGTGGAAAAGCCTTCTTCGATGATAAATCCAGCACTGAGATAAAGGGGATATGCCCCGCTCATGCCAAGGTTATTGACCGTACTATAGATGGAAACCGCGCCGATATTGCCCCCTGGAAAGAAGAAGGGGCGCATCATATAAGAGTCGGTACTAAAAGCGAGTTTGGGATGGGGAACGGCGATCGCGGCGGAGTCGTGAGGAATTCCGGGGGGTTGACCGGGAGGTGCAAAAGCGGGCAAAAACATTTGTTCTATCAACTGCCCCATGAGTTTTCCTCCTTGCCCGTGTTCGAGGCGCACCCGAGGATGGCGATGGAAGGGAAAGGAGCAAGAAAATATACTGTCCTGAGCGATCGACGATGAGGGGACAGCAGATTCAACCATAATGATATTTCGGACGCAGCCCTAGGGTTGGAGCAAGTGGTTTTCTCAAGTTTAGAAGATTTTTCGGCTTGAGGAAAGGATGAATGTTCCCACTTTGCACCTTTTAACATGCACCTTTTGACATGCACCTTTTAATACTTGCTAGCTATCATTGAGCAAGAAGTGAGTAACATTGAAAAATTCAAGGTTGAGTAACACCCTGAAAAAGTTGATTTACTGGGTTTTACTTCAAGGGCGGATGACGGGAATCGAACCCGCGAATGGTGGAACCACAATCCACTGCCTTAACCACTTGGCTACAACCGCCATGCAGTTAAGTAGTATAGCATTATTTTTTGGAAAAGACAAGAGGGGAGATGGGGGAGATGGGGGAGTTTAGGTTTTCCAAAGGACTTGATAGATTTTTACGACTTGAGATCGCCCCTTGAGTTGCGATTCTCCCAAATATTTGACCGGGATATCTTTGTCAATGCAATGATAGGTTTCTTCATTGATGAGAATGCGGAACGAACCGCCGTCGATGGACTTATCGTAACTCTCCAACCGAGATGCCACATTGACGCTATCGCCAATAATCGTGTAATTCAAACGCTGGCGGCTGCCCAAACTCCCCGCCACCACTTCCCCCGTAGCAATACCCGCTCTCACGGCGACTTCCGGCAAACCGCGATCGCGCCAGTGAGCGTTGAGTTCCTCCACTTTTGCCGCCATAGCGATCGCGCAACTCACCGCCGCTTTTGCATCTCGAGCGATTTCCTCGGTATCGAGTTTCGGAAGGGGAACCCCAAACACTGCCATCACCGCATCGCCGATAAATTTATCCAAGACCCCATCGTGTTCGAGCACCACCTCCGACATGGTCTTCATGTATTCATTTAACCACTGCATCAAAAGTTTGGGCTTGACGCTCTCAGTAATGCCCGTAAACCCCTTGATGTCAGAAAATAAAACCGTGGCGATCATTTGCTGTCCCACCAATTGTCCTTCTTCGAGGAGTTGATAGCGATCGTTCCAAACCGCCTGAGCAATTTTGGGGCTGACGTGCTGGCCGAGTAAATTCATCACCGCTTCTCGATCTTCTCGCGCCACGTAGGTCAAATAGGCACCCATCGCGATGGCCGAACCCACCAGTGCCAATAAGGGAGTAATGGCGGGCAACCACCATCCTAACAGGAACGTGCCATAGGACATGGCGATCGCCCCCATTCCCGCCACGACAATCCCCAAAACCTTCCCTTCCCAGCGCCAGACCCGGCCGCTCAAGATGGCTCCCACTCCCGAGAGGCAAAGCACCCAAAACCATTCCAACCCGTCGGGCAAACCTCGCAGCAGCCATCGATCGTCCAAAGCCGAGGCCAAGAGCAAACTGGTCGCATGGGCGTGAATTTCTACCCCTGTCGGTGCAGTGGGAAAATTGCGACCGTAGGGGGTAAAAAAGCGATCCTGTACGCTGGCTGCCGAGACCCCGATTAAAACCACGCGATCGCGGAACACGTCCCGATCGATCTTTTCGTTAATCGTATCCCGCATGGAAACAATCGGAAAAGAGGAACAATCCTTGCAAGGAGGGGCGCGAAAGGCAAAGAGAATCTGATAGCCGCGATCGTCGGCGTTGACATAAGCACCAGTATTGTCCTCTAAGGGAGCAAATACCCCCTTTCCCAAGCGCACGCGACCGGTTTCGTCAAGGGGTTCGAGATCGATATTTTCCGCTTGCAAGTACAATAACGCCAACTTCACCGGAAAGCTGAAAACCGTCCGACCGTCTGCGTAACGCAGAGACAATAAGGCACGACGGATCGTGCCATCTTCATCAAATAAAAAATCGGCAGCACCGACGCGATCGCTTTTTTTGAGGAGAGGAGGAGGGGCAACAGATTTGCCAAATTCATCTCCCGTCACTTTTTCGATGCCGATCAGGTTAGGCGTAGAGGCGAATACCTCGGCTAAAGTCTCCGTACCCGGAGGAATGGGCAGATCGCGATACAGATCCAAACCGATGGCCCGGGGTTGTTGTGCCTTGATTTTTGCCAGCAGTTCGGCCAAAATTCCATCGGAGATCGGCCATTGTCCGATTTCTTGTAAATCCTCTTCATCGATGGCGACAATCGCAATGCGTTCGTCCGAGAGTTCGGGAGGCTTCCACTGGAAAAAGCGATCCAGCAGCGCCCATTCGAGGAGTTGCACGAATCCCAAGCCTCGCAAAAGAATAATCAATAGGGCAATACTCGGTGTTGTCACCACAACTCCCCGCCATTGTTGGAGAACTTGCCAAATTGTTTTCTGTTGCGATCGCTCGAGAGAATGGGGCATGATATTGGCAAGGATTTGTGCCTTTATTCTCCCTCGGGAGGTAGGGAACAGCAAGAGAGAAAAGGGGCTGGGAAAATCGGACTGTCGGGGTCGATATCCCGAATCAGGCTAGTTTGCCATGCTTCTTGCAATTGAGGCGATCGCGGAATTCCCTCGGTCAATAAGGCAAAAAAGTCGTACCATAATCCCGCTTTTCCGTAGAGTCCGATCTTCGTTTCTAAAGAAGCATTTTCCATTTGTACGGCTAACTCTTCTGATAGGGAAATTCGTTTGATTTCACCTGCTACTGCCGGATAAAGTGAAGACTCAGTTATGCCATACCGTCGAAGTAGTTCGGGATCGTCACTTTCAGGACAGATCAGAGAAAAATACCATTCGTAAGTTTTACCTTCTTCCAAACCAATCGGTATCGAAAAATGGAGAATACCGGATTCTTCAGGCAAAGCAATTTTATTACTGTAGTAAAGTTCCCGAGTGGTATTGCGTTCGAGAAGGAGAAATTCTCCCATCTTTGCATGGGTTTTAGGGAGATAAACAAAAAGTGAAGGGAAAGAATCTGTTGTCAGTCCACCGCGCAAAACGTTGAGTCTTGGATCGAAAGTCGGTCTCTTCGGTAACTGGGGTGCAAGAATAGTTAAGGGGGGGTCATCTTGCAAGCGATCGCCCAAACAACCCTCTCCTCGACTGCCACCTCCTCCCGTATTGCTGGGTTCGCCCACGTGGTCGTCTGGGGGGATAAAGCTAAGAGAAGGGCGAGATCGGGCGCTAAGGGGTAAGGCATTCAAAATGCTGCCGAGAAGCAAGATAGCCATGAAACTGCGAGAAAATTGGCGCATGGTTCGAGAGAGACTCGGTTGAAAGAAGGATTTCCCTTTGGGAAACGATCGCGGGGGGTCAAAGATTCCCTTCTCCTATCTTAAACGTCCGTTTGTTTTCTAGCTTGCGATCGCGATCTCGATTGTGGCGAGTATTTCCCAATGTCATGAATTTTGCGATCGCATTGGCCATTCTGCCGGATTTGCAGTGTATCTTAGAAAAATAATTTTTTATTGATTGAGTTGAGGAATAACGGGTGCAACTGACCACGACCCTAACAGAACAAATCGTTCAGAATCGGATTCGCGAAGTGGGGATTAATCCTAATTATTGGTATCCGGTGGGTTGGGCCGATCGCGTCAAACCCGGTCGAGTTATTCCCGTGACGGTCTGGCAGCAGGCGATCGCGGTTTTTCGGGACGATGGCGGTCGGCTCTACGCTTTAGAGGATGCCTGTCCCCATAAAGGGGTTGCCCTGCATAAAGGTGAAATTCAAGGCTGTCACCTTCTGTGTCCCTATCACGGTTGGGAATTTAACGGCATGGGAGAATGCGTCAAAATCCCCTATTTTCCTCCAGAACAAAAGCTCCCCCCCGCGAAGGCACGCCATTATCCAGTGCGAGAAAAATACAACCTCATTTGGGTTTTTCCGGGGGATGCCACCCTTGCGGATAGCACGCCACTCCCGGAAATTCCGGAATACGACGATCCCCAATGGTTGGGCGTCCCGATTCCCGCCCATTTCCGCGCCCATTTTTCCACTTGCAATGAAAATACGATGGATGTATTCCACGGTTTTCTCCATCGGGGTTTGCAGGGTTGGTTCGATCCGGTCTTGCTAAATTTAAGTGCGGGGGACAATTTCGTGCGGGCGGATTATCGGGTTTCCTATCGGGGTTTGGCAACCCAATTTCTGGGCATTAGCGATCGCGGCGATCGCGTCACGACGAAAACGGTTTCCATTGGCTACAATTACCCCCACTATTGCAGTTCTTTGGAAGGGTTGTCTTCAATCTATTTGATGCGCTTGCCCGTGGGAAAAGTAGAAACTCGCTCCTTTTCTTATTTGTTTCTCAAGCTCCCCCTTCCTCAATGGCTGTTAAAATCTCTCAAACCCCAACTCACATCTTTGATTTGGCGCTTTTTATTTAAAAGATTCCTCGATCAAGATGTGGAAATGGTGGAAAGCGAACAGCAAAATTACATGGCCGATCCCCAGAGGAAGTATCTCGAGGTCAATCCAGCAATTATTGCTCTGCAACGCACGATTATCAAGCAATACGAGCTATTTTTGAAATCCTCGCCCGCCGAGACAAACGGGCAGGGCGATCGGGCTTATTCTTCTCGGGCGACGATGGAACAGCAAGAAAGAAAAGGCGCTTGAGCAATGGGGGTATTTTGACCGAATTCCCCTTGCAATGCTGTTTCCCAAACCGCTTGCAATTGGGGCGATTTGTCTCGTTCTTCGGTTAACAGGGCAAAAAAGTCATACCACAATCCCGCTTTTCCGTAATGTGCGATTTGCGCCATCGGGTCGGCATCGGGGGTAGGGAGAGAAACTGGGGAAATTCGTTCGATGGTTCCGGCGGCGATCGCGTCGCCATTGCGATCGTCGGGATCGCAAATCAGAGCAAAATGCCATTCGTAGGTTTTCCCTTCTTCTAAGGCAACCGGGAGAGAAAAGCGAACGATTCCCGATTGTTGCGGCAGAGAAAATTCGTGGTAGTGCAGTTCTTTACTTCTGCCTTCTTCTAACTGTTCGAGAAGGAGAAAATCTGCGGTTTTGGCAACGGTTTCAGGAACGTAAACAAACAGAGCAGGAGAATCATCTTGGGTGAGTCCCCCTCGCAAGATTTCCCGTTCGGAAGATTGGGGTAATTGCGGGGCGAGAACGGTTAAGGTGGGTTTATCTTGAGGATCTTTCAGGCATTTACCGCGACTGCCCCCAGCTCCAGTATTGCGCGGTTCGCCGATCTTGTCTTCGGGAGGGGTAAAGCCGATCGTGCTTTCAATTTGGGCGAACAGAGGTAAGGCATTGCCGGTAATGCTGCCGAGAAGGAGCAACGAGGCCAGTATGCCGCGAACAAAACGATGAGAAGTGTGACGCATGGTTCGTGGGGAAATGGGGTCGGTTGGGCAAAGGTTTGGGGTAGATGCAGCGATCGCAGCGCTAAAAGCGCAAGGTTAGACAAAAAAACTTTCTGTTTTTTATTTTAAACGGCAATCGGCGTTTTGACTCCCATTCGCGATCGGGGAAATTATCGATATTGTTCGCGATAACCCTCTGAAGGTTATCGCGTTTCCCAAAATAATGAGGTGCAGTAACAAAAATGGTCAACCCATTGTGAATATCCTCTTGGGTGAATTGTGAAATTGCGAATTCAATAGCGGATTCTAAGGTTTTTAGGTTCTTACGCACTTTACTTTTTTATTCCCCTCATTCTAACGCGATCGCAATTTCTTGCGGAAACGAAAGCGATCGCAAACTAACTGAACTGTTACATGAGAAACTTTGCGATCGCTGACAATTTCATGATGAGGAGAAAAAAATTCGTTTTGAGAAATGCGATCGCAAAAAATCGGTTTAATTATTTAAAAAATTTAGCAGCGATCGCTCCCAGCATCAACCCCAATAAAACCAATTCCAACCCCGATCGCAGTAAAAATATTTCTTCATTAGATTGGTTAACAATCCCATCGATAAAATCAGCATAAGCAGAAACTCGCGTATCGAAAAAGATTTCCCCAAAACTACTATCTCGGTTTGAGGTAACATCAACTCTCGGCAAAGTCGAGCGCCTGCCGCTAGAAGAAATTCCCGCAATTTTTCCCTCTATAAATGCCGGGCTTCCCGAGTCCCCCGAAGTCGATCCCGCTTCGTATTGTCGTCCGATTTCTAATTGCCAATTCCCAGAAAATCCCCGACTCGTTCCCGTATCGTAACCGATAATTCCCAAACCGTGAATGCCGTACTCTCTTCCTAACGCATCGTGACTTCGCAAACCGCTATCAAAATCATAAACCAACTGTTTGCCGACATTCAATCTTGTATGAATTTCCGGACGTTCTAATGCTTCTCTCAATGTATCGTAACGATTCCCACCAAAGCGTTTTTGAATCGCGCGATCGCCGCGTCTTTCTCCTTCTTGTCCCGTTCCCCCCACCCCATAACCCACCCGCGTAAAAATCTTTCCCACTTCATCAGAACGACGATAAATACTATAGCGTTCTGCGGTAGCGGGAGCCACTTCTTCGAGTTCGAGAATGGCGATATCGCTATCTCCATTTTCACTCCCATTCCATTGAGGATGAAGGAAGATTTCTTTAACTTCCCGACGTACCGTACCCAGAGTTAAACGAAAAACAACCGTTACCGTTGTTTCATTGGGTTCAAAAAAGAAAGAATTAAAAGCATCGCGATCTCGCAAACAATGAGCGGCGGTTAGTATGTGTTTTCCACTCCACAATAAAGACCCCGTACAAATCTCATTATTGGGCAATTCCAACAAAACTACGCCATCATAGCCCATTCCCGCACTCACGAGGTAACGGCGATCGTTGGGGTTGTTGGTGGGGAGACTGAGGGCAATGTATTTCATGGGTCGCAGATCGTGGGTAATTGCATCTCAAAGTGTAGCGAAAGAGAAATGCAATCGCTAGAAAATATTCTCGCCTGATGGGGTAATATCAATTCATGCTTTAGTAACTGGATTCGCACAAGGCGATCTTTTATTCTTCATCGTTTATTGAAATGGCTGGCGAGACACAACTGAGTTTATTTGGCGATCGCGATCCCCAATCCGAACAGCAACCCGATCCCCTGCAAATCGATTCTCCTTCGGAGACGTTTCACGAACGCATTCCCCTCGATGCCAATATTCCCATTCCTCCGCAAACGTATACCAAAATGGAAGAATTGGCCGCCCATTGCCAGCAATGCTCTCGGTGCGGGTTGGGACAAAAACGCATGAACGCTGTCATTGGGAGAGGAAATCTCAATGCAGATATCATGATTATCGGGGAAGGACCCGGACAACACGAAGACGAACAAGGGCTACCTTTTGTGGGAAAGTCGGGGCAATTATTAGAGAAAATTCTTGCTTCCGTCAAACTCGATTCCGAACGAGATGTTTATATTGCCAATATGGTGAAATGCGTCACCAAAGATACGCCTATTTTAACCCAACAAGGCTACAAAACGATAGGTTGGATTGTCGATAATCGCTGGTCTGGAGAAGTGTTAAGCGTTGCCCCAAATCGCCAATTAACATGGAAAAAAATAACGGGTTGGTATCGTTCTCCCTTGGGGGGAAGACCCCTCTATAGAGTGACCGACAAAGATAGTAATCTAGGATATACGGCCACGGGAGATCATCCTATTCTTACCCGTCGGGGTTGGATTCCCGTAGAAGAATTGCAACCTCGGGATTTAGTGGCGACGGGAACGCCAGCAAGAATACCCCGAGAACTTCGCAATATCGAGATGGCATTTCGCGATCGCCTTCCCGTTCTCTCTTCTTCTTTAACGGTTGTTCTCGCCAATGGCAAAACCGAATGGAAAACGGTTATTAAACTCCCGATTTCTCCGCCAAAAACCGCCATGGATGTTTATTGTATTGATGTCGAGGAAACCGCTAATTTTGTCACGCCTGCGGGAGTCGTTCATAATTGTCGTCCTCCTGGGAATAGAACTCCAACCCCGGAAGAAATTGCCGCTTGCAAACCCTATTTATTAGAACAAATTCGCCTTGTGGATCCCAAAATTATTTTATTTACCGGGGCAACTGCTTATAAGGGATTAACGAGAAAAAAACAGGGCATCACCAAAATTCGAGGGCAATGGTTAGAATGGGAATCAAGGCAGTGTATGGCAATTTTCCATCCCGCTTACTTGCTCCGCAATGCCTCCCGAGAAAAAGGACAGCCTAAATGGTTGATGTGGCAGGATATTCAAGCGGTACGGGCAAAATTAGACCAATTGCGTGCCGAATAGCCGTATTTTCAATCGCAAGCGTTTTGCGATCGGGGTGACATCATGCTAGATAAACTTCCTCCGGAAGCGAGAACTTGGGCAGAAAAATTACATTGGAAAGAACGACGTTATTTACTCTCTCTGTGTCACCTTCTGTGTGCGGAAGCTCCCGAAACTCAAGCACAATTTTTAGATCAATATACGGCAGATGGTTTAATTGCGAGAATCATTCAAGATTATGAAACGCAAACGAAAATAAAAAATCATTTCCGGAGTTTTCATATTGCCACGGAACTCAATCCGCAAACCTTAAGGAAATATATCAAGCAATTTTATATTCATTCCGCTCAAGACGTGCGTCGAGAACCAGCAAAATATTTAGAATCTGCATTGCGTCTCGTGACCAGTCCGGAAGAAAAAAATTACGTTCTCAACTACATTTTAGGCTTTGAATTGATTAAATTAATCTTTAAAATGAGTTGGTTGCAACAAGAACGATTTTATTCATTGCAACACAATCAAGAAGAGTTTTATAATACTTATATCAAACCTATCAAATACGCCCACAAATTGAATGGTATTGTCAATCCTAAAGATTCCAATCTCTTTTTTGCCCAGCGCAATTATTTCGTGCAAAAACCCAATCTAAGCGATCGCAAAACCATTGAGTTAGTGATGGTAACTTTTACGACAGACGCGGTGAGTAATTTAGGTTTTTCCATCGTTCGCAATATTCGTCCGGTTCCTTTTGATTACGATTATATTTATCAACCGGAAGAAGAACGTATTTTTTGTTGAATTTGTTATTGGTTATTGGTTTGTTTCTCACCTATTTCCCCACTTCTCAATGGAAAAATCGAAAAAATGCGATCGCTTCTCAAGGGCATAAATTATTGCTGAAATCGCTATCTTTAAGAATACGATTGAATCTCGTCAACCATCTCTTTGTAAATACAGTAAGCCGTCTCTGGTAAACCGCACTGAATAGCATTGACTGCCGGAAGAATATACTTAACAAGAGTCTGCTGCCAAATTGCAGAACGATTAGGAAGGAGATTGATTTTCTTAACAATGCTAGGCGCTAGATCGTAATATAACTCAATCTCCTTTTGTCCTCCCGGACGTTTAGCTAGATAATTATCTCGGTACTCTCTTAAAATCTGGAGTAATTCACAATCATCTCCTAACCCAGTAGAAATACAAACGGCAGTTGTGATATAACACCAGTCACCACCACCATCATCTCCACCACCTTCAGATCGATCTCCTCTATCAGAATCTTCATTACTGTCAGAGTTATTATTTGTACTATCACTAGTTTCATTAACTTGCATTTCTGTCGTTTTATCAGTTTCCTTCCGGTTTGATTCATGATTTTGATTTAAGTCTCTATTTTCTTCTGTTCTGTCAAGTCGATCCGAACCTTGATGATTAGAATTATCAAGATCGAAGTCATACAAATCAATATCTAAGCCAAGATGAAAATCGTTTTGATAATCTTTTGTTCCTTCGTATGAGTCATTAAGGCCTAATCCATACCGATCGCTACCCCAGGCCCCTAGAAAATCTTTTTCAAATTTTTCTCTTTCAGCCATAACTTCAGCAAATTCTTCACCTTTTCTATCAGCAATGATATCTGGATGACTCCATCCTTCTCGATCGTAAATTCCAAGATTAGGAAGAGGTAAAGAAAGTTGTAACAAATATCTTTCATTGGGAATTTTAGAATTCCATACTCCAGTTATACCTTCAACTATGTCTCTTGTCGAGAAAGATAATTCGAAGCCAATAGATAAATCTGTATATATCTTCTCTACTTGATCCCAAGCCTCTTTCCCATACGTAAATATTTCTGGAGCTAGAAAACCATTAGATTTATACTGAAGTTTGGCAGTAAAAGTAAAGTGCATAAATTTATCCCATCCACTGGGGTTATCAGTTCCTACATTTGATGTGTAAGCTTCTACGAGTTGGGAACGCTGAGTTTTAAAGTTTTTACCCAAAGACAAATTAGTTAAAATATGATCCTCACCCACAGCTAAATGATTTAATAAGTCGAAAGAATAGCCATAATCGTTATTAGTCAATGATAAAGATTTTTCAAACAAATTCTTAGCAAAGGTCTCATAGTAATTTCTAGGAAATTTTTTTTGACTATAGGCCATTGAATCTCTCTTTATTTGTGTAATTCCCTCTTGAACTAGTCTTTTTCCAATTTCTCTCTCAGATAGGTTGTTCGGAAGACTATAAGATTGTCTAAGTTGAGCAAAACTAAATGGTATTGAATGTTGTTTTTCAGATCGATTTTCTTGCAGACTTTTAGAAGTCCGATCTTTTCTTTCATATCGATTTTCTTGAAGATTGTTAATAATGTCAGGAACGATCTGCTCAAATTCCTGAGTTAAGTCTCGTTTTTCAGATCGACTTTCTTGAGTCAATCTGAAACTCTGATTTTTATTCATTTCAGCAACTATTAGATCGATCTCCTCAGTTAGAGATTTTTTTTCTACTCTATTATCTTTGGTTTTGATAAGATTCTGGTTTTTATTCATTTTAGCAACTATGTGCTCAATATCTTGAGTTAAAGTTTGCCTTTCAATTCTATTATTTTTATTATTAACAAAATTTCTAATATTTCTAGAGTCTATCTCTTTTCTAGTAGATACCTCCATAGGAGCTAGAGTTTGGGGGTTTATAGGACTTGTTATTCTAGTTGTATTACCCGAATCTTGATTAAGATTATAGATTGGACTTGACTCACTGAGGCTAAGTGCCCGAACAAATACTGAGTTTTGCTCAAGAATTAATTTTTCCAAAGAATTGTTAGAGTTGAGCTTTTCAGGACGATTTTCTAATTTTGGCATTTTTTTGATTAACCTAACGAAAAAGTCAGTTTTGTCTGGTTTTATATAGACTTTCAATCTACTAGAAAATTAGCTCAACGAAGGGAGTTTCGCTGAGAATAACCTCTATTCTGAGTACCCAGCGAACTGTATTTTGTTGCTTCAGTCATATCATGTAAAACTAATGGATAAGATAGATTAAAAGTTATCTTAGAACTCCAAAACGATCTATTCAATCCTCCTGCAACTAAAGAGCTTGGGATTACAAGGCGTATGGAATAATTAACTTCTATTCCTGAATTAGTATTGCGAATTTCATGAGAGCCTTTAAGCGATCCCCGAGAGACCAGTATTTCTTCAGTTGAACCAATTACTTGCTTTAACTGAATAAAATCCCTTGAAGTACCAGCAATATCCCATTGAACGACTAGAGAGAAAGTAATTGAACTGGCAAAAGGAAGGTCAAGGACTGGCGGTGTTGAAGGTCGTGTAATCGTGACGAAACTCGGAGACCAAAAAGATTCATTATCGGTGGATTCATCACGCGCTCTGACTTCAATCTCATACCTATTATTGGGCTGTAAACCTTCAATCTTGAAGCCGGAATTTAAGCGCACTTCCCCTGAATTTAAACGAAAATCATACTTGTATTGACTTCCAACAGAATCAAAAGCCAAGAAAAGAAAGTTTGGTCCACGAGATGAGATTTCACCAGATGGTAGAGTAGCTGTGCTTAAAAGCTCGGGTGCAGTAGTAGGTCTTGGTGGACGTGTCCGTACATCAAGTGCTGTGGAGAAACTAGAAGCACCTTCATTATTAATAGCTCGAATTGATACTTGGTACAGAGTGTTTTCAGTTAAACCACCAAAAGAAGCATTTGGATTTACATTAGCTCTAATCTCAATCGTATCCACCGCAGTATTAACAAATCTAATGTCATAAGCATCCACTTCACTCGATAAAGTCCAAGTTAATCGTAATCTGTCTGAACCACGAGATTGTTCTGCTGACGTTGTGGAATCAGTAAATAACTCAGGTGCAGCAGGTATTGTGGGAACAGGCATACACAATCCTCCATACATTAATGACTAGAAAATTCAACTGTCACATTATCCTTATCAAATTGATAGTTAATTGGCAAAATTGTCTTACCATTATCATCTTTAGGGTTCTTTCCTTGAAGTATTACATCCCACACATCATTGTCTGAATTGTGCCCTCGTATCGATACAACTTTAAAATCTTTAATCTCAAACTCTTTACCACTTTCAAATAGGTCGTTCGTTTTAATTATCGCTGTATCTCCGATACGCAGTGAACCTCTGTGATTGATTAAACCCACCAAAAGAAGTTTTTCATCATCCTCAATTCTGAGTACGGGCTCGCCGATTTCTACACTTTCTCCAACATCTTTATATACAGCAGTGACCACGCCTTTAAAAGGTGGTAAAAGAAAAGTTCTAATAAGTGCAATTTGATATTTTCTGACCTCTCGATCTAATCCTCCTAACTCATTATTCCAAATATTCGTCAAGTCATCGACTCGAAAAGCATAGAGAGAATCCGTTAATTCTTGTTGCATTAATTCTACTTGTACTCTGCTATTTCGAATAGTATTGGTCAGTTTCGGGTGTAGGAATTCAGAATAATGATTGTAGCTAGATTGGTCGAGCTTTGTTCCTTCACCCGCAGGATATATTGTAGAGACCTCTTGGCTTGGATGGCCATTTTCTATTGCATTATTATCGGCTTTTCTTTGTTCGGACTTAACTTCTTTAGCTATCAATTTTTCCTTCACATTTCCATCCTTGTCTTGAACCTCAGTTTCATGTTGTGGTGTCACTAAGGTAATCGGATTAATTTTTGTCTTAGCAGTAATTATATTATCGGCAGAATAATTATTTGTATTGTCAGTCTTTGTAAGCTGCTTTTTGACAACCCCAGAACGATCTATGTTATCTTCCTGAGCATCCAAATAAGCGGTATCAAGAGCATCATGTCGGCTCTGAGAAGAAGTTCTAATCCTATCTATATGCCATAGTTTACTACCAGAAGTTCTAGAGCCTAATGAATCTTCTCCAGAAGGAAATAGCCTTCTTATTGCTTGCAATCTTCGATTATTATGCTTATATCGCTCTAGAAATGCTTTTTGCCTTTGCAAAATCATTTGATCTAAGCTAGTTTTAGCTGTTTCATTGTAAATTTCAAATAATGAACTATTTAATAGTTTTGTGTTAATTTCCTCCGAATCGTTTTCTATTTTACCTTCAGCATTGACCTTAGACAATACTTTCAATATTCCTATCTGTAAATCAAAATCTGTCCCATCAACATTTAATTTAGATTTATTCACGGACTTACCTAGATAAGCATTATCACTGCGCCTAAACAAAATGCCAGGTAGATGAAAAGCCAACTCAGCCGAACGTAAGGGTCTAACTTGTAGAGAATAAATTTTTGCCATAGCTACCTCAAATATAACTCATTAAGGACATCATTCATTTGGTTTCATCAGGGAAAACATTTTTAGACAGAACGGTATCACTGCTAGTTTTCCTCCTATTAGCTACTATCACCTAACTTGATCTGAGTATTGTTTGCAACACTATCAATTACACATTCCACTCTTGAGTCTTTGCTTTCCTCACACTCTGCGATGATTCCAGTAACATTATTCAATGGAATCACCATGACCTCACCTACTTCAAGAGTGCCTATTTCTTCTCTCTCACTAGCACCAGTCTGAGTAACAATCTTAATTGACTCACCCAGTTCGGGGACTCGCACGATCAGATATAGTTGCGATAGCAATGCTGTTTTTATACCTTTACCACCCCACAAATAAGTTTTGCTTTCGGGCTTTGAAGGTCTGTTTTTAACTTTAACACTGTATTGGTACATAAAAAATTTCCAAATTACTCCTTTTAAACCTTAAACTTACTGCGGTAAGCTGACGAGTTTTGCAATCGATCGACCGGCCCAATCCCAGTTAGCATTATGAGACGAAGCAAGAGCATCAAGTACTTCAGGGAAAGTAACCATGTCAGGGAAACTCAAAAACGTTTGATGATTGCCCATTGATGCGGGGAAAGTCACTGAAATTCCCCATGTCTTCAGAATTTTCTGAGCTACAGAGGACAGATCGGGAGTGCCATCTAGCTGAAACATTTTTGGTTGTAAAGCTTTCTCCAAAGTACGCAAGGATACTGGCGAGCTATTTATTGGAAGACTCGCTCTCTTATTAATGCGAAGACTCGCTCGAATCTTAGGATCTCGACTGCTGACTGGAGAAAACTTTGCTAATGAAGGACGAATTGTAAATCCTGCCGAAAAAATAATTGGAAATAAAATTTCGTCGGCAAAAGAGGGGAGTTCTATATTGAAGTCTGGATCTTCCTCGTTAAAGGGGATGAACGGAAAATCTAAGTTTTTTTCATTGCGAACCTCTTGTGAATACTCAAATTTAATTGGCAATACCTCGTAGCTCTTACTTACTTCTCGATCTTTCTCATCTTTGTAAGTAAACGTGTATTTGTAGAAATCGTCTAAAAAATTTCCCTTCTTCTCAAAAAAGGTACTGATAATATCCGGTAATGTTTTGGACTCTTTGAGGTGATTTATTAGTTTAGAACTAACTGGTATCTCTAAGACTTTTAGGATTTCATTTTCGGAAAATGAGGTGTGAGTATTTTGATTATCTGCCAAATTCAGAATGATTGTTCTCGGCCATTGTACGGAGCTAAACCATCTACGCGGGAATTCTTTTATGGTTTTCGACTCCCCTTCTACAAGCTTTCCAAAAACAATTTTATCCAGATATTCATCTGAGCCGCCTTTCATTAAGTATAAACAATCAGATGTAAGTTTGAGCCAACTCATATTTTCATTTTCTCCCTTACTGTAAATCTTTAACTAGGTATCTAACATATATCTATTTCCGTGTCTGCTCTTAAGAATTTGCTTGCAATGTTATAATTGCCGACCCACTAAAATTCTGAATCTTCTTTTGCACTTGAACCCCGAAGTCAGCTTCAAAATTAGATTTTTCAGGAATATCAGATCTTTCTTGTAGGACCACAGTCACTGGATGATTATCTTCTGGATCTGACATAAAGGTTAGGGTTTTCTGTACCAAGTCAAGAATAATTTGAGATTTCATCATTTTTCTCCATCTTCTAACGGTTGTCATCATAGGAGTGAAACCATCTTGCGGACGAAGCACGTACCTCACCCTGCGTATTCGCTGCATGATATTGCTAGAATCATAATCTACAACTGGCTAGGATTTGATCTTTCAACGCCAATCGACACATAACTTTACGAAGTTCCTCTCTCTAGACAAAACAGGACGACTGCTCCGAAAAAGGAGTGCGAGAACTTTGGCAGTCATTACCCAACATCTATGGTCAACGTGTGGTTGCTTACACGGATTTTTGGCGTGCCTATAGTTTATAAGTACGAAAACCATACCAGATCGGGGTTTTCGGAGTTTTTTGACTAAAAAAAAGTCTAAGATTTTGCCCTCAGTCACCCAAAACCCTTGCATTTTCGGGAAAAATCTCTTACTACAAAACAGTAGGTAAAAGTTGCGATCGCCCGAGCTATAGAAAAACACCGCAGACTCGGAGAATCGATTAGTCTTTGATAAGATGAGAAAGTGTCACCTTAACTGCAGATCGAATTCCACCCTTGAATTCAGAGAGGATAGAATAAGTTCTATTCTATTGTTTGTAATGCGTCTTCAATGACTGTAAGAATTTCGCCTTCTAAATAAGGCTTTGTTAAATAAGCATAAGCACCCAACTCCAAAGCAATTTGTTGGAATTTATCGCGACTGCGAGAGGTGAGAATAATAGCAGGAATAGGGGATATACTTTTATCTTGTTTGGCAGTGCTTAAAAATTCTAGCCCATTCATGCGCGGCATTTCAATATCGCAAAGAATAACGTGAAATTTTTCTCCACTTTTTAACTGTTCTAATGCTTCTAAACCATCCTTTGCTTGTAAAACGCGATACCCCGATCGCTGCAAAATCAAGGTTAGGGTTTGACGTTCCGTGAGAGAATCATCAACCACTAAAACCGTTTTAATTTTGGGTGTATTGGGAACCAGTGGTGAAGATGGCAGACTCGGACTGGATTCTTTTTCCGTTGCATTCGACTCGGGAATATAAAGCCCGAGGGTTTGCGTAGAGAGGGTATTTTTGCTAAAAGATTGTTCCCTCGAAAGGCTTTCTTTAGGATTTAATTGAGTTGCGATCGCTTTTTTATTTTGAGATCGCTTCACCAAGGAAAATCCATCAATAATTAAAGCCAAACGACCATCGGCCAAAATGCTGCAACCATAAATATAAGCAGGAGCTTGCAGCGCATTAGAAAGGGGTTTGATGACCAATTCTTGCTCCTCGATAATGCGATCGACTTCTAACGCAATATATCCTTCATTCCCTTTTAATAAAAGAACCGGCGATATATTTTTCCCCGTCGTTAATAGGGGAGAAAGTTCTTGATGCTGAAACTCTCCGACAGTCAAACCGCGACATTGAGCCAGCGATCGCGAATAATTAAATAAAGACCCCAATTCGTAAACGGGAATGGTCAAATCTTGCTCGTCTTGCTGCCAGTCTAAGACTTTTTGACCTGCCAACTGTCTAACTTTTTCTCCCGGTATTAAAATCTGT
Source organism: Cyanobacteria bacterium SBLK (assembly GCA_017746715.1). GTDB lineage: Bacteria > Cyanobacteriota > Cyanobacteriia > Cyanobacteriales > Spirulinaceae > CCY15215. The sequence goes on from JAGHZQ010000065.1 coordinate 194,679, forward strand.
TCAATTTCATTAGAAACGAACCCATAAACCGATCGCTCTACTTGACAAATTAGCAATCTTGCATTCATTAAAGATTCGCGAATTTGCAGGGAAAACGTCGTTCCTTTTTGAGGAATCGAACGAACGAAAAGCGTTCCATTAATGGGTTCGAGTTGGGTTTTAACTACATCCAACCCAACCCCGCGTCCCGATAACTCGCTCACCCGAGAAGTGGTGGAAAAGCCCGAAGAACATAATAAATCTAATAACTTAGATTCTGGTTGGGGAAGCTGTTGAATTTCTCGGGCTTCGCGATCGCTTATCAAGCCTTTTTTAACACCTTGCTGGCAAATTTTAGCAATATTTAATCCCCCACCATCATCTTGCACTTCAATAATGGTACGATTCCCCTGATGATAGGCACGAATTAAGATATTTCCTTTCTCCGATTTCCCTCTTTGAATTCGCATATCTGACGATTCAATTCCATGATCGAAGGCATTGCGGACGAGGTGCAAGAGGGCATCGTAAAGATTATCAATAATGGTTTTATCCACCATTACTTGACTGCCTTGTATTTGTAGATCGACAGCCTTTTTATGAATAAAGGACAGTTGTTTTACCATGGGAGGAAAACGCTCGAGCAGTGTTTTCAAAGCGATCGTTCTTGCCATTTGCAGGTTATCCCGCAGTTGGTTGGATAAGCGTTGTTCCCGTTCGATAGTTGATGTTGTCGTTCGTGCCAATAAATTAATGTCTTCTGTGGCTTGGGTAATTTGAGAGGCTTCTTCTAAAGCAGAAGAGAGTGCTTTTTGTAAGGGATGAATCTGCTTGTAATAATCATTGCGATCGCTACTGGTTTGCAACAGAGAACGATTCGCGAGATCTCTCAATTGATTTAGCGTTAATCGATGCTGTCGAATCCAATTTGCTAATTTTTGTACGGTGGATTGAAACTGCTCGTCTCGCAGGGAAAGTTGATTTTGATTAATTAAAAGTTCGGCAATTAAATGATTGAAAAGTTCTAATTGTTCGAGGTCAATTCGTAATGTTTTCGGTTTGGCAGACGTGATAATTTCCGGTTGAGGTTTGGGTTTTGAGGGTTGCGGGTGGGGAGTTGGCGTATCTTCTAAGAAAATGGGTTCGGGTCGTTCCGGTAAATCGCTCGACGTATCCTGTAAGTTTATAGATCCGAAAGTTTCTTCGAGAGAGGGGATATTTGTTAAAGTCTGTGGAGTAGCTTTATCTTCAGATATATCGAGAATTATTTCTTCTTCATCGGGTAAATTATCTGGGGTAATTTCTTCTGCTAAATTAAGTTCTGATGCCAATAATTCTCCCGAATTTTTATCATCGATATCCCAAATATTGCTAGGGAGAAAATCTTCTTCCAAGCCAAGATCTGTTTCGGCAGCGATCGCGGGTTCTCGCTTGGGTTCGAGTTCTTCTGCCATATCGTCTGGAATTTGTAGATCGAAATCATCGTCAATATTATCAATCGCACCAAATGCTTCTTCAAGATCGATTGCGTCGCTTTCTACGGGATCGCTCTTTGTCTTTTCAATTTCTCCAGAGGCTTTGTTCCCTTCTAACTCTCCAAATTCTCCGGCAAAAGGAGAATCTGCTAAAGATTCTCGTTCCGAGCCGAGATCGAAGGGATCGCCGAGATCGAATTCGATAGTTTCTCCCGTAAAATTTTGCAATTCTAACGCTTCAAAAGAAGCCTCTAGCTCTTCTCGTTCTGTGGGAGAAATGAGGGGGAATTCGTCTGCAATATTCAAGCTAATATCGGAATTGGAGCCTAAATTCAGTTCGATAGTCGATTCGGACTCCAAGGAAGAAAAAGGGGCTTCATCCGAGTTTAACTCGACCGAATCTGTATTTGAGGGAGCCAGCAAATCTTCTAATTCTTGACTCGTTTCTAATTTGGTAAAATCTTCAACGGGAGGAACTTTTATGGCTTCTTCATTTGCGATTGTTTCTCCTGCTAATTTTAATAATAAAGGACTGGGTTGACCCCCGCGATCGCGATCGCCTTCTAACACTAATTTTTGGGCGCTTTCGAGATCTTTCAAGGCAAGATGGGCAATTTCTCGTGCGCCCTCGGGATGCCCTTCGATCGCGTCCAGAATTGCCGTCGCGATCGCCCCAAAACCAGGTAATGCTAAGGATTCTCCCAAACCGATAAAGACATTGGCTTGCTCTGTTAGGGTTGCCGCGATCGCTGCTTCGTTTGCTCCCTTTGATAAAAGTTCTTTTAATTCTTCTATTCTTTGAGTAACTCCAACTTCAAATATGGATTTAGTGAGGTCAAATCCCAATTCTTCCGAAGTCGGGAGAGGAGGTTGGCGATCGAAACAGTCTCCGAGTTTGACTTGAAACCGGGCAAAGAGGTCTGCTGCACGATTCAATAAGAGATCGTCATCGATATCCGTTTCCGAGGTTAATTCTGCCGATATTGCCAATCTCAAGCATTCATAACCCTCAAATAACATGGATTCTAACTCTCGGTCGAGTGTTGCCTCGGGGACGAGCATGGCTCGAAAAACGTCTTCTAAATTATGAGCAATGGTTTTAATCGTTTCTCGTCCGACATTAGCGGAAGCTCCTTTAAGAGTATGGGTCGCTCGCATCAAACTATAAATCTCGTTGGTACTCGATTCTGGAGTCAGAGAAAATAGTTGTCGTTCGATTTCAGCCAGTAATTCTCGCGCTTCGGTCAGAAAATATTCGTAACCTTCCGGATTGCGTAAAGGACGGGGTTTAGGGTTGGGGGAATGAGCTGGGATTTGATTCTCCATTGTCGGGGGGGCGAGAATTGACTTGGGGGAGAGGGTTATACGGCTATCGGTTTCGATTTCTTCTTCAATTTCTGTATTGCGATCGCGAAAATCGGGGCTAACCGAAACGGGAAAAGAAAAAATCTCATCTTCTTCTAATATTTGCAAGTCTTGAATGCTGGCATCGGTTTCAATTTCATCATCAAATGTAATTTCTAAAGACGAAACCGCAAACGCATCTTCTTCCCTTTCCCGTCTATCCCATTCTAATTCATCGGCATCGAAAGCAATATCTAAAGAAGGGATGGCAAACACGTCTTCGTTTAACCTCTCCGACTCGTTTTGTAACGAGGGTTTAACAATCGAATCTCGATAGGGTTGCGTTACTAAAGGCTGAGAATCAGACTCGATATAAGTGCCTTCTTTCTCGATTTCATCCTCGTTATCTTCATCAATATCGATAGAAATCGACGATGAATGTTCTGACTGTCTTGATGCGCGTTCAATCTCTATGGTTTCATTTTCAATTTCAATGGCGATCGATGATGTTGTTGTTTTCGAGTCTTGTTTTTCTCCTATTTCCACTTCATCAATCTCGATCGCGATCGGAGATGATTGTGGTGGGGGAGTCACTGGTGAGTGATTGACATCCGTTTCTTCATCCTCAATTGTAATCAATATCGTTTGACCGTTTTGAGAATTCCCCTGTCCCTCCTCGCCCCAAAGATTATCCGCAGCCTTAGCCATTTCTCGTCCTACTGTATCTTGGGTAAAATAATCCCAATTTTTGACAGAAGACCAGAGAGCGCTTGCCATTTTGCCGGCGAGTTTTTGCAGATCCAGTTCGCTTTTCATCGTTTCACCAGTAACCAATAACTAATAACACTTCGACTTAGCTCGAGGCCAGCCCACAACCCATCTTTAATTCACCTTAAACTGTTTCACCACTTCTTGTAATTGTTGTGCCGTTGCCAGAGAATTTTGGAAGGTCTCTGATAGTTCTGTTGATTCTGCCGATGTGCTGTTGGAAATGTCGGCAACTGCTCGCATGGTTTCCGTTACTGACTGCGATCGCTCCAGTTGTGCTTGGGTGGCAGAGGTAATATCTTCGACTAATTTGCCGATCTGGGCGGTTGCTGCCGCGATCGCGTTTAAATTGCCTTTCGTCTCTTCGACCAAAGTCGTCCCGGCACTAACGCGAGAGATGGCGGCTTCGGTGACGGCGATCGCATCTCCCGTTTGCTGGCGAATTTCCGCCACTAAATTGGAGATTTCCGAGGTAGCATTGGCAGACTGTCGCGCCAGCGATCGCACTTCGTCGGCAACTACGGCAAACCCTTTACCGTATTCTCCCGCCCGAGTCGCTTCGATCGCGGCATTGAGAGAAAGCAGTTGGGTTTGGGTGGCAAAGTCGCCGATCAAGTTGACCACGCGATCGATTTTCTGGGAAGATTCGCTTAAATCTCGGATCTTTTGGGAGGTTTCCGCGACGGTATCCCGAATGGCTAAAATTCCCTCGACGGTGCGGTTCATGGCGGAATTTCCCGATTGTACCGTCTGATTGGCATTCCGCACTGCTTGTTCGATTGCCTTGGCATTTGCTCCCACATTTTGGGAAGAGTTCACCATTTGCTGCACTTCATCTAAGGCAACATTTAACTCTTGGGTTTGCTGTCGGGCCTGCACTGCCAGCTTGCGAATTTGCGTATCGCTGCCGATGGAACTCTGCGCCACCTCTGCGGTTACGGTTTGTACCTGCATGACAATCTTTCGCAGGCTTTGCAAGGTATTGTTGTAAACATCCGCGATCGTTCCCAGTTCGTCTTCCGAGAGTGGGGCGCGTACCGTTAAATCTCCCTCCAATGCCGGACGCACTGCCGTGAGGAGTTGAATGGCTCGCCGTTGCAATAATTCCCGCGCTTCTTTTTCCCGCTTTACGGATGCTTCTAACTGCTGAGCTTGTTGGCGCAATCGCTCTAAATCTTCTGCCCGTTGCAAAGCGAGACCTAATTGAGAGCCTAATTGTACCATCATTTGAATTTCCTCGCTTTCCCATTCCCTCGGGCCGGAACATTGATAGTTTGCCATTAAGCCCCAAAGTTTCTGACCGAGGAAAATCGGTACGGTAATATAGGCGCGCGCTTGGAAACTTTCCAATAATTCGATATAGCAAGGGGAAAAGCCGGAATTATAAATGTCATCAGAAGCGCGAAATTGTTCGCCTTTACGATAAGTTCCCCCTTCCGTATCTTGTAAATAAGTATCGCGAGCAACCAATTCTCGTACGCGCATTTGCTGAATGGTGCAGCCTTCCGTATCGATGTTGGCTTTGGCGCGTTCGAGGAGGGTCACATCTTCATTTTGTACGCGCAACAAGGGCAACCAATCTGCCCGAACGGATTCGGCGACAAATTCACCACTCCAATCCTCGTTAAAGCGATAAATCCCCACCCGATCGCTGTTAAAGACCTTGCGAGCCTCCCGAGCTGCCATTTTAAAAATCGTGTCGATATCTTGCGCCTGTTTGATGCGATCGCTAATGGCGGCGATCGCCCGTTCCCGTTCGATCGCTTTTTCCAATTTTTCTGTTTGTGCCTTCACCCGTTCTAGATCTCGTCCTCGTTCTAAAGCCAATCCCAACTGGGATCCGAGACTAGAAACGAGATTAATTTCCTCGGTCGTCCACTCCCTCGGCCCGGAACATTGATAGGTTGCCATCAATCCCCACAGTTGACCTTCGAGAAAAATGGGAACGGTCGCGTAAGCACGAGCTTGGAAGCGTTCGAGGAGTTCGAGATAACAGCGCGGAAAGCCTGCATTATAGATGTCATTACAAACGCGATAGCGCTCTCCGGTTCGATAGGTTCCCCCCCGGGTTCGCTCTAAATAGGTATCTTTGCTAACGAGATCGCGGGTGGCCATGGCTTTGATCGTACAACCCTCGCTATCGATATTGACTTTAGTGGCTTCTAATAAGCTCTCGTCGTCAATTTGCTCTCGCAATAATGATTTCCAACTGCCAAGGACGGCTTCGGCGACGAATTCCCCACTCCAATCCTCATTAAAGCGATAAATCCCTACCCGATCCGCTTGTAATAATTCGCGAGTTTCACCGGTAGCAATTTTAAAAATTTCGTCGGGGTCTTGGGTTTGTTTGATGCGATCTCCAATTAAGGCTAAAGTGCGTTCCCGTTTCACGGCTTCTTCTAGTTTTTTCGCCTGTGCTTTTACGCGTTCCAAATCCTGTGCTCGTTGTAAGGCAATACTCAACTGAGATCCTAAATTCACCACGAGATTGATTTCCTCAGTCGTCCATTCCCTCGGATCGGAACACTGATAAGTTGCCATCAATCCCCACAGTTTTTTACCCAGAAAAACGGGAACGGTGACGTAGGCTTTTGCTTGAAATCGCTCCAATAATTCAACGTAACAGCGCGGAAAATCGGCCTTGTAAATATCATTGCAAGCGCGATATCGATCTCCAGTTTTATACGCTCCTCCTTGAGTGCGTTCCAAGTAAGTATCTTGGCTGACAAAATCCCAAGCCGTCATCTCTTTGACCGTGCAACCGTCGGTGTCGATATTCAGTTTTGTTCCTGCTAAGATTTTTTCATCTTCTAGTTGCTCTCGCAGCAAGGACTTCCAATTTCCCGTTACGGATTCGGCAATAAATTCGCCGCTCCAATCCTCATTAAAGCGATAAATCCCCACGCGATCGGCTTTTAATAATTGTCGCACTTCCCGAGTGGTAATGTTAAAAACTTCTTGAGTTTCTTGAGATTGCTTGATGCGATCGCTAATTAAAGCAATCGTTCGTTCTCGTTGAATGGCTTCTTCTAATTTTTGCGCTTGCGATCGCACTTGTTCCATATCTTCGGCACGTTGTAAGGCTAACCCTAATTGAGACCCCAAATTCACCATCAAATCGATTTCTTCTTGCCCCCAGTTTCTCGCTCCCGAACACTGATAATTGGCCAGTAATCCCCACAGTGTATTTCCCAAAAAGATCGGTACGGTAACATAGGCACGAGCCTGAAAACTTTCTAGCAGTTCGAGATAACAAGCGGGAAAATTCGCTTTATAAACATCATTGCAAGCGCGATATTTTTCTCCCGTTCGATAAGTGCCGCCTTTCGTATCCTGCAAATAAGTATCGCGAGAGACTAATTCTCGCACGCGCATCTGTTTGATGGTACAGCCTTGGGTGTCGATATTATCTTTCGTTCCTTCAAGAATCGTCGAATTTTCGCGTTGTTCTTTGGTGAGAGAAATCCAACCTTCTCCCACGGATTCCGCAACGAATTCTCCGCCCCAATCCGGTGTAAAGCGGTAAACCACTACGCGATCGCTCTTCAATAACTTGCGAACGGATTCCGTTGCCACGCGGAAAACCGTTTGAGGCTCGGTGGATTGTTTGATCCGATCGATCGTGAGGGCAATCGTTTTTTCGCGCTCGACGGCTTTTTTCAGCTTTTCGGCTTGCAAGCGCTGCTGGCGTAGGGTTGAGGCTTGTTGGAGGGCAACTCCCAATTGTTCGGCAATTTGCACCAACAGGCGAATTTCCCCTCGTTCCCAAGTCCGAGAGGCGGAACATTGATAAGTCGCTAACAGGCCCCATAGTTTCGTTCCCTGATAAATCCCTACCGTTAAATAAGCACGAGCTTGAATGCGCTCTAAGAGTTCGATATAACAGGCTGGAAACCCTTGCTCGTAAATATCATTGGCAATGCGATACTTCTGTCCTTTTGCATAAGTTCCTCCTTTTGTCCGTTCTAGATAAGTATCGACGATTTCCCCTCGCCCGTTGCGATCGCTGCCTTCCACCATCAATTTTAGATTGCAATCTTCGCTATTTTCTCGCAAAAGTTCCGGATCGATGGGATTTTGCATGAGAGAGGCCCATCCTGCCCCCACGGATTCCGCTACGAATTTGCCGCTCCAATCCGTATTAAAGCGATAAATGCCGACGCGATCGGCTTTCAACAACTGGCGGACTTCTTGAGTGGTGGTTTGAAAGATGGTTTTAATATCGAGAGAGCGACGAATGCGAGTAATGACCTTTGTGGCTGCATTTTCGCGAACTTGCTGGCGATCGATTTCTTCCTGGAATTGATAGCCGACTAAATTGAGGGCAAGGGCTGTACTAATTTGTTCGAGAATGCCGATCTCGCTTTGATTCCAGCGCCGTGCTTCATTGCACTGCTGTACGGAAAGCAATCCCCAAATCGCGCTTCCCATGCGAATCGGACAACTGATTCCAGCGCGAACTTGGTATTTTTCAAGGAGTTGCAGTTGGTAGGGGGTAACAGATGTGCTGGCAACGTAATCGATCGCCGTGCAGTCGGCAATATCGTAATCGAGTTGGCGATCGCGGCCGAAAAAGGTAGCGGGGAGGGTTTCCCCAACAGTGGGCGTCCATCCCCGTTCGCTGGCTTCGGCGACAGAATTTCCTTGGCTTTCGCTCTCAAAGCGATACACGAGTACGCGAGAGGCTTGCAGGATGTCCCGCAGGCGATCGCAAGTAATGGCGAGGAGGGCATTGCGATCGCGGGATTGGCGCATCTGTTCTTGCACCCGAGTCAGTTTTCGGCGCAGTTGCTCGAATTCCGTTTCTAGGCTCGAAGGGGTGAATTTGGTGGCGGTGTCGCCGTCTGACGGGTTGTTTGCTCCATTGACAATATTGGCATCGGAGGTCGAACGGTTGGAGGAAATCGCTGTCATGGGAAATAAGGGCTAATTTAGGAAGTTTTCCAGATTTAGTTTTTTGGGCTGGACAGATTAATCGTTCTAAATTATTACTCTAGCAAGGGATCTTTACGATTTGTAACAAAGTAAAAACCTACATACTAAAAAGTATACAGGTCAACGAAAAAGTTATCGGTCAATTAGAGTTATAACTCTCTAAATTTAGCCTTCAAGTGGTCTGTCCTTTTTTTTGTATTATGTTCTTTCTAGATTTATCATTGTTTTTGTTTCTTTTCGTTAAGTCCCAAATCTCTTGTATTTAAAGATAAAGCTAACTTTTTCCTTCAAACTCTTAACTTCGCTTGATAGTATCGAAAATCTACAGTAGTATATGTATGGCATTTTTCACAAAAAAGGCGATCGCGCAGGGTGACGGCTTCCCTCGCGTACTTTTCTGTAAGGAATGCCGTAACACCGCGTCAAAGTTTAAAACTCAATTGCTAATATGCTGATTTTCAATGGTAGAGAATGGGTTGGTACGGGCTGGGTTCCCGACTTACCCGATATCAACGACAAGTACTTGGAAACAGACATAATCCAAGAATTTATCGGCAAAATCCAATTCAAAAAGCACCAAGATGGCAAACATCCCAAGAAAGTTGATTTGCGCCGAGGGTTTCCCCCCGTGTACGACCAAGGTCAGATTAATACCTGTCAATCTAATGCCTGTGTGGCCCTCGCTGAATATTTTCAGCAAAAGGCTTTCGGTCAAACTCTAGATGGTTCGCGACTGTTTATCTATAAAGTCGCCCGACAACTAGTCGGTCAATATCAAGATAAAGGAGCCTACAATCGCAAAGCGATGGAGGCATTGACTTTCTTTGGTTTACCGCCAGAAAAGTATTGGCCCTACAACCCGACAATAGTCAATGCAGATCCGCCTAGTTTTTGCTACGCCTTTGCCGACAACTTCAAGGCAACTGAAAGTTATCGTTATGACCGACCCAATGTTAATCCAGAAGAACTGCTAGAGATCGTCAAAACCCAACTAGCCAAACATTTGCCAGCAATGTTTGGTTTTCCCTTGTTCCCATCAATCGCACAAGCTCAAGTCACGGGTAAAATTCCGACTCCCGACCCAACAGAGAAACCCGCAGGTCTTCATACTGTAGTCGCAGCAGGCTATGACGACAAGATAATTATTGAAAACCGAACCCCCGGTTGCCAAAGAGAAGAAGGGGCACTATTGATTCGAAACTCTTGGGGGGAAAAATGGGGAGATGCTGGTTATGGTTGGTTGCCTTATCGATATGTCTTGTCTGGATTAACCAGCGACTGGTGGTCTTTATGCAACATGACGTGGATAAATCAAGAACAATTTAACCAACCCAATCAACCCGGTCAATCCTAATAGCCAGCCAATAGGAATTTTCAACTCAAATAGACCTCTCCGATAATTAAGGTGAAACCCCGATGATACCGTGTCTAAACGCGAGTGTCTGGAGAGGTCTCATATCTAATAGAGTGTCTCTTTTATTAATAAAGAGATTTATTTTGATGGCTAGAGTGATTAAACCTAGGCTCTTATAAAGTTTGACAAAAACGAATTGCTCTTGACAAGTTCACTTTATATTTGTAAGATAGCGCTGTATTCCGAGTAAAGAAATCAAAAATTACACAAAAAAGGAACTTTATTACAATAATGTTGCCACAATATCAAATTGATGCGGCTAGGGCTTTAGCCGGTCAAGTTCAGCAGGACTATCTCGGTGGTGCGACTCCCGGAACTTTGCCACCACCACCAACTACTTTGGCTTGCACGGCATCCCCTCTGACGAATTGCACGTTCAACCCACTATGCCCAACTTTTGTTTGTCCCCCAGGAGCGGTACAAGGTGGCGCACCCGGTACTGGAGCTGTTTACACAACCTACACGGCAATGATTCCCGCGTGCCCGCCCAGCTCACCCCCGTATTGCCCAACCGTTTCTCCGGTTTGTCCCCCACCGGCACAAGGTGGCGCACCGGGTACGATCTTCACTGAGTGGTGTACCTTACCCCCAGGAGCTGCCGCACCTGCCGCAGGGGGTATCGCAGTTCCGACGATACACACGGCGATAATTCCAGTGTGTCCCCCCACTATTACCTTTCCGATAACTATACATACAGTTCTGACTCCAGTGTGCCCGCCGATTCCGGGTCCCGTTCCGACGATAGTAACGGCTCAGATTCCCGCCTGCCCAACACCAGCCGCACCCGGTACAATCGGTCCGGTCCCCGTTCCAACAGTCAGGTGCGTGCCAGCTACCTTAGACGCAAGTTGTTCGACTCTGGCTACAATTTGTACCCTTCCTACCGTTTGTCCTCCAGGAGCTGCCGCACCTGCCGCAGGAGGTATTGCACCGACTATACAAACGGCTCAGATTCCCGCTTGCCCCCCCAACACTGCTAATTGCTTCCCTCCCACTTTTGATTGCTTCCCTCCCACTTTTAATAACTGCCAAGTTCCGACGATAGTAACGGCTCAGATTACTGTCTGCCCAACACCAGCCGTACAAGGTGGCGCACCCGGTACTGTCGCGCCAACTCTAGCTCTAACTTGCCCGCCAACCATTAATTGCCCGCCAACCAAATCTCCGGTTTGCGTAACCTTTACTCCTCCGGTTTGCCCAGTAGGACCGGTACAAGGTGGCGCACCCGGTACTGTCGCGCCAACTCTAGCTCCAACTTGCCCGCCAACTATTAATTGCCCGCCAACCAAGTCTCCGGTTTGCGTAACCTTTACTCCTCCGTTTTGCCCAGTAGGACCGGTACAAGGTGGTGCACCCGGTACTGTCTATACCGCCCCTACAATATGCGGACGGACTGAACCTCCAGTGTGTTATCCAACTTATTTCCCTCCTTGTTGAAGAGTAGCAGTATAGGTTTGGGTTGGGGTTCGAACTCCAACCCAACCGAGTAGCGCATCTAGGCTAAAATAGTGGGTTGTTCGAACTTCTGTAAGCCATATTTTACAAAGCGTATAGCGTCGCCCTACCCAACAAATTAAGATGGATGCGCTACTAGGATATTCACCGACATTCCGCACCCCAGAACAACTCGGCGTGCGGAATGTAGATGTTCAAATGAATTTTCCAGATTTGATAGAAGAGGAATAAGTATTACTCTTGACAAATTCACTCAATCTTTTTAGGATCGAGCCGTCATCTTGAGTAAAGAAAAATTGATTCACACAAGAAGACATAAAAGTAAGGATTTTGGAAAATGTTACCACAATATCAAATTGATGCGGCTAAGGCTTTAGCCGGTCAAATTCAGCAAGATTATTTGGGTGGTGCTGCCCCCGGTGGTTTGCCAACGATTCAGCCGACTGAAACTTATGTTTGCTATACCCTGTATGGTTGTCCGCAAACGTCTCCTCCTCTATGCTTAGGAGTCGCAGCAGCAGCACCCGGTGTCGGGGCTGCTACGGGTTCGCCAACCGCCCAAACTCGCTGTTTTATTTGCCCCCCACCAGTACCAGCAGTACAAGGAGCGCCAGGTACGATCTTCACTGAGTGGTGTACTCTTCCCCCAGGAGCCGCCGCACCCGTAGCAGGACAAGCTCCGGGGACAGCAGTTTATACAGCCAGTACTGTGCCGCAGTGCCCGCCCACCTTTTACGCCTGCCCACCGACTAACCCGGTAATTTGTCCGGCACCCCAGGGAGCACCCGGAACTGGAGCGGTTTACACAACCTACACCGCAATGATGCCAGCGTGCCCGCCCACCTCACCACCCTTTTGCCCAACGATTAATCCAACGGCCGCACAAGGAGCGCCAGGTACGATCTTCACTGAGTGGTGTACCCTGCCCCCAGGAGCCGCCGCACCGGCACCACAGGGTCAGGCCGCAGTGACCTTGCCCCCTACTTTTGCTGCGTTTTGCCCGACGATTAATCCGCTTTGCGTCACTTTAGGTGGTATTTGTGGACCCGGACCACAAATACCACCTGTAGCGGGGGCACAAGGTGGAGCGCCCGGAACCATCTTCACTGAGTGGTGTACCTTACCCCCAGGAGCTGCCGCACCTGCCGCAGGGGGTATTGCACCAACTATACAAACGGCTCAGATTCCCGTCTGCCCAGTACCCATTCCGACAGCAAGTCTGCGACCGCAATGCCCACCCACCTTTTATGCTTGCCCACAAGTTCCTGCCGCCCGAGGAGCAACTGCTGCACCCACGAGTCCTCAATATACTTGCCATACGACAGTTCCTCCTTTCTTCCCTCCGGCAGCAGCACCTGCAGCACAAGGAGCACCGGGTACGATCTTCACTGAGTGGTGTACCTTACCCCCAGGAGCTGCTGCACCTGCCACAGGGAATATTGCATTTCCGACTAACTACACGATGGCAACTCCAGATTGTCCGCCCACCGTTACTGCTCCGACTATAGTGACTATAGTTCCGACCACAGTAACGGCTCAGGTTCCCGTGTGTCCGCCCACGATTCCCGTTCCAACTGTAGTAACGGCTCAAATTCCTGTCTGCCCAACACCAGCAGCCCAAGGAGCACCCGGAACGATCTTCACTGAGTGGTGTACTTTACCCCCGGGCGCGGCAGGTGCTGCCGCAGGCGGTATTGCACCAACTATACAAACGGCTCAGATTCCAGCCTGTCCAACACCTGTTAGCGTTCCTCCGGCATGCCCAACTGTGCCTCCAGTATGTGTTTTTACGATATCCGTTCCTCCCGCGTGTCCGCCCACCGTATTCAATTGCCCGCCTACTAGCCCTATAATTTGTCGTCAAGGAGCAGCACCAGGAGCGATAGCCGTAGTAACCATCCACACTTGCCCACCAACATATCCTCCGCGTTGCGGAAAATAAACACATTTTCCGCAATGCCCGCCGTCCTAGTACGTAGCGATCGCCACTCAAACTCCTACTTCAAAAAGGCATAACTAGCGAACAAAGAATACTTAGGCTGGTAAAACCGTTTCGGCAATCTCTTCAACGCTGCCATCTTGGTAGCGTTGAACTCATGGGAGAATATCATAAAATTTAACCCAAAAATAAGCACAATCTAGCTAATGCCCAACCCCACCAGTTCCATTGTTTATTACCTACTAGATCGGGGTTTTCTGACCTTTGAGTCCGTCGTTGATGGTGGCTTAAAAGTGGTAGAACGCCCGACGCGCTACCACAACTACTTCATCTACCGCCAAAATCACCCGGGTTACTTCGTCAAAAAGCTGCAAGACACAAAACCAGAAAATCTTGTTGTCTTGCAAAAGGAAGCAAATTGTTATAAATTAGCCCAACCCAATGGTATTCTGGCTTCTCTAGCCTCTCTAATGCCTAAATTCTATGGATTTGACCCACTCCGAAGCGTTTTGATTCTAGAACTCGTTTCCGACTCGGAGGACTTAGGGATTTATCACCGAAGGATAGGTAAATTTCCCGTCGAAGTTGGGGAACAATTGGGACGAGCATTAGCAACTTACCATCGTGCGGGTAGCTTGGCTTTCCGCGATCCCAACCAACAGAGTGTTTTTCCCAAACAAGTTCCTTGGATTCTTTCGATTTACCAAAACAACTTACAGTTTGTTCCTCAAGGGGGGTCTTCTACACAAATACAGACAATTCTTCAACGCTATCCCGACTTTCCTCAAAAAGTGGAGGCTTTACGCAGTCAGTGGCAAACCGATACCCTAATTCATGGAGACATGAAATGGGAAAACTGCCTAGTCTCTCCTTCCCAAAACGGGAAGAACGAATTAGAACTCAAGGTAATAGACTGGGAACTAGCCGATATTGGCGATGGATACTGGGATGTAGCGGGAATTTTTCAAGCATATTTTAACTTTTGGATTTTGTCCATGCCGGCAACACCCCAAACCCCGCCCGAGCAATTGGTTGCTAGCGCTCCCTATCCCTTGGAAACCCTACAGCCTGCCATGCAAGCCTTTTGGAAAACTTATGCAGAAAACCTCCCGGTTAACCCAGGAGAAGTCGAAGAATTGCGAGAACGCTCAATGATGTATGCTGCCGCGCGCACTTTGCAAACAGTATTTGAGTACATGGTACACTCAACTCAACTCACTGCTAATGCGATTTATATGCTTCAAATCAGTTTGAATATCTTGCAAAATCCCAAAGAAATGATCCCCATTATACTTGGAAACTAACCTCCAGAATCATCTCAAACATGGAAGCACAACTGATTCCAGAACTGACGAAAATTTGTCAAGCTGTTAAGATTGGTTCGCCAACAGAAGCCTCATTTGCCGGAAAACGAGTTCCTGAAGCAACCATAGCAGGACACCAGCAACAGATGCTGGCAGCCGGACAAACCCCCCTTATCGCACGCTTGCAATCTCAGCTCTATCTTTATTGTTATTGTCAACAGTTCGACGGGACGCTCCCCGAAGAACCTAAACTAGATAACCCCTCGCAAGTCCAAGACCCCACCTTCTTGCAAAACCTATCTCAGTCCAATACCGGTCGCGAACGTTGGGAGAGTGGTTGGCAGATTTATAAAATCGAGGCTTCCGGTCAAATCCTCGCTCAAAAGTCTGGAATTGTCAGTATGTTCTGGCCGGGCCAGTTTATCTATCAGGAAGGCGCGGGAATGCCACCAAGGGTAGGTGCTAATATTAGCGTCTTCTTGCCCAAAGAGTCTTTTACCATGCAACCGGGTTTTTATTTTGTCTTCAGTGAAACCCAGAATGGGTACGAGGATGACTACAGTCAAGTCCGTTTTTATTGGCACATTCAAGAACAAGGAGCAGGGACCTTAATCCGTTGTCTCACTCAGAAATTCAATCAGTTCCAAGTCCCCTTTCGCTTCAAATGTCTGACTTATTGGAATAGTAGTTTTCCTCGTTCTGACTCGGCAGTCTTATTTGTTAGCAAGCGCTTTACTCAGATTTCTGCCAGATTGCTATCGGAAGTCTATCCCAAAGTCAAGAAATACTTGCAACCGAGAACTCCTCTATTTAGCAAGAAACTTGCGCTAGGACTGGGACTGGCAGAAGATCCGGGTAATGGGGATAGCTTTGGAACGAACCGTTGCCGAATCTTAGCCGAAGGACTCTGGAATGCCTACTCTAAAGGTCTACAGACGGAGCGAGACAAATTGGGAGAAGTAATCCAACAATTCAACCAATATGGGATTAGTTTAGAGCGTCCCTATTTGTCCCCCGGATCAATCGATCGCTATCAATTTCCCAACTTATTTGTTGAGGAGAAAGGATGAATACAGTACAAAAAAATAGTTTTTTAGAAACAGCGAATGCCATTGCCGCTCGCCTCTGCCGAGATGCCATCTGGGATGGTAAACGGTGCAACTGGTTGGGAGCATCGATGGACTATCTTCTCAACAATTGGACGGTAACTGAAAGTACCTTTGGTCCAGATTTATATACTGGCACTAGCGGTATTGCCTTGTTTTTGGGGTATATGTACCAGCTCACTCCCGAAAAACTCTATCGGCAGACGACTGAAGGTGCGATCGCCCATGCCTTATCCCAGTTGCCCGACCTCCCGCCAGAAGTCCGGAGTGGTTTTTACAGTGGTTGTACGGGTATTGGTTATGTTTTAGTGCATCTGGGAAAAATCTTTGACGATCGCGATTGGTTGGAACAAGGACTGAAAATATTAGGAGAACGCTGCCAAGATGACCCGAACCGGCAACAACTCGATGTAGTCAGTGGTATGGCTGGGGCTATTCCTGCTTTGCTCTCAGTTTATCAGCACTATCCACAAGATGCCCTCTTAGAAGCAGCCAATCGTTATGGCGAGTATTTGCTGACAAAAACGAACAAAAGCAATTATGGTTGGTCTTGGACGACTCTACAGATCCCTGGTGAGGTTTCACAGCAAGATCTAACTGGATTTTCCCACGGAGCGGCAGGAATTGCTTGGGCATTACTGGAACTCTATCGAGAAACCGAACAAGACTCTTTCCGAATCGCAGCCGAAGAAGGCTTTCGCTACGAGCAAAATTGGTATAATCCCCAGTATGAGAACTGGCCGGACTTGCGAAATTTGCAGCAAGACACTACCACTGGAACAAATCCAACTCCCAGTTATGGAGTTGCTTGGTGTCATGGCGCACCCGGAATTGGTTTTTCGCGTCTGCGTGCTTATGAGATTTCTGGCAAAGCGGCGTACAAACAAGAGGCGGAAGCAGCAGTACGCACTACAATGAAATCCTTACAGCAGCCTGTCACGGGTGCAGAAAGTTATTGCTTGTGTCATGGTTTTGCTGGTAATGCCGAATTACTCCTTTATGCCAGTCGCATCCTCGGTAATGCCGAGTATAAAGCCTTGGCAGAGCAAGTGGGTTGGCAAGGCATCGAACACTATGAAAAGAACGGTATTTCTTGGTCTTGTGGGGTTATGGGGGGAGGCGAAACCCCGAATTTAATGTTAGGGCTGGCAGGAATTGGTTATTTTTATCTGCGTTTGTACGATCCGCAGCTCGTACCATCAATGTTAATTATTTTGCCAGAAAAAGATTCTACCAAGTCTATGTAAGACTGCACTCAATCAATCTTCATATAGAAAGACTTAGCCAAGCAAAGGCGATCGGTATCTATACCAAGAAATAATCTGTTAGCGATCGCGATTAGGGTAAAACCTCACCTGTTTTGTGTAGGATAAAATCCTTGATTTTTTCGTAGGATTCGGGATCGTTTTGTTTGGTGAGAATGACTGGGACGGAGGAATCGGGAATCCAAAAAGTTAGTTTGCCTTTATCCGTATAACAAAAACTGCCAATTCGATTGAGGTCGATAAAATACTCCCGGCGATCGTAAAAAAAGCGCAACCAACATCCCGATATGGAATTTTCCCCGATCGCGCGAATGTACTCTTGTAGCTTTTGGTAATCTTCGGGTTCTCCCTGTTGCGTCACGACGATGGGGATCGCACCATCGGGCAACCAGAACGTAATTCTCCCATTCGGCGAGGACGCAAAGGCACTCAAGCGATCGAGGTTAACAATATAATGTTTCCGTTCGTATTTAATCTTGACCCAATGTGTCACGAAACCCCTTTGGACAATTATCAATGATTTGGATAAGGCGAATGCGATTCGTGCTCGTCGAGCCCTGTCGAAATGCCATCTCTACTCCCTTTGGGAATGCTTTGCGAACGCTCTCAATTATCAATTATCAATTATCGATGGGGGAACGAGCAACAGGATGGAAAGATAAACGAGGGATTCCCTCCTCGAGGAGACTTCAAGAAATTTCTGCCGTTACTCGTTCTGAAGCATTGGGATAAGAGCGATCGGGTGGGGTATCGAGTTCCGATTGCAAAGAATCGGCAGTTTCGATTTTTTGTCCCAAAGCTGCCCGAACAAAACCGAGAAAGAGAGGATGGGGGCGATTGGGGCGAGAACTGAATTCCGGGTGGAACTGGGTGGCAAGAAAGAACTTGCGATCGCTCAATTCGATAGTTTCCACTAAGCGACCGTCAGGAGACGTGCCGCCGATGGTATATCCCGTTTCCAATAACAGATTGCGATAGGCATTATTCACCTCGTAGCGATGGCGATGACGTTCGTAAACCACTTCTTTTTGATAAAGGGAACGGGCGAGGGTATTGGGGGCAAGGCGGCAGGGATACAACCCCAAACGCATGGTTCCGCCGAGATCCACTACATCTTCTTGTTCGGGTAACAGATTAATCACGGGGTTGGGCGTGTCGCGATCGAATTCCGCGCTATTGGCATTCTCCAAACGCGCAACATTTCGCGCCCAATCGATAATCGCACATTGCATTCCCAAACAAAGACCTAAAAAAGGAATATCTCGTTCGCGGGCGTATTGAATAGCTGCGACTTTCCCATCCACGCCGCGAATGCCAAAACCCCCCGGTACTACAATACCGCTCGCCCGCTCTAAATAGGTTTGAGCATCGTTGGCTTCGATATCTTCCGCACTCACCCAACGAATATTCACCTCGCTTTTGAGGGCGATCGCTGCGTGAGTGAGGGATTCAATCACCGAGAGATAGGCATCGCTTAATTTGACGTATTTGCCCACTAAGGCAATTTCCAAGCGATTTTGGGGAGATTTCCGACTTTCGACGAGGGTTTGCCAGCGATCGAGATCGGGGACTCTCTGTTCGAGTTTGAGGAGGTCTAAGGTTTGTTTGGCCAGTCCTTCCCGCTCTAACATTAAGGGGACTTCGTAAATGCTGCCGGCATCTTGGGCGGTGATGACGCATTCCACGGGAACGTCGCAAAACTCCGAGAGTTTTTCTTTAATTCCGGGTTCGATCGCGCGATCGCAGCGACAGACTAAAATATCCGGTTGAATCCCGAGCGATCGCAACTCTTTGACGGAATGCTGGGTGGGTTTGGTTTTCATTTCCCCAGCAGAGGGAATCCACGGTACGAGGGTGACGTGAATGAAGAGAACGTTATCGCGTCCGACATCTTTGCGGAAGCGGCGAATGGCTTCTAAAAAGGGCTGAGATTCGATATCCCCTACGGTACCGCCAATTTCTGTAATCACCACATCGGAATGAGTATTAATGGCAACGCGCTTGATCCGCTCTTTGATTTCGTTAGTAATGTGAGGTATTACTTGTACGGTACCGCCTTGATAATCTCCCCGACGCTCTTTATTAAGAACTGCCTGAAAAATCCCCCCTTGAGTCACGCTATTCAGGCGAGACATCGAAGTATCCGTAAAGCGTTCGTAATGTCCCAAGTCTAAATCCGTTTCTGCTCCGTCTTCGGTGACAAAAACTTCCCCGTGTTGATAGGGACTCATGGTACCGGGATCGACATTAATATAGGGGTCCAGTTTCAAGATGGAAACCGAATAATCGCGAGATTTATACAATCGCCCCAAACTGGCAGCAACGATACCCTTGCCGATGCTGGAGACGACTCCCCCGGTTACAAAAACAAATTTAGCCATTATTAATTATCCTTATCCTTATAATCCATATTGCAATCTCGATTATTTTGACATAATCCTATCATCAATCTATCATTGTACCATCAGATATCGAGGGTATCAGCCCAAGTCATTGTCGTTGCGCCTTCTTCAATATCGCAAATTAATATCTCATGGGGTTCGAGAAATTGCACCAATCGATCTGAATGAGTTGCAACAATCAATTGTGTGTGTTTTGCGGCTTCCCTCAGAGAATATACTAAATATCGTAATAGTTCGGGATGCAAACTAACTTCTGGCTCATCAATTAATGTAATTCGACTTAAATTATCACTTTGCAAGAGAGTGGTCAACCAAAGAAATCTTAGCGTTCCTTCCGAGAGTTCGTGCATATAAATGGGTTCGCTGAAATTTCTATCTTTCCATGTTATTGACAAAGTACCTGCCGCAACCGGAGGAAAATTTAATTTTTCAAAATCAGAGAACGCTACAGAAAGGATACTTTCAATCATTTCAAAATCATCTTGATTAGTTTCTCTCAAATTGTAAAGACAAGAGGCTAAATTTTCGCCATTTGCTCCCGGTAACTTTGATGGGCGCATTGCTTGAGGCAATCTAATCGGACTTTGAGGAGAAACATCTAATGCTCCATAATAACTCGAAGATCCCAAACTTTTTCTCAAGTTTTCAGGTTGATGATACATCTTGGGAACTTGAGCAAGGGAGGTTTCTAGATAATTATGTTCCCAATTAGGAGTTACAAGTTTTTTATCATCTTGACTAAAATACTGAATTTGCGATCGATAAGAATCTATATATTTAAATGGCTCGGATCGTGAAGGATCGCTATGCTGCGTTAAGGTTTCTTGTATGATTTCGTAAGCAAAACCTTTTGGAGATAGAGCTAAATTATATTGCAACGGTTCATAATTCGGCACGGTCATCGAAACACCTATTTCCAAGGTCCGCGATCGCCCTCTCGTTAAAATTTCATTCAAACCGCCTTGAATTTGTAATGTATCTAACAATTGACCATTAGCCGAAGCTGATAAGAGGGAAAATACATCTAAAAAAGAGGTTTTCCCCGAGCCATTAGCCCCGATCGCGACGCCTAAATCTCTCATTTCTAAATCGATATCTTGGAGGCGGCGAAAGCCTTTAATAGAGAGATGTTCGAGTTTGTTCGCGTTGGGCATATCGCTAAATACCGATCTTTGGATAAGAATTTATCTCGTGCAAGACGCTCGTACCTCTACGAGTTTCTCATCGTTATATTTTACATCAGTTTGAGGGAGGTGTTTGGAGCGATCGCCCAAATCAAGGCAAAATAGGAACGGGTTAGTTTTATAGGAACAATGGAAAAAATAGGGAGTTGGACAATGGAAAAACTTTCGGTATTGGGATTAGATGTGGGTAAAAAGCGAATTGGCGTAGCGGGGTGCGATGGATTGGGATTAATTGCGACGGGGTTAACCACGATCGCTCGCAGTTCTTTTGTGCGAGATGTGGAGCAGTTTAAAGCGTTGGTGGAAGAGCGTCAAGTGCAACTCTTGGTTGTCGGATTGCCTTATTCCATGAGCGGTGAAATTGGTTTTCAAGCACGACAAGTCCAAAAATATGCAAAGCGTCTTGGCGTTGCCTTATCCCTGCCTGTGGAATATATGGATGAGCGCTTGACTTCGGTGGCAGCAGAAGAACAGATGAAAGCACAAAATTTGTCCCCCTCTCGCCATAAAGCCATTATCGATCGCAAAGCCGCGGCGATTATTTTACAACAATGGTTGGATCGGCGACGAGCCATGAAATAAAAGGCAAAATCAATAATGATTTATAATTATCCGTCAATCGTCTATGACTTTAGAAGTGATATTTGTCACTAAATTGTGTTAGCAAGATCGCAAATTTTGAGGATTTAGATCTCTAGAGTTCCCCTTTGCGATCGCAATTTTAGCGGATTTAGATCGCTATAAAGAAACGATGAGGATCGCACCTTTTCTGTAATTTTCCTCAATATTTGAATTGATAAGGCTTACAGAAAAACAAGCGCAAGAATCACCCTCATCGGGCAAAAATTAACAGATAGTAGAATATAGGTAATTCAAGAGGGTCGAGCGATGAATAATATGCAAATGCAACTCATTCCGGGAGCGATCGCGGAAATTCTTGCTTCTACCGCCGATACGGGAATTCTGACTTTGAGCGATCGCTATGGGTTGATGGCGGCCATTTTAGATGATACTTTGGCAGAGCAAGATCGGCGAGCGATCGATCGCTTGCTGAGAGCCGTAGCGCGAGGACGACTGGATTTCACGACGATTTAAACAAGTTATTGCTTTTGTGCCAAGATGCAAATGAATTCTTCTCGGAGAGTGTCTTTCTGAGAGATTGCCGCTATGTTTTTAAAATTCAAAGTTTCCAATAAATGTTTAACGCGATCGACATCGTAGGCTTGAAATCCTCGTTTGGTAAATCCCTGTTGTTCTAAAAAGGCAGGCGAATTGAAACAAAGTAATAGAGTTCCTTCTCGAATAAGCACTCGCTCTAATTCTGCAAGTGCTTTTTTGAGATCCGTCCAAAAATAAATCGTATTAACGGTACAAATTTTCGTAAATGATGCGTCGGCATAAGGAATATTTTCCACAGAAGCGCATTGAATCTCTAGTTTTCCCGCTTCAATAAAAGAGCGAAAGCGTTGGCGAGCGAGATCGACCATTTCGGGTGAAAAGTCTAGACCTACAGCAAATTTTACGGCAGGGCGATCGAGAATTTTACCTAACAAATAGCCACCCCCAAAACCCACTTCGAGAATCTTTTCTGTTGCTTCGATCGCTGGCTCTGTTGATAAAGCGAGTTGTTGCACAGTTAATTCATTCATGGCAATATTGCCGGCATTCAACAGGCGAGACATGATGAATTTTCCCCACCAACCCGAAGGTTTTCGCAGTTGGCGCGCGAGAAAGTTTGCGATCGGCATGGATTTTTGAATTCAAAACGAGGGAGTTTAAATAAAAGAAATAAAATTCACAAAAGCCTATCTCTATAAAGACAGGCTCTTCGATTTTTTCCTCAAGCGGCTTGACCTTGTAGGAGCGGATCTAATTCTCCTTGTCCTTCGAGGGCATAAATGTCATCGCAACCCCCAATATGGCGATCGTCGATAAAGATTTGCGGTAGAGAACTTTTCCCATTAGCACGTTCGGTCATTTTTGCCCGAGCGGCATTATCTCCATCGATACAATATTCGGTAAATTCCACCCCTTTTTTTTGTAACAGGGCTTTGGCGCGAATGCAAAAGGGGCAGGTGCTCCAAGTGTAAATTTCAATGTTGGCGGTCATGATTTTTAAGAAATATTAAGGATAATTGCGATCTTAGCGTAAAGCCTTGATTTGGATAGACAGGGAATTGCGAACTATTATTGTGCGGGAATCATCCACCAAGCCAAACCATAAGTCTGTAGGGGGTCGTTGATTTGCTGGCGGTAGACAACGCGGATTTTATAACGTCCGGTGGTGGGGACGGGACAGAAAATATGTTCGCTGCTATCGACTCGACTGCTGGAGGAACAAATAGCACTGGTGAGATTATCGCTTTCGGCGGGCATGAGATAGAGATCGAGATCGTTCAAACCCAGATCGAGAAAGTCTTCCCCCACATCAAAAAGATTATTGCCGTTCTCGTCGTTTAATTCCACCTGACGATGCCACGTGAGGGTAATAGCGGCAAAATTGCCCCCTTGTAAGGGAGAAGCGATCGCATAGTCGCGATAACTTCCTTCTTCAACGGTGTTATAGTCCCAACCCCGAGACACGACAGAAGTATCGGGGGAATATTGCCCGCCGCTAAACTGCTGATAGGCGCGATAAACATTCAAATGTCCCGCTCCAATTTGAATGTCTAAGGGAATGTCGGGATTTTGATAGGCATCTCCTTCGAGCCACGTTTGATTGTTTTTGTTGAAAAAAGTGCGATCGACTTCTAATGCCGAATCGCGAACTTTATTGGCAGAATTGAGCAAAACGGCCTTCATCACTTCGCTGCGACGAGAATCGATGCTCCAGTTGGGGGCGGCATCGGCAAGCTGGCGATCGCCGAATTCCTGCAAAACGCCTACAGCTCCAGCAACATGGGGGGCGGCAAAACTAGTACCGCGCACTTCTTCGACTTCGCCTTCTAAATCTCGGACGACGACGTGACTGCCCGGGGCAACAAGGTTAATCGATCGCCGCCCGTCGGTATTGATTTCTCGCAAAATGAGATTGCGTCCGATGCCTTCGGGTAAAGCGCTGATATTGGAAAAATCTAATTTATCGAAGACGCCATTTCTCACGGTAGAAGCGGCAATGTTGACTCCGTTGTAGTTATCTGTCGGAATGGGAATTCCCCCCTGACCTTGATTGCCGGCAATGACGTAGAGAACGTCGTGAACCCGCGCCGACCAATCTACGCAGAGGGTTAAGAGGGCATTTCCATCGAGAACGGCATTAGAGCGGGGATCTCGCTGTAAGGATTCGCCAAAACTAAAATTAATCGCCCGCACGTCCCCGCTATTTTGCAAGGCAACATGTTGAGAGGCGAGGCATTCTTCCGGCTGTCCCGCATTTCTGAGAGAACCCACGGCAGAAGAATACAAGCGCGCTCCCGGTGCTACCCCCGGTACTTGCTTATCGCTAGAAATCATCACCATGGCTACCATGGCGGCATGAGCGTCAACGTGGGTATCGGCTCGTGCCGGGCGATCGCGATGAAATGCGCCTGCCAAGGATAGGGAATGGCTCGAAAAAGCTTTTTTATCGAGACCGAACGTTCCCGGCCTGCCCACTTCGACTTGCCCGAGGCCGATTTTGCGACCGATGAGGTTATAGGGGGCTTCATGTAAGATTCGGACGTTAACGCCGCGATCGCTGATGGTATCCTCCGAGGCTTTGACCGGGGAGGCGATCGCGACGACAAGGGACAATCCCCCCAACAGCCACGCTAATGTGTTGCTCATTCGCACCGTTTCGATAACTTATTTCTTTTATTGTAATCTTTCCCATTTTTTGCGTCGGGCTGCTAAAAAATGTAAAAACAATGTTAAATTGTTGATACTATAACAATTCTTAAAAAAAATTTAGGAGAGCGCCGTCATGAGTAAAAAGCCCATTGTTATCGCCCCTTCAATTCTCTCAGCGGACTTCAGCCGTTTGGGAGAAGAAATCGCTGCCGTCGATAAAGCGGGTGCGGATTGGATTCACGTTGATGTGATGGACGGTCGCTTCGTTCCTAACATTACGATCGGTCCGTTAATCGTTAAAGCCATTCGTCCGATTACGAAAAAGCCGTTAGACGTGCATTTGATGATCGTCGAACCGGAAAAATACGTGGAAGACTTTGCGAAAGCCGGTGCCGATATTATTTCCGTTCATGCGGAACATAATGCTTCTCCTCACCTTCATCGCACTTTAACTCAGATTCAAGAGTTGGGCAAAAAAGCCGGAGTGGTTTTAAATCCTTCTACGCCGTTGGAATTGATCGAATACGTCATCGATGTTTGCGATTTGGTCTTGTTGATGAGCGTGAATCCCGGTTTTGGCGGTCAGAGCTTCATTCCCCAAATTACCGAGAAGGTTCGCAAGTTGCGCCGGATGTGCGACGATCGCGGTGTAGATCCTTGGATTGAAGTGGATGGCGGTTTGAAGATGCACAATACTTGGCATGTCCTCGAAGCAGGTGCCAATGCAATTGTTGCTGGCTCTGCGGTGTTCAAGGCTGCCGATTATGCCGAGGCGATTGAAGGCATTCGCCATAGCAAGCGCCCTGCTCCCGAGAAGGAGTTGGTCGCGGTTTGAGGTTTAACTTGTAGGGTTAATTTTTGCAGGCAATATCAAGCAAGGGGCTTGGAGTATTGTCTGCTTTTTTTATGGGAATGGCGATCGCGATAGTTAGAATATTGAGAAATCTTGGCTGAGAGCAGTAAATCTTTCTGGGGGACTAGCCCCACTTCGGCGCTGCTCAGTGATCGCCCAGACCCCAACAGGGCGCGTTCCCTCTCTTGGTCAGCATTCCCTAGGTGAGGAAACCTACTCCCTACGGGAACGCTTCGCGAACACCGGGGTCTGACCGCTAGGCGAATGCGATTCGCCGGGGTCGCCCTGCCACTGGGGGACGAGATGCCTCCCCCAGACCCCCTGCATACTGTCGCCTCTGTTATCTCGTTAATAGGGTTACGGATAAATCCTTGAGAATGTTTTCAAGTTAAGATTTTCAAGGTTTTTAGCGATCTCAATTCACGTTAATTTACATCGGTTTTCAATCATGCTCGATCGCGTTGCTGAAGCCATCAAGTGCGAAGATTACCGCATGGCGGCTAAGTTATTAAAACCCCTCATTCAAACCGATTCTAAGAATCCGTGGGTGCGATTTTATGCCGGACGCATTAAGGAGGGATTGGGAAAGCGAGAGGAGGCAGAGCGAATCTATCTCTATCTTTTACCCAAGACGACCAACCCCAAACTCATGTCGCAAATTCGTCAAGGGATTTCTCGCCTCGAAGTTGCTGCGCGATCGCAAAAAGAACGAGCGATTTCCGAGTCGGTGGCGAGTGAGGGAGGAGAAGAATTGGGGGTTTTAATTCTCGAACCCCTCGCTCCCGAAGCCAGACAAGAAGCGGCCAAAGCCTTTGGTAAAATTATGAATATGGATGCGTATACCGCCCGCTTGCGTCTGCCCGTGCGGGGTTGGCGGTTGTATCGTCCGGGGAAAATCGGCGAACTCGATTATTATGTTTCTCGCCTCCAACAGGTTGATATTCCCAGTTTTTGTCAGTCGTTGAGTCCCATTGACGCGATCGAAGTGTTAGAGGTGCATTATTTTCAAACCCTCAAACCGCAAGTTCGCGTTCGCTGCAAAAATAATGCCGGACAAGAAGGAGGATTTAACTTTAGTTGGGAAGAAGTGAGTCAGCGCGTTATCGGACGCATTCCCCTGTTTGAATCGGTGGTGGTTTGGGATGCACGGCGAAATATTAAGCGCAAGACACAAAAACAGGATAGCGTTCCTTTCTGCGATTTGCATTTGAGCGATCGCAACTGCATTCTTCGCTTGAGCGATCGCACCTATCAATTTCAACAAGGGGTGACGTTCGCTTCTAAACCCGTTTCTTTACCTCTCGGGGAACAAGACACTGCTAACAAAAGTTGGCACTATTTGACGAAATTTCTCGATGAAACCCTCGGCGATCGTCCGATGCAAGATAATTTTAATAGTTTTGCCGAGACGGCGATCGATTTTCGCGAAACCCTCGATCGCATGGCATTGCGGATCGATCTCGAACGACGCAAACCCAGTCTTTGGGATCGCGCTTTTCAGCTCTATAGCGGTTTGCATTTTTTTCGGAAGTGACCTTTTTTTGAATTGATGTGATAATGATGATTAAGAATCTTTTCGGGAGTTTGGATAATGCGATCGCTTTGGCGGATGAGGCGTTAAATTTATCTGCGGGGATGCTGTTAGAGGAGGGAGATAATGCCTAGAGAATCTAGTTTTGGAGTTCGCGAAAGCGTGGCAGGGTCGTATCGCGGAGAAAGTTGGATTTCTCCAGATTTTAATCGGTTTGGGGACGAACTTTGGGATGTGGCTAATATTTTACGAGATGATGCGGTACATTTAGTGGATCGCTTGGAGATTTTTAGTTTATTTTTGTTTCTGAAACTCTGGGATGAGATAGCGTTGGAAGAAGAAGCGGCAGGAAAATCTCCACCAGAACAGCAGTTAATTCCAGAAAAATATCGCTTTCATAATTGGGCGGAATATCCCGATCGCTATGCAGAATCTTTGGGATTTGAGGATTCTATTTTATTCTGTCGTCAGATGTTTACAGATTTGGCAAATCGTCAATCAAAACACGATTCGGCGCGGGATCTTCGACGATTATTTAAGGATGCTCGTTTTCCTTTACGTTATACAACAACGGTGCGATCGCTTGCCTCGAAATTAGCCAAATTAAATTTACGAGAAATCATGTTGCAGGGGATGAGTGCGGGGAATGAACGCTTTGATATTTTGGGACGAACTTATGAGTATTTGTTACAACGTTTTGCACATAATAAGGAGTTTGCAGAGTATTTTACCCCCCGCCATGTTGTCGATCGCATTGTGGAAATTATGCAGCCGCAAATCGGCGAATCTATCTACGATCCTGCTTGCGGGACGGGAGGATTTATCGTGCGGGCTTTTGAGTTTGTTCGTCGGGAAATCAATCAATCTTGTCGCTCTTTTTCGGAAAAGGAAAGGTTAGTACTCGCTCTGAAAACGGAGCATTTAAACGGGGTGGAATTTATTCCTATCGTGTTTAAATTGGCGCTGATGAATATGATTTTACATCAAGATGGTTCGAGTCAGCTGGCCAATGAGGATAGTCTCTCGCATAAGGCGCAAGATAAACATAAAAATAAGTACGATTTGATTCTGGCAAATCCACCTTTTGGACCCACAAATCAGGAACGTTTGGCGGTGTTTGAGTTTCAAATTAAGCTCTATGAGGCGTTGTTTGTTCAACACGTGATGAATGCCCTGAAACCGGGGGGACGGGCGGCTGTGGTGGTGAAGGAGGGGTTATTATTTGATAGTAAGGGACAGTTGCGGAAGATTTGCCGCAAGTTGGTAGAACAGTTTGAATTATTGGCGGCGATTAGTTTGCCGAATGGGGTGTTTAATCCCTATAGTGGTTCAAAAACGAGCGTTATTGTCTTTCGCCGTCCTTTGGGACGGGAAGATGTGAGAACTTCTAAGGTGTGGTTTTATCGGGTGGAAAGTGACGGGCGAGATTTGGGGGCGACACGGCGCAAGTTAGCGGATTTTGACACGGATGGGGATTTAAAGGAAATGACGGAGCTATTTCCCTATCGTTGGCAAAATGCGCCTCATGGTGGGGTGCGGGCGGTTCTAAAAAGCGATCGCTTGTCGGATTTTACGGGCGATCGCGCTTGGTGGGCAGATTTGCAGGAAATTCGCGAAACGAATTACAATCTGACGGCGGGGCGTTATTGTCCCCATCAAGCGGAGGCGGTAGAATACGAAAAACCTGCTGTTTTGATTAATCGCTTGTTGGAGTTGGAGGCGGAAATTACAACAGATTTACAAAAACTTTTGGTCATGGTCAGTAATGAGGATGTTGCTTAAATATGGCTTACGCAGTGTCATGAGATTTCGCCCCCCTAGCCCCCCAAATCTGGGGGGCTAGGGAGACCAGGTGTCTAAGTTCTATTAAAGCTGAAATTGTAACGAATTATTGAGGGGGCTTGGCAAATGTCACGAGTTATGAGTTGTCAGTAAGAGGGGGTGTAGACATAAATCATGATTGAAGAGCGATCGAATTTACCGAAAGGTTGGCGATTATTACCCATTAATGAAACTGCAAATATTAATCCTAGCACTCTTTTACCTGAAAATATCACTGATTCATCGAATGTTCTGCATTTTAGTATGGCGAGTATTGATGAATTAAATGGAATCTTGAAAGAACCTGAATTCTTATCTTTTAAGAAGTGCAGATCTGGTAAAAGTCGTTTTATAGATAATGATGTTTTATTTGCTAAAATAACCCCTTGCATGCAAAATAAAAAATCTGCATTGGTAGAAGGTTTAAAAAATAATATTGGGTTTGGTTCTTCTGAATTTTATGTGTTGCGTTCAAAAAAGATAATTTCACCTCAATATTTATTCTTTTTTGTTCGTCAAAATTCTTTTATAGAAGAAGCAACCAAAAATTTTACTGGAACATCTGGAAGGCAAAGAGTACCTTCTAGTTTTTGGCAAAATATAAACATTCCTCTTCCACCGCTACCCGTACAAGAGAGAATTGTTGAAATACTTCAGAAAGCGGATGAAATACGCCGGAAACGTCAAGAAGCATTAGCAATCGCAGATTCAATTTTACCTGCAATCTTTAATGATATGTTTGGCAATCAAAAAGAAGAGTCAAAAAAATTTACAACTGTAAAATTAAAAGATATTTGCACAATAACTAGCGGAAAAACACCATCAAAGAAAAATCCAGAATTTTGGACAGACGGGATAATTCCTTGGATATCTGCAAAAAATATGAAAGTTCTGGAAATTTATGATGTTCCTGATAAAATTACTGAGAAGGCATTAGGATCGACAAAAAAAACTGATATCGATACCATTCTAATTGTCGTCCGGGGTATGATATTGCAGCACTCTGTCCCTATTTGTTTAGTTAAAACTCCTTTAACATTTAATCAAGATATTAAAGGTTTAAAACCAAAAAATAATATTCCTAGTGAATTTATCTTTTGGTCGTTAAAATACTACGAACGCAAATTGTTAGAATTAGTAGATACTGCATCTCATGGAACCCAAAAAATTGATACAGATAGATTAATGGATTTTACAATTTCGCTTGTAGATTTTCAAGAAATGCAATATTTTAGTTCAATTCATCGTCATTTTTTGGATTCAGAAGAAAAACGCCTGCAAGCAAAGAAAGAAGCAGAAGATATTTTTAACTCTCTTCTCTCCCAAGCCTTCACTGGAGAACTCACCGCAGAGTGGGAGCAAATCCATGCCGAATATATCGCCAACCAACAACAATATTACCAACGTTTGCCTCAACTAACCCTCCTTTTCTTCCTCCAGAAAAGACAAAAAACTATCCTTGTCACCGAACTCATGAAATATGTCTTTCTCCTGCAGATGGAAGGCAGCACCCAACAACGCTATTATCAGTTTATCCCCTACCATTACGGACCTTTTGCCGAGGATATATATCGCGACCTCGAAACCTTACAGCAACAAGGAGCGATCGCTATTGACAAAAGGGACAAAGAGAAAACCAAAATTTCCCTCTCTGACGCGAAAACCATTCCTCAAACCTTATCCCAACTCCCCGCAGACCTTCAAGAAGACATCGCCACTATTCTCAACCAATACGGCGATTTAAACCTCACTGAACTCCTCGACACCGTTTATCAAAAATATCCCACTTACGCCAAAAACAGTAAACGAAAGCGATCGACGAAAAAGGAGGCAAAATAAGATTAATCTGTTTTGTAAGGACGTAGCATACCTACGTCCTTACAGGGTTTCAGATATTATTCATCGGGTTTTAAGAACTATTCCCCCGCTTCTTCTTCAATCAGTTGGCGAATGCTAATGGGAGCAGGAGGAGTATCGAGGGAATCTTCCCGAGCGAAACGTTCCTGCAATACATTTAACGCTCGAGCGTAGTGAGGATCTCGCCTGCTTCCCCGCGTGGCTGGATTACCCCGTAAAAGTCGCTGCTCTTCCCGCGTTAAACTCACTTCAATATCGGGGGCAATACCGTTATTGTTAATATTAATGCCACTCGGCGGATAATAACGAGAGATTGTCACGGCTAAACCCGAATCATCCGAGAGGGAGTGAACCGATTGCACCGTTCCCTTCCCATAAGTCCGATTCCCGATCAATGTCGCCCGTCCGTTATCTTTTAACGCACCTGCCAAAATTTCGCTGGCACTGGCAGAATACTCATCCACTAAAACCACCAAAGGTAACTCGGTTAAAGAAGTTCGGTCGGCAGAATATTCGCGATCGCCTCCCGATCGGTCTACCGTCCTGACAATTGCTCCCGTTTCCATCCACATCCGCGCAATATCGACGCTCGAAAATAACAGTCCCCCCGGATTTCCCCGCAAATCCAAAACAAACCCACTGACATCCTGTTCTTGCAGTTTGGCGATCGCCCGTTGCATTTGTTCGGCAGCGTGAGAACTAAATTCCTCAAGGTACATATAACCCACTCGCATCTCATTTTCCTCGCGCAAGCTGTAATGCAGCACGGGGACTTCTACGGGAGAACGGGTTAGCGTTACCTCAAATAGCCCCTTATTGGGACGGGTTAATTGTAAGGTGACATTGCTGCCTTCTTCGCCGCGCAATAGCTTTACTGCTTGTTCGATCTTCATCAATGCTGTCGTTTGACTATCGATGCGAAGAATGCGATCTCCTTCTTGAATGCCGGCTTTGGCAGCGGGAGAGTCATTAAGTAATTCAACAATCTCGAGGGCGCTACCCGTCGTATCAATTTGCAAGCGCACGCCAATTCCCGATAGTTCTCCCGTTGTTTGGGTGGTCAGTTCGGTAAATTCTTCCGGGTCGAGAAAGCGGGTGTAGGGGTCGCCCAATTCTCGCAGTGCCTTGCGAATTGCCCGATAAGCCTCTTCTTGGGAAGTATATTCGCGCTCGAGTAAGTCTTGACGCATTTCTTGCCATTCTTCGCGATCGAAGTCTCGGCCGACAAATTCGTTATTCACAATTTGCCACACTTCATCGACGATCGCTTTCGGGCTATTTTCTAGGCTCGCTTTTGCTGGAGAAACGAAAGAGAATGCAACCGCAGAGGTAACAATCGAGCTAACGGCTAAAGTGACAAGGGTGCCATGTGCCAACCAATGCTGCAGCCGAGAAGACAATTGAGGGATTTCTTTCATGGACGGGTGGACTGGGTAATGATGTGGAATAGTCAAAGATCGGACTTCTATCCTTGAGGACTCTAGGGGAGATTGCCCGTGCGGCAAATGCCCTGGTTGTTATAAAATCGCTTCCCATCGGGGTGGAAATGGTTTTACCCTAGCAAAGGTCTCAATGCGTTCGCTTCCCAACTTGCCAGTTTGACAAGCGTCCTCGATTTTCACCGAAGGTCTAGACCTTTAGACCGATTGGAAATCTGAATGGATGGACTTACTACTACCTTACTCAATTTTAAGCGAATTTTTTTTAACTCAACTGCACGACCGCGCGATTTTCTAATAAAATGCGATCGCTTAATAAGTCTTCTACAGTAATGCGTAAAAGGCGCTGTTCGTCAACCGCAAATTGTACTTTTACGCGATCGCTCCCCGGATTGCCGGGGGGAGAGAGTTCGGCAATGGTTCTGGCACCGGAGCGATCGTTGAGGGGTTTAACGGTTGGTTCGGCAGTCCCATCGAGAGTGCGGGTGACGAGGCGATCGCCGTCGAAGTAAACTTCGGTGTTATTATTTTCTTCTCCCAATTCCCCGATAATCAGTTCGATACTGGGTTGATTGTCTGCGGATGCTCCCAAGAACAATTCCACGGGTTTCGGGGTGGGGTAGGGCTGTCCTGCGGGGATAATGGGATGCCAGTCGTGGCATTTGTTGCGGCGATTCCAGTAGCGGATGCCGTAACTGTGGTAGAGAAAGTCTTTGAGTTCAAAACCTCGGGATAGTTGCAATGCCCCCGAGGCGATCGCTTCAAAGGGGCGATCGCTTTTGATTTTTTCGGGGGGGAAGTAGGTGGCTATCCAATCTTGAATGGCGGGAATTTGGGTGGTTCCCCCCACGAGGAGGACGGCATCAATGTCATTTTTTTCAATGCCTTGCAACCGTCCCCGTTGCAATACACCTGCCATCATTTCGTCGAGTTTGGGGATAAAGTTGCGTTCTGCTAGGAGGGTTTGGAAGCGATCGCGATCGAGTTTCAATTCGT
The DNA here is from genome assembly GCA_017746715.1 of Cyanobacteria bacterium SBLK. Classification (GTDB taxonomy): domain Bacteria; phylum Cyanobacteriota; class Cyanobacteriia; order Cyanobacteriales; family Spirulinaceae; genus CCY15215. The sequence goes on from JAGHZQ010000065.1 coordinate 227,514, forward strand.
AACTTTCTAAGGTTTCATCGTTAAAATAGACTTCGCTGACTTCGGGTTTAGAGGAGAGCTTAATTTTCACCCGTTCTGCCAAACGCAGGATGAGAGAAGATTTAGGTAGCCCTTGTTCTTCAACAAAATAGTCTGCCAGCCAATTATCGATATCCGAACCGCCTAAATTTTCTCCGGCTTTCGCTAAAACTCGTGCGGTTTTCACTTTTTGTCTGGTGCTTTCTCCTAAAAATTTATCTCCCCATTTGAGGATAAATCCCATGGGTTTGGTCGAGTTGTTATTTCTCTCCGAGTTCAATTGTACGAGGGAAAGATCGAGAGTTCCGCCCCCAAAATCCACCACTAATAACACCTCTCCCGTTTCCATTCCATATCCTAATGCAGCGGCGGTGGGTTCGTCGAGAATGCGAATGCAATCGGCATTTAAAGACTGACAAATGCGAGTCAACCAGTTTCGATAGGATTCGAAACTATCGACGGGAACCGTTAAGATGAGGGAGTCGAGTTCTTCTTTGGCATCGATTTGTTGCAGGAGAGTTTTTAAAAACCACGTTCCCACTTGTTCAAAAGTGATGGTTTTCCCATCGAGGGTAGGTAAAAATCCCTGTATTTCCGTGCCGATCCCGCGTTTGAAACTGCGAAAGAAACGGGGATCGCTAGAGAGATCCAAACCGCGATCGCGCACCTGCCGGCCGATGAGAGTCTTTTCCTCAACGGCATTTTCCACATAAACCAAACTGGGGACGAGGGGGGGATTTTTACCGAGTTGTTGGGACAGTGCGGGAAATTTTAGGGTTTCTGCTTGTTGTTTGGCGGTATTCCACTGGGTAATGACCGTGTTGCTTGTACCAAAATCGATCGCGATCGCCATATCCTCTTAAACAAACCATAATTTTTTGTCTATCATGCCCCGAACGAGGTTGAAAATCAATCTTGCATTTCTTGTAGGGTCTTCCAACCCGCTTCCCAGAGGCAATCGTTTTTCAACTGTCGCGCATTTACCCAAAAACGAACGGTGCGATCGCACGAAGCTACCATTTCCGCAAATACCCACTCCCCTTCATTTTTGCGGTTGACGACTTGAAAATGCCGCCAACCGAAGGTTTTTTGCTTAGCCGTCCATTTAGAACCCAATAGATGGGGAAACTTTTGCTTCTTAGCCATTATCCTTGTAAAGCGCGTCTGGCTTTGCCAATGAAACGGGCGGCAATAATTCCCCCAATAAAGCCAAACATGTGACCCTGCCAAGAAATTCCGGGTTGAGAGGGTAAAATCCCCCAGATGACTCCCCCGTACAAGAAAAACACTAAAATCGAGAGCGCAATGGAGGTTAGATTGCGTTCGTAGTAACCGCGAAACAGGAGAAAGCCGAGGTAGCCGTAAATCAAACTACTCGCACCGATATGAAACGAGCAAGGCTGACCGAAAACCCACGTCCCCAGTCCGGCAATAACCATCACGATCGCCGTGACAATAAAAAAATCGCTGGTTTCTTGTAACATGACAAACCATCCCAAGACCAAAAAGGGAACGGTATTGGCGATTAAATGCCCGAAACCCCCATGTAGAAAGGGTGCAAATAAAATTCCCCGCAGTCCGATGGGATTGTGGGGAATAATGCCATACTGACCCAAGCTGCACTGCCCGATTCCCCTCAAACTGCATCGTCCTATCCGAGCGGCATTGGCCAGCATACAGCTTAACGAAGTATGGTCGATAATTAACAGAATCCAAAAAATTGCGACAAATGTACCCAATATGAAAACTTGGGTTTTTAACTCGCTGGCAATTGATTTTTCCTCTGGGTTGCTCATGGTTTGGCGATCGCTGCGTCTATCTTTTTTAGCCTAGCAAATTTGTTCGAGAATCCCATTTCGTCAGAAACTCTAAATTATTGTTAACATTAATTGACATCTGTAAATACAATAACTTGCAACATCGTGCTACAACCATTAAAATGCCATGTCCCTATCTTCAAAACTCACTATCTTGCTCGTGGATGGTTATAATGCCATCGGAACTTGGTCGGAACTGCAACAAATCCGCGATCGCGAGAGCTTAGAGGCCGCCAGACGACAATTAATCGAATTTTTAATCAATTATGCGGCTTGGCAAAATTGGCAAACCTCCGTTGTTTTTGATGCCTATGCCAGCAATACCCCGGGTCATCGCGAAGAACATACCGAATGCGTGTCCGCTTATTATACGGGTTTTGCCCAAACTGCCGATACTTATATTGAAAAATATTGTGCTGCTTTTGCTCGCAGTGCCGAGCGCTTCGATCGTCGCTTAATTGTCGCAACATCCGACGGTATTCAACAACAAACGGTACGGGGATACGGTGCCGAGTTAATGTCCGCTCGAGAACTGGCGATCGCGGTTAGAGGAGCGCAACAGAGAATCAAACAAAAGCGGCGACCCCAAAGACCTGCCGGGCGATTTTTATTTAATTCCCTCGATCCCAAGGCACAACAGCGTTTGACTCAATGGCGCATGGGGAAAAATTAGGGAAGAACAACGCTCTCAAAAAAAAATTGCCAATGACTTGACAAGTTTAGAAATATTCGTTATATTAACAAATGTCTGAATTTTTTCAGCATAGTCAATTAAAAAACAAGCCCCCATCGTCTAGAGGCCTAGGACACCTCCCTTTCACGGAGGCGACAGGGATTCGAATTCCCTTGGGGGTATAAAAAGTGCAAGATTTAAAGTCCTGCGCTTTTTTTGTATTTTTAGCTTTTTTATATTTTTATCGGGTTTTGCTCGGGTTTTTCTGTGGCGATCGCGATATAAAGAAAAAAATCTAGGCGAAATCGTAACGGTAATGCTCTATACTTCCTCGAGTTTGGCACTGATACAAGTCGGTTGGATATTTATCGATCGTTCGGCACTATTCTGGGTAATACTCGGGGTTGCTTTGTGTTTGGGGGAATTTCTTCTCCCTGCCACCCAGAAGCACTCCTATCGCTTTCTTGCCTTGATTCCGGGAGCGATCGCGCTTTTAGTCGCCATCTTCGCTTGGCGTTACGCTCGCATTAATATCTTCGGGGTACAAATCTTTTTTGTTTTTCGTTATCAGCTTGCTTATTGGGTTGCCCTTTCTACCGCTTGTTTGCTGTGGGTGCGTCCCCTATTATTGCGACGGAAGCAATTCGATCTCCCGATGGCAACAGAAGCCAAAACCATTACAGAAATTATACCCGGTGATGGAGGCCGGGTGCTCTATGAAGGGGTTTCTTGGCAAGCACGGTGCGACAATCAAACGGAAGCGATCGCTCCCCAACAAAAAGTCATTGTCCTGCGTCGGGAAGGAAATACTTTAATTGTTGCCCCAGAACATTTTTTTCAGGAATAATCCTTAGATAATGAGGAGTAGCACTCGTCTCCCTCAATATTGTACTCTCGTCCATTCCACTGAGAGCATAGGGTGTTTCACCGTAAGAGCGCGGAGAAATAAGAGATGTATTGAGCTGGGAGATGAGGAAAATACTTATCTTTATCGACTTATCAAGAAAAAGCATCCTTCTCAAGTTCGGTTGATACGAATAATATTGATGATTTATGTTTTTTTGTGACTTTACATTAATTTTTCTGAATTTTTCGACCATTCTTGTTTTTCCGATATAATGGTATCTCATAAAATACTACTTTTTTTGTTGTCAAGAAGAGGAAAAGAATTTTATTCTCTGGTGCGGAAAAAACTCGTACTGGTAATAATTTATCCCCCTTTTCTTTTTTAAGAGAAACCCACACAAAAACGTATAGTTTTTTGAGAGGTGAACTGAAAGGAATTGTTAAGTGCAATTGCTTCGGTTAATTTTTTCATAAACTTTATGGGAGTGAAAAATGTTTTTGCAAGAATTTATAACAACAAGCGATCGCACGGAAAACTTAAAAAAGGCAGTTTGCCTCTTACAGGCGACTATCGATCTAACAGAAGAAGGAATTTTTGCTGTTGATAATACGGGCAAAAATATTATCTTTAATCAGAAGTTAATCGAAATGTGGGAAATTCCCAGACATTACCTACAAAATAATGAGGAAATTAGTCCAATTAATCTCATCGGCAGGAAAATCAAAAATTCTCAAGTTTGGCTCGATCGCCTCAAGAATATTCTCGGAAATCCGAAAAAAAATAGTACCGATCTGCTATATCTCAAAAATGGGAAAGTCTTTAAAACCTATAGTCAGCCCCTATATCTCGATAGCGAAGTTGTAGGAAGAACATGGAAATTTAAAGATATAACCGAAGAAAAAGTCGTTCAAATTACTGCTAATCCCAAACAAATTATCGCGAAAATTTCCCAGCACATTCGACAGTCTCTAAAACTAGAGGATATTTTAAACACAACAGCTAAGGAAGTCCGCAATTTCTTGAAAACCGATCGCGTTATTCTCTATGAAATCAAATCTGATGGGAGTGGTAGAGTTGCAGTTGAATCTGTGGGATTGGAATGGCAAAAAATACTCGGAGAAAACATTTATGACCCTTGTTTTAGCGATAAATATATTCAAGTCTATCGTCAAGGAAGAACTAGCAGTATCGATGATATTTACACGGCAAAAATTCAACCCTGTCATGCCGAGTTACTCCAACGGTTTCAGGTGCGAGCCAATCTCGTCGTTCCTATTTTACAAGGAGATAAATTATGGGGGTTGTTAATTGCCCATCACTGTCGCGATCGCCGCAGTTGGAATCCCTTAGAAATCGGACTATTACAAGATCTATCCATTCATGTTGCGATCGCGATCCAACAAGCAATTTTATTTGAAAAATTAGAACAAACAAACCGAGAATTAGAGCGCATTGCTGCCATTGACGAACTCACGCAAATTGCCAATCGTCGAAAATTCGAGAATTATCTTCAGCAACAATGGCATTATGCTAAAGAAGAAAGTCTTTCTTTATCTCTTATTTTTTGCGATGTTGATTATTTTAAATATTATAATGATAGCTACGGACATCAAGCAGGAGATGATTGCTTGCAGCAAGTCGCTCAATTTTTATCGCGGAATGTTTTGCATCCCAACGCGCTTGTTTCCCGTTACGGAGGTGAAGAATTTGCCATTGTCCTGCCTAATATTGAAGCAGAAGAAGCCCTACAAATTGCCGAAGAAATTCGCATGGGTTTGCATGAGTTGAAAATCATTCATGCTTGTTCTTCTGTGAGTGACTATGTTACGATGAGTATGGGAGTTTCTTGTTTGATTCCTGCCTCAAAACTATCAGAGTCAGATATAGTCGCTCGGGCGGATGAAGCATTATATAGAGCCAAACAAGAAGGTCGCGATCGCGTTGTTCTTTGGCATAAAAAATCAAACAAATAACTAGATTAATCAATCTTAACTTGTACTCGGGTTAGGATTGTCTAGATATATAGATATAATATCAGTCAGTCCTTCGTGCCTTAAGATTAATTGTGTAAGATTAATTTTTAGGTTGTCAATGCAGCTCCATACTTCTCTTTTAAGAGAAAAATATCTGGTGTTTTTGTATGCCGCGTTCAATCTCGCATATTCCCCTATTTTTGATGTTGCGGCAATTGCCACTGAAGTTATTTGTCCGGCAGAACTTTCTACAGCTATTGAAAACATTATCGAGAGTCCGGAATTCGAGCGATCGCGTTGGGGAATTCTCGTACGTCCCTTAGATTCTAATACATCGTTATACGCACTCAATTCTCGTTCTTATTTTGTTCCCGCCTCAAATGTAAAGTTATTAACAACAGCAGCAGTTTTACACCGATTAGGAGCGGATTATCGCATTCTGACTCCCATTTATGCAAGGGGAACTTTACCGGCATTAACTCATTTGCATCTTGTCGGAAAAGGGGATCCCAGCTTAACCCATCAAACCTTGCAACAAGTTGCGCGACAACTGCGCGATCGCGGTACAGAAAGCATTGATGAGTTAGTTGTAGAAGATCGTTCATTTTCAGATAAAATTCGGCATCCGACATGGGAACATTACGATCTCAACTTTTATTATGGTGTTGCGGTGAATCGTTTAATTCTCAACGAAAATACCTTTAATTTAATACTATCTCCCCAACAACAGGGACAACCTTTAAAACTAGAATGGGATGACGCGACCGCCGCACGACAATGGCAATTTAACAATCAAACTCAAACGGGTGATGAGAATTCACCTTACACGGTTGAAATTAATGGAAATTTGGGGCAACCCATTCTCAATATTACCGGACAACTTGCAGTTAATGCCAATCCCGATCCTTGGGGAATGGCGATTTTAAATCCCTCGCGATACTTCCTCGATACCTTTCGCAAATTGTTGGAACTGGAATCGATCGCGATCGCGCAAACTCAAATTAGCGATCGCCCTCAAATCCAGAAAGCAAAACAAGCAATAATAACTATAGAATCTCCTCCTCTGGCTATTTTGGTTCGCGATACCAATCAACCCAGTAACAATCTTTATGCAGAAGCATTATTGCAGTTACTCGGGGAACGTGCCTCCAGTCCTCCTTTAAGCGCATTAGAAACAACCTTAACCGAGTTAGGAGTAGATTCTGGGGGTTATCAACTCGCGGACGGTTCTGGACTGTCTCGGCACAATTTTCTCAGTCCCGAGGCGATCGTGCAAACCCTACAAGGGATGACGCGATCGCCGCAAGCAGAAATTTATCGTGCTTCTTTACCCGTTGCGGGAGTCAGCGGAACATTGAGGAATCGCTTTCAAAATACTGCCGTTCGAGAGATGCTACAAGGGAAAACAGGAACAATGACGGGAGTTTCTGCACTTTCCGGCTATTTGGAGGTTCCCGAATATCAACCTTTAGTCTTTAGTATTATCATCAATCGTTCCGATCGCTCGGTGCGAGAACAGCGAGAGGCAATCGATCGCATTGTTTTAGCGTTGAGAAAATTGCAATTTTGCAGTTATTAAGAGATTTTGAGAACAATTTCCCAAAAAAATTAAAATCTGTCCGAAATCATCATAACGAGTACTGTAGGGAGGGAAAACTCATGGAGAATCATCCGAAAATGGAAGCACGGAAAAGCGCGATCGCCTTGAGTTGCAGTACACTTGTTGCAGTGTGGTTCGTCGTTCATTTTTCAACTCTCGGTTGGTTTTATACGGCATTTCGCCATACTTCCCCAATTCTACAGTTCGTGATGCTGGGAATGGGAATGAGTTTACTCATTTCCATCGGGATATCTTGTTATCGAGAACGAGAAACATTATCCTTCATTCCCACTCCGAGAATTTTCCCTCTTGTCATTAGTATTGTAAGTTTATTCGGCGCGATCGCACTCAAAGTATTGGGGAATATCGAACAACTTACAGCACTCCTTTTTCTCTTAGGAACTTATGGAATATTAGGACTCTTTATCGAAAGCAATCGCTGGAAACAAGGACTTCCCATTGCCGCGATCGTCGCTTGTATTTTGCCTTTAAGTCCGCCATTGGGAAGCGGTTTTGGAGGATTGCCTTCGCGGGTTTTAACTGCACATTGGGTCGAACAATTTCTTACATTCAGTCGAATTAGTGCAATTGCCTCCCACGATATTATTATTCTTGAAAATGGTATTGCTGAGGTCGATATTCCTTGTAGCGGGATTAAAAGTCTTTGGGTCGGAACGCTATTTTTTCTAGGTTTAACTTGGCTGGATAGGCGAGCAATCGGTTTGCGTTGGATGTTCGTTGGGATTACCAATATTGCTCTTTTATTTAGTGCTAATTTATTAAGAGTTCTTATTTTAGTTGTTGTTGCAGATGTTTTCAAACAACCTGATTTTGCAGAACTACTGCATCTGCCATTAGGATTATTTAGTTTTATTCTCGTTTGCGGGATAACGTGGGGTCTATCGCGGTTGATTCCTCGCAATCGACAGCCATCAATCAGTCACCAGCGACCCTCTGAGACCCTTGAGCGACTTGTACTGAGCAGTGCCGAAGTAAGACGAAACGAGCCTGCTGAAGAGTCACCAGTCACTCGCGATAATCCGAACCAGTCGAAGAGTCCCCAGTCGATCGTTACCGAGAATAAACTTATACAAAAAGGAGTATTAGGAATCGCGATCGCATTGGCGATCGTTTATCATTTCACTCCAGTGTATTCTCCGGAATTGATTCAAGCGATCGCCCTGCCGAAATCTGTAGATTCAGAACTCATTGAACTCACGCCAGCAGAACAAAGATTTTTTAAGAGTTATCCCGAAACTTTAGCCGAAAAACATCAATTTCATTTTGGAGATTTATCAGGTTCTATTTTAGTCGTTGCCAATACTTCGTGGCGCAGTTATCATCCACCAGAACTTTGTTTTATCGGCAGTGGTTTAAAAGTGGATCGCGTCGAGAAAAAGCAACTTTCTTCGGAAGTCATGGCACGCTGGCTCTCTTTGCAAAACGAGCATCTTTCAGCAACTTACTGGCTGCAATCAAAAGGACAAACAACAGATGACTTTTATCATCGCTTATGGCAACAATTTTTAACCGCAAAGGATCGATCTTGGGTACTTGTTTCCATTCTTTTCGATCGCCAGATTGATTCCGAAAATCCAATCTTACAAGAATTGATCGCAGAAATTTATCATTCTCTGGATTCCAGTTCTTTAACTTAAACAAGATTTGACCCTTAAAAATAGAGAGAAGAACCATGAATCGACTTTGGACAAGATATTCAACTGCTTTTTGCTATACCGTATTTTGGTTTTGGAATATTGCCTTCATTCTAGTTATTTATTTTGGAATTCTCCCTTCTGTAGGGATTCCTCTCATGAAAGCTGTCGCAGCAGGCGAAATTCATTGGCAATTTCTACTAACATTTTTAGGATTTATAGCAGTCATTACCAACTGCACATTTTTAGGAGGATGGTATTTTCTCAAACGTCCTTACGCACTTTTACAATTCTTCTATGGGGTTGAAGCTCCTTTCTTTTTATTGTGTATTGCGCGCTTATTTGCCCTAAGAGAACTCAATCCTGCAAGCAGTCATCTTTTGACAACACTTCTCTTGGGAATGTTTACTTTTTTTCTTTATCTAATTGGCGGTTATTTAGGGAAAAAAGAAATTATTTCTCAACCGAGACGACGCATTTTTTCTGTTTTACAATCCATCGGTCATAGTTTACTCATTTTAATTGGAATATATGTCAGTCTCGTACTTCTTTTCTATGCCCTTCCGATCGCATGGTGGTTGCTCAAAGGTTTTCTGTCTTTTAACTGGGTTGACGGACTCTTTTCTTTACTAAGAGATCCGCAATTTTATATTCATTTCTGGTGGGTTCTCCTGTTTTTCCTTATTTTTATTTTTGGGGCGACGCTTTTTGTTTTTATGCCTCTTTCGTTTGCCTTCTTTTATATTTCTGCCGGACAAAAAGTATTGTCTGAATTTGCCAAACAGTATGGCAATAAAATCGCGATCGCCAGTGCAACGGGGACGCTCGCAGTTTGGCTGACCCTCTTTTTCTCCCTGCAACAACAGCCTCAAACCCGAGCATTTGAATGGTTGGCAACCGTCGTAAAAAATGACAGCGATCGCACCGCACTCGTTGCCAAATCCGACCAAATTCGCGAAGGTTTAGTCAATGCTTATTTACTCCCCTATCGTTACATCAGTACGTGGGATGAAAATAATCATATTCGAGAAATGTATCGCGGCAGTTTTAATCTTCCCGATCGGGTCGCAGACGTGCTGCAATCTGTCTATAATGGATTAGCATCGCCCTTCTTATATCAAGGCGATCGCAAGGATGTCGGTCGTGCGGAAACCCTCTATTCTCAGTTCTTCGATACTCCCATTCAAAATGGCGATCGCGACGCGATTATTAAAGCATTAACCTCCACGGCAAATCGCGGAGAAGCGAAAGCAGGATTGATCGATGTCGGACAGAGAAAAGTATTTTTGTCACGTCAAGACATCAATTTTTCCGAACATGGCGATCGCGCAGAAATCGAACTCCATGAAATCTATCAAAATCAAACCCCTCAACAACAAGAAATCTTTTATTCTTTCTCTTTGCCAGAAAGTGCCGTTTTAACGGGTTTATGGTTGGGAGAAAGCAGCGATCGCGATTCTCGTTTCGTTTACCAAATTTCCCCTCGCGGTGCCGCACAACAAGTTTATAACGACCAAGTTCAACAACGAGTAGATCCGGCATTACTCGAACAAGTCGGACCGAGACAATATCGCTTGCGTGCCTTTCCCATTCCTCCCAGTCGCGTCGTTGAAGGTCAATTAGAAACCCCAGAAATGCACCTTTGGCTAACTTATCAAGTGCTGCAACAAGAAAAGGTTTGGAAATTACCGCAACTTGCTCAAAAACGGAACATTTTCTGGACCAAGAAAACCCAACGCTTTCTCAATGAGAAAAAACAGAAAAGAAGTAACAATTGGTTGCCTGCTTTTCTTCCCGCTTCGAAAACCGTTCTTTTACAACCTCACACCGTCGATTTTCCTCGCGGTTATCAACTTATTGCCAATCCTTTAACTCAGTCAGAATACGCATTTCCTAACAATGTAAATATTGCTGTTATTTTAGATACTTCTTACAGCATGAGGGAACGCGTTCGAGAAATACAAAATACCTTCGAGTGGTTGACAAAAAACGGATTTAATGATAAGAACAATGCAGATATATACATAACAGGAACATTGGGAACAGAACCCAAACGCATTGACAATCTCGATCGCATTAATCTTTCTAATCTTATCTTTTACGGGACGATTCAACCCCCAGAAATGCTGCAACAATTTCAGCACTTGCAAGGAGAAAGTCAATACGATGCCATTCTGTTATTAACCGATGCGGGAACTTACGAACTTTCTGATGATAATGCAGAAATTCCCGAAATTAGCGTGCCTTTATGGATGGTACATTTAGGAGGACAATTACCGGCCGCCTATGCCGATCGCGTCCTCTCTACCATTCAAGATAGCGGGGGAGGAATTGCGGTAAAACTCTCAGAAGTGCTGCAACGATGGGGAACTCGGGATGTTTTAAATGCCGTTAATATTGCCGATGGTTATGCTTGGACAGTAGAGAAAAGCGATCGCCAAACTCCAACGAAAGATGCGTTTTCTGCCATTGCTGCGCGACAGTTAATTTTAGGACTGGGACAACAATTAGATACCCAAAAAGTAGCGAATTTGGATATCTTACACGATATTGCGAAAACGAATAGCGTCGTAACGCCTTATTCCTCAGCGATCGTGTTGGTAAACGACCGACAAAAAGAACAATTAAAACAAGCTGAAGCGAAAAGCGATCGCTTTGAACGAGAAGTAGAATCCGGAAAAGAACAGCTAACTTCGCCTATGAATCCCTTTGCCGTTTCTGCGGTACCGGAACCGGAATTATGGATGTTATTGGGAATTGGTGCGATCGGTTTAATCCTCTTTGTTTGGCAGCGCGATCGCGTTTCTGCTTGAATCCCCCCAACCTTCCTTCGTAAAGAGAAAGCATATAAAGTTCTTATGCGCGTTATCATTCAACGAGTTCTATCTTCTCAAGTTGCGATCGCCGATGAAATTGTCGGTAAAATTGGTCGCGGACTCAATTTATTAGTGGGAATTTCCCCGACAGATACAGAAGTAGAACTCGATTGGATGGTGAGAAAATGTTTGGATCTGCGTTTATTTCCCAATCCAGAAAATAGCGAAGGAAAATGGGAGAATTCTATTCAAGAAATTGGCGGCGAAATTTTAGTCGTCAGTCAATTTACCCTTTATGGAGATTGTCGCAAAGGTCGTCGTCCTTCCTTTAGTCAATCTGCTTCTCCCGATATAGCAGAGAAAATCTACGATCGCTTTGTGGAAAAACTTCGCCAAAGCACTCTTAAAATCGAAACGGGACGCTTTGGAGCCATGATGCAAGTGAGCATTGAAAATGACGGTCCCGTTACGTTATTTTTGGAGCGAGAAGCACCGAAAAATGAATAATTTTAGCTTTTCTGAATACACTCGTGGCGTATTTTATGTTAGGATTATCTATTTTAATTAAGAGATTGTTCGTAAAGCAAATATTAAATGAAAGGAGTAAGGTGTGTTAGCGTAATGGAATGGAGCGTAACGCACCGATTTTTAGACTTAGAGGATTTTCTTAATTTTAAACAGAGTGGAGAAGTATTACCCCATTCCCGGTATCGCGTTTTAACCGAAAATCATCTCATGCGGGTTTATTTGGACGAGTTAGAGAAGGGAGAAAATGATTCTCTTGCGATCGAAATTGCGCGATTGTTTGTTGAAAGTCCTCAAAAAGCTCTCTCACGGGGACGAGTTTTGATTGAGAGAGTGCGATCGCAAGAAGCCGATGACAAGTTCAATCGAACTGTGTTATCTTTGATTCAGGGAATTATTTTCTATAAATTCCCCTTACTGACATTGGCGGAGCTAGAAACCATGTTAGACTTAGGCGACTTCAGAAAAACTCCACTCTATCAAAGTATTGTCGAAAAAACTCGCCAAGAAATATTAGAGCAAACAGAACAAAAAATCGAAATCGCAATACAAAAAGAACGAACAAAGCCAATCCCAAATCTTCTTAAGTTAGGATTGAGCGTACAGCAAATTTCTGATTGTTTAAACATCAATCTAGAAATTGTTAAAGACATTAATAAAAAATACAACCAGCAGATTTTCTCATTAGGAATTCTCCGAAATCATGCTTTTAGTGAGAAGAAGTATTATTCAGGAACTTGTGTAAATCATTGAGGATAAAAAACGCGAGTAAAAGGCCGATCGCGATAACGACGATAAATATCAAAATCTTTATCCAACGTCGCGATCGCGGCAATATTTAAACGTTCGGAGATTGCAACCAATGATAGATCGGTAAAATCCGCAGGTAAATCTTGATAAGCCAAATTTAGCTCCCCAATTCGTTTATAATCTTCTGCAATCAGATGTTCTATTGTAAAAACATCTTTTTCTAAGGCTGACAAGAACTCATTTTGTACTCGAGTATTAGGAGCTAGTAACCACATTACCTCAGTAACACAGGCAACAGTTGTAATGAGTTGACTGGTAGAGGTACTAAAAAAATCGAGAACCTGTCGATGGTAGCGATCTTTGCGATCGTAAAAAGCGACCATAATGCCACTATCAACCAAAACCCAAGGATAATAATCACTCATTATTCGTAGCGTTTTTTCTGTCTTTGTTGAAGATATTCTGATATTTTTTGCTTGCGAGTATCTCTATCTGATAAATTTCCCGTTCCTTCTAATAAATGCTCGGGATAACCTCCCATTCGTTCTAAAATCGTTTGGGAGGGTTCTAAATTTTTCCAATGATTGCGTAATAACTTTTTGACTAAATCTTGGCTTGTTGTTTTCTCTCGAGAGAGTATCTCGATAAGATATTTTTCAGCTTCGTCATCAAGATTAAGGGTTAGCATAGTTTAATCTCAATATTTTTATATTGAATATTGTATCATTAAAAAACGATCGCACTCACCAGACTAACTCCAGCAAACGCGATCGCCATTCTGAATTTTAAATTGATTCACTCCCACTCTTCAATTTCCAAACCATCCTCAACCGTTAAAGACTCAATCGGTTCGTCTTCAAAAGACATCTGAGAAGTCGTTTGTACCACATAAGGAAGGTGTGCGCCAGCCAAACCCTTGAGAATACGACTGGGACTATCAGAAGAAAGAACAAACAAAGGATATAACTTATCCGTTCCCTCGCAGAGGATATCCTCATAACAGTGAGGCATCAACCATTCATAATCCTTATCCAAATAAACCTGAGTCTGTCGCCAGCGCATCAAGAGATCGGAAAAATCCTCATTAGGGCGATGAACGAACACCAAAATTTCCGGCCCCATCTTCACCTTCCACTCCGGATCGCACATGAGGATTGCCAGATCGCAAGGGAGTTGCATCGCCGTATTGGGAGTAAAGCGATCGCCAGTTCCATTCTCCGTTTTGCTGCGACGAATGCGCGCCACTGGAAGCGGTAAAACGAGAACGCTCTCGAGAGGGCGGCGCATGCTGGGAATCATTTCTAAATAGGGTCGATATTGCCGTAGCAGGGCGATCGCACCATCGCGATCGCTGTATTGGGTTAGAAGAGTTTCGTAAGCAAACTGTTTGACAGACATAATCTTTTCATTAACCTAATTCATCAAACACGGCAAACATGGGCAGATACATCGACAGCAAAATCACTCCCACAATTCCGGCAACCCCCACCATCATTAACGGTTCGATGACACTGGTTAGCGCCTTAACCGCTTGTTCGACCTCATCTTCATAAAAATCCGCCACCTTCATCATCATCGTATCCAGTTCCCCGGTTTCTTCCCCAATACTCATCATTTGCAGGGCAAGAGCCGGAAAGACATTCTCCCTTTCGAGGGCAACGCTGATCATTCCCCCTTGTTGAATCTCCCCTTTAGCGCGTTCGATGGAATCTTCAATGACCTTATTGCCGGCAATATCCCGCACGATATCCATACAGTTGAGAATGGGAACCCCCGATCGCGTCAGCGTTCCAAAAATACGGCAAAATCGAGCCACCGCCGTTTTTTGATTCAAATCGCCAAATAAGGGAGCTTTCAAAAAGAATCCGTCAATTCTCAGTCGTCCTTGAGGCGTTTTATAAGCAATACCGTACGCAGTGGAAGCGGCAAAGATAGAACCCAGAAACACCGGCCAAAACCACCAATCACTATCCAATCCTCCATCCTTAACCGGAATAAAGCGATCGCTCAGCCATAGCATTAATGCCGTGAGTGGGGGCAATTCCGTCCCCAACTCCACAAAAATTCCGGCAAAAATGGGAATCAAAAAAATCGTCATGGCAAAAAAGACAATGACCGCCAAGGAACCCACGGCAACGGGATAAGACATTGCCGACTTGACTTGGTTGGCAAGGCGCTGCATATTTTCCAGCAAGACTGCCAATCGATCTAACACTTGATCTAAAACCCCCCCGGTTTCTCCAGCTTCCACCATGGAGACGTAGAGTTTATCAAAACATTCGGGGTACTTTCTCATGGACTCCGAAAGGCTAACCCCTTGTTGCACGTCAGCACTGATTCCCGTCAGGGCTTTTTTCAGTTTGGGGTTAGAACATTGATCCGTCAAAATCCCCAAACATCTGACCATTGCAACGCCAGCATTAACCATAACGGAAAATTGGCGAGAAAAAACGGCTTTATCTTTAACGCCAACGCTAGTCAGTTTTTCCGACAGGCTGGCTAGGTCTATATTGATGCCAGCCGCTTTAATTTCCCCAACGCTACTATATTGATTCTGGAGAATCATGCGCGCTTGCTCTGGAGAGGTGGCTGCCACCTTTTCTTTGACAAGATTGCCTTTGGCATCTTTAACTTCAGCAACAAATGTAGGCATTGTTATTAGTTATTAGTTATTGGTTATTGGCTTTGCCCCGAGCTTGTCGAAGGGTTATTGGATTCCTAACAACGAACGACAAACAACAATTAGCGCTTCTTCGCACCCGTTGCGCCGACGATTCGTGCCAATTCATCGGGCTTGCCACTCTTTCCCAAAGCCTCTTCGTAGGCAACTTTGCCTTCTTTTACAAATCCTCCTAATGCCTGTTCCATCGTTTGCATTCCCAGTTTCATTCCTGTTTGAATGGAAGAATAAATCATGGCGGTTTTCCCATCGCGAATGAGGTTGGCGATCGCTGGCGTGACTACCATAATTTCCTGAGCCATACACCGTCCGAATTCACCCGGTTTGGGATTTTGTTTTTTCACCAAACACTGACTAAATACTGCTAAAAGAGATTGAGACATTTGCGCCCGAATTTGCGGCTGTTGTTCCGGGGGAAAGACATCCAAAAGACGATCGATCGTTCCGGCTGCCGAGTTGGTATGTAGAGTGCCAAACACTAAGTGTCCCGTTTCTGCGGCGGAGACAGCAAGGGAAATTGTTTCTAAGTCCCGCATTTCCCCGACAAGAATGATATCGGGATCTTGTCGCAGCGCACCTTTGAGAGCATTGCCAAAACTTTTGGTATCCTCTCCCTTTTGCCGTTGGTGAAAGAGACTTTTGATATTGGGAAAAACATATTCAATCGGATCTTCTACCGTGAGAATGTGTTCGGCACGGGTGCGATTAATGAGATCGAGCATTGCTGCCATTGTGGTTGTTTTTCCGGATCCCGTTTGCCCGGTCACTAACACCATTCCCCGAGGGCGCTCGGTCATTTCTCGCACGATATCGGGGAGTCCCAACATATCAAAATTGGGGATTTTAGAAGATAATGCCCGCATGCAGGCTGCATAACATCCCCGCTCTTTGTAAACATTGAGGCGGAAACGAGCGAGACCTTTCACCCCATAAGAAGAATCCAACTCCCAATTTTGCTCGATTTCTTTGCGCTGCTTGTTATTCAACATGCTGAAAATCAGCTTTTGTGCTTCTTGGGGCGTGAGAGGTTCTTCTCCAATCGGTTGCAGTTTGCCGCTACAGCGAAAATAAATCGGTGCTCCAGCTTGAATGTGAACGTCAGAGCCGCCCATTTCTACAAGCTGTTCCAAGACATCTTCAATCATTAATTCCACGATATTTTCTCCAAATTTATTGGTAGTTGTTAGTTGTTGGTTATTTTTGGTTTCCTTTTTAAAAGAGACATGAGGTAAGCGAGTTGAGTTACTCCTTACTCTTTCTTTTTCACCGACTTTCTAATCGCTAAAACGCGGGGTCATGCAATAGGGACAATCGACCCATTCGGGTTGTAATTCCGCCGAGCAAGTGCGACAGGTCAAACCGCTCTTGCGCTTGGCTTTGAGTTCTGCTTCCAAACCCGCATCGGTAAAGGTAACGCGATCGACTTCTTCGAGGGTGGTGTGCCCTTCTTTGACCAAATTCAAGCTATAGGCCAGCAAGGTGATCATGCCTTCTTCAACGGCCTTTTCTTTAATGCGTTCGGTGGGGGCTCCGCTATTAATCAGCATTTGCAATTCTTCGGTAATTTTCATCACCTCGTAAACCCCCACCCGGCCTTTATAGCCCACACCGCCGCATTTCCCGCAGGTATCGGCGTTGCGTTGGTCGGGCGGGACAAAATTGGCTTTGTAGAAAGTTAGCTCCCCATCTTGAGAAGCCGACATTCCGTATCGCGCCAACTCTTCTCGAGTGGGTTGGTAAGGAATGCGACATTCCTTGCAAACCCGACGCATCAAGCGTTGTGCCAGCACTCCCAATAATGCCCCGGAAACCATAAACGGTTCGACTCCCATTTCATCGAGACGGGCGATCGCGCCGGCTGCATCGTTGGTATGCAGGGTCGTCAGTACCAAGTGACCCGTCAGTGCCGCTTCGATCGCCGTTTTTGCCGTTTCCTTATCTCGCGTTTCTCCCACCAGAATCACATCGGGATCTTGCCGCAGGAAGGAGCGCAGAATGGAAGCAAAATCCATGCCTTTTTCACGAATAACTTGCACTTGGGTAATCCCGTCCAAGGAATATTCGATGGGGTCTTCTGCCGTGCTGATGTTCACTCCCGGATCGTTCCGCTCGGCCAGAATTGAGTACAAACTGGTGGATTTACCCGATCCCGTCGGACCCGTCACCAAAATCAAGCCAAAAGGTCGGCTGGCCATCTCCCGCACTAACCCTAAAGATTCTGGATGGGTGATCAAGATATCCAATCCCAATTGCGTTGCCGAGTTATCTAGAATCCGCAAGACGACTTTTTCCCCGTAGCGACTGGGAAGGGTACTGACCCGAAAGTCAACTTTGCGTCCCTTGTACATCCGTCGAATTTTCCCGTCTTGGGGCATCCGTTTTTCGGCAATGTCCAACTCGGACATGATTTTGAAACGAGCGGCAACGGCAGGAGCAACTTTTTTGGGAACGGGGGGGAAGGGTTGCTGCAATACCCCATCTTTGCGGAAGCGCACTCGCAGTTCTTCTTCTTGGGGTTCGATATGAATATCGGAAACTCCTTCATTGAGCGCTCGCATTAAAATTTTATTAACGAGATTGACAATGGGGGCGCCTTGAGCATCTTGTTCTGCTCCCAAATCATCTTGATTTTCGTCGGGTGCATCTTCGAGATCCCCGAGATCGTCCACTAATCCGCTAACATCAACGGCTTTTGCATCTTCTTTCTGTTGTTCTCGTTTAACTTGTTCGTCTAGATATTTATCGAGAAGTTGTTGATAGTCTTGAGGCGCGATCACCATGCGTTGCAATTTGATGCCTTGGGGACGGAGAATTCGTCCGAGATCGTCTTGTGCCTCGAGATTGTCCGGATTGACCATGGCAACCAAAACTGAGGGCGGCTCTCCCTCCGTTTTGGTCAGGGGAACGAGTTGGTGGCGGCGGCAAACATCAATGGGGATTAATGCTTCAATCAAATCGGCCATTTGATTGTCGGCTGTTGCCTCGATTTCGGGATCGAGAGAATCAACTCCGTAGAGAATTTTCAGCTCGAACAGTTGTTGCTTCTTGTATTGACGCTGAAGCTCTGGCGTGAGTTGGCGACCCGTAATATTCTCGATCGCTTCGGTGAGGGGACGACCGGTTTTGCGCATTTCGGCCAGTGCCTGCTTCATCTGGTCGTTATTGGCAAAACCCGCTTGAATGATTTTGTTGCCAAACGGGGAAAAATCATTACGAATGGTAAGGGCGCGGGAACGCCGCGAGGATCTGGATGTTTGGGTCATAGTCGGTGCGGATTTCCTGACAAAATGATGGGGATTCGGGCTGGGAAAGGGGAATCGCCAGACTTTATCCTCTCTTCAAAGGCTTTCTTAAAGCATTCCCCCAACGGGCGAGGAATTTACCAAAGCCGGATTGAGAAGCGCGATCGCGTGGGAATGGATTATTAACTCGGACTCATTCGATTGGACTCAAAAGGGCAATCGTGCCTCGATCGGCCTCAACTATCCATTATCCATGATGATAACTTTGAATTCTGACACGGTCGATGGATTTACTCCAAACCAGAGAAAAATCGACGATTTTCATGCTAAGTTTTGTAAATAAGTTGCCGAAACCGATCGAGAGCAGAAAATCGAGAGCAGAAAATCGAGAGCAGAAAGGTCAGCGATCGAGAAAGGGCTGTATGATAGTTCAAGGTATTAAAGCGTTCCCTCAATAAACGCAGAGGAGAAACGTGGAGACAATAAGCGAATCGGGCTACTCCGATCGCCCCGTTTCCCAAATATATTTTTACAGTAGCAGTTGACGACGTTCAATTTAAAGCACAATTTAAGGCAAGATGATCGACGATCGAAAGCAATCCGAAACAACCTTAGAACATTCAGAAGAGTCCTCAGATTCATCTGAAGATAGGGTGAAAGAAAATAACGCGACCAAAACCAGCGCATCGGGAGGCAATTCGCCCCCGGAAAGCATCGAAATAGGAGCGAATAACAGCAGCGAATCGGAATCCGAACTCAATGCCTCCGTCAGCTCCGGAGATCCCGATCCTCGCCACGAAGCTCGAGAAGAACCAACCCTAGAAACTCTCGAACTCAAAGATCTCGAAATTGACGAGATAGAGGGAAACTCCGGCGAAGGGGTTTCGGATTCCGCTAAAACCGAGGTTTCTCGGGTAGAGGAAAGCAAAACCGAAGTCAATACTCCCCCCCCTCACGTTCAAGCGGCTCAGTTGCAAATTATGGAAGCCCTACAGTTGGAAATCGAGTCTCTCAAGCAGCAATTGGCCAAACAAACCGAACAAGCCGAATCCGTCAAGGCCCAATCGGTGAGAATCGCCGCCGATTTTGACAACTTCCGCAAGCGAACGCAGAAAGAGAAAGAAGACCTTGAAATTTTTGCCAAGTGTAACACCATCACCGAACTTTTGCCCGTAGTGGATAACTTCGAGCGAGCGCGATCGCAAATTCGTCCGGCCAATGACGGAGAAATGGCCATTCACAAAAGCTATCAAGGGGTCTACAAAAATTTAGTCGATTGTCTCAAACGCTTGGGAGTGTCTGCCATGCGCCCGGAAGGCAAAGAATTCGACCCTAATTATCACGAAGCCATGTTGCGGGAGGCAACAGCTGAATATGCCGATGGTGCGGTCATCGAACAATTAGTACGCGGTTACATGATCGGCGATCGCGTTTTGCGCCATGCCATGGTCAAAGTTGCCGCAGCTCCAGAAGAAGAAACAAATTCCTCGACTGAGGGTAATATAGACTCTAACCCGGACGGCGAAAGTCCATCGGAATCGTAAACAGCAAACAATTATCCAGTGCCAGAACCGGTAACTGCTTGCCCTGAGTTTTGTCGAAGGGATAGCTGCTTGCTCCGAGCTTTGTCGAAGGGATAACCGATCTATCTATAAACCAGTCTCTTGCACACTTAGAAAACCCGATCGCTATGGGAAAAGTCATCGGTATCGACCTCGGCACCACCAATAGTTGCGTTGCCGTTCTCGAAGGGGGGAAACCCATTGTCATTCAGAACAGCGAAGGGGGTCGCACGACCCCCAGTATGGTCGGTTTTGGCAAATCAGGGGAACGTTTGGTCGGCCAGCTTGCCAAGCGTCAAGCCGTGACCAATGCTGAAAACACCGTCTACAGTATCAAGCGTTTTATCGGTCGTCGTTGGGACGATACCGAGGAAGAGCGCTCTCGCGTGCCTTACAAATGCGTCAAAGGCCGGGATGAAACGGTAGACGTACAAATCCGCGGCAAAAATTACACGCCGCAAGAAATCTCGGCCATGATTTTGCAAAAGCTCAAATCCGATGCCGAGCAATTCTTGGGAGAACCCGTTACCCAAGCCGTCATTACCGTTCCGGCGTATTTTACCGATGCCCAACGACAGGCAACGAAAGATTCGGGAACGATTGCCGGCTTGGAAGTTCTACGCATTATCAACGAACCCACGGCTGCATCTCTAGCCTATGGCTTGGAAAAACAAGACGAAGACCAGCACATTCTCGTCTTCGACTTGGGGGGGGGAACATTTGACGTTTCCATTCTTCAACTCGGAGATGGAGTTTTTGAGGTCAAAGCGACTTCGGGCAATAATCACCTCGGGGGGGACGACTTCGATAATGTCATCGTTCGCTGGATGATCGAAAACTTCAAAGAAAAAGAAGGGGTCGATCTCGATGGGGACAAAATGGCATTGCAACGCCTGAGAGAAGCGGCAGAGAAAGCCAAAATCGAACTCTCCAGCGTCGGCAGCACCTCGATTAACCTTCCCTTTATCACCGCCGACGAAACCGGGCCGAAGCACCTCGAAACGGATTTGGCGCGATCGAAATTTGAAGAGCTCGCTCTCGAGCTGATTAAAGGCACGGTTCTTCCCGTCAAGCAAGCCCTTAAAGATAGCGATCTCAAACCCGACGAGATCGATCGCATTATCATGGTGGGAGGCTCCACCCGCATTCCTTCCATCGGTAAAGCCATTCGCAAATTCTTCAACAAAGAACCCGATCGCTCGGTCAATCCTGACGAAGCCGTCGCCCTCGGGGCAGCCATTCAAGCGGGAGTTTTAGGGGGAGAAGTCGAGGATTTATTGCTCCTCGACGTAACGCCTTTATCTTTGGGCATCGAAACCCTCGGGGAAGTCTTTACCAAAATCATCGATCGCAATACCACTATTCCCACCAGCAAATCCCAAGTCTTTTCCACGGCGATCGACGGTCAAACCTCCGTGGAAATTCACGTTCTCCAAGGAGAACGAGCGATGGCACGAGATAATAAAAGCCTCGGCAAATTCTTGCTCACGGGAATTTTACCCGCTCCTCGCGGCGTACCGCAAATCGAAGTCAGTTTTGAGATTGACGTGAATGGAATTTTGCGGGTCTCCGCCCAAGATAAAGCCACCGGGAAAGAACAAAGCGTCAGCATTACCAATACGGGGGGTTTGAGTTCATCGGAAGTGGAAAAAATGCGGGCAGAAGCCGATCGCTACGCCGAACAAGACCGTCGGCGCATGGAATTGGTAGACTTGAAAAATCAGGCCGACAGCATCGCCTATACTCACGATACCACCCTCAAAGAAAATGCCGATTTGATTCGCGAGGATCTCAAAGTGAGAGCAGCAGAAAAACGAACGACATTAAATGCTGCCCTAACTGACGATTCCCTCAGTATTGAGGAAATCAAAGAAAGTCTCGATGAATTCAAACAAGCTGTCCTAGCCGTGGGAACTGACTTGTACAATCGCGCCAATCAAGGCACGAGCGAAGAGTTCGAACGGGTGGAAGAAGCAGAAATTCCCGCTAGCGAACAACCCACCGAAATTGTTAGTGACGAAGGAGAAGAAATTGAAGAAGACGAATTTGCCTTTGATTTTGACGACGACGATCAAGGTGGGGAAACGGATTACGAACCCGTAGATTGATCTCCCAAGTCCTCTCCGAATTGATAATTGATAATTGATAATTGATAATTGAAATTGCACACCCAATCGATCGGCACTTATGGCAGGCGACTACTACGAAATTCTCAATATCTCCCGCGATGCCAGTCCAGATGACATCAAACGCGCATACCGCCGTCTCGCGAGGAAATATCATCCGGATGTCAACAAAGAACCGGGAGCAGAAGACCGATTTAAAGAAGTCAATCGCGCTCACGAAGTCCTTTCCGACCCAGAAATGAAAGCTCGATACGATCGCTTTGGCGAACAAGGTGTATCGGGAGGTGCCGGCTTCTCCGATTTTGGCGATGTTACGGGCTTTGCCGATATTTTCGAGACGATTTTTAGCGGTTTTGGCGGCGGCGGCGCGGCAACGGGAACGACCCAGCGCCGACGCAGCGGCCCCGTGCGGGGAGACGACTTGCGGCTCGATTTGAAATTAGAGTTTCGCGAAGCCATTTTTGGTGGGGAAAAAGAAATCCGCATCCCCCATCTCGAAACTTGTAAAACCTGTAACGGCACGGGAGCAAAACCGGGCACGGGAGTGAAAACCTGTCAGACCTGCAACGGCACGGGTCAAGTCCGCCGGGCTACTCGCACGCCTTTTGGCAGTTTCGCGCAAGTTTCGGTCTGTCCCACTTGCAATGGAGAAGGGCAAGTTATTGAAGAGAAATGCGAAACCTGTAGCGGTGTCGGTCGCATCCAAGTTACGAAAAAGTTAAAAATTACCATTCCTCAAGGGGTCGATAACGGCACGCGCCTGCGGGTCGCCCGAGAAGGGGATGCCGGATTGCGAAATGGTGCCCCGGGGGATTTATACGTTTACCTCTTTGTCGAAGAAGACAAAGAATTTAAACGGGATGGAGTGAACATCCTGTCGGAAATTACCTTGAGTTATTTACAAGCGATTCTCGGCTGTCAAATCCCCGTCAATACAGTGGATGGCGAAACGGAATTAACCGTTCCTCCCGGAACTCAACCCAATACCATCTTGACTTTAGAAGATCGCGGCGTACCGCGTTTGGGCAATCCCGTCAGTCGCGGCGATCACTTAATTACTGTCAAAATCGATATTCCCACTCGAATAAGTACCGAAGAGCGAGAACTATTGGAGCAATTGGCAAAAATTCGCGGTGAGGCTGCGGGTAAAGAAGGCGGGTTAGAGGGCTTTTTAGGCAAAATGTTTCGCGGCTGATCTTTTCAACAAACAACGAACAATGAGCAACGAACCATTACTCGCGAATAACCAACACTTCGGCTTCGCGGCTGCTGAGCCTGTCGAAGTACAGTGCAAGCAACCCACAACGATTCTCGATTTACGGGGAACGCCCTGTCCGATCAATTTTGTCCGGACTAAATTGCATTTGGAGCAAATGGAATCAGGAGAGTTATTAGAGGTTTGGCTCGATCGCGGCGAACCCATCGAACAAGTTCCCGATAGTTTGGTTATGGCAGGTTATGTTATTGAAGTAAAGGAAGATCGCTCGGAGTATTTTGCCTTACAGGTAAGGAGTTAAATCATGAATTGCGATCGATGAAGATATTGGGAACGGCGATCGCCGTCCAAGCCAATTTTTATCGCGTGCGCTTAGATGAATTTTGGGAAGGACATCAGTATTTATTGTGTACGCGGCGCACGCGCTTGAAGAAACTGGGGCAAAAAGTCATGGTCGGCGATCGGGTTGAAATCGAGCAACCGGACTGGCAAGACGGGCGAGGGGCGATCGCTGCAATTTTGCCGCGCAAAACGCTCTTGCAACGCCCTCCCGTAGCGAATGTCAACCAAATTTTACTGCTTTTTGCCCTTGAAGAACCTTCCCTCGATCCCTGGCAATTGAGTCGCTTTTTAATTCAGGCAGAATCGACGGCTCTAGCCCCGTGCTTGTGTTTAAATAAGAGCGATTTGATAAGTCTGAAACAGAAACAAGATTGGCAGAGAAGATTAGAAAAATGGGGCTACAACCCAATTTTTATTAGCGTCCTACAAGAAGAGGGATTAGAAGCATTAAAAAAAGTATTAGCAGACCGAATTACTATTGTTGCCGGACCGTCAGGCGTGGGAAAATCGAGTTTGATCGGCAAACTGATTCCCGATATTCAATTGCGCGTGGGAGAAGTATCGGGAAAACTGCAACGAGGTCGCCATACCACTCGCCATGTGGAGTTATTTGAGTTGCCCGAGGGAGGGCTTTTAGCAGACAGTCCGGGATTTAACAAACCCGATTTAACCTGCGATGTCATTCAACTGGCGCAATATTTTCCCGAAGCGCGATCGCGAGAACGATCCTGTCAATTTCGCGATTGCTTGCATCGAGACGAACCCAATTGTTCGATTCGGGGAGATTGGGAGCGATACGAGCATTATCTCGTATTTTTAGAGGAAACCCTCGCGCGGGAAGAATTTCTCCAGCAGCAACCCGATGAAGAAGCAACAGTCAAATTGAAAATTAAGGGTTCGGGAAAGCGAGAATACGAACCGAGATTGGAGAGTAAAAAATATCGCCGCCAGTCTCGCCGCCTTCGCCATCAAACACTTCAGGATTTAGTTGAAGAAGCAGAAGTCGAGGATTTATAGAGCGATCGCGCTATAGTTTTTCGGGACTTCAATTAAAGATTGGATGCAATGCGAATTATTCTCATTTCCTCCACGTAAAAATGATTTTCTCCTCTGCCTGACGAAATTCAATATTAAAGCGATCGAAAACGTCTTCTCGACCTAAGAGCATAATATCTGCTGTTTCGTTTTGTATCCAAGCGACGGGAGCATTCAATTGATGCCCGTCAATTGAGAATTCAATCCGTCGCAAAACATATTTGACTTCTCCTCCCAATGTTTGTCCTCTCAAAATCTCTTCGCGATCGGCTAAAGCAAATCCCAGATTTTGCCCAATTTGCAACGAAATGACGCTAAAATCTGCCCCCGAATCAACTAACATGGTTGAATCAATTTCTCGGTTTTGATTGCGTAGACGAACTGAATAATTGGGTTGCCATTCATGGCGACTGACCGTGCGAAAATAAATCGGTAAAATGACAATCGATCCTGTAAATCCGGGAACCATATAAATTGAATAGATAACACCTGCTGCATCTGCTTCTTTGAGGACAGTCTCTAAATCTTTATTGACGGCAATAACTCCGTCACCGTTGTAAGCGACATATTGATGGGCATATTGTTGCAGATCTCGGAGATTGCGATTGAGCCATTTCAACATGCGATCGCGTTCTTCTGGAGGAATATTAGCTGTCATTATAGAGTAAAGATAAACGACAAGTGAATATAGAATAATAAATTATATTACTTTTTCTAGGTAACATGCTAATGCAGCTACAATAATCGTTAAAATATTTTCATCCTTTTATTCTTAAACATCTAAGGTTCGGCGATGACACTCAATCTCTCTCAATTTGGTCTGCGAATATCTCAGCGCACGGGAGTGCGAGAAATCATGAAAGATATCATCGAGACTTTAAGAGCGGGTGAGGGAAGAGAGTTTATTAATTTGAGTGTGGGAAATCCAGTAATTTTGCCGGAAATCGAACAATTATGGAGAGATTGTACGGCAGAATTATTAGTAGATGGAAGCTATGGAGAGGTCGTTTGCCGCTATGGAATGTCCCAAGGATATACCCCTTTAATTGAAGCGATCGCGGAAGATTTTAACCAGCGCTATAACTTAAATTTAGACGAACGCAATATTTTGATTTCACCGGGTTCTCAAGCACTCTATTTTTATGGAGCAAATGCGTTTGGTGGCTACGATCCCAACGGAAAATTAAAGCGGATTGTCTTACCTTTAAATCCCGATTATACCGGCTATGGTGGCGTAAGTTTATTTCCCGAAGCAGTGATTGCTTATAAGCCCAATCTAGAGATAGAAGAAAAAACGCATCGTTTTAAATATCACCCTGATTTGAACTTATTAAAAATTAACGAACGAACGGGATGTATTATTTTTTCACGTCCTTGCAATCCGACGGGAAATGTTTTGAGCGATCGCGAAGTCGAGACAATTGCTGAGTTAGCAAAACCTTACAATGTTCCCGTGTTTATTGATTCGGCTTATGCACCCCCCTATCCGGCTTTAAACTTTACGGAAATGCGTCCGATTTTAGGAGAAAATATCGTTCATTGTCTGAGTTTATCAAAAGCAGGATTGCCGGGGGAGAGAATTGGCATTGCGATCGCCAGTCCGGAGATGATCGATATTCTTGATGGGTTTCAGAATAATAGCTGCATTCACTCCCCCCGTTACGGACAGGCGATCGCGGCTAAGGCGATCGCTTCGGGACGTTTGGCAGAACTTTCAGAAACCGTAATTCGTTCTCATTATCAACAAAAACTAGAGGTTTTAGAGACTACTTTAGAGGAAGAGTTGCCGCAAGATTTACCTTGGTTTTTACATCGCGGTGAAGGCTCGGTTTTTGCATGGTTGTGGTTGCAAGATTTACCAATAACCGATTTAGACTTATACCAAAAATTGAAGGAAAAAGGAGTCATTCTCGTACCGGGATCGACCTTTTTTCCCGGTTTGCAGGAAGAATGGGAGCACCAACATCAATGCTTGCGAATTAGTTTAACGGCAACCTCGGAAGATATTGTTAAGGGAATGAAGATATTAGCAGCGGCGATCGTGCAAGTTTATTTGGAGTGAGTTACAATTGTAATTATAGACAGATAAAGGAAGTGAATGGGCATATCTCTGTAGGTTTGATTTGTACAATGAAGTTCCTACTCAATTTTTGCTTTCTGCGATCGCTTAACTTTTGCAATCCAATTGCGAGAAGAATGCAAGATTTCTGAATAAGAGAGATCGGGATTAGCCAATAGATCGAAGATAAAAGGTTTAAAAGAATTAGGGAAAAGTTTGTGGAGAAATCTGCGTCCCATAATCTGCAATACAAACTCAAACATTAAGCGCTTATTTCGCGGTAAAGAATAGCTAGATAATTCTTGTACGGCATGAGCGTCAGCTAATCGAGTTGTGGTAAACTCTGAAAATATTTGCGACCAGTTTTCGGCACTTTTTTCGATTACGCGATCGAGAACTAAAACATCTTCTAAAGCCGAATTACACCCTTGACCGATAGAAGGAGAAACAGCATGAGCCGCATCCCCTACAATGAGAATGCGATCGCCGTAATGGAAGCGATCGCAACGCACGGTTAAAACCCGAGCGACAGGATTTTGCAGGAGTGCTTCAGCCTCATCGAGAGACATCAAACGCGCAAATACGGGAAAATTTTCTTGAAAGTAAGCGAGAATTTCTTCTTTTGTTTTTAAAGGCTCGAGAGGATTTCGATCGGCAGGGAAAATGATGACCCCACTGAGAAATTTTTCAAACTGAGGCACGAGTAAAACCGTAACATTTCCGGGCCGTCGCCAAATATGAATTTTATCTGGTGCTAATTCTAAATCTCCTTTTATTCGCGGGAAAAAGAGAGATTTATAGGCATCGGAAACGTATTCTTGCCGAGCGTTTAATTTTCCTTGTTCTTGCAGATATTGCCGGATTGACGATCTCGCTCCATCTGCTCCGATCAAGCGATCGTAATTGACGTTCAAACGATTTTCATCTTTGTCTTGAAACCGAACAATATTTTCAGTTGTATCGAGTCCGACACATTGACAATTGAAATGAATCGTACAACGATCGCTCTCGTATTTCTCTCTTAATGTGTCTAACAAAGCCGTGACTAAATTATTGCGATCGATGGTTAAAAGCGGTTCTTTTCTGGAAAGTAAGCGCGTTTTTCCCTTCCCGCTATACATTAAAGAACCCTGACAAAAGCTACCGCGATCGCCAACCTTTTTATCCAACCCTTCTATTTTTTGGAGTGCCAATCTTCCTCGTGGAAAAAGCGAAATGGGAAAGCTGCGATCGCTGCCATAATCCGATAAAGTCGGATCGCTTCGACGCTCGTAGATTTCAATCTGACAATCCTCGCGACGCAATAAATAATGTGCCAGCAAAACACCTGCTGGACCCGCACCCACAATAACAATTTTTTGCACCATGACTGAATACCTTGCGATCGAAAATATGAGAGCAACTCGAAGGGATTTTGATGGACTGTAGAAACATGGAAAATGTCAAAAGAAGCAATTAGCGGAATAAACCGAAAATATTAAAGAAATTCAAGAATGAGAAAAAATTCCCAATTGGCGCTAAAATCGCTCCGGCAACATCCGTGACTTCCGTTAGTGATGAAGGTTGTACCACGACAACATCC
The DNA here is from genome assembly GCA_017746715.1 of Cyanobacteria bacterium SBLK. Taxonomy (GTDB): domain Bacteria; phylum Cyanobacteriota; class Cyanobacteriia; order Cyanobacteriales; family Spirulinaceae; genus CCY15215. The sequence goes on from JAGHZQ010000065.1 coordinate 256,032, forward strand.
CCATTTAATAGTAGCGGATTATTCTCATTATTAATCCCTTGAGACAGATCTAACTCGATTTCCTCCCGGAGCAAGGTACCATTGGGATTTAAGCGAATCAATTCTACCGTGCTTTGACGAGCGCGACTGTTGAATCCTCCCGCCGCTAGAATGGCTTGATTTAAAGGAGTATTCGGTCGTAAAGTTTTCGTACCGGGAGAGTTGATTTCCCCGACAATGTTAACCTCAATAGTTTGAGGTGAAAAAGTTGCTGGTGCTAACCTGCCAACTTCCGTCAGATCGATCGCTTCGGCTCTGGGAACAATAATACTATCGCCGGGTTGTAAGGGGATATCCTGCTCTAAATCTCCCCCTTGCAGAATGGCCCATAAATTAACAGTGACGATCTCTTCTTCTCCGGTTCGTTTGATGCGGCGCAAGCGAACATCTCTCACGTCAGCAAGCGGCGTGATTCCTTCGGCAATACCGATCGCTTGGGTTACTGTCGGCGGTTCGTCAGATCCTTCCGCACTCACGGTGTGAATCCCCGGACGCAGCACCTCCCCCGTTACGGCAACTTGTACCGCAGCCGTGGTTTTAGGGAATAATTTAGAATCGGAAACCGTGCGACTTTCTACGCGATCGAGGGTTTCTGCCGTGGGTACGAACAAGCGATCGCCGTCTCGCAACACCACATCTTGGGAGAGATCCCCTTGATGAATCAATCCCCACAGATCGATGGCGTAAAATTCTTCGATTCCTTGATAGGTGCGGCGAATTTGGACTTGACGGACATTGGCCGAGAGGGTAATTCCTTCTGCTAAATCGATCGCCTCGGTTACGCTGGGAAAACCCGTCCCTCCGGTAGGATTGACCGTATAAGATCCCGGACGGTTGACCTCTCCGGCGATCGCCAATCTTACGGGACGAGGAGAAACGAGCCCGAGGGTAACAATGGGACGAACTAAAAGCGATCGATAGCGTTGAGAAATTCTGCGCGAGGCTTCTTCTAACGTCAGATCTTGCACCAAAACCGTTCCGATGGCAGGTAAGTTGAGGGTGCCATCAATGAGAACCGGATATTCCCCGCTATATTCTTCCACGTCAAAAATAGTCATCTCCACGCGATCGCCGGCTCCGAGGGTATAGGGAAGATCGGGGGGAGTGCTAAGGGATGGAGGAGCAGGGGGAGAGAAGGGAGCGGGGGAAGATGGAGGAGCGGGGGGAGATGAGGGAAATGGGGGAAATTGGTCTTCAAAGACGGGAATTTGAGCGTTTGCGCTTTGGGTGGCGATCGCTAAACTCCAAGTTGCTATCAGTAAGTAATATCTTTTTTTTAAATATCGAGGAAAAGAAGACATAATTTTTAAGATGCTTGGAAGAATCGTCATCGATCTACAATTCTAGTCGATCGCAGAATTCAATAAAAAAACCTCATCTTATTTAGACAAGGTTCAAAAAGACTTTTGCAAAAAAATGTTGAAATTCAACGACAATTGCTTAAGACGATTGTTCGAGTTTCTTGCGAGTATAGTAGTCTTGGAAGGATTGGTAATACTCGATCTCGCTATACAAGTGGCAGCGATCGGTAATCGTTTTCATGAGTTCCCAAGAAAAACGACTTTCTTTACAGTATTGACCCCAATTTTCCTTAATATTTGCGTAAGCCGAGCGCAAGTTATAAGAAGGAATGGCTGTAGAAATATGATGGGGAACGTGTACGTTAATATCATGGCAGAGAAATTCAATCCATGCCGGATAGTCGCAATGTACGGTGCCTTCTAACTGTGCTTTTGCTTCGTGCCAATCGTCATTTAGCGTAAAGGGAATCTCGGGATCGGTATGATGCACGATGGTAAACGTGCTCATCCAGAAGTGATATCCCAACCAAGGGACGAGCCAAAATTTAACAAAACCCCACCATCCGGTTGTGATAACTAAAGTAGGAAACGCGATCGCTGCACCCGCAAAAACCACTAAAGCAGAAAACCTCACTTGTTCCCGTTGTTTCCCTTCAAATCTCCACCAGCTAAAGTGCATTGCCGACCAGTGAACGATAGAAGCCAACCACCATAACCGTCCGCGCATGGCTTGATAGCCCCATTTGAAGGGACGGGGAAGACTTTCGTAAAATTCGGGTTTAAAGGGATTCCACGTATTATCGACATCAATATTATTAGTATGTTTGTGATGATGATTGTGGAGAATGCGCCAACTGTGGAAAGGATAGATGAGTGGGAGAAAAGCGAGGTGTCCGACTAAATCGTTGACCCATTTGCGTTTGGCAAAAGAACGATGTCCGCAGTCGTGACCGACAACAAACCAACCCGTTATCGCCGTCCCTGTAAAGACCCATGCAAAGGGGAGAAGATACCAAGGCGCGATCGCAATGGCAGCATAACCGATCGCAACGGTGACAATACTAATCGCGACTCGCAACCATGCTTTGCGCCGATCTTGTTGAAAGACTTCCTTCGGTAATGTTTTGACAATATCTCGTAAGTGTAAATCTGTAATCTCTGGCAAAGTTTGCGATCGCGCTGGGGGAATATTTGTTGCTGTCATATTTTAGAAGGTTTTGCGGTTGATAATAAAAACTTCTGAATTTTAAAAATCTACAAAATTGAGGGCGATCCCTCGAGATCGCCCGGACTGCTGTTCTCGCGGTCAGAAATTTTACCTCTTATATCATATTTCTTTACACTTTGAAAAGTATCGCGATGAATTTCTCTCATCTCATCTAACCAAAATTTTAAATCTATAAGTCCGTTCATTTGTCAAGTCAGGGAACGAATTTTTTTATAAGGGGAATCATTATTGATAACTTTGAGTAACCTTTAATTTTGCCGCGATCGCATCGGGTCTCATAACCGCTTTTCGTTAAAATAATTGTCAGAAAACTCGCGGGAGAATGCAATCGATGGCAAGAACGGAATCAACCATGTTACCTCTGGGGACGAAAGCGCCCGATTTTAATTTGCCGGACGCGGTTTCTGGAAACTCGATCTCTCTAGCGACTTTTGCCGGTAAAAAAGCGCTCTTGATCATGTTTATTTGTCGGCACTGTCCTTTTGTCAAGCACGTTCAAGCAGAGTTGGCTGCTATTGGCAAAGATTATGCCGATCGCGAGTTGGGAATTGTGGCAATTAGCGCCAATGATGCCGAAAATTATCCCGATGATGCTCCCGATCGGCTGCAACTCATGGGAAAAGAACTTGACTTTAAGTTTCCTTTGTGCTATGACGAAAGCCAAGAGACCGCGAAGGCTTATACCGCCGCTTGTACCCCAGACTTTTTTCTCTTCGATGGCGATCGCGCCTTAATCTATCGCGGACAACTCGACGATAGCCGTCCCGGTAATTCTACTCCGGTGACGGGCAAGGATTTGCGCGGAGCGATTGATGCCGTATTGAGCGATCGCCCAGTCGGTAGCGAGCAAAAACCCAGTATTGGTTGCAATATTAAATGGAAACCCGGAAAGGCCCCCGCATACTACGGCATTTAACCGCCTCATCTTCCCCTGCTCCCGAAGCTCCCTAATCTCCCGAAGCTCCCGAAGCTCCCGAAGCTCCCGACGCTCCCATAGCAAAATATAGGGAATAATAAGGGTGTAATACTGCGATCGCTTCCATGCCAGTCAAAATTGTTTTAAGGGTGCTAGAGGGCGCTCTCAAGGGACAAGAATTTATTTTCGACCGACGTACGACTTGTTTAATCGGTCGTTCCTTTGAGTGTCAGATCCAACTTTCCAGCCAAGACGAATTAAATACCATCTCTCGCTATCATTGCTTGCTCGACATCGATCCGCCAGAGATGCGGGTGCAAGATTTTGGCAGTCTCAATGGGACTTACGTTAATGGTAAAAAGATCGGCCAGCGTCCCGATCGCACCCGACAGGGAGGGAGACTCGTCAATTTGCCCGAGTATGAATTGCGGGACGGGGATGAAATCGGAATCGGGGATACGGTGTTGGGCGTTAACATGGAAGTGAGCAACTTGGGAGATTCTCAAGACATTAGCGGTGATTCTATCGGTCGTCGCGTTCTTCCCATTCAAGACGAAACCCGCTTGCTCTTCGGGGGATACGGCAATCTCAAGCTCATCGAGCAAAATGAGTTTGATAAGGTGTATTTGGCTTTCGATCGCGCGAATGGAGATTGGGTGATTCTCAAAACCCTGCACCCGAAAACTTTAAAAAGAAGGGCGATCGCCGCATTTCTCGAGGCGATCGAACAAATCAAAACCCTCGAACATCCCAATATCGTGCGCTTGCGGAATTATGGCTATCATGACGGGCGCTTCTTTTTTATCTGGAATTATGGGGAAGAAGGCAATGTGGCGCAGTTAATCGAACGACGCGGGGGACGTTTATCGGTTGAGGAAGCCCTACCCATTATTTTCGACGTTCTCGATGGCCTCGAATACGCTCATTATGCCGCCATCCCTCAAGGTACGATGGGGGACGATATCGCTACGGGGTTAGTTCATGGCGATATCAAGCCCAGTAATATTTTATTGAACCGCCATCATCGCGCTCTAATGGCAAAATTGGCGGATTTCGGCTTATTGCGAGCCTTCGATCGCGCTGGACTGAGCGAGAAAACCTTCAATAAACGCGATGCTGCCATGTTGGGTTTTTTGCCTCGCCAGCAGTTAATCGATTTTAACTATGCTAAATCCGATGCCGATATCTGGTCGGTTGCAGCGACTTTATACGCCATGCTGGCTGGTAAATATCCTCGACGTTTTGCTAAAAAAGATCCGCTATTGGTGGTCTTGCGAAGCGATGCTATTCCTATTCGACACCGAGAACCCGCTCTTCCCAAAGCCCTTGCTGAAGCGATCGATTTGGCTCTACAAGATCGCCCTTCCATTCATTTTAAAACCGCGATGGAGTTTCGACAGGCTTTAGAAGCAGCAGTGTAATTCAGTTACCCGTTACCCGTGTTAGGACAAAACAGCAATACATTCAATTTCCACTAATGCTCCTTTCGGTAAGTTGGAGACTTCTACGGTGGCGCGAGCGGGGGCATTTTTGGGGTCGAAATATCTACCATAAATGTCATTGACTATGCCAAAATCATCCATATTTTTTAAAAATATTGAGGTTTTCACAACATCTGCAAAACCTGCGCCCGCAGCCGCAAGAATTGCTTCGAGGTTTGCCATAACTTGCTCGGTTTGTTTGCCTACATCTTCTGGATATACAATTTCGTTAATTCTCGGATCGATCGCAATTTGTCCGGAAACAAACACCAGTTGTCCCGATGCCGCGATCGCTTGATTATAAGGACCGATAGGCTCGGGAGCATTTTCTGTTTTGATAACTTTTCTAGTCATGATTAGCTGAAATCAAAAGGAATAAATTTTATTCTACAAGTCAGATGACGGCTTTTTACAATTTTTAATATTCCCGCGATCGCTTTTCATGTAAATCTAACATTGTGGTAATTTTTTTGATTCAATTCACCGATAACTGCTTGCCCTGCTTGCCCCGAGCCAAGCCGAAGGGAGCTTTGCCAAAGGGATAACTGATAACTGATATGTTGCTCGAACCCGGAACGTTATTACAAAAAACGATTGAATGCACTCAAAGCGCGATCGCTTCGGGTGCATTGCGATCGATTCCCACAGAATGCGAATTTATCGAGCAAGCTGGCGTTAACTTTCTCGTGCGAGTTGCTTTGAATCTTCGACGCAAAGATGAAAATAAAAAAAAGCAAGAACAGATAACAAAAACAACGGGAAAATTTATCGATCCTTTTCTCCCTTACGAACAAGCGCTTTTTGTTGCGGATATTTCAAAAACGCATTTATGTTTATTAAATAAATTTAACGTCGTCGATCGCCATCTCTTGATCGTGACGCGAGAATTCGAACATCAAGAAACTTGGTTGACTGTACGAGATTTTGCAGCCATGTGGACGGGTTTGCAAGAAATTGACGGGTTAGCATTCTACAATGGCGGCACAAAAGCAGGCGCAAGTCAACCCCACAAACATTTACAACTGACCCCTTTCCCTCTTGTTCCTTCAGGTGAAAACTTACCCATTTCTCCTCTAATTTCGACGGTTCGCTGGCAAGATAAAATAGGGACGATTCCCCTTTTTCCCTTTCGCCATGTTGTCATTAAATTTCCCTTTCAATTCGCCCTGAAAATTCAAGAAAAAGCACGCATTACTCTAGATTTATACCAGAACCTATTGAATCAACTGGGTATCGTTCATCACGGAGAAGAAAAAGGGAAACAATCGGGAGCGTATAATCTGTTAGCAACGAGAGAGTGGTTGTTAATTGTGGCGCGATCGCAAGGAGAATGTCAATCTATTGGGGTTAATTGCCTCGGTTTTGCCGGAACATTTTTTGTTCGCAGTCTCGAAGAACTCGAGTTACTCAAACAATTAACCCCTTTGAAAATTTTAGAAAATGTTTCTTGTTCATAGTCTATATTTTTCAACTTATTGTTCGCTTTCCCGATTCCGATAGCCATAAAAATCAATGCGATATTCACTAATCTTAACGCCCGTTCGCGATTCTACTTGCTGGATGATTTCATCGGGTAATTCGACGTGAACATCCATAATTTGCCGAGTATCCAAACAGTTAACGTGACTGTGTGCGTCGCTGATATTACCGTACAATCTCCCGTCGCAACGTTCTACACACTCAATAACCCCTTGACTGGAAAGCGCTTCTAGGTTTTGATAAACTGAAGTATGACCGATTTCTTTGCCTTGTTGATTGAGGCGATCGTAAATTTCTCTTGCCGAAAGATGTTCCTCAACGTTCCACAATAGCTCTAAAATATACTTACGCTGGCGACTCAAACGCATTCCCAAAGTTTGACAGCGACGATACGCATCTTCTAAAGAACGAATGGGTTTTAACAAACTTTGCTCAGTGGGACACAGGGGATTTGTTGAGGAATTAGGATCGGTCATTTCCATGAATGATGAACGATAGATAATGAAGAATACCCTTTTGTTCGATGAAAGGCTTAACGCCTCTTTGACGGTCATGGGTACTGATTTTTTTGTTATTCTAGTAGGATTAAGAGTCAGCACGACTCAATCTTACCGGAATCTTTTTCTCTGGTGACTTGCAATTGCCGATCGCAATCCGCAAGCGATCGTACTTATCCATAGTCATTACCACTTTAGCTTAAAAATTGGTAAAATGTCTATCCGGAGAAGGATATACAAAGCGATCGCCTTGTAACCTAAAAATCCTCACTTTTTTGCCTTGCCTCATGTCAGAACATCTGGAGATCGATCGAGAATCACTGGGAGAATCTTACAGTTACTATCCTAAATTAGCAAAATTGGCCGGCGGAATTGCGGCGGGAATATTCTTAGGCTATTTATTAGAAAAAATGAGTTCTTCGGAGTGGGAAGAGCTCAAGGTTGCAGATGTAGAACGCGATACGGGACTCTCCTCAAAAGAACAAGAATTAGCACGAAAATATTTGAAGAATAGAAATTTTTTACGAGAAAAAGCAAGCGGAGAAGATTTACAATTGTCTCTAAATTATTCAGAGTTTCAAGAAAAATTAGAGATATTTGAAAAGCTCATTTTTTCTAGTTCGGAAATAAGTACTAACAGTTTTAATGAAGTAAGTTCAAACAATAATTGTTCCGAGAAAATAGTTGGAGATGCCTTTTTCCCCGCTCCTCGAAAATCTTCCGATCTGACCATTAACCCTCATTATCGCTTCGAAGGACCTTGGCGATCGCAAAAACAATTTGAGAATTTTCAAAAGGCTTTATTAGAACATTTTAAGATACAAGGTCTTGATAACCCAATGGCATATGTTTTCAAAATCATTGATGGAATGACAAAAGGGATTATTTCTCCTTTTTGGGAAGAATTTATTGAAGGGAATCCCCTAGGATCGAGTCAAAAAATACAACAAGAATGGGAAATCGAACCGGGTATTCCTTATCCTGCATTTTTCGAAGAGATCGTACAGTATTATATTCATAAAGGAGAACCCATTGAGGCGGCAACCGCTAGAGCAAATCGCGAACTTCAATCAGTCGATCGTGCTAAAAGTTGGTGGGAAGGATTCTTGAGAAAATGCGATCGCCTTGCCGATGAAGCAATAAAAGCGAAAGAATTAGGCTTGCAAACACCTTATCTTCCACCCTCTTTTAGCATTCGCGATCGCATTGACAAACAACAAATTATCGATAAATTATTATTCTTACAGCAACCGCATTCTTTACCCGAATCTTCGCAATCGCGAGAATCTCTTCCTCAAACCGAGTTGTCAGAAGTTGCAGAATCTAATAAAATTGAGCCTTATGCTCCTTCGTTACCCATTCTCCAAAAGGCATATAATACGCCTTTAGGTCAAAGCTATATTGCCAGACAAATTGCGGCACATCCAGAATGGGGTTATGAAGTAATTGATGGGAAAATTGTCGATCGCTATCCTTTTTAGGAGAAAAGAGTCATGAAAAAACTATGGCAAATTAATTTTACCGAACGAGACCGCGACGAACTCTCCCCAGAAATACGAAAACAACAAATACAAGCTAATTTAGAGCAAGAAAAACAAGCAGGATATGCCGAATTAAGCGAACTCTGTCGTTTGGGAGAAATTGAAGCCGCAAAACACCTCGCATCTCGTAATTCGTGCTGGGGTTATGAAATAATTGATGATGTTGTCTTTGAAAAACTCGATGAAGAAGAATGAATCATCAAATCAGTTTAAATGCCGAGCGCATTCACCAACTCGATCTTTCTCCTGTCATTGCACTCGTCGATAAAATTTTGGCTGGAGATATCTCCACCTCAGAAGCACAAATTTTCTTTACCATTGACTATCCACGAGAAGAAACCGATCCCAGAGAATTATCGGAAATTCCCGAAGTACGCTTGTGGTTTTTGCGTTTGGATGCGCGCTACCCTTGGCTTCCCTTTTTGTTAGATTGGAAAAGCGAATTACCTCGCTATATTGCCATGCTCGTTCCCCACCAGTTCCATCGTACTGATGGCGTTTTATATAATCCCGAAGCCTTAGAAATTGCGATCGCGACAAAAACCTTTATTATTTATGATTGGCTGCGCGATCGCGGCATCGAACCCCAAGAAAAAATAAAATTCATGTGGATGACAGTCGGTTACGATCTCGATAATAGTTTCTTCGAGATATTTATGAGGAATTAAGAATTAAGAATTAAGAATTGAAAAAATGCAACCTCCTGTCGAACGATTTATACTTTCACAAACTGCAAAAGACCAGCTTTCTAAATTGAAACGTTACACTAAAATCGACCAATGGAATATCCTTTGTCGTTGGGCTTTTTGCCTCTCTCTTGCAGAACCGAGTAAACCTTCACCCGTTCCCATTCCCGCAGATAGTAACGTCGCGTTAGCTTGGCGCGTTTTTGGTGGAGAACTCTCGGATATTTTGATTATTGCCCTCAAACAGCGTTGTCATCAAGATGGGATAGAAATCGAAAAAAACAATTTAGCCGAACAATTTCGCCTGCATTTACATCGAGGTATTGGCTATTTAGCAGGAAACCCCGAACTCAAAACGATTGAAAATTTAGTTTCTCTTTCCTTATCTTCCCTTGACAATCCCAATGATAGCACCTTTGACCGATCCTAATTCCCTAGAATTACTTTTTCTCAATCACGCTTCGATTGTTTTACGCGATCGCGCCATTTCTCTCTTATTCGATCCGTGGTTTGAGGGAACGTGTTTTAAGCAAGGATGGGGTTTAAAATATCATAATCCCGATGCGTTCGAGTTAGCCAGTCAATGCACGCATCTTTGGGTTTCGCATTTTCACGGCGATCATTTTCACGTTCCAACTTTAAAGAAATTATTAGCGATTAATCCCAAAATTCAGATTTTAGCCAATAACGATGCTAACTTTTCAATGGTAGAGGCAATGAAGGGTTTGGGATTTACCAATATTACCCCCATATCGGCTCGAAAAAAGATGAAACTGAGCGATCGCTGGCAAATCTCTAGGTTTCCTGCAACGGGAATCGATAATATGCTCCTCATGGAACTTGATGGGATTAAGGTTTTAAATTATAATGATTGCAATTTGCCTTTAAAAACCATTTTAGGACTCAAAAAACATATCGGAGAAATCGATATACTTTTGAACAATTTTAATCATGCTGGAAAATTAAGAGAATATCCCTTGAGAAAGTCACAAGAGATTGCAGAGGGACAAATAGAAACATTTTCTAAGGTTGTTACTGCTTTTGTTCCTAAATATGTTGTTCCCTTCGCTTCTCATCATTATTATCGAGATAGTTTATCATGGGAGCAAAATGAATCTTTGTTAGAATCTCATGAATTAGGACAGACCAGCGATCGCCTCATTCCTTTGAAAATTGGTGAAAAGTTAATCTATTCTTTATCAAACAAAAAAATTGCTATTGAAAAAATTTCGCAAGATGTACAAGAAAATCCGATAACTCCTTGCCAGCCGAAAGTTTGTGAAGAAGAAAAGTTATTACCCATTGCCAGAAAATATCTGCAAAAATTATCTCTATCTTTTTGGGGATTACCTCGTTTTTTACAACCATTGCGAATTTATTTGCTAGACAAACAGACAATTCTCGAAATTTCTCCATCCCAAAAGCCAAACATCCAGCAAGGCGAAAAACAAACCGCACATATTGCCACCTATTCAGGTTACGTTAGAGACTGGCTAGAAACAAATTATGGCACCGATGGGATGGAAATTGGCGCGCATTACGAGATTGTCAAGGAAGAAGGAATAAAAATATTAAACAGGTATATTTTGCTAGGACTTTTGTTTGACAACCGCTTAACTTTTAATAATATGTTTAAAATGCTCTGCACCTACAAAGGGATTTTATTTTTCTGGCATCGTCGAGAAGAAATTATTCGCGTCCTTTGTGGCAGGAAGTTAGTTGCATCGCGATCGCGTTTATAAGCTAAATGGTAGAGTGCTGCAAATTTGCTTGAACTCCCCGTACAAACCTTGTAAAGTAAGGGAGCAAACGTCTAAAGCAACGATCCCGAGGCGCGACATGGCAGAAGAAACCAAACCCGCAGCAAAGAAAAAAGAAAAACCCCCCGCTCTGGAAGATAAACCCTTTACCGAGTTTATGGAGCAGCACTTCACGCCAAAGTTACAAGAAGCATTCACTAAAGCCGGTCTTGAGGATATGCAAATTGCATTCGCCAAGCAACCCTTTGTCCTCGCGGGATTTGACTCCCAAGAGGAATGCTGGCAAATTGAAGGCAAATGGCAACAGGGAACGCGCCAATTTAACCTTTACTATTTTGATGAAGATATTAAGGGGAAAAAAGGCTTTTCATCGTCAACTCACGGCGCAAAACCCAGTACCCTCGAATCGTTTATGATTGACGAACGTAAAATAACGCTGGATTTGATGGTTTTGTATACCTTGCAGCGCATTAATGGCGACAAATGGCTGGGACGCAATTAATGCAACAATAACAGAAACGCGATCGCCAGAACAACGAGCGATCGCGTTTTTTAAATTCAAGACCTTTACCTTTAAAGTTCGATAAAATCGTAAATGACCGTTCCCTTAACCGGGTCGTTGTCTATATGAGCGTACCCTTTTTTCACCATATCTTTGAGGGCGTTCTCGACTTCGGGAAAATCGGCCCCGGTGTCTAATACGGCTTGAGTGACGGTAATTTGTCCTCCGCGATCGCGTGCGGCTTTGAGAACCTGTAACATGAGCGGTTCTTGGGAAACTTTAGGGACCTCTACCGCAGTCGCGGCTGCATAGGGATAGCGAGTAGGCGTTCCGTAAGGAGAAACCCCTTGTTTGATGAGGAGTTTAGCTTCATATTCGTCTACCATACTGGGAACGAAAAAGAGATCGAAAAATTGTCCGATACCAAACATCCCCCAAGTACAGAGCCAGAGAATCCCCGTACCGTATTTTTTATTGTAAAGGCGATGCAGCCCGGCTAAACCCACAAAACAGCCCACCATCAATACATAAGAAGTTAAAACACGCTCGATATGCTTGCTATCCATAACCTCAACGGCACGCCATAAACTACCTTTCATTCTAGCGAAATGTTTTTCCATCAGAAAGAATCACCTGAGATTTTAAAGAGAACTACAAGCGATCGCGATCGCATTTCTCAGATTGCCAAAAAATATTAAGCAATATTACAAAATCGTTGCAACTCTTAATATTACAGGACTTGAATGCTTCACAAGACGTTGTACACTGAAGGGCAACTTAACAAGGGAAGTGTTCCGATTCCCGTAACTTCGGAAGAGCTTCTCGCATTTCATAAAAATATCTAAAAGAAAGTTATGGTCAGTACTGCCCCAAAACCTGCTGAAACCTCTACATTTTCCGAGATTCGTCCCGGAATCAAAGTACCTGCTAAAGAAACTATTTTAACGCCTCGGTTCTATACCACCGATTTTGATGCAATGGCGAAGATGGATATCTCCGTCAACGAAGAAGAACTTCGCGCCATTCTCGAAGAGTTTCGCGCCGACTATAACAAAACTCACTTCGTCCGAGATGAAGAGTTCGAGCAGTCTTGGGATGGTATTACCGGAGACAAGCGCCGCTTATTCGTCGAGTTTCTAGAGCGCTCTTGTACTGCCGAATTTTCTGGTTTCTTACTTTACAAAGAATTGGGACGGCGTTTAAAAGGAAAAAGCCCCGTTCTCGCAGAATGCTTTACCTTGATGTCCCGAGATGAAGCGCGTCACGCGGGCTTTTTAAACAAAGCGATGAGCGATTTCAATCTCTCCCTCGACCTTGGATTTCTCACCAAGAGCCGAAAATATACTTTCTTTAAACCCAAGTTTATTTTCTACGCGACCTATCTCTCTGAAAAGATCGGTTACTGGCGTTACATCACGATCTATCGTCACTTAGAAAAACATCCCGAAGATCGCATTTATCCGATTTTCCGTTTCTTCGAAAACTGGTGTCAGGATGAAAACCGCCACGGCGACTTTTTCGATGCTATCATGCGGGCGCAACCGGATATTCTCAATGATTGGAAGGCGAAATTATGGTGTCGTTTCTTCTTACTGTCGGTTTTTGCCACCATGTACCTCAACGACGTGCAACGATCCGACTTTTACGCGGCGATCGGTTTGGATGCGCGGGAGTACGACAAGTACGTGATCGATAAAACCAACGATACCGCCGGACGAGTCTTCCCCATCATTATCGATATCAACAATCCCAAATTCTACGAATGTTTGGAAACCTGCGTGAAAACAAACGAAAAATTGACAGCGATCGCCAATTCCAACATCTTCGCACCGATTAAATTCTTGCAAAAGCTTCCTCATTATCTTGCCAACGGCGTGCAATTCTTAAAACTGTTCCTCATGAAACCTATTGAGGTGACTCAGCTAGAAGGAACGGTCCGTTAAGACAACTTTCCTCATTTCCTAGTATTTTGCAGGGTGAAGTTAATTTCACCCTCTTTTTTTTTCTTTTGTTGAGTATTTATACTTAAGTATAAATCACTAATTTCAGAAAATGTAAAGATTTGGTAACAAAGTGTAGTAGATTAAAAAAATGTAAAGAAAGTTTACAGAAATAAGAAGATGCAATTCAGGAATGAGCGGGGGCGAGAATAGCGATCGATGGAAAGAATTTTCTTAGCAGCCCTGTTATCTCTCTCAACCAATATTGATAACTTCGCCGTAGGAATGTCCTGCGGAATTCAGCAGCAAACCATTCGTTTTTCTGCCAATCTCCTCATTGCTCTCCTGTCAGGGATGGGGACCTATCTGTCAATGCAGTTGGGAGATTGGATGAATGACTTTTTATCGCCAATGGTGGCGGAAAAACTCGGTAGCGGATTATTGGTTGTTATGGGAGTCTATGCGATCGCGGAAGTTTTGAAAATGAGAACCGATGCGGTAGATGCAGGAGGAATCGTTTTAGTGCAAGGCGATCGCTCCTCAGGCATGGGAATCAAAGAAGCGATCGCCTTGGGGTTGGTTTTGACTATCAGCAACTTTGGCATGGGAATCGGCGCGGGAATTGCCCAGTTAGATTTAGGACTGGCAAGTTGTTGCAGTTTCTTATCCAGTTTGTTAACAATTGGCGGTGGGAGTTACATCGGTAAAATGATGACCCAGAGTTTTAATCGCGATCGCTTGGAATTTGCTGCGGGAATCTTTTTAATTGGTTTGGGAATTTATCAAGGACTTTAAAATGAGAATTTTGGCGATTGGTAAAAGTGTAGATTGAGCCGATGGTATTGATCCAAAAACCGAACGCGTTAACGCGCTCCCACCTAAATCCCAAACCAAGCAAATCTTTAAATATCTTGCTAGTATTAAGAACATAAAGAATAAAAAAATAAATCTAGGTTAAAAAAACTTTTAAGAAAGATAAAAATATTGTCCGGAAATTAATTCGATCGGTGCATCGGTTCGAGGGTGCTTCAAGATAAGGATAAGCAATAGAACATTTGTGCGTTAACATGAACCAATCTCAACCCGAACGTTTACTCTCTTCTCAATCTACAGTCAAATCCGATCGCGTTTGGTTGAGTCGTCTCGCAGTCTCCCAAAAAATCGGTGCGGGTTACATTCTTTCTCTCGGTATTGCTTTTGTGGGAATGGCGATCGGGGTAGCCATCGGCGATCGCGAACAACAAGCGGCATTTCACGGCGTGGAACATGCTCTTGAAGAAATCGAACAACTCCAAAGTTTGCAGCAAAAAATCATGCAAGCTAGAGTCGATCAACAGCAATTTTTGATTTGGTTGGATGCCCCCGACAAACTATCGGGAGAATATGCGCGCAGTATTGGGAATACCCTCCTGGTCATGCAGATGTGGGAAACCTTTCAAACCTATAAAGCAGAGGAAGAACACCTGTATGAGGAACGCGAACGCAGAATGCCTGAATTTGTTGCCACCTATCGTCACGTTCCCGAAGACTACTTCAGGGAATTGAACGCAATTATGAAGCGGGTTTTACAATTAGAATTGCGATCGCCAACGGAACGAGAAATGGCCCGCAAACTACTGCTGGATTTTTCCCAGAGTGTCCTCGCCTTGAAATTTGTAGAAATCTCCAAGCAAGTGAACGATATCGTGGCAATTTCCTATGAGGAAGTCGCAACCGCAAAAACGCGATTCATAGAAGCAGAAAAGATTCGCCACCAAACCCTCGCCATTAGTATTGGCATCGCGATCGCCCTTGCCTCTTTCCTCGCCCTGTATACCAGTTCCACTGTCTCTCGCCCTTTGAGAGAACTCTCAAACATCGCTCAAAAAGTAACCGACGAGGCCAATCTCGACGTGCGAGTCCCGATTAGAACCACCGATGAGATCGGTTTATTAGCGCAATCTTTCAATCGCATGATTCACCGCGTCAAAGTTCTCCTCGATCGCGCCAATGCCGCCAACCATGCCAAAAGCGAATTTTTGGCCAACATGAGTCACGAATTGAGAACGCCTCTCAACGGCATTCTCGGTTACGCGCAAATTTTGCAAAATGCGACCGATCTCAATCAACATCGTAATGGCGCAGATATCATTCACCAAAGCGGCATTCATTTATTAACCCTGATTAACGACGTTCTCGACCTCTCTAAAATTGAGGCGCAGAAAATGAAACTCATGGCGAGAGACTTTCATTTGCCCTCATTTTTACTCGGAATTACAGAAATTCTTCGCATTCGTGCCGAACAAAAAGGCATTGAGTTTCACTATTTTCCCGATCGCGCTCTTCCCGAGGGCATTCACGCCGACGATAAGCGCCTGCGTCAAGTTTTGCTCAATCTTTTAGGAAATGCCATTAAATTTACCGATATCGGTAGCGTCACTTTTTCAGTCACCATCTCACCGTCACCAGTTACCAGTTACACTCCTCCTTCTTTTCCCCCCTTACAAAGGGGGGTTAGGGGGGAGAACCAACACTTCGGCAAAGCTCAGCGCAAGCAACCAATAACTAATAACAAAATACGCTTTCAAATCAAAGATACCGGAATCGGCATGACTCCAGAACAAATGGAAAAAATCTTTATGCCCTTCGAACAAGCTGGAGGAAGAGCGCATCGAGAGGAAGGAACGGGACTGGGGCTGACCATCTGTACCAAAATTGTTTCGATGATGGACAGTACCATTCATGTTACCAGTACCCCCCATGCGGGCAGTACCTTTGGGTTTGAGATTGACGTTCCCCTTGCCACCGAATGGGCGCATTCGCTAACGATGGGAGAACGAGGAAAAATTATCGGTTATAGCGGAGATCGCCGCAAACTCCTAATCGTAGACGATCGAACCGTCAATCGCAGCGTCCTAAGAGAAGTGCTGACTCCCTTGGGATTTGAACTGAGAGAAGCCGAAAACGGACGGGAAGCGATCGCCCATTTGCAGAATTTTCAACCCGATCTGATCGTTACCGATCTAGCGATGCCGGAGATAGATGGGTTTGAGTTGGTGCGTTATTTGCGAAATGAGGGAAGCTCGACACTGGCTTCCACGGTCGTTATCGCTTCGAGTGCCAGTGTTTCCAACGCCGACCGATACGAAGCGATCGCGGTAGGATGCAATGATTTTCTCCCCAAACCCGTCGAGATGGATAAATTATTCGTTTATCTGCAAAAATACTTGCATTTGAGCTGGTCGTACGCAGAAAAAACAGCGATCTCTGCCCCAACAATTTCCGATCTCGAAGAGATCGATCTTGCTCCCCCTTCGGAATGGTTGGCAAGACTCGAGCGAGCGGCAAAAATTGGCGATATTGAAGAGATAGAATTACAAACACGACATTTGAAACAAGCAGAACCCCAATATGCTGCATTTTGCGATCGCCTCCTGCAATTAACAGAAGAGTTTGACGAACGCGGAATTCTCAAATTAATTCAACAGTTTCAATAAAATGCCGCTTTCTCCTTTTTTTTGTATTCATTTTTCCGAGGTTCGAGTTACTTCTCGAATCCCCGTCACTTGTTCTTGTAGAGAGGCAATATCGAGCTTTGCTGAATTCGCCCGCCATAATTGTTCTAATTCCGTTGCCGGCATTGTTAAATAGAGAACGTCATTGGATTCTAAAACCGTTTCTAATAGCAGCCAACCATGAATGGTTTTTCCGCGAGATTCAACATATAAAGGCACAAAATCAGCATCTTGACAGGCTTCTTTCACCGTTTTGCCATAAAAAGGATGACTGGGCGTAATTAAAGTGGCTAAAGCAATCCATAATAGATCGTCGGTCATGCCATTCCCTAAAATTCTGCCCCCTAACGCTGCCGCTGCAAAAGAAGGCGTGGCTAATTCTGTTGGGCAAAGCACGTTTTCAAACTCGAAAACCTGCTGTACGGAGTAGGAAAATTGCGGGTCGTGATTGCGGACGACAACCGATAATTTAGGGTTTACTGCTTTAGCGCATAACGCAATTTCCACATTGATCATATCGCTGCTGGTTACGGTTAATAATGCGGTGGCCTTGGCAACGTTAGCGGACTTTAGCGTGGTGGCAAGATTGGCTTCTTCGATAATGACAGGAACCCGCAGCGATCGCGCCGCGTGTAAAAAGCGATTGTTGGGGTCGCGTTCGACGGCAACGACATCATAGCCTTGTTCGATGAGTTGTTGCACGATTCGCATGCCTATCCCTCCCAAACCGCAGACAATATAATGATTGCGGGAGGGAACTTGCGTCACCGCCCAAAATTGTCGCAGGCGACTGCCGAGAACAAAATCATTAATTAAGGCATAACAAATCCCGATGACTCCCGCACCGACGATCATCATTACTGCGGTAAAAATTTTGATGCTATCCGGGGCGCTTTCTGCCACTTCTTCTTTCCCGCCGGCTCCGGTAATCATGCCGACGGAAAAGTAAATGGCATCGGCCAGAGAGATATTAAAATTAACGCTGACATAAGTTAGGGTCGCAAAGAAAATCGTCGCGAGTAAAGCCAGAGTTACGAGAGCGACCGGACGACCGTAATCTTTAAATTTCCTTAAATTCGCAAAGGTTTTGAGTAGCGACCTGACTTGAGAGCGGAGTTTGGTGCGTTGCGCCGATCGCGTTGAGGGTTGCGTGCCGACGATAATGCGATCGCCTTTTTGCAGCGATCGACCTTCTAAAACTGCCGTAATTAAATTGGCTTCTCCTAAGACCGGGAGATAATAGATAAGCATGCGAGAACGACTTTCCCACAGTTCGCTCAATCTGCGACCCAACCAAGGATGCTGGGAATCGATAATCTCTTCTCGAATCGGCCAGGTTTGCTCGAAGAGTTGCAATTGACCGATTGCCTTATTTCCCAAAGCAGCAAAGGCAAAAATCGGGGCGGCCAGTTTGGCGACGCTCAAACTCACGTGATCGGCTAAGGTGCGATCCAAATGTTCCCCCAAGGTATGATTGAAAATCCGACTGATAATACGAAGGTGAGGGTTGATGGTACGGGCGCGGGTGAGACTTTCTAAATTAAGCGCGTCGTCATTGGTGGCCAGCACTAACGTCTGTGCGTCGCGAATTCCTGCCGCAATCAGAGTTGTCGGCGATCGCGGGTCGCCGATCACAATGCGATCGCTGCGTTCTCCCGGAATGGGACGATCGCTAATCCCCACCACCTCGGCCCCTTGCTGTCGCAGGAGGCTAAAAATTCGATACCCCGTTTGACCGAGGCCGCAAACAATGATTTTGGGTTTCATGGGGAAGTCGGCGATCGCTCTATACTTTAATCTATTATTGTGACTGAATTGAGACCGAGGGATTGTAATTCAGGACACCGCTCTGGAAAAAAGAGGATTGAGGCTCATATTTTGCAGCGGATGCAATTTCCGCATCAATCAAACGAAACATAATTGCGATCGTCAATGAATCTCTCAAATTAAGTTTATTTAAACAACGATTTGAGAATAAACAAAAGTGCTAAAATTGCAGGGAGTAATCAAAGCACAACTGATGGATATTTGTTCTCAGCCGGGTTGCAATAATCCTGTTGCTAAACCCGGACATACTCTTTGTTATCGCTGTTGGAAAGCTGCCAATCGCAAATCTACTCCCAAACCCAATATCTCGCCCAAACCCAATATCCCTCCCAAACCCACTGCTGACAAATCCCCAAGGCTACTTTCTGCGACAAAGATAAGTCAGAAATTAAACGAACTGAATTATCAAATCCACCGAAATCAGGTTAATCGCATCTTATCGGAATTGGGTCTTTTAGAAAAACAAGGCACGAATTGGATTGCAACGCGGCGGGGAATTGCTTTCGGTGCAACGCAAAAGAAAGACTCAAAAACGGAAAATTCTTATGTTGTTTGGTCGCCTAATATTCTAGAAAATCGTATTTTTTTAGATGCAATTCACAATATTATCAGCGAAACAACAGACGCGAATACTACAGAGACAACAAGGGAACAAAATTTTCGCGAAAAGTTCCGCGAGAATGCCAAGTTTCGCACGACAGACGGACATTGGGTGCGATCGAAAGCGGAGGTAATGATTGACAATTGGTTGTATATGGCTGAATTAGTTCATGCTTACGAGCGACGCTTGCCCATTGCAGAAGAAGTCTATTGCGATTTTTACATTCCGGCGGGGAAGGTTTATCTCGAATATTGGGGTTATGAAAATGATGAAAAATATTTAGAACGAAAGCGAGAGAAACAAAAACTTTATCAACAATACGAACTCAATTTAATTGAAATTATCGATAAAAATGTTCGAGATCTCGACGATTTTTTGCCGAGGATGTTATTGAGATTTGGCGTTAAACTGAACTAAAGCGATGCCCTGTCTTTATAATTGTTTTGGTAAACTCGTACCAAACATCCAGTTACCCCTGGCTTGTACGTCATGACTATATAAAAATTGGGAAAATATTTCGCGCCACTCCACATCGGAAATGTAGTGATTTTGGTTAACATCCAAAATATGAAAAACTTTTTCGATTTCGTCCGTATTAATGTTGTAGGCTTGATAAAATGTTTCCAACTCATCGAGGGTTAAGCATCCATCTCGATTGGTATCGATAATGTTAATGAAGAGGTTAATAAAATCATCATCGACATCGCGTTCTAGATAGGACAACCATTCCTGCCGATCGATTTGCCGATCGCCATCGCGATCGGCTAAACGCCGCAGAATTTCCCACAAACCCATTAAAGATGCTTGCAATCGATCGTATTCAAAGGTACGCGGCTGCAATCCTCTAAGTTCTGCCAAAGATTGCCCGGCTTGTTGAAAATCTTGCCGTTCGATCGCGCCATTTTTATTGCGATCGAAAATGTCAAACAAGTGCATTAACTTTTGATGGCGGCGATCGCTCATTAAGTTAGAAAACCGGGAAGGATTAATTTCGCGCCAACAGAAAACAGTTCCGATGCTCTCGAGGGCTGCTCCCATCCAGTAATGCCAATTTTCTCCCAGTACGTCAAAGAGAAATCCTGCCCCAATTGACCCCAAGAATCCGGCAAAATTTAAGACAGAGATCGCTAACCCCAAGGTTTTTCCTTGTTGTTGCACGCCACATAGCTGACTGAGCAAACTGGCGAAGGCAATAATACAAGTGGCATGACCGAAGACTAAAAATAGTAGAGTGTAAATGAATTGAGGAACAGTCGTCGAGAAAGAGAGGAAAAACAGCCCCAATGTCAGCGCAATTTCCCCCAATAATAGCAACCTAACCTCCCCCAACCAACGAGCAAGCCACCCCGTCAAGCTCATTTGCATCGCCGCGATCGCGAAAAAATAAAACGCAATGCAATAACTAAATTCTTGAGGCCCCCAACCAAACCGAGTTTGACACCAAGGGGCAAACATCGCGATCGCGCCATTGATGGTAAAAAAGGTGATAAAAACCAAAATCATCACTTTCCCAATTAGAGGACGTTGGAGGTTTTTTTTGACATCAAAGAAGAATTGCTGGGGGGAAAAATGAGATTTGTCGGTTGAGGGTAAAATCGAGGGAGTTGACCGAGGGAGAGCGATCGATGCTAACCCGACATTAGCCCCAGAAATCGCAATGGCAGCAAGAATGGGCGGGTGAAAATTCAGATTGGACGGATTACCGCCGACCAAAACCCCGACGATCGCGGCTCCGATGACGTGGCCGAGGGCTCCGGTTGCTTCCACAAAACCGAGATTGCGAGTTCGTTCCTCATTCTCAGTCCGTTCTACAATATACGATTGCATGAGGCTTCGCGCGCTCAGGGCTGCACCCAGTAAAATTTGGATGACAAAGAGCATCGATAAGGTGCTAACCCAATTAAAAGCAATATAACAGAGCGTTACTGACGTAAAGTTACAGAGCAAAGCCGTGCGATACCCGAAGCGATCGCCAACGTTTCCCCAAACGATAGGCGCAAAGCATTTCATGAGGGGACATAAGGACATTAAAATGCCAATATCCAATGGCGAAGCTCCCAAGGACAAACCATAGAAGGGAACGAGGGTTAAGATAATCCCCAAAGCAATACAATGCTTGAAACTGCTGGCCAGTAAAATGGCGATCGCCATAATAGATAGGTTGCGATAATCAATTGCGAGGAAGGTTGATTGCTGCCAGAATATGCCTCTATTCTCAAAAAGTCAATCCGAAACCCACGCTGAATGATGGATGCGCGACAACTGACGATCGAAAGCAAACACAGACAATACCATCGCTTTTTAGCCAGTCTCAAAGATTTTAGTTACCGCGAGGACGGAGAAGTTAATCCGAGGAAACTCCTTGACAATCCCCAAATGAGTCTCTATTGCCTCGATGAGTCAAACCGACAAGCTGTTTTTGTAGAAATTTCTGTCGGTATCGATCTGGCTAAAGTTCCTTTTGTTTGCCGGACTCAGTACGAGCAGGCACGACGGCTGATGACAGTTCCCTATGTAACATTCAACCAGTTAGCCGATCGCTTGCCCCCCGTAGAACAACCCATTTTTATCTATACAACCGGGCGCAGTGGCTCGACATTGCTTCATCATGTTTTGAATGAGTCTGGGGTTGCGGTGAGTCTTTCAGAACCCGATACGCCCACGCAATTTGCCAATCTTCGCCACGGGAGGGATGACGATCGCGATGGAGAATTGAGCAATCTCGCTCGTAGTTCCCTCCGATTTCTCTTTAAAAATTATCGCGATCGCGACATTCGCGCCCATGCTCTCAAGTTTCGCAGTCACGGCACCCAAGTGATGGACTTATTTCAAGCCGTCTTTCCCCATGCGAAAAATATCTTTCTGTATCGTCAGGTGCTTGATTTTCTTACCTCAAACCTCCGCATTTACCAAAACCGAGAATATCCAGTTTATTCCTCTTTTCAAGCATGGCGGAATCAATTCGAGCATTTTTGGGGGGCCGATCTCTCCCAGATTGAAGCCTATGAGGAAGAAA
Organism: Cyanobacteria bacterium SBLK; assembly: GCA_017746715.1. Lineage (GTDB taxonomy): Bacteria > Cyanobacteriota > Cyanobacteriia > Cyanobacteriales > Spirulinaceae > CCY15215. The sequence continues at coordinate 278,340 of JAGHZQ010000065.1, forward strand.
TCGGCGAAACGATGACCATTCTTAAGGAAGCGACGTTAGAGTGGATTTTAACGATGGAATGGTATCGCGCGCAATGCGATCGCGGTATTCCTGCGTTAACCTTACGTTATACCGATTTAATTCACTCAAAAGAAGAAACTGCGAACAACATTTTTAAGTATTGCAATCTCCCTTTAGATACCGTGCGGCAAGCTCTCCAGGCATATAGTCGAGATTCTCAATCCGGTACGCCTCTAGGCAGGAAAAACACCGGATTGGGCGATCGATACCGCTTAAATGAAACTCAAAGAGAATGGGTTGCCAAGATATTAATGCGACATCCGTTTTTAGAACTCGGCGATCGGGTATCATTTTTCCATGAAAAAACAACGAGAGAGAGCGATCGTGCCGAGCCAAAATAAATTAACCCGCGACCAAATTCAACTCCCTCAACTCAATCTCTTAGCAATGATGGAAGTAGAGGGAAACATTATTGCCGATATCAAAGACGACGAACTGTACGATGCAATTCAAAATATTGCCCGTAATGAACCTATCTGCACGCTACTAGAAATTGGTTCGTTTACCGGACAGGGTAGCACGGAAGCCTTTGTCAAAGGTTTGCTAGAAAATCCCCATCAGCCCCATTTATTCTGTATTGAAGTGGTTAACAATTTATTTGTCGAACTAGACCAACGCTATCGGGACTATCCGCAAGTCCATTGTTATCATGCTTCTACTGTTGCAGCCGAGGACTTTCCCTCTCCAGAGACAGTACGGGCTTTTTACGAGAATTATCCTCAAACTTTGCAACAACCTTCTGTTGAAATCATCTTGGAATGGTTGGAGCAAGATCGACATTATATTGCGTCAAATGACATTATTCCCCACATTATTCCGATAATCCAGAAAGAATACAAAATTGAGCGATTTGATGCGGTTTTAATTGATGGCTCTGAATTCACAGGGGCGCTCGAACTCGAACAAGTTTACGGCGCTAATATCATCATTTTAGATGATATCAATACCTTAAAAAACTATCATGGTTACTATCGTCTAATGGCAGATCGAGACTATATTCGCATGAGTTATAACCCATCCCTAAGAAATGGTTACGCAATTTTCTATCGAGTGGATTATTTGCATCAACTCGACAGAATTCCCCAAGAGTAACGAAGCAGATTTTATCCTCAATCTAGACAGTTTCTATTTGCAGCTGACTATCGTTAAGGATTAATTTAAAAATAAGATGCTCTGATGAGAGCATTGGTTTCCTTAAGTCATCGGGAATATAATCCATTGTTTTTAATCGCGTTCTTAAATCGAGGAAACTGTGACATCCTACGGTTGCAAACTCTCCCGTTTCGAGAGTCTCCTTGGCCATTTCAAGAGTAAAATCATTTTCCGCGCGATCGTGGATAAAATCGCAGCTTTTTAAGTGTCTCGATACAACGCGATCGCGATAAAATTTCATCGCAAAGTGATAGTAGATGACATATTCAGAAGCCGCATTCCACTTCTCAAATTTTACATTATCTATAAATGCTTGCCAAAATTCTTTTTGATGAGTTTCTTCAACCTCAAAAAAGAGTTGCTTGACGATCTCCCGATTCAGTAAAATATGATGGTGCATGCCGCTAAACGGGTTAACGGGATACCAACCCGGAATCAAACGTTTGGCAAAATCAATATGACTGTGTTGATTTTCTGTTGGATAATTCTTGGTGTCGAGCAACCACTTAAAGGGATATCCATAAGATAAAATTGCCCGATCGCGATCGGTTAAAAATGCTAATTTTTGACTGACAAAGAAGTCCGAATCTAAAATCAAGACATGGGGTTGCAAATTGGGAATTGCTTCAAAGACATAGAACTTTAAAAGTTGCTGATAGTACCAAGAACTATTATTATATTGGCTATTTTGATACTGTAGGCGTACTTTAATATCATCGAGACTAAATGGATAGGTTATTTCATCAATATAACTTACAGGACGATCGCCAAGAATATTGCTTTTACAGATATCTTGGCAAACAACAATATAAATCTTATTAATTGGTGTCAGGGAGTTAGCTAAAATTCTATCTGCACATATTGGAAGTTTTAACAGATCTTTCTGAGCTACTGGAATAACAACATCAATTTTTGATAACATCATTAGATTTACAACAATTCCTAATTTTTAGGCATTTTTGCCTCATCCCGTGACCTTTGGCAACAATCAAAAGAGGTCTTTTAAACTCAATAATTAATTGTTCTGGTAACGTCGCGATTAACGCTTAGACTGGTCGGGTTAGAACTTTAGGTTTCCCTCAGAGCTACCCGCTAGAGTCCATTGGCGAAGCCTGCGCGGAGCGCATAGGACTTAGCGGTGAGTTCCCGACTGGCGATCGCGGGAACTTTTCCGATGGGATTGATGCTTAAAAAGTCTGGTTGCAGGTGTTTCCCCTGCTGCATATCCAACAAGACAAACTCGTAAGAAACGTCCAATCCTTCTAAATACCATTGCACGATCGAAGCTCGCGATAGAGTTTTAACACGATCTAAAAACCTTTATAGAACTTTGTGGGTATGGGAATGCTGTTTGATATTATCTTCAGCCGAAACAATATTTTCGGCATTGAGAACCCGCTTGCGCTCTGTAGAATAATTAAAATCGTCTTTTTGGGTACCGAGAGGAATATAATCTTTGGCTTTTGGATGGCGTTTATAGGTACGAGAAGCTGCGAGAGTCCGTTCGACAAAACTTTCGCAAAACCGAGCCTCTTGGGGAAACTCTGCCGGTTTTTGCAGGGTTTCCGTGACAAAAAACTCTGACAGGGACTTGCCGCTAACAAACTTATAAGATGTGGGAATTCCTTGGAGCAAGGCCTCTAGGGCAGAAGAAGGAATGGGTTCGATGATACGAACTTCTTCGATTTCACCCTCATTGCGGATAAAACAAGTCGCCAAACCGAAGGCACAGTAATCATCGGAGGAAATATCGGGGGCGTTGGGAAATAAAGTTGCACTGGTCATAGAAAAAGTCAATCTGTAAAAAAGGTGAAATTTGGCAAGAGAGGCCAATCTCCCTCACCCTGTAATGATTCTTATTTTCGCAAAGAAAGCGGTTTATACGGAACGAACATTAAGGATAGTGTAGATATATTCAAATCTCGTGACAGACCGGCTAATCTTGTAGCACAATTGCTGTCTATATCGGGACAAACCTCAGAGTGACACAATTATTGCGCGATTGCTAACCATTCAACGCTAGGGTAACTATAGGAGAGCCGTGGAGGGCAAAATGAATATCGATGACGTACCGAAACACAACTTAACAAAACAAAATATAATTTTCGAGGCTGTCTCTCATGGCGATTCTCCATACCGAGAAAGGAGATTAACGCCAGAAGAACGCGATCGCAAGCAGCGCAGCGATGTTATGGAAGCTGCCGATCGTGGAGACTATAAGACGGCGATTGCCCTCCTCAGCGATTTATTGCACCGCCACCCCAATAGTGCCATTGATTACAATAATCGCGGTCTGATGTATTTCCAATGCGATCGCACTGAGGAAGCCCTCGCGGATTACAATAAAGCCCTCGAATTAGATCCGCGTTTGGATGGCGCTTACAACAATCGCGCCAACTGCTATGCAGCTCGAGGCTGTCTGGCAGAAGCGATCGCGGATTATCAAATTGCCCTCGATTTTAACCCCGGCAATCTGCGAGCTTGGATCAACCAAGGGATTACTTATCGGGATATGGGATTGTACGATTTGGCATCGGAAAACTTCGATCTCGTACTGGTTTTAGGCAAGCGCCTCAAAGGTCGAGTTTATGCGGAACGCGGCAGAACTTACCATTTGCGCGGGGACTGGAATTTGGCGATCGCCGACTACAATCGCGCCCTAGAACAATTATCCAATTCTTTTTCGTCTCGCCGTTACAAAAAGCAAGTTCGCCGTTGGTTGGGCGAATTGCAAACCTGCACGATTGCGTAAAATCACTCACCAGTTATCAGTCACCCGTCACCAGTTGGGAATCCAACACTTCATCCCGACCCACCCCCCAACCCCCTCCCAAGAGGGGGAGAGTAAGAGGGAAGAAATCTAACCCGTCCTCGGAATGCGCTCGATTTGAGCGTAACCGCTAAAGAGGAGGGTTTTTCCTTGGGTTTCCAAGCGGTTGAGGCGCAGCATGACCCCATCGAGATCGAAGCGATCGAGGTCTACCATATCATTGAGAATTTCGACGAGAACGCCCATTAAAATTTTAGAAATGCCTTGCAATTCTTCGGGAACGCGATCGCTTTCAAATTCTGCCCCGTTAAAAGTAATGCGGCGGCGTTTTGCCAGTCCTAGGGTACAACTAAAACTGATGGGAACGATTTGATTGGTAACGTCGGCATTCGCAAAAAGTTTGATGCGATTTTGCGGCAGGAGTTCGAGGCGAACGTCGCGGAAGGAGACGGGTTCTCCACCCGATAAATTGGTCAGGCGAGAATCCGTGAGGTTTTCCAAGCGATTTCTCACTAACTCGGCGCTAAACGCATGGTTAATATCGGTTTCGCTTAACTTAACAATCGCGATCGCTTGGGTGGGTTGTTTGAGAGAGATTTGTCCCTTGAGAACCGACCCGAAATCTAACGACACCGCATCTGTTTCGAAAGACATCTCCTCGGTACGAAAATCCCGACGGATGACCAATCCCTGACCGAACATTTTGAAACTATCGACGGTGCCTTGCAAGAGTTTGCTAGAAGGATTGCACCGTACCGTAACATCTACCAACTCACTTCGGGTAAAGAGATGGCGGATAGTTTGATTGGCGACGGTGTTGAGGATGTTTTCTCCCCAATCCGCCCCCCCGTTGTTATTCATGCCAACTAAACCACCAATCATTGCCCTTTTTTGTAAAGAAATGTTACTTTGTCTTTTTCCAGTTGTAACAAACTATTAAAAATTCGGCAATGGAGAAAGAACCGTATCGCAATTCCTAATGTTCAACGAAAGATAGAGAAAGCAAAACTTGAGGCGCAATCGACAAAAAATACTGATGTATTCGATTAAAGATTGCAATCTTTCCCATGCGATCGCTTCTCCTCTAACGCATATCGTAACCGAAGAGGTTGGGGTCTACTTCGGTTAAATCCAGTTCATCGAGTCCGTATTCTGCCCAACGGCGATCGACCATCTCCGCAACATCGCGATCGCTTTCCAAAACTTCTCCCCATGCGTGGTCTGTCTCTGGAGGGATTTTTGTGGTGGCATCAATGCCCATGCGTCCTCCCAGTCCAATTTTCTCACTGGCAAAATCTAGGGTATCGAAGGGGGTTTCGGGTAGGATAAAGACATCGCGACAGGGATCGACTTTCGAGCTAATCGCCCAAACCACTTGCCGAGGATCGCGAATATTGATTTCTTTATCCACGACAATGACAAATTTGGTATAGGTGAACTGAGGTAACGCGCTCCAAAATGCCAATGCTGCTCGTTTTGCCTGTCCGGGGTAGGCTTTATCGATGGAAATAATGGCTGCTTTATAGCTCAATGCTTCCATGGGCAGGAAAAAGTCGGTAATTTCCGACACCTGCTGGCGGAGAATGGGGGTATAGATGCGATTTAAGGCGATCGCCATCATCGCTTCTTCTTTGGGGGGACGACCGCTAAAGGTTGTTAAATAAATGGGGTTTTTGCGGTGGGTGAGGCAGTGGAAGCGAATCAGGGGAGAGTCTTCCACGCCGCCGTAGTAGCCCATGTGATCCCCAAAAGGTCCGTCGGGGAGCATTTCTCCTGGGGTAATGGTGCCTTCTAACACGAATTCGGCATCGGCGGGAACTTCTAAATCTAGGGTTTTGCATTTTGCCAAATTGACCCCGGATCCCCCATACAACCCGGCAAATAACCACTCGGATAAGTCTACGGGAATGGGCGTCGCCGCGGCCATGATAATTAAGGGATCTACGCCCAAGGCGATCGCGATTTCCAATTTTTTCCCTGCTTCGGCGGCTTTTCGTAAATGCCTCGCCCCACCTCTCACCGATAGCCAATGCACGGTCATGGTATTTTTAGATTGCAGTTGCAGGCGATATACTCCCACATTTGGCGTTCCTGTTTCTACATCTTTGGTAATGACCAAACCCAAAGTAATAATCTTACCCGCATCGCCGGGATAGGGACGAATGAAGGGAATTTTGTTGAGATCGAGGGCTTCTTTTTCGATAAGAACTTGTTGGCAAGGAGGGAAAAAGTTTCGACCCGGTTTTGCCTTAACCACATCAAATAAAACTTTACCAAAATCGATCGCCTGGGAGATTTTTTTGGGAGGTTTGGGCTGTTGTAGCATCCCTAACTTTTTCCCCAAGGTTTCGAGTTCCTCGGGTTTTTCCATGTTCATCGCCCAACAAATTCGTTCTACGGTGCCCATTAAATTAATGGCAACGGGAAAATCAGCCCCCTTAACATTTTCGAATAAGAGTCCGGGTCCTCCTCCCCGCAACATCCGATTAGAAATTTCGGCAATTTCCAAATCTGCATCCACGAGGGCGCTAATTCTGCGGAGTTGTCCTCGTTTTTCGAGAAGTTCGATGAATCCTCTTAAATCTCTAGCCATTGAGCGATCGCATTTTTACCTACTGTTTTTTATTATAGAAGGTTATGCGATCGCTTCCCTCTCCCTCGGGCAAATTCCCATCAAATTTTAATTTGCTAGCATGGATATATGTCCTGATTCGATTCGAGTAAATTAAGATGGCTTTAGAACATCCTAACGACCAACAACCTTCTTTACTGCATGCTTTCTACCGATTTCTTGGCGGGACGGCGGTAGGTCTTTTTATGGCGATCGTTCCTTATCTCATCTCGCCGATAGAACTCAATGGATTGAGCATCAGTGTTGCCGTGCTGCTCGTCTTATCTTGTGGATTACTGGCGGTTTATTTTGGCGAAAAGTTCGTCGAATCATTGACACGACTTTTAGATTCGTCCGGTCTTTATTGAAATCGGACGCGATCGCATTTTTACCTACTGTTTTTTATTATAGAAGATTATGCGATCGCTTTCTCTAAATTTCCGAGAACTCGACCTAATAGACTGTCATCAATTTGTCCAGAGTCATCAATTATTTTTGTTATTGTTCCTTCTCCAAAACAGTAAGCAGAAACATCATCGGGATTTAATCTGACTTCTACTTCAGGAAAATTCTTGATTTCTTTTGGTTCGAGTTGTTGATAAGCTAAAATGAGATTGTTGATAGCATAGAGTAAAAATAAAGAATGTGTTGTAATAATGATACGAAAGCCATGATTAACTAGATATGCCAAAGTTTTAATAATCGCAATTTGTGCTGATGGATGTAAATGTATTTCAGGCTCTTCAATATGAATAAATACAGGTCGTTGTTTTTCATCCCATGATAATAATGCCTGTGCTGTTGCAATTAAAGGCCAAGTTCCCATTTGACCTGATGAGAGCATTTCCATCTCAACAGATTTTTTTCCGTCAATAGACCATTTCCACTTACGTCCATAAGAAGCTCCTTCTTGTTCTGCGATCGCTTTTCCTCCTAAACTATTACTAACAAAATCGTCAATTTTTTTGACATCTTCAGACTTCTGATTTTTTTGATCGTTCCATAAAATATGATTATTCGTTATTTTGTTACTTAAAACTGTCGCAAATTCTCGCATTGTCAAAGGTAATTCTGGACTCACAAGAGTTGATATTTTTGAGTTTATAAAATGCGAGATTAAAATTCGTTCTGCTGGAATAAAGAGTGCTTTTTGTTGAATGTTTCCCAAAACTGATAGATCCACAACAATCTCTTTAAAGATTTTATCAATTTCTCTTTTAAAGGGTTCTAATGGATTGATTTTGTCACCTTTTTTATATAAGCCAATTCTCTGCTTTTTGATTTGCTCATTTTTTGATTTCTGAGAGTAACTAATAGAAACCGTGTCGCTATTGATAAAGGAAGTTAACGATCGCCCTTCTCTTTGTCCGGAACGAATATCATTAATAATATTGCGAACGCTTGCTTCAGGTGTTTTTTGCTCATAGTTTTTAGTCAATAAATACTCTGAATCACGAAAAAAATATAAAAATTGACTGATTAAAGATTTTCCCGTGCCTTGCGCTCCAATAAAAACCGTGAGAGGAGCAATATCTATTTTTAAAGGCTCAAGGGCTTGGATTTCGCCTAGATCGCCTTCTATTGTTATCGTTTCTTCCGATATCGCTATCATGACATAACCTCGCAATCCTTCTTTTTATCTTGACACAGAAATGGATGCTCGAGCTCGTTAAGTTGTTTGGAAAAATATTCCCGATAATTGGGCAGTCTCTCTCAACTTAAATGAAAACGCGATCGCTGGCGATCCTCAGTTAAGCAGTAGATTTTCCCGGTATCCTCGCGATGAAAGGCAAAGTTGGCAACCCCGAGGCGAACCTCCACAGGACTGCAAGACGATCGAAAAACCAGACAAAAAACCCGCAATTCTTCTAGAACTGCGAGTTTGCAACAACACTCAATTTCTTAGTGTATCTGCGAATGCAAGAATTTTTGCATTTTAGTGCTGAAATTTATTACTGCAGGGGATGAAACAGCAGATCGGGGAAAAAACGATTGAACTCAATCAATAATCCAGCAGTAAAGGTCATCCAGAGCGCAAGTAAAACAGGAGCGCTAGAAAAGAATTTTGCCATCGATACGACTCTCCAAATAATGAATGAAAAAATGAAACAATTAAACCCGATTCCCTAGAAATCGGTAAACTAGCGCGGAGAAATCGGAATTTCCGAATCTTTCGCCGTGAGTTGACCCGAAGTCAGTTCGCCAACCGCAGCCACCGGCCAAATAAATCCGCCCAGCATGAACTTGACGGCAGCAGGAACGTCGATAATAATTTCCTTCATCTCTGCATCCTTTTCGCCGCGCATGGCGATGAGATAGGAACGACCTACCCAGCCAATCCAACCGGCAATATACAGGAAGAGAATCCCTGGAATCATGAAGTCGCCCGCATGATCCCAACGACCGTCTACAATTAAACGAGGCAAGCCATCTTCAGCACCGCAGAGTGCTTGAGAATAACGTTCCGCACGAGCTTGACCCGATAGGGGATCGTTGGTGGTATTCACAAAAGTTTTTGCCCGTTGCTGAAAAGCCTCCGATTCGCTGCAAGGAACGAGATTTCCATCTGCCGATGCAGCCGGTGCGAAGTTGAACCATAACGCAGCCACCAAAATTAATGCCAATAACTTTCGCATAAAAATGTTACCTTTTGTTACGAAACAATGTAATTTTGTACAAAAGCATCAATCTAATATTGCGTATGTTGATGCCGTCTGTAGGGACGTTATATATAACGTCCCTACGACAATAAAGCTACAACCAAATCGGAACGCTAAACTTTATTATTAAGAAATATTAAAGAGAAAACAAGCAAGAAAAATGGCAACAATTTTAGCGATCGAAACCAGTTGTGATGAAACGGCTGTCGCGATCGTGCGCGATCGCCAGATTTTCAGTAATATTGTCGCCTCGCAAATTGAAATTCACCGAGAGTATGGGGGTGTTGTCCCGGAAGTGGCATCTCGACATCACTTGGAAACGATTAATTTTTGCATTGATGCTGCCTTCAAAGAGTCCCAACTCCACTGGTCGAATATTGACGCGATCGCGGCGACCTGCGCCCCTGGATTGGTGGGGGCGTTGTTGGTGGGAATGACGGCAGCCAAAACCTTAGCCGTGGTTCGCCATTTGCCATTTTTAGGCATTCACCATTTAGAAGGACATATTTATGCTGCTTATCTAAGCGAACCGAAGTTACAACCGCCGTTTTTGTGTTTGTTGGTTTCGGGAGGACATACCAGCTTAATTCGCGTCACCGATGGCGGCATTTACGAGCAACTGGGAGCAACGCGAGACGATGCGGCAGGGGAAGCCTTTGATAAGGTGGCGCGGTTGTTGGGACTGGGATATCCCGGCGGTCCGGCAATCGATCGCCTTGCCAAACAGGGGAATCCTCGTGCCTTTGCTTTACCCGAAGGACGCGTTTCCAAACCCGAGGGGGGATATCATCCTTACGATTCCAGTTTTAGCGGTTTAAAAACGGCAATGCTGCGGTTGGTACAAAAGTTAGAAAAACAAAATGAAGAATTACCGATCGCGGATTTAGCCGCCAGCTTTCAAGAAACTGTCGCGCGATCGCTGGTGAAAAAAACCTTGGCTTGTGCTTTAGATTATAGATTGCCAACCATCGTAACGGGGGGAGGAGTTGCCGCCAATAGCGCCTTGAGACGGTATCTCCAAGAAGCCGCCGATCGCCATAATTTAAAGGTTTATTGTCCGCCTTTAAAACTCTGTACCGATAATGCCGCCGCGATCGCCTGTGCTGCTGCCGAGCGGTTTAATCGCGGCGAAACGTCTCCTCTGACCTTGGGCGCGCGATCGCGTATGGCCATTACGCAGGTTGGCGAGCTTTATCACTCATCACTCACCACTCACCCATCGCCAGTCACCCATCATCACTCACCAGTTTACAAGCCAAGCTAAACCGATTCCCGATTGCTCATTGCCGATCGCAAAAATGTTTCGACTTCCGAGGCAGTGGGTTGTGCGGTCATCGCACCGACTCGGGTCGTCGCGATCGCGCCGACGGCAGCAGCATAGGTAATAATTTCTCGCACGCTCTCGGCATCTTGCAAGCAGCCAATCCCCCTTTGGCAAAATTGGTAAACCAATCCAGCAACAAAGGCATCTCCCGCTCCCGTAGTCTCTTTAACGGGAATCTTGAAAGGGGCGATCGTGCCGGAATTGTCAGTCAAACAGTAGGAAATTTCACCATGACCGCCATCGGTCACGATTACGCCTTCAACGGAATCGATATTGTAGAAAATCTGGGTTGCATCCGTCGTGCCGAAAAAATAGCGAGCCTCCTCGCCAGAAAATTTGATAAAGTCAACAGCCTGCCATAACGAATTAATCAGACGATAGGATTGTTGCAGATCGGGCCAGAACATCGGTCGCCAATTCACATCCAAAACAATTTTGAGATAATACTCATCTGCCAATTCGAGGGCGCGAAATACGCTTTCTCTCGTTTGAGGATAGGCCAGTTCCAAAGTCCCGATGACTAAATAATCCGCTTCTTGGAAGAGTTCCACGGGAAGCTGAGAACTCTCTAAATAGGCATCGGCAAAAGTATTGGCAGAGCGGTCGCCAAAGTCCGAGAAAATGCGATCGCCATTTTCCTTTCGCAAAACGTAAACTTCGCGTGTCGGTGCGGTGGGGTGGTATTGGACTCCCCGACAATCTACGTTTAATTGCTCGAGCAAGCGGATGGCTTCTTTTCCCGAGGCATCTCGTCCCACGCAGCCGATAAATGCCGCCGGGATGCCTAATTTAACCAAACCGCTTGCTACATTTGCCGGAGCGCCCCCCGGAAAACGAGTCCAAGATTGAACTTCTTCTCGAGACTCTCCCACTCGATCCGCCAAACAATCAAACAGGATTTCCCCCAAACAGATCGCACGCAGATGACTCATACAGCCTTTACTTGTCGATATAGATTCGCTCTTATTGTCGCATTGATTCGGAACGAGGCGCGCGACAACGATCGATTATCTTCATCAATGGGTATACGAACAATTCTCAAGGGCAGGCGCGAGACCTCTCGGGTTTCGGCTAAAATTGAGGCAGAATAGGTAAAAATAACTAAGGTTAGAGCTTCTATGGCTGAAAGCAAGTTCAACTCGCCGGTATCGCTATCGGAACGGGAGGTGCAAATTATCGAGCTCGTATCTAATGGGTTGACCAATCATCAGATTGCTCGCGAATTGGAAATTAGCAAGAGAACGGTAGACAATCACATCAGCAATATTCTAACCAAAACAGCAACGGATAATCGCGTTGCTTTGGTGCGTTGGGCGCTGCAATGGGGAAAAGTTTGTATCGATGATGTAAATTGCTGTAGTTTGCCCGAACCCGATGCCGATCGCTAATGATGGGACATTTCTCTCCCGGTTGCTTTTAGGCGGGAGTGGGTGTTTGTTGGCAGTGGCCTGCACGCGACAAAATTTTATTACCCCACCGACCCAAAGTTTGGGGGCAACCCTCAATAGCACTTCGGCAGAGAATCATCCCCAATTCTCCTATGACGGTCGTTATGTCGTATTTGCATCGGATCGTCGCAATTATCGCCAAATTTACGTTTACGATTTACAACGCCGTCAGTTAGTGCCGCTTCCGGGGTTAAATCAACAGGGAATTTTACAGGATCGACCAGATATTAGTGCCGACGGTCGCTACATTGTTTACGTTTCCGAGCGCTCGGGGAAACCGGATATCATGGTTTACGATCGCAAAACCTATCAAACCGAAACGATTACTCGCAATCTCCTCGGAGAAGTTCGCAATCCCACCGTGAGCGGTAACGGTCGTTTTATTGCTTTTGAAACCAATCGTTCGGGACAATGGGATATTGAAATTTACGATCGCGGGGCGGGGATCGAGCGATCGACTCCCAATCCTTTTTCTAATTCTGCCCCGACTGTTCCCGACTCCGCACCGGAACCCTAAACCGACAACATGGGGGGAATGAGTTCGAGCGGGCTAAGTTTTTTACACGAGCGAAAAATGCAAGAGCGTCCCTTTATCCATATTTCGGTTTTACAGCAAGAATTAATCGCGGGTTTGCAGATTCGGAGGGGAGGACATTATTTAGATGCGACGGTCGGGGGAGGAGGACATAGTTACGGGATCTGGCAAACCGCACCCGAGGTAAAACTGACCGCCATCGATCGCGACGAGACGGCCATTGCGGCAGCTCGAGCCCAGTTACCCGCAACCGTACAATTTTGGCAGGGCAATTTTGCCGATTACCATCCCCTCGATCTTAAATTTGATGGGATTATTGCCGATCTGGGGGTGAGTTCTCCCCAATTCGACAATCGCGATCGCGGGTTTAGCTTTCAACAAGAGGCGGCATTGGATATGCGAATGGATCGCCGTCAAAAACTCACGGCTGCCGAGATTGTCAATCGGCGATCGCAAAAAGAACTGGCCGATATTATTTATCAATATGGAGAAGAACGACTCTCGCGACGGATTGCCGGACGAATTGTAGAAAAACGTCCTTTGCAAACAACAAAAGAATTAGCAGACCTGATTTATTATGCCGTTCCTGCTAAATATCGCCATGGGAAGATTCATCCGGCAACGCGAACCTTTCAAGCCTTGAGACTTGTCGTTAATGCGGAGCTAGAATCCTTAGAAAAGTTGATTCGTATTGCGCCAGAATGGTTAAAGATTGGCGGGCGTATTGGTATTATCAGCTTTCACAGCTTAGAAGATCGCATTGTCAAACATGGTTTTCGCAATGCAAATGATTTGAAAGTAATCACTAAAAAACCGATTATTGCTGGAGACGAAGAGCGGCAAAATAATCCTCGTTCTCGGTCTGCCAAACTTCGCTTCGCCGAACGAATCGAAAACCGTAGGTATTGATTCCTTGAAATTCCTTCTGCTTTAGAAACTGCCGATAAAAAGATAGGCATGAACCACCGAAGCAATGACACTGAGAAAAGATGCTAAAAGCAAGGCGATCGCGACCAGTAAATGAATGTGACCTTCGCGTTTGTGGGGATTGAACCCAGGTAATTTTGTCACCAAATACCCCCCGATAAAACCGCCAAAATGTCCCCAATTATCTACCCTCGGAACTAATAATCCATATACGAAGCCGATTAAAGCATAAGCCCAGCCAATTTGACGAATCGCGGGATCTTTCGTTGTCTGTCCGTAGGACAGCATTGCCCCAAATAATCCAAAAACTCCCCCCGATGCCCCGATCGAAAAAGAAGCCCCTTGTAAGATGGGCGGTAAAGGCATTAGACCCGTCCCGGCCAGACTGGTGAGTAAAGAGCCAGTCACTGCAGCCACAATATACAGAATCGTCAAACGACCCGCACCGTAAAACTTTGCCACGCTCGGGGCGAGATGGCGAATCCAGAGTAAATTAAAAAGAATATGCAGCACGCTACCATGCAGCCAAGCAGAACTCAAAACCGTCCACCAACGACCGAAAGTAAAAACGGGAACGGCTCCCGTCGAGCCTAAAATAAAGGTACTTTGACCGCTCGGGGATAAAAAGTTCAAGAAGCTATTCATCCCCGCACCCCCACCTCCCAAACCGATCCCCAAGGGATTCATCGCCAGAGAGGCGATATAGAGGGCGATACAACCCCATGTAATAATCGGGATAACGCCAAAATCGTTGCCCAGACGCTGCAAACTGCGCCGATAGCCCCAAATTCCGGGGTTGCGCCGCCCGCAGTGGGGACAGGTCTTAGCCGTAACTGAGACAATTTTATTGCAGGAGGGACAGCTAACGGAACCCTCGGTTTGACGTTCGAACATCAACTTCAATTCTGGGGAATCGTTGCTATCTTAACGCGGATTGGAGAAAGGAAGCGCTTGTCGTTTCTGTCGTTGCGATCGCGATCTTCGTCGTTGCAGGCTTTTCAGTAGAAATTGTCCGTATCGCCGCGATCGTGTCAGGGATAAGCGAGGGAATCTCAGGCGCAATAAGTGTTGAATGTATTGAAGATACTGAGCGATCGTTACTTTACTTTCTCCTTCACTGCGTTCTTGGAAAATATATCCAACCTCTTCAATGCGATCGAAACTGCCGCGCCCCAAGACTTCAATTAAAATTTTGTAGCCCGTCGGTTTCATTTCCTTGCCTTGAATGGCATCGCGACGCAAGAGAAAATAACCGCTTAAGGGATCGCTAACGCGACCGACCACCCGAGGTAAAACGATTAATCCCAAAAGTTGAGCGCCTCGAGAGAGAATGCGACGGGCTAAACTCCACTCACTGACCCCTCCCCCTTCCACGTGACGGCTGGCAACCGCCAGATCTGCTCCTCGTTCCATTTTTGCATACAATTGCAAGAGGGCTTCTGGCGGATGTTGCAAGTCAGCATCGATCGCCCCCAAAATTTTCCCTTTCGCCACTTGCCATCCGCGAATAATTGCGGTTGAGAGTCCTTTTTCTGCTTGGCGGCGCATGACTTTGACTTGAGGATAGGATTGAGCAACGTTTAAAGCGACTTCCCACGTCCGATCCGGACTGTTATCGTCAACGATAATTAACTCATAGCGATCGCGAATTTTTTTATCCAATAAGTGAGTTAACTGTTCGACAACTGCCTTAATATTTTGACTTTCTTTATAGGTGGGAATAATTAAGGAAAATTCGATCTTTCCTTGTTTGGGAGGAAAGGTGGGAATCTCCGTAACGAGCAATCGTCCGGCGGGAACGGGCAGGAGAGGTGGATGCATTTGAATGGGATTTTGTTATAGAGGCAATTATTGCACCCCAGAATACCATAGATATTTCTTTTGACAATCCATATTCTGCCTGCATTATTTCTCGATCGCAATTCCGGCAATATGAGGGCTAACAATGGGAAAAGAGACAGCAAATTCCTGAAATTTAACTAAATCAAATCCGCTTTTTGCCATCGCTTCTCCTGTTTCTCGGTTAGGGTGACAACGATCGAAAAGAATTTGCCATGCCGGTTTTAAGCTATTTTGCAGGATTCTTGCGGTCGTTCCTGATTTAGCGGCAATATGTTCGATAAAAATAAACTTTCCTCCCGGTTTGAGAACGCGGGTAATTTCTTTTAAACTGGTTTCTAAATGGTTGACCGAACAGAGAACGTGAGTGCTGATTACCGTATCGATACAACCATTTTCAACGGGAATTGTCTCGGCAAATCCTTGATAAATATGACTTTCTCGCAAGCCGACTTTTTCGACTTCTTTTTGTAAATAAGCGTGCATAAAAGGATTGGGTTCGATGCCAATCCAATGAATGATTTGGGGATAATACCATAAATTGGCGCCTGCACCCGGGCCGATTTCTAAAATAGTATCCCCTTCAGAGAGTTCTGCAAATAACTGTTGCTTGAGGTCTGCAAGAGTGGCACAATCGGGATAGTTTTTTAAGGCAATGCGGCGATCGCTCTCAAGGCCGGTTTTCGACATTCCCCAAGCAAACAAGCGTTTTTGCATTCGCGCAACGGGATTATTGAGTTTCATGGGTTAAACAAACAGGAAATACTGGGGGTATTGTCCCATAACCCATGCCGAGGCAAAAAGTAAAATTGCCAATCCCAAAGTTGCCCAAGCGACGGTTTGTTTATGCCAAGGAAGCTCGAAATATTTTTCGATAATATACATGAAGAAAAACGTGCCGCCAATGCCTTGTAATTGAGGAATTTGACCCACTGCACCCAAATATAGGGCGATCGCCCCTGAAGCAATGGTAACGGGTTGTAAAATCGCATATTCTCTTTTGCGATCGCTATACCATTTGGACGACCAAATTAACAACCCGAGGAAATAAACAAACGTGCCAACAAAAAGAACACCGGGGGCAAAAATGGCAAAATAAGAAAGTTGAAGACGACCAAGGCGAATGGTAACGTAAAAGATAAGAAATGCTAAAGAAGAGAGAGTTGTTCTTGGTAATAAAGAGCGTTGCGTAAATCCAAAAGAATAAACGCCGGGGATAACCACGATCGCGAATCCTAAATATGCCTCCAAAGCGATTGCACTAATAAATCCGAGAACCGTACTTTGGTGGAGAATGGCGATCGCGCTCCAAATTAAGAAGATTAGCAAACACCCCAAAGAATAAGGATCGGTTTTCAGTTTTTCGCACAATTTTTTAGCAAATTTGGGATGTAAATAATAGGAGAATCCTAAAGCTCCGATAAAACCCAAACACCCCGGCAGGGCGATATATTCTCGAAGGGAAGAATGCAGGTAATAACTGCCTACCATTGTTCCCATACAACCTAAATATACGGCAATTTCGTAAGCGGTCGCGGGAATTGCTCTTAATAAAGGCAGTAAATAAAGTTGTGCCAACCAACCCAAAGAAACAACTAACAAAATGCTGGAAAATATCCAAATGACATGGGATAGAGTAAAAACGCCTCGCACTCGCTGCAATAATTTTGCCGCACTGCGATCGGGTTGAGTTTGATAATAATTCTGTTGCTGTCGTGCTATAGTTGGCGCGAGAATTTCGCGGGTTTCTAAGTCCCTAACAATTTCTAAACGGTGTTGCAAGGGAATGGTTTCGATCGCGGTGTTGATATTATCTGCTAAAACCGTTCCACAAAGCCAGCATTGCAAGTAAAAAAACAAGGCGATCGCACAACAAAGTCTTTCGATCGTCTTGGCATACGATCGATATATTATCCTAAAATTTTTCATCGGTCGCTTTCCTCTCAGACCTTCTTTCTTCCTTATCATGAAGGCGATCGCATTTAGGAAATTAAAAAAGCGACCAATTTTTTAATTGTCTGAGAACTTCCAGATTCTCCTCCGTATTGGGAGAATTATTGCCAAGGAATCGAGCCTGTCGGACAATCTAACTCTTGATTAAGAATAGGTTCTGTTGGCAATTTAGGGGCAGTTGTGGACGGTTTTTCGGTCTGGCACATATTAACGACTGCTTCGTAATTATCTCCTTCTTTTTTTCCGTAGACAATTCCTGTATAACTGTGCAAATTTTCCTTCTTCGCCGTTGCCGTCATGGTCACGCTATGGGTGGGATCGCCGTGGGACAGCATGGCAAATTTATAATCGGGGGTATCCAACTTAAAATCGAGCGCGAGTTCTTTGAGAGAGGCGGTTAATTCGCCATTGGTTTTATAATAGGCTTCTTGACCTCGGGCGACGGTTTGAATGTAAAATTTAGCTTGTTGTTCGCCGTCCAATTTGGGAATTTGCAAGCTAACTTTGCAACTTGCTACAACAAGTGGACTCAAACAGAGGAGGACTTTGCTCCCTTTAGCCAATATTTGCCAAATGGATTGTTTTTGATGGGAGACGATCGCGCGCTGACAAACCATTTGCTCGTAAGATTTCATTATCCTTAACAATGAAGTTGTAGAACTCCCTACAATAATTTGAGAGAACATTCCGAACATTGTTCCCCTAACCCAAAAATGACTGAATTGGATGCAGAGACTCGAGGTAGCGATCGCTCTAATCAACGCTTTGGCGTTTTACAGGGGGCGAAAAACCGCTTGCAGAAACTTTTTCCCGTCGATCGCGCGGCACAAAAAGTAGTCGATTTGTTTAGCGTTAGCGACGATCGCCTTGCTGAAATTTTAGCCGAGGCGCGATCGCGCTTGCCAACCACAGAAGCCTTATTAATGGGCAAACCCCAAGCGGGAAAAAGTTCCATCGTGCGAGGACTGACGGGAGTTTCGGCAGAAATTATCGGTCAGGGGTTTCGCCCTCACACCCAAAATACGCAACGATATGCTTATCCCTCGGAAGATTTACCGTTGTTGATCTTTACCGATACCGTCGGGTTAGGAGATATCGGACAAAATACCGAGGCGATCGCGGCAGAATTACTAGCACAATTACAACAGGAAAACCGCCACGCCAAAATTCTGATTTTAACGGTCAAAATCAATGATTTTGCGATCGCGACGTTGCGAGAGATTACAGAGAAATTGCGTCAAAAATATCCTCACATTCCTTGTTTGCTGGCAGTAACTTGCTTGCACGAAATCTATCCCCCCGATCTGGCCGATCATCCCCCCTATCCGCCGACTTTGGAAACCTGCGATCGCCCTTATTCTGCCTTAAAAGAAGCCTTTGCGGGATTGTGCGATCGCGCTGTCCTTATTGATTTTACCTTAGAGGAAGACGGCTATACGCCCGTTTTTTACGGCTTAGAGGCGTTGCGAGATGCCCTGGGAGATTTGTTACCGGAGGCAGAGGCACAGGCGATCTATCAATTATTGGACGAGACAGGGGGAAAAGCCTTGGGGGATTTGTATCGGGATGTAGGACGACGCTATGTTACCGCATTTGCCGCGATCGCGGCGACTTTGGCGGCAGTGCCTTTGCCCTTTGCAACCATGCCCGTTTTAACGGCATTGCAAGTATCGATGGTAGGAGTTTTGGGAAAGTTATACGGGCAAATTCTCACCCCGTCCCAAGCTGGTGGTATTGTCAGCGCGATCGCGGGGGGATTTTTGGCTCAGGCGATCGGGCGGGAGTTAATTAAGTTCGTACCGGGTTTTGGCAGTATTATCGCTGCATCTTGGGCAGCAGCTTATACTTTTGCTTTAGGTGAGGGAGCTTGCGTGTATTTTGGCGATTTAATGGGGGGAAAGAAACCCGATCCCGCACGCATTCAAGAAGTTATGGGCGAGTCTTTTCAAAAGGCAAAAGAACGATTTTCGAGGAAAAACGAACCATGAAACATTTAATCTCGAAACTGTTAGGAATGGGAGCGATCGCCGCGATTGTTTTTTGTCCCCCTTCTGTTTTAGCAAATGCCGACTTCGATCCCGAAAGCTGCACGTATCGCGGTAAAAAACTTGCAGGAAAGGTGAAAGTTGTTGAGAGTTTTCCTGATTTGAAGGTAAAACCCGTCATCTCGTTTCCCGATTTGAAGGTAAAACCCGTCACCTCGTTTCCCGATGATTGCGGAGAGTGGCAATTTGTGGAACATTTCCCCGATTTTAAAATTAAGTTTGTGGAAAGTTTTCCCGATATCGAGATTAAATTTGTCGAGTCCTTTCCGGGAGTTGATTGATTTATTGATTTAGTAGGATACTGTTAAAAACAGCGTAAGTACCAAAGTATATATCTATCTATTTAGTAGTTTCTGTTGAAAATTCTTGCAGTCTTCAATGAGAGGGATACCCAAATGATGTGATATTTCAGAACTTTTCTCATAAAAATGCAAAGCCAGATCGGGTCGATCGGAAAAAAGAGCGACTTCTGCTAAGTTTTGATAAACAAAGGCTGCGGTATAAACGTTACCAATCTTGCTGCATATCTGTAAGCATTGTTCGTAATATTGCACGGCTTCTGAAATTCGATTGAGAATGACTAATGTTCCCGCGAGGTTACAAAGAACTTCACTTTCGGTCATTGGGTCTTTAATAGTTCTTGAAAGAGCAAGACATTCTTGATAAAGAACCATTGCTCGCTCGTCCTCTTCCATATCACCGTAGACATTAGCAAGATTAAGCAATGCCGCGCACTCGCTACTTGGATTCTGATAGTTTCTTGCACGCTCCAAACCTTTTTCTAGGTATAAAATCGCATTTTGATAATCTTGTAATTCTCTATAAGCTCCTCCTATATTTCCTAGTAAAGAGGATTCATCCGCATTATCTTGCGTGACTTCCATAAGATTCAGGGCATTGTGATAGAGTTCAATTGCCGTCTGAGCTTTCCCTAAAGAACATTGAATATTCCCCAAATTTGCGAAAGCTGCAACTTGACCAGAAGAATCATCAATTCGGTCGGCAATTTCTAGACCTTGTTCTATATATATTTTAGCTTCTTCATATTTTCCTAAATCATGATAAACACTTCCTAAATGAATGAGTGCAGTGCTAAGATATTCAGAGTTATCATCATTTTGATACTTTTCGACAATACTTTCGTACAGGTCGATCGCTTCTAAAAATCGTGACATCTCATTGCAAGAGTTCCCCCACGTATTGAGAATAATAGTATCTAAATCATCATCTAACTTGCCAATCAGTTTCTGACACAGCTCGATTGATGCAAGAAATCCCCCCCAAATATTTAATTGTTGATGGAGCTGATTGGGGAGCAGTGGTGGTGACTCTAAAAGGAAAATTTGGGCGGCGGCTCCCCAATCCTCAACCTCAGCATAATGATAAAATGCTTCTAGCAATCCTCGTATTTTAATTAGATTAGAAGCATTTGTCGGTGGATGATAACGGTTCAACCAGTTGTTAGCAGCTCGATAGTGAGCGCTTGCAAAAGAAGAGAGATTAGTTTTTTTGAAATGAGTCAAGGGTATTTTCCTCTAAAAGTCAAGAAATAACTCGACCTATATGTTTAGCTTCTATAGTTTTGTCGAGAAACTAAAACTGCTTTGTGACAGTGTATTGATTCAACCCGAAAAAATCATAATACTTCCAGAATAACAAGAGACCCAAACGCGATCGCTTTGGGGATCGTAGGTAATACCAATAGGTTTATCGTGGGTATTAACTGTTTCGACCACTTGAAAATCTCGGGTGCGAATTTTACTCAACGTATCGGAGTGATAATTTACCACGTATAAAAACTCGCCATCATCGGATAATACCGTACTGCGAGGGGCTTTTCCCGTAGAAACTTTAGCAACCACTCGCCCGGTTTGCAAATCGATTTTACCGACTTTTTGTTCGCCATTTAAACTAACATATAAATGTTGCCCGTCAGGGGAAATATTCAAATTTCGCGGTGCATTACCAATATTTTTCAACCAACCCACGGAAAAATCTCGCAAGTTTACTTTGGCAATATCGAAGGATCCCATCACTGCAATATAAGCCCATTCTCCCGCGCGATCGACTGCAATTCCTCGCGGATAAGCACCCAATTTAATTCGGTAAATTTCTCGACTTTCTTCACTATCGACTACGCTCAGATCGTAACTGCACCAATTACTAACTAAAACGAAGCGATCGTCTGGAGTCGTAGCAACATATTTGGGGACAGAACCCACTTCGATCGCGCGATCGATCTCGAAACTATTCGTATCGATGCGATAGAGAAAACTATTATCTTTCTTCTGCTGGGGATTGCATTTATCATCCCCCGGATTGTTAAATTCTTTGCCGTACATTTGATAGTTAGATACCCAAGCATAGCGACCGTTATTAGAAAAGCTGGCCTCTACTGGAGAGCCGCGATATACGCCTTGATATTGAGAATGACCGTATTCGTCGAGTTCGACGGTATCGGGAATTTCTGCTACCAAATTGTAGCCGCGATCGTACACCGTAATCGTATGGGCATACATCATATTTTGAGCGAAAAATAAACCTTCTCCCGAATGAACGATAGATTTGGGGGCAATATTGCCGTAAATTGTTTTTTGCAAGCTCATTTTCTGGGGTTTTGGCTTTGCTTCTGGTTGAGCGATCGGCTCTGAAGAAAATTCACCCGATAACTCGAGAGAAGGATTGTAAAAAGGTTGGGAAACTTCGTAAGTATCGCTATTCGAAATAAACGGCGTTAATCCTTCGCTGTTATTGGCAGAAGTTTGTACGGGAGTTGCCGGGGAAAGTCCGAGAGCTTGTTGTGTTTTTGTGCCGGCGATACCATCGGCAACCAATCCTCGATTGCGTTGAAAGCGTCGAATTGCATTCTCCGTAATGCTGCCATAATACCCTGTTGCGGGTCCGACAAAATAGCCCCGTTCTCGTAAAGTAAGTTGCAATCTTTTGACGCGATCGCTCTTCTGTCCGCGTTTGAGAACTCCCCCTGGGGCGATGGGGGTGCGAACTGTTGGCGCAGACCCTCCAGAATTGCCCTGTAACGCATTTTGAGTGCGGACTCCCACCACTCCATCGGCGCTCAATCCTTGGGCCCGTTGAAAGCGAATCACGGCTTCTGTGGTGATGCTGCCGTAATAACCCGTTACGGGTCCGTTAAAATAGCCCATGCGTTGCAATCGCTGTTGTAAATCCCGAACTTCTGAATTGCGATCGCCTTTCTTTAACAGTGCGAGTGCCGGATCGCCCCATAAACTGGAGAGGAGAGCGATGGCCAAACAAACTTTAAATAAATTTGTTCCCTTTAGTCGCAATAATGGTATAAATATATCATAGCCGTCTCGGCTTGTCGGATGGGTTTCGCCTTCAAAAGCAACAGTAGAGTAAAGATAAGATAGAGATTCCATTATTGGGTTGTTGGTTGTTAGTTATTGGTTATTGGTTTCTTCCCTCTTGGTCTCCTTGTCTTGGGAGAAGGAGGGGGTGAGTTGGGGTAGGGTGTAGGTTATCGTTCGTTATTATTCGCAACTTTCTACTTTCCAATCTCTACAATGTTGGTTCTCGATAATAGGTTGTTCCCTCGTCGATCGCGATTCATTGAGATGACCATATCCCTGTTTTAATGATTTTTCGAGAGGACTCCAACCCATCAGGTTATTTTCCCCTCGCGGATCTCACCCATCGGACTGCATGGCGATCGCATCTAGATTGATTAAAGCATTTTTGAGAGGATCTTATAAATCAAGAGAAAAAGAGTCGTAATGGCAACGGTTGCCGCACCCGCAAAAACTGCTAATAAGAAAATACCTAAAAATTGAGGCGCGCTCAATGTTTGCAAGAGTGCTTGCAAAGCAGCATTACGATGAAAAACCTGAATTAAAGCCACCAATACAAAGGTAATGCCTCCAAGAATGAGAAAATCCCACTTTTCAATGACCCGGCGATATTGTGCAAAGATCGCTCCTCCCACACTCATTCCCAATAAACCGATCCCGATCGGCTCGATCGCCTGCATCATGCTCGTAAATGCCATCAATAACAGTGCCCCTTCAAAACCCGTGAAAGCTGCACTGATAATGAGTTCTACCGTGGATAAACCGCGCCGGGAACGGCTTCGGCTCGGGGTGGGAGCGGGGGGAGTTTGCTGGATGGGAGGAGCGGGGGGAGATGGGGTGACTGGGAGGGGTGGGGGAGAAGATGCTTGCGGTGCGGGGCGTTGAATGGAAGGCGCGGGAGGTGGGGGTGTATGGGGTTGGGGCGGTTGGAGCTGGGGAATGGGGGGCGCAGAAGGCGGGGTATTGCCCTGAACTGTAGTCGGTTGAGTTTGAGGGGGTTGGGTTGGCAGGGGAGGCGGCGAGATCGGAGGAGGGGAGGATAAGGGAGTCAAACGATCGATCGCTTCTAATACTTCCAAGGCAGAGGCATAGCGATCGCGAGGGACCGGAAGCAACATTCGATCGAGAATTGCCGCCAATTCATCGCCGACTTGAGGGGCGTGCGATCGCCAGTCCCAACGGTTATTATAAGTATCGAATAACTCTTCTGGGGGTTTATTCGCCAGCAAAACCAAACAGGTTGCTCCTAACGCATACAAGTCCGTTGCGGGAAAGACTTGCGATGCTTGCATTTGTTCTGGAGGGGCAAACCCCATCGAATAAATCCCCGTCGATCGCCCGTGGGGAGTGCCAACGGTAGCAGTGATTTGCTTGACGGCTCCAAAATCCAGTAAATACAAGCGTCCATCGCTGCGCGATCGCATGATATTTGAGGGTTTGATGTCGCGGTGAATGACTTTTTGCGAATGGACGAAGGCTAGCACGTCGAGAATTGCCGTTAATATTTCCAAAACTTCGGCTTCACGATAAACGCCCTTTTCTTCTTGTTCCTGTTCCAAATCTTGTCCGTCGATAAATTGCTGGACTAAGTAGAAAAATTGTTCGTCTTTTTGATTGCTCCGACTGGGAACGACCACGGGAAAATAAGCGTAGGAATTAGGGATTTGCTTGTGATCGTTGCCCAATTCTTCAAGGACGGCGGCTTCTCGTTCGAAGAGTTTTTGGGCGATGGTTAACTGTTGGGGGGTCAGATCCCCCGACGGTTGAAACTGTTTGACTACGCATTCTCTGAGACTGGTGGTGAAGCGATCGCGGGCGAGAAAGGCGGCTCCAAACCCCCCTTGCCCGAGGAGTTTGACGGGAATGTATCGCGCCCCCAATATTAAAGGCATGCCGCAACGGGTGCAATATTGTTGTTGGGTGGTTTTCAGGCGATCGGGATCGTCGAGTTCGGGAACGATATTTTTCGTCTGACAACTGGGGCGAGTGCAAAGAATTTCCATAGTCGGTGCAATAAGTAATTTTGACCTAATCTCTCACCCGTTGAGAGGGAGGACAGCGCGACATTCTCATAGTAACAGGGGAATTTGCCCCGATCGCTTGCTTTCAGTGAAAACTTTGCGATCGTCATAAGGCTGCGGCTGAAATTGCGATCGCCAATGCGGTTTTTGATTTTTTGGGAGTCTCGGCCAACACGAGAAAAACCGAAATGTTGTCAATTTTCATCACTTTTTATCACTTTTTATCATTGACTTTTTGACACAATGTAGTTTAGTATCGAGAAATAAACAGGTTCAACGCTTTTAAGAAGGTTCAATCGATAAGAAGTTCATCACGCTAAAATCGATTGTGGAGAATTCTTAATCGTGCTTGAAAAATTTAAAGTTCAAGACCGTTCAATCTATAATCAAACGAGCATTAACAGAAGAATCAATAGAGGAGATTTTTCAAGTATGCTCGAACAATTTAAAATTCTCGAAAATCTCAGCCAATCTCAAATTGACGCAGTGGCAGAGATTTGCGAACAAAAAAACTATCCCGCCGATGCCTTTCTTTTCCACGAAGAAGAAGAGGGAGAGAAGATTTATTTTTTAATGTCTGGCACGGTGGGCGTGTATAAACTAGATCCCAATACGCAAACCCACCTCAAATTTACCGAACTACCCGCCGGGCAAAGTGTCGGGGAACTCTCTTTTGTCGATCTTTCCCCGAGAAGTTGCTCGGTCAAAACCGAAACAGAGGTCGCGGTTTCTATTTTGGATCGGCAAAAGCTCATTAAAAATGTCCCCAAGCATCAGCAAATTATCAAGATAGTCAATCAAAATATTGCCCGACAAACCCAAGAATCTCTCCGTTCTTTAAATAATCGTCATGCGTTTTCTTTGCAAAAGCAAATTGAAGACTTTAAAGAACGCGGCAAACTCAGTCACTTTTTATTCATCCTTATTTTAGGCTTTTTTATGGTCATTGGGTTGGAGGAATTTGCAGAGGATTTTCTGCCCGAGCGGACGATAGCAGAGTCAACGGTATTTCACTGGATTTATCTTATTGTTGGCGGTATTATTCCTGCGATTCTTTTGTTTCTCAAAGTTGATTTTCCTTTCAGGAGCGTATTCGAGATCCGAAAAAACTTCAAAAAATCATTACTGGATGGATTAATTTTCAGCGCTTTAGGGGTTGCCATTATTTTTGGTGCATGTGTCGTCTTACATCCAATTTTTCCAGAAGAAGAATTCTTGCCGAGTTTCTTATCGATTTCTTTTTCAGCGACGACGTTATTTTACGCATTCCATAGTTATTTGCAGCAGTTTTTTAGAGCGACAATACAACTTTTAATTCAGCGTTTTCTACTCGATCGCAACGGTTATATCTCTGTTATCGTAACTGCGTTGGTTTTTGGAATCGTTCATGCCACCTATGGCTTTGAATCAATGGTAGTGACGTTGATTGTCGGCACTGTCTTTGGTTTGATTTATCGACGAACCTATAATTTGCTCGGTGTCAGTATCGTCCATTTTGTACTCGGCTCCGTCTATTTTCATATGGGTCGATAAACCAATCAATTTGGGAAAGTTCGTTATTTTCTCTGCATTGCGATCGCTATAGCCAAACCACATCAATTGTCAACTTGTGGAACAAGCATCACTTCGGCATTGCTCAGTGACCACTTGCTTGTTTCTTATTGACCAAAACACGGACATCCTGACCGTTCCACGCGTAAATTATTGAAGGACAACTCATGCAATCAAATTTATCTAACGCTCAACCTATTTCTTTGAATTGGCTCGAAAAAACAATCAATGAGAAACTCAAAAAATCAATTCAAGCTCATTTGGAAAAAGTTGATATTCAAATTGATGGTTCTCGTCCTTGGGATATCCAAGTTCATAACGAGAGGCTTTATCTCCGCGTTCTTCTACACGGTTCTCTCGGCTTAGGAGAAGCCTATATGGAAGGATGGTGGGATTGTCCTCAACTCGACCAATTTTTTGTGCGAATTTTGAGGGGAAATATTCATGAAGAAGTCGCTCCAAAAAATCTCAGTTCTCTATGGGAAGCCGCGATCGCAGGAATTACCAATCTACAGAGTTTGGCCAGAAGTTTTCAAGTCGGGGAGGAACATTACGATCTCGGTAACGACCTGTTTCAATACATGTTAGACAAGCGCATGACCTATACTTGCGCCTACTGGGAAAATGCGACAACCTTAGATGAAGCACAAGAAGCCAAACTCGATCTTGTTTGCCGAAAACTGCATCTCGAACCGGGAATGACGCTGTTAGATATCGGTTGCGGTTGGGGGAGTTTAATCAAATATGCAGCGGAAAAATATGGCGTTTCCTGCGTGGGTTTAACCGTATCCAAAGAACAGGTCAACCTCGGTAAAGAAATGTGTCAAGGATTGCCGATCGAGTTCCGATTGCAAGATTATCGAATGTTCGAAGGGCAGAAATTCGATCGCATTGCTTCCATTGGCATGTTTGAACATGTCGGTGCAAAGAATTTCCGTACTTTTATGGAAATGTCACGGCGTTGTTTAAAGGAAGATGGTTTATTTTTACTGCATACTATTGGCAGTCTAAAAACCAATATGTCTGGGGAAAACTGGGCGATGAAATATATTTTCCCCAATGGTTACTTGCCTTCTCTCGCTCAAATTAGCAAAGCGACGGAAGAGCTACTCGTCTTAGAAGATTTGCAGAATATCGGTCGTCATTATCATCCTACTTTTATGGCCTATCTGGAAAACTTCGATCGCCACTGGCCGCAACTGAAGGAAAAATACGGCGAAAACTTCTATCGCAAATGGAAGTATTTTCTCTGTTCTATTGGCGGTTCTTTCGGTGCCAGGCATTCCCAAGTCTGGCAAATGATTTTCTCTCCTCGCGGTGTCCTGCAAGGCTATCAATCTATTCGCTAGCGAAACCCGTTTATTAAGGCCATTCGTGGAACTGGCATCACTTCGACATACTTCGAATCGCTCAGTACAAGTCGCTCAGTGACCACTTGCCAGTTTCTTGCGATCGAGTACGAGTTTTTAGCCTTGGATTTGAATCCAAGGCTAATATAAATTCCCTTAAGCCACACTAACGGTCGTTCCGACAATTCGAGGTGCTTTCTGTTCCAAACAGGGATGCAGTTCTTCTGGAGAGATCAATTCCGCATAGCGACCTAACATCACCTTTAATTGATGGCGATAAAAGTCGGGTAATATTGTTGATTTTCCTTCATGGAAAGCCAGAAAACTCGAATCTGTTTTAAGTTGTGTTAAAATCTCGCGATATTTCTGTTGATGTGCCTTTTCTCCTTGAGTTCGCACCCAATGAAAGATTTTGATTCGCCAATTTGGAGTACTCTGAATTCGTTTTTTTAACATTTCTGGAGACGAGACGCATTCAGAAAGCTCGATCAGTTTTTCAAAATAAGTAATCGGGTCGTAATGTTTGGGAACAAATGCCAAATAGGGAAAAGTGTAAAACGCAAATGGCATTGCTTTGAGAATGCGATCGCTCTCAAGATATTGGTCAAACATTGGCGTACCGCCAAAAGGCATGGGAATATTAAATGTCGGCCAAGCAAACGGTGTTTTTTCCATGAATCGCTTGCTCAATAAAATCGGTTCGTCTCCGCGATCGCTATCCAATCCAAAAATCAGGCCGACTTGAATATAAGGGATGTATTCAAAAACTTGTTTTAACTGTTCTGCAACGCGATCGACCTTTTCAATCCCACCCCGATTTTTTACTCCTGCTTTTGTGGAGTAATCCTGCCAAGATTCAATGCCATGAATGATTAAAATACATTTTGTTTCTTGGAGTCGTTTTAATCTCGACTCATTGATAATACTTAAGGAACATTCCATCGCATAGCGCACTCTTGATTCTGGAGGAATAGATTCTAAAACTTGAAACACTCGCTCGAATTGAATACCAAAATTTGGATCGTTCACACCGAGGATGAGATTCGGATAATGTTGAGAAACATAACGAATATCTGCTGCAAAGCGTTCCATGGAGAGCAAGTTATAAGGATTATTCCAATCTCGGCAAAAATCGCAAGTGTAAGGACAGCCTCGACTCGTTAAGATCGGTACAACTGTTGCCAAACTCGGCCAGCGTTTCTTAAAAAAAGCAGCAGTTTTAATTTCCGGCATTCGTTCTTCAACAGTAGGAAATCGTTCAAACGGTCGAGGGGCAGAAATATATTGTCCTCGTTCAAATTGTCCGTCTATAATGTCAGCAATCAAAGATTTATCGCAATCTCCAATAACCAAATCGAAAAAACGCAGGCAATCTACCGGAAATGATTCGGCGTGAGGTCCACCAACAACTGTTATCGTGCCTGCTTTTCGATAGAACTTTGCTAAAGCATAAGCAAGAGGACTCACCACACTACAACAACCGAAGAATACAATATCTAAATCATCCGGTAAAAGGCGAAAGGGATCGCCAGCACCGTAATACGTCGCATAAAATGTTTCATGACCGAGTTGGCGACACCAAACAGAAATAACTTGCGGAACAATACTCGCAAATTGTTTAGTCATCGTAATGTGATAGAACCTATCCATTACTGATGTGGAAGGCAAGATAATAATATCTAAAATTCCGACTCTCATAGAATTTTTCTGCTCCTATCTAAAGTATTGGAAAATGAAACTGATATCGTATCTCTTGGAAGCTATTGATTTATTTTTGGAAATTGTGGTATTCATCCCGATCTTATACTATAATGATCGTAGAAAGAAAGCAATTTGTAATTCTGTAAAAAAACTTTTTATTTAAGGTTTTTTAGGCAAAAATATTTTTGCATCTTGCCTTAGTTCTTGTGTTCTTTCATGGTTTGTTTTCGTCTAAATAAAAATAGGTAAACTCAATCATATGGAAAGGGAAAAAACTATAATTAGAGAAATATTCGCCGTGATTTCTCGTCAAAAAGAAATGTCCTCGATCGCGAACTATATCGCTGAAGATTTAGAAATCTATCGAGACGATCTTCCTTCCGGTGGAGGATTAATTTGGTGGTGTCGATGGGTGCGCTTTCTCCAGTTTATTGCCGATCGCAAAATGCAGGGTTTGGAACTGCGGGAAGAATGGATGACTGTCAAAGATAATATTGTCGAAGTTTTGGCAAGATGGCACGGAACAAAAGCAGGCAAATCCATTGCCTCGAGAGATGTTCTCGTTCGCTATCAAATCGATAGCGATCGCGTCACAAAGGTCTGGTCTTATACAACAAACTACACCTTTATTCACGGCGATCTCATTATCTATAAACCAATCTTCTCTTTATTAGTTCTGCGGCTCTGTCTTTATTCTTGGTGGAATCAATATTAAAGTCTAAAAACAGGTTCTTTGTGAGTTCTTCATTTCAACCCGAGATCGATCCCAAAAACCGGGTTTCTTAACAATTTTCAGGAGAATTATCCATGTATCAAGAACTTTTTGCACGGGAATCAATACCCGTTATTATCGGTACGGGTATTACAGGTATGGCAATCAGTCGCACTCTGAGTCAAAAAAAGATTAAGCATGTGGCGATCGGTACACCACCTCATCCCAGTCGTCCCAAATTAGGAGAATCAATTAATGGCGAAGGCAGTCTCGATCTAGCAGAATTATTTCCCGAATTCAATCAATACTATTTTCCCAAAAAAAATATTGTTTTTTATACAGGAAAACTGGTCGCGCGTTGCGATCTGGACACTTCGAAAAACTCAATATTTGCCGCATTTTTTAAATTGACGGGTTTCAAAGTCTTCAATCATTTATTTCACGTCGATCGCATTGGCTTCGATCTGACACTATTTCAAAGCATCACCCAAAACGAACATTGCCTATTTTTAGAGCGAAAAGTGACGGATATCGTTTACGATCGCGATCGCGATAAGATAAGCGAGCTTGTTCTCGATGATGGTTTAAAAATCCGTCCTTCTTTTGTCTTTGATGCAACCAATTACGTGAGATTACTTCCCAAAAAATTAGAGATTCCCTGTTACTTTTCCAGCGAACCCCAAAGAATTATTTTTACTCATTATCGCAGTCCCGATTCTCAATTGTGTTGTTCCGATCGCCCGAGTCAAACAGAATCTTGGTCTCACTCAACTAATTTATTAAAGCTGTGCCAAGATTTAGATGGAATTAAGGGAATGGCTTGGTGTATTCCTTTAGGAGATTATGTTTCTGTGGGGATGAGTATTAGTGCAGAAAAGTACGACCTTTCGGATCGCGATGCGATCGCTTTGCTCGATCGTGCCTATAAACGACGAGGCATTGATTATCGCCAATACTACACGCAAGAAACCGAAATTATTTCCGTCTGCAATCAATATTTTAAACACGAACGCGCTGGGGGGACAAATTGGCTGTTAGCGGGTGGAACTTACAGCCAAGTTTGGTTTCCGACGGGATCGGGGGTAGCAACGTCTCTCTATACGGCCCGTTTTGCCGATCGCTTTCTCACCTCTCCTCAAAAAATGTGCCAGCAATACGAACATTTTATGAGTCAATTTTGGCCGTCCCATAATGTTCACGATCGCATTATCTCTAGCGATATTGAGAGTTTTACTTCTCAAAAAATGTATCATTGGACGGATTCTTTGCTAACGACGACAGTATTAAGGATTTGCACCTATGCTCAATCTCGCAATCATAAGTTAGGCGGTTTATTTGCTAAATTCATTAAATTCTTAATGGAGTCCAAAATTGTGAAGATCGAGTTTTTCTGTAAGATTCTCGAATCCAATTTAGAGCAACAAACTGAAGAGATTCATACAGAAAGATCGACCTATCTCTGAAATTTTGAGCGCAAAGCGATCTCTTTTTTCAATGCGTTTAGATTTCGTGTTGGAATTAAACCCGCGATCGTGCTAAAATAAAAAACCGAGACACAATTTTAAAAAAATGAGTCATCCTCCCACCATTCCCGTAATTGTTGAATCAATTGCAGCACTTTCTGAGGAAGAACGCTCTCAATTGTTGGCACAATTATACGAACGTCATCTCATTACTCAAAGCTCGGATAAAACCCCAATCGAAAATACTGGGGCTAATTCTTCCATTGCTTGCGATCTGGACATTTTAGGAGGAGAACCTTGCGTTAAGGGAACGCGAATATCGGTTGAATTAATCTTAGAGAATTTGGCAGCAGGGCGATCGCTAAATAAGCTACTCTATTCTTATCCTTCTTTAGATCGGGAGGGAATTGAAGCAGCGATCTCTTATGGATCGAGGTGCGATCGCGGCCATACTTTGAGACAGTTATTCGAGAAGTATCGTGCAATTTGTCGCGGATGAATTTTTTTTGAGATGGTGCGCTCAAATCTCAAAAAAAGCTCGAGCTTTCAAAGTAGTACGTTACAATCATTTAAAAAATCCGCGTACTACTTAAAGATAAATTTTGTTTTAAAAAGGTTTATTGAGAGCGAAATTCACCTACAAAGCGTTTACCTGCACCATTACAGTCAAGTTCAATTAAAGCCCATTCTGTATTTTGAGGCACTCCTCTGAAAACTATTCTTCCTCTGATTGGAATCTTAGATGCTAGTATTAAACTGCTATCTCCATTACTAAATTGGAAACGATAGTCATCTATAGCATTACCTTGAGAATCAATGAGCAAAGCATCATATAAACTTAGCTGTCTTCTCAGGGAGTGTTCATTTTTCACTAAAAATTCACAAGTTATTTCCTCCGAGGTAGTTCTCCTACAACTTTGTAACTGAAAAACAAAGCCATTTTGATTAAATGCAGGTAGTGAGGATTGAGTAATCACAGGCCGATTATATTCGGGAAACGTAACCAAATCAGACTGGGGATTTATATCTCCTCCAAATTGCAAATTAGGGAAAAATAATAATCCAGCCAAGAGAGTTCCTCTTTGAATAATATTTAAACGAAACAAATTTCTAAACATCTTTCAAGCCTCCATGTCTAATCTAAAAGTGGTCTAGTTGGAAGAGAAGGTTCTTCTATTGATGCTCCTGTTTGTCCATCGAGCAAAGAGTCCTGTGGTATTACAGGCTCTATTATATTGCCAGAACTAGGATGATTGGGGCTTGGTTCAGTAGCAGCAGGTTGAGTTAAGGATACTCCTATACGCTTTGCTAGCTGCCTTGCCATATTACTAGGAATAGCATACCTTTCACGTTCGATGGTTTCCGGATGATTTTCAGAATTTCCAGCAATGCTAGCAATGCTAGCATTGTTAGAAGTTCCATAAACACCAATAACTTGACCGTTATCATTAATGACAGGACTACCACTTTTTGCTAATCGATTAATCCCTCCCATCACTAACGAATATCCTTTGCGATCTGGAGTACGAATACGTTCTATACTTCCTTTAAACAAGCGATAGCTGCGTCCTTTTTCTGGGGATTGCGTGCTAGGATCGACAAAAATATAAGTAGGAATCCATATGTCTGCTCCTTCGGACAAATTTTCAGAATCCCCCAACTGAGCACGAGCGTATTGATCGCTACTAGTAAAAAACAACAGAGCTAGATCAATATTATTGTCAAGTTGTTTTTTATCTGAATATGGAATAATAGCACCTCTATGTGTTTCAATAGTGTATTCTCCATCTAAATTTACTAAGTGCCAATTAGTAAGAACAGCATATCGATTACCTTGTTTATGTACGATAATTCCTACTCCGCGTTTTTCCCCTTCAATCCAGACAATAGTATTTTTTGGGCTTGGTCGATTACCATAGGCTCGAGTGATGATGCTAAGAAAACCTCCAACGGCAATTAGAGCAGAGAGGCTTAAAAACGCTAGTGCGTGTTTTAGTCGTTTTATCTGCTTTTTCACGGTATTTCACCTTGTTCTCAGATAAGATAGTGGTTGAGAAGTATGCCTGGTTCAAATCAATCCACATTTTGTATTATAGTCAATATGTTGGTTTTCAGCAGAAAATGAGTTGCCCAAACCACACAATATAACCAGCATTTAGGGAATTTAGCCTAAAATGTACCAAAACTATCCGGATATTCGTGACTCTTGCCTGTAATCTATTGCAAGCGATAACTGTGTAATGTAGCACGAACCCTCTTTTTTTACAGTAAAAATGAACTTATCAATTCGACTTTGTCTAATAACTATACAATTAATAGTTTTTTCGTTTTGCTTATACCTTACATCACCTTGGGAAAAAAAGGCTTTAGCTAATCCCAATTTTTCTCAAGTTTATGAGATAGAAAGAATATATGAAGAATGGTTAGAGAAAACCAAAATATATTTAATTACTGACACTTGGCAACTAAAAGTTGATTCAATTGAACTATATGAATGCAAGGATCTTGAGGATGAAAAAAAAGCGTTATGTGAAAGAGATGGCACATCATATTTTTATAAAATAGATTTACAACTTCATCAATCACCCCAAGAAAGAGATGGTCTGCGTTTTTGGGATGACTATAATCAACAATTTTATAACATTTATGGAATCGAATTAGATGATAAGCTATTGCTTGAGGCTAGCCATCTATTAGGTGTACCGGGTTATAAAGTTGATATCGAAATTCATACAGAATACTCATCAAGAATTATAACAATGAATTCAGAATATAAGATTCATAGTGTTTTAAGAAGGCAATCTCATCATCAAGAAGCACAAGTTTCTATTCCACTTGATTCTCTCCCGAGCAACTTAACCACAAGAGTGAATTCTACAAGAATTCAGACTAATGTAGATAGTACACAACAAAAAATAATCGATTTTTTAAAAAATCGATATAACTTTAGAAAAAATTATGAGAATTGGCAGTGGATAAAAAATGATAAAGATTATATTAGTTTTTCTATCAGTGGTTTGAAAAATGAGGTGTTTCAACGTAACAATCGCTGGGAAAAACTCAAGATTACAATATTTTTGGATGAAGTTGATGATGAGTTAGAATTAACGCTCATTGTGAGTGGTTATATTGCACCCGGACTGGGATATCCTCCACCTACTCGCGCTTATTTAGGTATGGAGCCAAGATATTCAGGAGAATTGCAAAGTTATACTAATAATTTAATCACTCAATTACAAGAGAGTCTAACAGACTAATAATATTTGGAATTACCACGAAAAAACT
This sequence comes from Cyanobacteria bacterium SBLK, assembly GCA_017746715.1. GTDB lineage: Bacteria > Cyanobacteriota > Cyanobacteriia > Cyanobacteriales > Spirulinaceae > CCY15215. Next base: position 313,075 of record JAGHZQ010000065.1, read on the forward strand.
AATTTTTTATTTTTAGAAATATGAAAGAATCAAGGTTTAAAAACTCAGTCGGCTTCTTTATTGTTGTGTTTCACTTTAGCATCATTCTTTTGACAATTGGATTACACGTAATGGGTGGGTTTTCGTTTGAACAAATGACAACTACGATCGCACTCATTATTCCTATGGTTGGCGTTTATACGACAGCAGTAGCAAAACATTTTATTGCTACCCAGTCAATTAAAAACATAAAAAGCAAAGATATTAGCCGCGATTATGTATGGTTCACTATTTTTATTCTTTCAGTCTATTTTAGTTCTTTAATTAGTCTTATTTTTCTCAAATCTTTTAATATAGCCTTTTCTGATTTTGAAGAGTTTAAGACAATGCTAGGACTACTACAGACAGCATTTGGTGTTTATGCCGGATTGATTCTATCATCCATGTTTGAAATTGAAATCACAAAAGTTGAGGAAACTCAACCTAAAGGTTTTTTCGGTAAGGTTCGAGAAATATTTCGATCGCAAAAATCATGAGTTGTCTCTCTAAATTCTTATTCTATTTTTCAATCTTGCATTGCGATCGCAACTCTAATCCCTCAAACTCGAGCAAAAAACGATCGCGAAGGCGGAACGAGTATGTTAAGATACGTTAACGTTTATCAAATTAGCATAAAAAGTGAAAATCTTATCATCACTTTGGAGGATTTAGAGTGCAGGCTAGCATACCCGAATTCACAGAGCATTTGCAAGACCCCGAAACGCGATCGCCCCGAGGGAAACTTCCTTTTACCTTACAAGAAGTTAAAGCGGCAATTCCCCCTCATTGCTTCGAATCTTCCGTCATGCGTTCCATGTCGTATTTTTTCCTCGATATTGGTATTATTACCGGATTGTATGCCCTTGCTTACACCCTAGATTCTTGGTTTTTTTGGCCCGTATTCTGGCTGGCACAAGGTACCATGTTTTGGGCATTATTTGTGGTCGGTCACGACTGCGGACACCGCTCTTTTTCCAAGTATAAATGGCTGAACGATCTCATGGGTCATATTTGCCATACTCCCATTCTCGTCCCCTTTCACGGCTGGCGCATCAGCCATCGCACCCATCATCAAAATACGGGTAATATCGACACGGATGAAAGTTGGTATCCCGTATCGGAATCCTACTACAACGATATGCCTTGGTATATGAAGTTTCTTCGCTACCAAATGATTCTGTTTTTGTATCCCTTGTACCTGTTTAAACGGTCTCCCGGTAAAGAAGGAACTCATTTTTTCCCCAGTAGTTCTTTGTTTAAACCGTCGGAAAAATGGGATGTCATCACCAGCACGGTTTGTTGGATTTCGATGATTGTCTTCCTCGGATTTCTGACCTATCAATGGGGCTTCATGTGGTTAATTAAATATTACCTCATGCCCTATATTGTCTTTGTTGTTTGGTTGGATTTAGTAACTTATTTACACCATACCGATCCCGATATTCCTTGGTATCGCGGTACGGATTGGTATTTCCTCAAAGGTGCTTTATCGACGATCGACCACGATTACGGATTCATTAACGATATCCACCATAATATCGGGACTCATGTGGCGCATCATATCTTTTTGAATATGCCCCACTACCATTTAAAAACGGCAACCGAGGCCATTAAACCCATTTTAGGAGAACATTACCGCAAGTCAGAACGTCCGATTTGGCAAGCACTCTGGCGATCTTATAAAACCTGTTACTTTGTTCCCGATACCGGTTCTCCCGTATATCATCAAGTCAGTAGGGATTAAAGATTGGAATAGAAGAGCAAAATCCCAAGAATTCAAATTCTTGGCTCAAAGCTAAAGCCTGCTAAGGCAGGCTAGAATATCCACAATTTTCTAACCCGTTTCAACGGGTTTTTGCTTTCAGCCTTGGATTTGAATCCAAGGCGAATATTTCTCCTATTCCCATTCACGATCCCAAATAGGCAACATCATGAACGATAAAAAAGAGTCGAGAAGAAAGCAACTCAATCTCATCCAACTCTTTCGCGGATTAGCTGCGATCGCAGTGGTTTTATTCCATGTCGATTTATGCAGCAATGAAAAATTAAATATGCCTTTTTTCTTCGATCTTTTTCAATCTGGTTTGTCTGGCGTTGATTTCTTTTTCGTACTCAGTGGGTTTGTAATTGTCTATACTCAACACCGAAATTTTTTGCAACAAAGTTTTACAAGATTTAAGTTATTTTTATTAAAACGATTCATTCGAATTATTCCGATTTATTGGTTTATCAATCTCTGTATTCTTTTAGGTGCATTTTTATTACCGATGTTCGAGCTGCCCAATCCGATAACGCTAGGATTTGCAATCCGCTCGTTTTTATTGATTCCTCAGACTTTACCGCCGATTAATAATGTAGCATGGACATTAACTTTAATTGTTTTCTTTTATCTTGTTTTCAGTTTAAATTATATCTTGCCTCGTCGCGTTTATTTTGCGATCGCTGCAACAATTATATTAGCATCGGCGACTCAGTTTGTTAGTGCGTTTGTCGTTTCTCCCCTAGAATATCCTCGCTGGAAACTCATTTTGAATTCTCTCAATTTAGAATTTGTATTTGGCTGTATTGCTGCTTATGTTGTTCTAAATTATACTCTAAAATATCGCAAAACTATATTTTTTCTAGGTTTAACTTCTTTTCTATTGTTTGGTTTTGCCCAAACATACAATTTTATCGACGAAGTAAATATCGTTAATATTTTGGGAATCGATCTGACAATCGATCGCACAATTTTCTTCGGAATTCCTTGCTTATTTCTGGTGATGGGAGCCGCTGCAATCGATATTCAAGACGGCGTAAATATTCCTAACATATTGATATATTTAGGCAATGCCTCTTATTCAATTTACTTAGCGCACAGTCCTCTCGTCAATGGTTTGTTTCAAGCGCGATCGCTATTCAAGCTCGACACGATCGTGGGCAATTCCGATATTCTAGGTTGGTTCATCGCGATTATTGCGATCGCCATATCATGTGTTTTCTATAATTTAATTGAAAAGCCTCTCACGAGCTATTTAAGAAAACAATTAATTCCCAAAAAAGGATAAAGAGTAAACTATCCCCCAACCCCCTCCCAAGAAGGGGAAAGCAAGAGGAGAGTAAAGACCAACCCATCCCCAGCCCCTCCCAAGAGGGAGTAAGACCCATTCCCCCTTAAATTTCGCCGCGAATTTCCTCGACCACGCCATCGCGAACGAGAATTTCGACTTGCAGTTTGCGAACTAAATTATCCCCGACTTCAACATTACAAAAGCCTTCCAACTGACCTTGTACCACCTCTTGATCCATTTCTAAAGTCGAAATGCGATCGAGTTGTTGGAGAAGTTGGTTCTTTTTTTGTTGAATTTCGTTTTTCTTTTGATTGACTTGATTTTGAATGCTTTCTATCTGTTGTAAGGCTTGGGGGTTAGTGAGGGCGGCTTGTTGTTTTTGAATTTCTTCGATCGCCCTTTGTCCCTGCATTTCGATTTGCTGAAACTGGCGATCGAGTTGATTGGTTTGCGCCTGCAGTTGTTGTTGCATTTCGTCTTTCCAGCGCGGCGTAACGACCACTTTGAGTTGGATCGGGCGCTTAATCGTGAGTGGGGATTTCGCTTCAGCCATTAATTTTTTCCTTTACCTGTTTTCTTGAATTGGGTTTCGCGGTGAGAGAGTCCCTCACCCAAACATCCCGTCAATGATATCGCGATAGTGCTCCCTGACAACGGGACGGCGAATTTTTAAGGTTTGGGTCATCATGCCATTTTCTTGTGAAAAGGGTTCGAGAATCAGACGAAAGACCTTAATTTGGTCGTCCGGACGGTATCCGGGGCGATCTTTGACCCGTTGTTTGAGTTCCTTCTGGAACAAATCTAAGATAGCTTGATTATCGATGTTTTTGCGGTCTCGACTGCCTATTGGGGGCAACTGCAAGGCTAAACTTTCCGCTTTGAGCCATTTTTCTAAGGCTTCGAGGTTGGGAACGATCAGCGCCCCCAACATCTTTTGGTCTTGTCCCACGAGCATGATTTGATCGATATAGGAACTGCAAGCGCAAGTATCCTCAATGGGTTGGGGCTCGATATTTTCACCGTTACTCAATACGATGGTATCTTTTGCCCGTCCGGTGAGAACGAGATTATTTTCCTGCACCACCATTCCCAGATCGCCGCTATCGAACCAACCTTCGGGATCGATCGCCTTCGCTGTGGCTTCGGGCTTTTTATAATATCCTCGCATCACTTGCGGTCCGCGAATGAGAACCAATCCTTTTTGATAGTTGGAGAGAGTTTGGCGGGTTTCGGGATCGACGATGCGAATTTCTGTTTGGGGAAGGGGTGGACCCGATGCCCCTTGTAAATTGCGCTGGAGGAGGCGAGCATTGGTGATGGGGGCGGTTTCCGTCAATCCGTAGCCGACGATCAAGGGAATCTGGGTAATTTCGTAAAAAGTATCCAAATGTCGCGCCAAGGAACCGCCGCCACTCACGAAGGTTTTCACTTTTCCGCCCACGGCTTCTCGGACTTTTTTATAAACGATTAAGTCTCCCAAAGCGTGGAGGGGAGAGAGAAAGAACATTTTTAGTTTAGCTGCCGATCGCTCGTTTGCGGGAGGGTTGGGGCGATCGAGGCTTAAATTGTCGGCAATGCGCTTGGCGAGAACGTACTGTTCGGAAATATTGAAAAAGAAGCGAATGAGGTTTTGCAGAAAGTTGCTCTTCTCGCGGAATTGCTTCTGAACTCCTTCGTAAATCGACTCCCACAACCGGGGAACCCCGACCATAAAATGGGGTTTAAAGGTTTTTAAATCCTGTTTGAAGGTACGGAGACTGGTGTAAATTTGCGTGCAGCCTTGGGAGAGGAGATAGTATTCGACACTGCGTTCGTAGGCGTGCCAACTGGGGAGAATGGCAAGGACGCGATCGCTCGCTTCCGGTATAATGACGGCAGGGGCGGCGGTAATTTGGTGAAGTAAGTTCCCGTGGCAAAGCATCACGCCTTTGGGCTGTCCCGTGGTGCCGGAAGTATAGATTAAAGTGGCCAGAGCTTCTCGCGATCGCCCAACGGGAGTAAAGGGAGAATCTTGACCCAATTTGATGAGTTGGGAAAAATTGAGAATCTTTAAGGGCGTATCTTTGGGAGGCGTTTCATCGGACAGCAAAACGATAAATTCAACGGGCAGATCGTCAATTTCCGGCTTCAGTTTCTTCAGGGTTGATAAATCTTGCACCACCAGTCCCGTACTATCGCTATCTCGAAAAATATAGAGGAGTTCGTTGCGTTCTGCTTTTGCCGATCGCACGGCGTTGGCGGCACCCGCGCTCATAATTCCTTGATCGGCAATAAACCAACGGGGGCTATTATCGGCAAAGAGAGCAATTTTTTGATCCGGTTTCGCCCCCAAGGCTTGTATTCCGGCCGCAAAGTGAGAGATTTTTTCGTAAAGCTGCTCGTAACTCAGCAGTACTTCCGGGTTGCCGTGAGGATCGTGGAGGGCAAGGGTCGTACTGAATTCTCTGGCAGCGATCGGCCAGACTTCCGAGAGAGAGTTTAGAGATGAATAATCGAGAAGCCGAGAGGAAGAAACCGTTGTATTCATGGATTGCGCTTGGACGCTAACGAAGGATGATGGTGCTGTAGTGGTCATTTTAACTGCAAATCAGACTTCTTGACCTATTTAAACCGCGTCATTTGCACGCGATAGCGCTGCTTTTTCGTCACGGCAATCTCTCCAACTTCTACCCGTCCTTTTCCCCGCAAAGAAATCAAATCGCCGGATTTCACGTTATAACTGGGTTGTTTGATTTCTTTCCAATTGACCCGTACGTCTCCAGCCGAAATCGCTTCTACCATTTTATTGCGCGACATTCCCAAACCCGCAGACGCGATCGCATCCAAGCGCAAAGATGCTTCGACGGTTGTCACTTCTTTCTTTTGAGGGGGGCGCACTTTCAATTCGCTTAGAGCGATACGTCGTACTTGCACGGAAACCGATCGCACCTGCGTCAAACTCATCTCTAAGAATTCTACCAATTCCGGTACGACAATCGCCTGAGCGCCGCGTTCTCCCAAGACGAGAATATCCCCAATTTTGTCTCTCACCACTCCCGTTCCCAAAATTGCCCCTAAAAAATCCCGATGAGTGGCAGGATCGAAGAGAAAATTGCCCGCAATATCGATCGCGGCGAGTTCCACTTGGGATTCATCTAAAGGGAGTTCCGAACGGGCGATCGCGATTCTTTGGCGTTCTGCTTGGGAATATCCTCCCCAAATCAATAGCTCGAGTTCGGTGAGTTTGGCAAACTTTTCTCGCACTTCTACGAGTACGGGAGGAGAGAAGAAATCCGTCACCGTCACTTCCCAAGTTTTTAAGGCTTGTTCGGCGCGATCGACAACGCGAATCATTTCCTCGCGATGTTCGCTCCCTTTCAGTAGTTCTTCTTTCATTGTTGTTGTTTGTTGTTACTATCCACTATCCACTATCCACTATCCACTATCCACTCCCTTCAAGCAATCCATAATTGTTGGGCAAAACGGATGGCAAAAGTTGCCAAAATAACGCCACTCACGCCTAAGATTCCATAACCCAAACGAGGGTGTTTGTTTAGCAAAATTCCTGCGGCCATAGATAGGGAGATAATACCATACGCAAGACGTTCTGAAGAGTCGCTACGACCGGATGTTAAAATCAATCCCAAACTCAAGAAACCGTAAAGTGTCGTTGCCAAACTGAGTTTTTTTCTAGTATGCCAAAGTAAAAGAATTCCGCCGAGAACGATAAAAATAGTGAGAAAAGGATCGCCTCCCAATAACCAAAGAACGAGAATTAAAAACGCACCGCCATAAGGAGAAATTGCCCCCAAGCGATCGCGAAATTTCCAGAGTCCAAAAGCAATGGCACAAATCGAGATAAACGCCAAGGGATGCCCAATATCTTTAATTCCTCCTGCATCGTAATTGGGAACGCCGATCGCGACATACATGAGAATTCGCCACCAGTCTAAGAGATCGATCGTTCGCGATCGCCCCCATGCGGCTTGGACTTTGACAAATGCTAACGGATCGCCGAATTGCCACCCACAATACAAGCTATAAAGGCAAATTCCTCCCGCGATCGCCACACTGGACGCATAAGCGATTTTCCGCCGATTTTCTCGCCAAGAAACCCATAAAAAGGCAGGAATCGCGGCGATACCGGGACCGCGAGTTGCTGTCGTCAAAATGCCGAAAAGGGACATTTTCAAATATTCTTTTTTCTCGAAGGCTTGTAATGTCAAAATGGTTAATAAAAAAAATAATCCTTCAGTATAAATAACCGTTCCATAGAGAGAATAGGGACACCATACGAGAACCGCTGCCGACCATTTTGCCGCACCCGCTCCATTTCGTTCTTTAACCCAGAAATAGAGCAAGAGCGCGGCACCTAAAAAAGCAAAATTTGCGATCGCAACTCCCGCCAGTTCTGGAGAAATTCCCCCTCGCGTCAGTAGATGAATCAGCAGGGGAAAAAGCGGAAAAAAAGCCACAGAATGTTGTTGGCCGTCATCGATATAGTCATAGCCTTGCGCGGCAATTTTTAAATACCATTCTCCATCCCACCAAGCAAAGGCTTGCAGGTCGATCGCGGGTTGGATATGTCCGGCAGGAACGTCTAAAAGCGGTGCAATTCCCCACAAAGCCAATATAATTAATAGGCGACTCAATCCCCATATTTTGATAATAAACCGCAAATCTTCATTTTTAATCCCACGCATTGGCTGGATATTTATTCCTTGTATTAATCATTAAAGTTAATCCTCAATTATATCTTAGCTTGTTGCTATGCGCTTCATTTTTAACCAATCAAATATTTGACTGACATGAATATCAAGATCGATGCCAGCGAGGACGGGTAAGGAATCCTCCCGAGCGAAAATAATGGGTTCTTGTTTGGAGCGAAAAACGAGAATAGAGCGATCTTTCGGATCGATAAACCAACCTAATTCGCACCCATATTTTAAACAATGCAAAATATTAGCCGTGACGCGATTGGCAGATTGGTCTGGCGAGAGAATTTCAATTGCCCAATCGGGATATGAATTAAACTTATTCATAATATCCCCGTCCGGTGTCATGGGAATCCGCTCCCAACGCAGTACAGAAATATCGGGAACGATTGAGCGATCTCCAAAAGTGCATCGTAACTCGGGAAAAGCACAAGCAATCTCGTCACCTTCTCCAACTTGATTAATAGCCTCGCAAAGTTTAAATTGCAATCGACTGTGTTGAGTTTGAGGCATTGGTTTTTGCTGGGCTTGTCCGGTAGGTTCTCCTGTTGGCGTGTTTTCCCATGCTGGCATATATTCCCATGCTGGCGATTCCTCAATATAGGGAAGTTGGAGGAAGGCTTCGAGGGTTAAGGGTTGAACGGGTGTTGCAGGCATAACAAGAATGCTATTCTCGGGCTTTAATTATGACATGAATGGGCTGCGAACCAAGTTGGCTATAGTAGGGCAATAACGCTACCGAATTCAACTCCAATGCGCCCTCGTTCTTTGTTCTTCCTCCTGCTATTCTTTCTCCTGCTGAACGGTTGCACCGAAAACGCCTCCTCCGAATCCACTGCTAGTAACAAAAAACGTAATAACTTAACCATTTGGTGGAGTCAGGGATTTTATCCCGAAGAAGACCAAGCCCTCGAAACCGCGATCGCTCAATGGCAAGAACGCGAAACCTTAAAAATTAATTTAGAATTTATCCACGAAGAAGATATCCTGCCTCGCGCCCTTCAAACCCTAGAAGCAGGAGAACCGCCCGACATTTTATTTTCCGTCCGCACCGACTTTACCAAGAGTCCGAGTTGGGCGTGGACGGGGGAATTGGCAGACGTATCGGAAGTCATTCAACCCGTTAAATCTCGCTATAGTGAAAGCGCCCTCGAATCCGTGCGCCTCTTAAACCAAAAAACCAACCAACGCGCCTACTATGCAGTCCCCATCGAACAGCAAACCATTCACATTCACTATTGGCGGGATTTACTGGCAGAAGCGGGATTTAGCGAAGCCGATATCCCTAAAGATTGGGATGATTTTTGGAATTTTTGGAAGCAAGTGCAAAATCGTCTCAGAAGTCAGGGCAAAACAGATATTTATGGGTTGGGATTAACTTATGCTCCCCATGCCGTCGATACCTTCTATCAATTCGAGCAAATTCTCGAAGCCTACGACGTGGAAATCGTCGATCGCGAAGGCAATCTTCAAGTTCATCGTCCGGAAATTCGTCGAGGGATTATAACAGCTCTCGAATGGTTCGTTAATTTCTATCGCGAAGGTTACGTTCCCGATAACGCGATCGCTTGGCTCGATGCCGATAACAATACCAGTTTTCTCAATCGGCAAGTCGTGATGACCCTGAATCCCACCCTCTCCATTCCGGCTTCCCAACGCAGCGATCCGCAGGTCTATCGCGAAGAAATGGCAACGATTCCCTTTCCCAACGAACCCGATGGCGAGCCGCCTAACTATATCGTTGGAGTCAAGCACGCCCTCATTTTTACCACTTCTCCCCAACAAGAAGCCGCCAAAAAATTCCTTGCCTTCCTCATTCAACCCGATCGCTTGGGAGAATACGTCAAAGGATCTGCCGGTCGCTGGTTTCCCGTTATGCCGGAATTGTGGGAAGATCCCTTTTGGAACGATGAGGGCGATCCCCATGTCGCCGTGGCTGCCAAACAGTTTAGTGCCGGTTCCACTCGTCCCGCCTATCCCGTTTTTAATCCAGCTTATGCTCGCGTGCAGGCAGAGAATATTTGGGGTCGCGCCATTTCTCGCATTCTCACTGAAGAATGGACTCCCGCCAAAGCCGCAGATGAAGCGATCGCCGAAATTCAAGCGATCGCGGAAGATTGGTAATCACAATTAACAATTAACAATTCAAAATATTCTCTCGCCATTCAAAAATTTTTGAATTTTAAATTTTGAATTTTGAATTTAAAACATGGGGATTTGGAAAAAAAGCCTGCTGGTGCAAATTATTGGTTCGTTTCTCGTCCTCTCCCTCATTGGCGTCACTTTGGTGGGAGTCGCTGCTTTCGATCGCGCCAAATCCTCTCTCACTCAAGCCGTTTTCGATCGCTTGACTTTGGCGGTTTCCCTCAAAGAAGCGGAAATCGATCGCTGGTTACTCGATCGCGCGCGATCGCTGCAATCCCTTGCCGATTTGCCCCCCGTCCGCGATCGCATCGAAGCCTTATCTCTCGAAGGCGAAGACGGCGATCGCGAATTTCTCGACGAGATTTTGCAAACGTTTGCCGATGGAGAATCCGGACTCAAAGAAGTGTTTCTGCTCTCCCGCAGCAGTCGCATCATTGCCTCGAGCGACTCCCAAGGAATCGGTCAATACGAACCTCGGGTGCAATACAGCAAACTCGTATTTGCCGCCAACCCCCTACCTAACGTCAATATCTACGCCGATCCCAATACCGGTAGACCGCAAATTACCTTCGAAACGCCCATCTCTAACAAAGATGGGCAAAATCTCGGTTCTCTGGCCGCTCATTTGGATCTCGAACGCATCGATACAATTGTCAGTCGCGAGGGGGAGTTGGGCGAAACGGGAGAAAGCTATATCGTGGGCAATGTGGGGGGGAAAATTGGCGGTGAGTTGGGACAGCGCTACGTTTTCGTGACGGCGGTGGGATTTGGGTCTCCAGAGTTTGCGGACGGACTCTCGAGCGAAGGCATTAACGCCGCCATGGAGGGGAAAAGCGATCGCGGACTCTATCGCAACTATCGCGGCATTCCCGCCATCGGTGTTTATCGCTTTTTAGAACGGCAGGATATTGCCCTGATTGCGGAGCAGAGCCAGCAAGAAGCCTTTGCTCCCGCCCGCGATTTAGCGATCGCCATTACCGCGATCGGTTTGGGATGCTCGGTTTTCTTGGCTTTGGGCATGTGGATCGTGGCGCGTCAAATTGTCCGCCCCATCGCGATCGTCGCCAAAACCGCCCGCCAAGTCAGCGAGGGCGTTCAACGCCAAGACTTTCACGCGCTTCCCACCACCCCCGTCCTCGCGAAAAATGAAATCGGAACCCTTGCCAAAGCCTTCAATCAAACCGTTCTCGAACTGCAATCGGCCTATGGCAAACTGACAGAATACAGTCACGATCTCGAATCCAAAGTCGAGCAACGCACCCAAGAGTTGAGCCAAAATAACGCCCAATTGCAAAAAACCCTCAAACAATTAAAAATCGCCCAAGCACAACTGATTCAAACGGAAAAAATGGCGGGTTTGGGTCAATTGGTGGCGGGAATCGCCCACGAACTTAACAATCCCGTCAGTTTTATTTATGGCAATACAGAACATTTGCGGAGCGATATTTTAGATCTGCTGCACCTCGTCCAACTTTACCAACAAGAATTTCCTCTAGCACCGCCGAAAATTCGCGAATTTTTAAACGATATCGATCTCGAATTCGTCGCCGACGATCTGCCCAAAATGCTCGAGTCCATCGCTACAGGAGCCCGCAGAATTCGTGATATCGTCCTCTCCTTGCGAATTTTTGCCCGTCTTGACGAAGCGGGAATTAAGCCGGTGGATCTCGTCGAAGGGATAGAAAGTACCCTCTTGGTGCTGAAAAGTCGCTTGAATGCCCAACCCAAGCGCCCTGCTATTATCGTCGCCAAAGATTATCAATCTCTACCCCCCATCAAATGCAATGCCGGACAGATGAATCAAGTGTTTCTTAATATTCTCACCAATGCCATTGATGCCCTCGAAGAAGCGATCGCGCAAGATCTTGTCAAAACACCGACCCTAACCATTCAAACCCAATTGCTCTCGGAAGAACGAGTGACGATCGCGATCGCGGATAATGGCATTGGCATGACGGAAGCGGTACGAGGCTGCATTTTCGAGCCGTTTTTTACCACCAAACCCGTTGGGAAAGGGGTAGGATTAGGATTATCCATCTGTTACTCGATCGTGGTCGAACAGCATGGGGGGCGTTTATCTTGCGAGTCTCAACGCGATCGGGGTACGATGCTAACCATTGAATTACCCAGACCGCTTTAATCAGTCACCAGTTACCACCTCACCAGTTACCACCTCACCACCTCACCACCTCACCACCTCACCAGTTACCACCTCACCACCTCACCACCTCACCACCTCACCAGTTAAAGAGTGGCGGAGTCGAAATGAGTGCCGTGACGGCGATCGCAATTTTGAATCGATCATTTTGAATTGATTTGACATCTCGATTTATCTCTGTTAATGTAATACCAACTTTTCTTTCCAGAGCGATGAAATTCAATTGCCGCTATTTTTATTATTGGTTTAGCTTGGTTCGCCGACAGTGAATCCAGTTGAATCTGGTATGAAATCGGCGAACCGCAAGCGTAACAAACTTGCGGTTTTTTAATGGTTTGGAAAGACCCACCTACAACTCTATCGAGACAAATGGCGATCGCGACGCTCTACTCTTGGTTTTACGGATTTTACTTTATCTGGCCGCCAACTTAGCCGGGTAGATGCGTTTGCGTTGCGTTGTCTTCTAACCCGGCACAGTCCGGGCTTTTTTATTGCCCTTTATGTTCGCGAGGAAATCATGTTAACGACCAAACTCAACGAAAAAACCCACCCCCAACACAAAACCCCCGTGCAACTCTCCGAAAGCGTAACTTTTGGCGGTGCGGAAGTCGTCATCGTTGGCGGACCCTGCACCGTCGAAAGTATAACGCAAATGGAAACCGTCGCCCGCAAATTGGGAAATGCTCCCGTACAAGCCTTACGGGGCGGCGTTTATAAGCCGAGAACTTCTCCCTACTCCTTCCAAGGATTGGGACAAGAAGGCTTGGAAATTCTCGCTCGGGTGCGGCAAAAATTCGGTATTCCCGTGATTACCGAAGTCATGGCCGTTTCCCAGATCGAAGCGATCGCGACTCATGCCGACATGTTACAAGTTGGCAGTCGCAATATGCAAAATTTCGACCTCCTCAAAGCCCTCGGACAAGCTGGCAAACCCGTCTTACTCAAGCGAGGACTCTCGGCAACTCTCGAAGAATTTCTCGGGGCGGCAGAGTATATTTTAAGTCATGGCAATCCCAATGTGGTTCTTTGCGAGCGGGGCATTCGCAGTTTTGATGCTTATACTCGCAATGTTTTGGATTTAGGAGCAGTCGTCGCCCTGCAACAACTCACTCACCTCCCCGTCATCGTCGATCCTTCCCACGCTACCGGAAAGCGGGAATTAATCGCCCCCTTAGCCAAAGCCGCGATCGCCTGCGGTGCCGATGGTTTGCTGATCGAATGCCATCCCGAGCCGGAAAAGTCCGTTTCCGATGCCCGTCAGGCACTTTCCCTCGAAGCAATGGTGGAATTGGTGCGATCGCTACCTCCTCTCGCGGCGGCGGTGGGTCGTACCGTCCGGATTGTAGAGGATTTAGTGGCGGCTTAACTCTTAAAAATAGGGATGAGGAAGCAAATCATCCCGTTTTCCATCCCCTATTTTTTACTTTTCTATATTTTTGTTGAAGGGCGCGATCGCGGCTTCCTTCTCGCGGGATAATAAAAAACTGTTCAAATTGAGAAGGAGATCGTGACAGCAGTGCAGAATCAGATTAAAGTTGGCGTGTTGGGGTTTGGGGGATTAGGACAAGCCGCCGCAAAAGTCCTTGCACCCAAGCAGGAGATGAAGTTAGTTGCGATCGCCGATCGCAAGGGATACGCTTACGATCCGGCAGGGTTGGACGGGGATGCCTGCGCTAAAATCTATCGAGAAAAGGATTCTGTGGGCTATCTCGAATCTGGCGGGGTATTAAGTAACAATAGCATTCAAGATTTGTTAGAAAAAGCAGACGTTGATGGCTACTTTCTCGCCCTCCCTAATTTACCCAATACATTTATGGCTTCCGTCGCCCGACAATTCATCGATGCGGGTTGGCAAGGGGTGCTCGTGGATGCCCTCAAGCGCACCTCTGCAATGGAACAAGTTTTAGCTATGGGAGAAGACTTCAAAGGGGCGGGAATGACCTATATGGCGGGCTGCGGGGCAACTCCGGGGTTATTGACGGCAGTGGCGGCGATCGCGGCGCAAAGTTATGCAGAGATTCATAGCGTTACCATTACTTTTGGTGTGGGGATTGCCAACTGGGAGGCTTATCGTGCCACCATTCGCGAGGATATTGCCCATTTACCGGGGTTTGACGTGGAAAAGGCGAGGGCGATGAGCGATGCAGAGGTCGAGGCATTTTTGGATAAAACCAATGGCATTCTGACCTTAGAAAATATGGAGCACGCCGACGATATCATGTTGGAATTGGGGGGAATTTGCAGCCGCGATCGCGTGACGGTTGGCGGCATAGTAGACACTCGCAATGCGAAGAAACCTCTCAGCACCAATGTTAAAGTGACGGGACGCACCTTTGAAGGGAAAACCTCCACCCATACTTTTACATTAGGGGATGAAACCAGCATGGCGGCCAATGTCTGCGGTCCCGCTTTTGGCTATTTGAAAGCTGGGGTTTCCTTGCATCGCCAAGGACTTTATGGCTTGTTTACGGCGGCGGAAATCATGCCTCAGTTTGTGAAATAATTTGAGTTTGCGGGCAATATTTGTGCGATCGCAATATTGTCCGTTTTTACTCGTCGCGATCGCTATTTACGAAAATGTTATAAATATCTCGACGTACTGCTAAAGTTCGATATAAGTCATCAAAAGTCAAACAATAAATATGATTTGAATTTACCAATAATTTGCGCTTGCGCCACTCTAAACGATCTTTTTCCTTCTCTGAAAGATCGGCATCTCTACCAATAATCAAGAGTCCCATGCTGTAAAGCGATCGCCCGCCAAAACGATCTTCAAAATCTCTCGTTTCTGACTGAGTATCTAATTTATAAAACCAATCGACAATTGGGTGCATCTCAAAAATGTAAATCTATATCAGCCTTGGATTCAAATCCAAGGCTGAAAGCGAAAACCCGTTAAAACGGGTTAATATAAAGGTGATATTCTAGTCTGCTTTAGCTGACTTTAGTTTTCAGCCAAGAATTTGAATTCTTGGAACTTTGCAAAATCCTCTTTCAAAACGTGGCGACCATTCCGAGAGATTGCGTTTCGTTGTTCGGAAAATACTATTTTCAACTTTCAACGGCATTCTCAAACTCGACAAAACAATAGGATCGTCGGGTTGAGTCGCCAACGACGAGATCGCAGGCAAAATCTCCAAATAGATCGTACTCAAAGGCAATGCGATCTGCGATCGGGTTGTAAAATTTCAGGATAGTACGTACCGATTGCAAGAGATAAATGCAGTTTTTGCCTAAAAAAAGGTAGAATCTCATCTTGTTCTGAGAGAAAGCGAGATGAGTCGAGTAAATTTTTGAAGTCTTTTAACTCTTGTAGGAAAAGAGAATAATCTGCTTCAAGTTGCAAGTTGTCAAGTTGTAAAAAATCTTTCATTTATTCTTCAGGATTTTGAGCTTTTCCAGTAAATATAGCGGGTCTTTGCTTCAAAAAGATATCAAAAACAACAATATCTTCACCCTCAAAGGTAAAAACAATACGATAGTCATTCGGCGCACTAATCATGTAATAATCTTTATTATCTGAGGCTGTCGCTTTTTTAATCTTTTTTTCTTTGACAAATGCTTCAGAAAAGTCTTTTAAAGATTCAATGACCTCAAATACGCCTTTTTCCCCTTTTGCTTTCAAAGTATCCAACCCTGGAAGCATACTACTGTGGATCGTAACGGTTCTTGTTGCTTGACTGGTTTGGGCTGTCATGGCTTTCGCGTGGAATGCTTTTCTCTATTCTCATACAAATGTTGCAATCGCGCAATTTGCTGTTTTTATCCCCATATTCGCTATAATCGGAGCTTATTTTATATTGATTCTAAACCTTCTTCAGGCAGCAAAGTCATAAACTGGAGTCTCAACAAAACGAACGGGTTTACTTTGATTCAAAATAATTTGTTGTAATTGTTCTACCGTTGCAGGAGAAAAAAGCTGTTCTCCTGTTTCTGAGTTGACTCTTGCTGGGACGTTTTCAATAAGGAAAAATTGACCATCTTTTTCTAAAACATAGGTAACGGTTGTTTCAATCAATGTTTCTTGAAAGTTTTGACTCATTTTTCTATTTCCTCTGGGTAAAATCTTTGTTCCATTGGTTGATATCGGGTTCGTATAAAGTAATAATTTTGATCGAAGGACGAGAGGGATAACTACAATGAATATGTAGAATGCGATCGCTTGAGGTTGAGCCACAAATCAAACAGCTAGGAAAATATTTATCATCTGGGTAGTCCTCGATAATCTGTCCATTGGCGATCGCCTCTTTAATTTCAGTAATCCGAATTCCTCTCAGAATCGAGCGATCGACAGCGTGCTTGGATAACTCAAACTCATCCCGATCTATTTTTTGACGGATATCTATTATTAATGTTGACATCCTTATATTTTAACAGATTGAATCAGTTTTTGTCAATTTTTTGTCCGTCTCCCCATACAAGAATGCCTTGGGTTGGACTGAATAAAAAGGCTAAAATAAATAAACCCGTTGCTACTAAAACGATCGCGGGTCCTGAAGGCAAGTTATAAAAGTAACTGATATACATCCCGCTAATACTGGAAAGAATGCCAAAAATAACACCCAAAAACATCATTTGATGCAAGCGGGTGACTAATAAATAAGCCGTCGCTGCGGGGGTAATCAGCAGGGAAAGTACCAAAATCACACCGACTGCTTTTAAACTGGCGACAATGGTCATCCCAATCAAAATCATCAGGCTAAAATCAAGAACACCAACAGGTAATCCAACAGCTTGTGCGCCCAATTTATCAAAGGTATAAAATAACAATTCTTTGTAGAGCAGAAAAACGATCGCTAAAACAATGAGAGCAATAATCGCCGTATCGCGAACGTCCCCAAGGGTTACGCCGAGAATATTGCCGAAAAGAAAGTGATTGAGGTCGATTTTATTATCTTTTTGGATAACGGTAATGAGAGTAATTCCCAAAGCGAAAAAAGCCGAGAAGACAATCCCCATCGCCGCATCTTCTTTAATTTGCGATCGCGTGCGAATGATATTAATAAAAACCGTACTGATAATTCCGGCGATAAATGCACCGATGAAAATATTTGCCCCAACCATAAAAGCGATCGCCAGTCCGGGTAAAACGGAATGACTGATGGCATCCCCGAGTAAAGCGAGGCGTTGTACCATGAGATAGCATCCCACCACCGCACAGATAATGCCAACGATAACGGCAACGACAAGCGATCGCTGCATAAAGCCATATTGTAAAGGTTCGAGGAGAGCTTCCATCAATTCAAAATTCAAAATTTAAAATGCAAAATTATGCAGCAATGCGATCGGATGTTTCGGAAAAGAACATGACTTTCCCACCATAAGCACGATATAAGTTTTCTTCTTGTAGAACGCTTTGCCTTTGTCCGACAGAAATCAATTCCTTATTGAGCAAAATCAGATCGTCAAAATGAGTAATGGATTCTCCGAGATCGTGATTGACAACTAAAACAATATTCCCCGCATCGGCTAACTCGCGAAAAATCTGAAATAACACCGCTTCCGTCTTGCGATCGACTCCCACAAAAGGTTCGTCAAAAAAGAAAATTTCCGCTTCTTGCGCTAAAGAACGCGCTAAAAAAACGCGCTGTTGCTGTCCTCCCGATAACTGTCCGATGGGGCGATTTTTAAACCCTAACATTCCCACCCGCGAGAGGGCTTCTTTCGCAATGCGGTGACTCACCACAGAAAAACGGCGAAACCAACCCGTTTTCTGTACCCGTCCCATCATCACCACATCCCACACCGTCGCGGGATAACTCCAGTCGATTTGCGTTCGTTGGGGAACGTAAGCCACCCGATCTAACTGTTTTTGCAAGGCGCGATCGCCATACATCACCGGCTGTCCCATTGCAGGAATCAATCCTAACATTGCCTTGAGTAACGTGCTTTTTCCCGCACCATTGGGACCGATCGCTGCCGTCAGCCGTCCCGGTTTCAAGTCAAGACTAATTCCCCGCAAGGCTTCTAGGGTGCGATATTTCACCCCCAAATCCCGTATCGCGATCGCGTTCGTTCCATCCATTCGTTTCCCTCCATTTACCATCTGTCGAGATGCAATATCTGCACCCCTACAAAATTACCCTAGCAGAAAATGAAAAGAATATGATAAAGATTATGAAAGGAATATGATAAAAATCATGAAGGAGACTGGAAAATGATGACTCGCATTCTGGGAAAAAAAGTTCGCAAGTGGACGATCGCGATCGTGGCGATCGGGGTTGTTCTCAATGGTTGCAATAGCCCAAACGCCGAAGAGGAAAGCACTCGCCCCCGAGTCGTCGCGACCAGCACCATCATTGCCGATTTAACGGCAAAGGTGGGAGGCGACGAAATCGAGCTAACAGGGATTCTCAAAGCAGGAGAAGACCCTCATATTTACGAACCCGTTCCCCAAGACACGATCGCCTTAGAACGCGCCGATCTCATTCTTTACAATGGCTACAATCTCGAACCCGCTCTCATCCGCATCGTCCAAGGAACAGGCGTCAAAGCAACGAAAATTGCTGTCGGAGAAAAAGTTAAGGCCCTAACAAATACGAATTACGGGCAAAACGTTCGAGATCCCCACGTTTGGGGGGATGCAGAAAATGGGATCGTTATGGTGGAGGCGATTCGAGATGCCCTCATCGAATTATCCCCGAGCGATCGCGAAGTCTTTGAAGAGAATGCCGAAAAATTACAAGCATCGTTGCAGCGATTGGATGCTTGGATCGGCGAACAAATCGCAACTATCCCCCCGGAAAACCGCAAACTCGTGACTACTCACGATGCCTTTGAATATTACGCCCGCGCCTATGGATTAGAAGTAACGGGAACTTTAATCGGCATGAGTACGGAAGAGCAACCCAGCGCCCAAACTGTAAAAACCCTCTCCGATGATATTAAAGCAGCAGGCATCCCAGCAATTTTTGCAGAGACGACCATTAACCCAACTTTAATCAAAACCGTCGCACAAGAAGCAGGGGTAAAATTGAGCGATCGCCAGCTTTATTCCGACTCAATTGGTGTTATGGGAAGTGAAGGGGATAGCTACCTAAAAATGTTAATTGCCAATACTCACACTATCGTTGAAGCATTAGGGGGTCAATATATTTCTTTTGATGAATAAGTTTTTTTGATGTCAAGTGAGTACTACTTATTATTGCGAAAAACATGCTGAAAACCTTTGAAAACAAGTATAGAGAGAATTAGAAATTATTCTTTTCCGAAGAGTAGTTTATGAAGAATTCCAACAAAAAATAAATCAGATTGAGAAATAAGAATTATATTGTCTAGTATTGCTTGAATAGATGGAGTACAGTGAAATCTTCTTATTGCAAGAGTTTTTAGATTTTCAGATGTACCTCGTCTAATCAAGAAATGCTATAAAAATCTCCAATCTGCTTAGATTCCTATTCATGAACACTCAATGCACTTGCAAATTGCCCAAATGGCTCTACCTTTTGCTCTTAACTTGGGTAATAGGAATGCAACCCCTTGCCGCTCGGGCGAGCTCCATCATCGCAGCCCCCGATGGAACGGGGACCCTCATCCATCACAACGGCAATACCTATAAAATCGATGGCGGCATCCAAGCTGGCGCGAACCTCTTCCACTCTTTTCAAGAATTTGGACTCAACCCCCAAGAAATCGCTGACTTTCTTTCCAACTCCTCCATTAACAACATCGTCGGACGAGTCACGGGAGGAAAAACCAGCATCGTTCAAGGACTGATTCAACTTAGTGGAGGGAACTCCAACCTATTTCTGATGAACCCCGCGGGATGGGTCTTCACCCAAGGGGCAAGTTTGGACGTACCGGGGAGTTTTGGAGCCACTACCGCTACGAGAATTGGTTTTGGGGGAACTATTTCAACGCCTACGGAGATAATAATTACAGCGAATTAATTGGCAATCCTACGAGCTTGATCTTTGACCAAGATAACCCCAGTTGGATTGTCAACCAGGCCGATCTCGCGGTCTCTTCTGGAGAAAGTCTTTGGTTAGTGGGTGGGGGCATCATCTCCATCGGAAACGTCGAAGCAGAAGGTGGAAATATTACCCTCGCCGCCGTTCCCGAAAAAAGTCAAGTCCGACTTTCTCACGAAGGGATGGTGGTAAACTTAGTTTTGGATGCCGCTCCCGTTGAAGGAAGCGTCGCGATACCCGGAAACTCCCTCGGGATTCGTGCTGTAGATATTCCTCGTTACCTTACTGGTGGGAGTGAAGCCGGTCATACGAATGAAGCGATCGCTAATCCTGACGGGACGGTGCGGTTAGTCAAATCGGATACCTCCATTAATGAAGGGGATACAGTTATTGCCGGAGAAGTCAAGGGCGAGAATATTACCCTCATGGCTGCCGGACGAGTGAATGCGATCGATCGCAACCTCATGAGTCACGATCCCACTGTTGTTTTATTTCCAGAAGCGATCGGCGATACCGTAGAAACCAGTTTTATTGATGAAGGAGTAGAAGACTATCAAACCCTACTCTACGGCGGTAAAAGCGGCACGATTTCCCAAGTAGTGACCCATCAGGAAAATGGGATTGATTTTGTCACCGAAACCCTGATCGAGATTGCCGAACAAGGGGGAGAAGTTAGTGCGGTACACTTGCTCAATGAAGGAAACGAAGGAGAATTCTGGCTGGGCAATGCTTACGTTTCTCATGAAACCATCTCCCAATACCAAGCACAATTAGAACAGTGGGGAGTCGCCTTAACTCCGGAAGCAGATATTTTACTGTATGCCTGTTATACTGCCTTGGGCGGCAACGGGATTGAACTAATCAATACTCTCGCAGGGTTAACCGGAGCAGATGTAGCCGCATCGACCAATTTAACGGGAAATGCCGCTGTGGGAGGAGATTGGAACTTAGAAGTCCAAACCGGAAGCATCGAAGCGGGGTTGGGACTCGAACAATGGGCGATGGATGACTTTACGGGCAAGTTAGTCGTGTTTACTGCCACGGACTCGGCGAGCTTGATTACCGCGATTAATAGTGCGAATGGTAATGTAGTCACCGATACAATTAACCTAGCGGGGGATATTACCCTCACGGCAGTGGATAACGCGGTCGATGGAGCTAATGGTTTACCATCAACTAGAGTTTAGACTATGGAAAAGAACTCAGCTAAGAACGGAAAGCTGAGGAAGGGAAGAAAATTGAGGAAATCAGGGAACAAATTAACCAGATTTATTTTTTTTGACCCGCGAAAAACCTTTTTTGACGACAGGATAAC